>CANRIA010000001.1 GCA_947630555.1 uncultured Clostridia bacterium
TCGGAATAGTGTAGTGCTGGCGGTCTATCTCTTGTTTTCGGTTGCTTGCTTCCTTACCGTACATGAGCATTGGCGCATGGGCTTGTCTGACATTGTATCTGATTACTTATGCAAGAACGGTATTATTATGTTTACCGCAAGTGTTATTGCAAAAAACAGAAATGCCGCAAATTTTGTCCATCTGTTGAGCCTTGCCTCTTTTGTGCGCGACTCGTTCTTATTGAAGAACGTATCGGAAGAGCCGCCGCCTATTGCAGATGTCAGCCCCTGGTCTTTGCTGTCCTGCATGAGGACTACAACAACTATTATAAGGCATGATATCAAAAGAAGCACGCCCATTATAACCTCAACTGTACCCATTTACTTACCCTCCGGTTTCTTTAAAACATTCACATACGTTAGTATTATAACATACCCTTTTGCAAAAATCAAGGGCTTTTTAAAATATTTTTATCTATGTGAATATATCCTCATCTGCACGTTTCGCCAAATTGCAACATATTATACTTTGTAGCCGAAAGGCTCAACATTTAATAAGGAGGAAACACAATGGACATAAACGCTGCTGAAATAACCAAAAAGCTATTCGGCAGGCAGGACACCGAAGATGCTGCCGCTCCCTGCCCGGAGCCTGTATCTAAGTTTCCTGCAAGCACACCTATAGGCATGATGTATGTGCCTTATCAGAAATGGGAAACACCGTATGACGACGATCTTGCGCTGACGAGGGGTACAATATTCCCCTGCCTTGATCTGCCGTTCATCGGAAAGGAGGCCGCAAAGCATGGCACTCTCTGACAAACAGCTTATGCAGAAGAAAATTCAGGCTTGCGAGTTTACTCTGACCGATGTTATTCTGTATCTTGACAGCCACCCCAACTGCCCCGATGGTCTTGAATACTACCGCAAGCACAAGGCTATGCTTGAAAAGGCTGTAGCAGACTACGAAAAAACATACGGTCCGCTCACCGCTATGGGCGTTTGCGACGACGAGAAAAAGTGGACGTGGGCTACCACCGCGTTCCCTTGGGAAAGGAGCGAAAACTAATGTGGAAATATCAGAAGCTGCTTGAACACCCTGTAAACATCAAGAACCCCGACCCTGCGCTTGCAAAGCTTATAATCACTCAGCTTGGCGGCCCTGACGGTGAACTTGGCGCATCGCTTAGGTATCTCAGCCAGCGCTACTCTGCCCCCTGCCGCGAGGTGCAAGGCATACTTACCGACATAGGCACTGAGGAACTGGGTCACATGGAGATGATAAGCGCTATCGTTTTCCAGCTGACGAGAGATCTTTCTGAAAAAGAGATACACGAGGGCGGTTTTGACGCATACTTTGTAGACCACACAACGGGCATATACCCTGTTGCAGCCACGGGCGTACCATTCTCGGCAAGCATATTCCAGTCCACGGGCGATGCTATTGCAGACCTTTCGGAAGACCTTGCAGCAGAACAGAAAGCGCGCCTTACCTATGATAATCTGCTTCGCCTTATCGACGACCCCGACGTAAGAGAGCCGATAAAGTTTCTGCGTGAGCGCGAAGTAGTACACTTCCAGCGCTTCGGCGAGGGCTTGCGCATGGTGCAGGATATGCTGGACTCCAAAAACTTCTACGCATTCAACCCCAGCTTTGACAAGTAAACAACACAGGCGGCGGAGAATTTCCGTCGCTTATTTTTTGCACTTGATTTTTCTGCGTATTTATGATAACATATATTTACCTGTCAGGGCTAAAAATTAACCTGTTAGTTAAAAGCTATTTACTTTTTTGAAGGCTTGGTGTATATTATTATCAGAGCGAGGGAGTGGGCGCCGTGAAAGTTACTATACAGCTTGATGACAGCTTGCAGGAAAACGAAGTCATAATACGCTGCCGCGAGCTTGACGAGAGCGTTACGGCTCTGCAAAAGAAAATATCGGAGCATGACGGCAAACTGCGGCTGTCGTTTTTTAAAGACAACACGGAGTTTTTCATAGGTCTGGATCAGGTACTTTTCTTTGAGACGAGCGGTTCTGTAATAGATGCTCACACGGCTGACGATGTTTTTCAGATAAAGCTGCGGCTGTATGAGCTGGAGGACGTTTTGCCGCACAACTTCATCAGGGTATCAAAGTCCACGATAATAAACACCTCGAAGATATACTCGATAGAGAAGAACATAACCTCGTCGAGTTTAGTAAAGTTTGAGGGTTCGCACAAGCAGGTATACGTTTCTCGCAGCTACTACAAGGCGTTCAAGCAGCGGCTGGACGAGAATTTTCAGAAAGGCAGGTAAATTTTTATGAAAGCAAAAAAATACTACTGGGGTGCAATGTTCATTGCCGCAGGTTTGCTGCTGATACTCTACTACACGGGTGTGATAGAGGGCATAAGCATATTCAGCGCGGTATTTTCGGTACTGCTGCTGCCTATTATAATAAGCAGCGCGATAAAGCGCAATTTTGCAGGCATTATGTTTCCGCTGGCGATAATAGTGATACTGTTTGATGATGTGCTGGGTCTTGAAAAATTCACGCCGTGGCCTGCGCTTTTAACCGCGTTGTTTTTGTCGATAGGCTTTACGATACTGTTTCCGAAAAAGGGCTCATGGTACAACAGCAAAACCAAAAACAGCGCACACTTTGGCGGCGTGGGCAGCTTTGACAGCACAAGCGAGGACGAATCGGTCATAAACATAAACACGCGCTGCAACGGCATTACACGCTACATTCGTTCAAAAAATCTGAAAGAAGTGAACATAAACGTTTCATGTGCAGGCGCTAAGATATACTTTGACAACGCCGATATAGCAGGCAGCGAGGCGGTAGTGAACATAAACAGCACCGCGGCAGGCATAACGCTGTATGTACCGTGTCACTGGCACATCAAAAAAGAGCTTCACACTATTTTTAGAGAATATACCGAGAGCGGCAAGCCCGAAAGCGATGTCACCACAAAGACGTTGGTGCTGGCAGGAAGCTGCGGCGCATCAGGCATAAATGTTGTTCGCATTTAAGGCACTTGACATAGACACACTCCACACAAAAACACACTCCGCTGCTTTTTTAGCGAAGTGTGTTTTATTTATCAGTACATTTTTTCCAAGGTCTTGTCGCACCACTTTATCATGCTTTCGATATGCTCGCTGCGCTTTTCCAGAAAATCTGCCACGCACTGATAGCTTGCATAGCCGCCATAGAGGGCATCGTTTGCGCTGCCCGTGCCCTTATATCTTTCAAAAAACTGCTCAAACAGCGGCGAGTAGCAGTCTTTCAGCCAGTCAAGCTGACCTTTTGCCCTGTCGTAGCCGTATGCGCCGTCGCTTAGGCCTCGCAGGGTATTATAAAACTCATTCCGCCAGCCCTCGTTCGTCATAAGATATGCAAAGCACAGCACCGCAGGGTTGTTTGTGCCGGTGTCCAGCAGCCCATATGTTTTATAGTTATCCTCTTTAATGGTGTTGGTGCGCGCATCGTCTGAGCCGCTCACGCCGCCAAACTCCATATCATAAAACGCAAAGCGCCATCTGCCGTCGCCATACTCGCTGCCGTCGTTGGTCACGGTGCGCCACATCGACCAGTTTTTGCCCGGCCAGTCCCACTTGTTGTTTATCCATATCTCCGCCGCAAAATAGTCCATGACGGAATCAACATCAACAAGCTGCGAAAAATCGTAGAAAGACTTATCGTCAGCAATATTATCATGCGACTTGAAAAAGCTGTCAAGCTCAGAAAAATAGTAGCTCTCGTCGGTAACGCCCTCGGGCAGGTCACCCAAATCAAGCTTATAGCCGCGACTGTAGGTCTCGGCATCGCCTTTGTATAGCACAACGTCGTCTTTGTTTACGCCGTGGTGGTCTTCAAAATAGTCTTCCTTATAATCTTCTTCAAGAACGTAAAGACCCCAGTATTCGCCGTTTAAGTAAACAACGCACGGACGTGAGGCTTTCATGTCGCAGTCCAAGTCAGTCGAAAGCGACTGCCAGAAAGTATCGTTGAATTTTGCCGCAAATGCGCAGTTGCCGCCTGCACGCAGTGTAAGAGTTTTGAACTTATCAAGCGTTTCGCCGCTGTCATCTTTAAGACCCTTGAACACCTCGTAATTAAAGTTGTTGTCACCGTATTCTTTTCTTGCATACAGCCGCAGCCCTTTTTGCAGGTCGCTGCGTGAATAATTACCCTGCACGCGCACGCCGCAGTTTTGCGACAAAACGCACTGAGTGTTCGCGCCGTCTGTCTCAAAAAAGTTAATGGATATGGGTCTTTCCCACTCTCTGCCGCGCTGTTTGTAGTTAGCATCAAGGCTGCGCGCATCTTCACCCGAGGAGGGCGTATTGGTTTTCAGGAAATCTTCTAGCGCGCTGTCAAAAATATCGCCCTTGACGTATATGCCCTTTTCGCTGTCAAAAAAGTCGTCAAAATCCGCGCTAATTGATATCACCGCAAGGGTATTGCCTGCCGCGTGGCTGCTCTCCCCCACGCCTTTTATATGCTCATACATACTGCCGATAAAGTACGTTTCCGTCTGCGCTTGAGTGAACGTGCCGTCGGCATTTTTGACTGCCGCTCTTACAACTGTGCATTTGTCTACCGCATCGTCAGTCGGCGCTGAAACTGTGCTCACAAAGCCGTCACGCGTTGAATTTACATTATTATGCGCCGCATCTATAAGCAAAGGGTCAACCGCAGAGACGACATTTTTGTCATTTTTGCGGTCTGTTATTTTTATAGGAGCTGTGTACTTTACGGCAGTATCGCTGTTTGCAGGGTCGCTGCCGTCGGTGGTGTAGTATATTTCGCCCTCGCCCGAAAGTGTAAGCTCAAATTCTTTTTCATAAACGCCGCTGGCAGCTGAGAATATGCCGCTCTGCCGAGGCTGTGTGTACACCTCACTTTGCTGTGAATATTCGCCATTTTCGGTATGTGATAGGTCTGTAAGCGTAATAGGTTCTCGCTTATATCCTGCATCTTCATCGGGCGCACTATCGTCAGGTTCTTCGCTTTCATTCGCAGGCAAGGTCGTTACCTCCGCCGTGCTATTTGAAGTTTGAGAGCTGTCACCGTTCGAGCAGGCGGCGGCGCTCAGCGCAATCAAAAAAGCAAGAAACACCGCGCAAAATTTTTTAAGCATGCAAACTCACCTCGCTAGTTCTGGTGCTTTACAACGCCGTACTCGTCGTCAAGCGAGAAGTAAGGGCAGTCGTAATTCGGCGTACTTAAATATCTGTACATTTCGTCCTCGTCCAAATTCACCATGCAGACATAGCAATCGCTGTCCTCGTCGTAGACATAATTTGAACAATACTCGCAGCGGCTCATAGCTTTCCACCCTGTTTTTTCTTGTTTCTGTATTCAAGATAGCTCTCTAAAATTATCGTTGCGGCAACGGTATCTACCACCGCTTTGCGCTTTTTGCCGCGTACATTCGTTGCATTCAGGTATCCGTGCGCTTCTACTGTCGTTGAGCGCTCGTCCCACAGCCTGACGGGCAGTTCGGTCACAGACTCCACCAGCGATGCAAACGCCTTGCATTTTTCTGCCCTAGGGCCTACCGTGCCGTTCATATTAACGGGGTAGCCTATAACGATCTCGCCGACCTCGTATTCATTTGCAAGGTGGGCAATTTTCATTGCAAGAATGGCAGGGTCTTTCTCCTCCACCGTGCCAACGGGCGAAGCTAAAAACTCCGTTCTGTCACACACTGCCACGCCTGTTCGCGCGTCGCCGTAATCAACAGCCATTATCTTCATATTACAGCCGCTCCTTTACCACGGTTTAACGGTGCCTACTATCTCGGAGATGCTCTTGACACCGTTTTCGTCGCACCATTTATCCATGCCGTCTATTATTTTAAGCGGCGCAAACGGGTCAGCAAAAATTGCCGCGCCAACCTGCACAGCCGCCGCGCCTGCCATCATCATTTCTATCGCATCTTCTGCACTCGCTATGCCGCCCATGCCTATAATGGGTATTTTTACTGCGTTATACACCTGCCACACCATTCTTACTGCAATAGGGAAAACCGCAGGGCCCGAAAGACCGCCGACGTTATTTTTAAGTATGGGTCGGCGTGTTTTTATGTTAATACGCATACCCAGCACGGTATTTATCAGTGAGAGGGCATCTGCCCCTGCCGCTTCAACAGCTTTAGCTATTTCTGCAATATCGGTAACGTTGGGAGAAAGCTTTACCATAAGCGGTTTGTCGGTGGCTTTCTTTACCTGCGCGGTTATCTGCGCTGCGGTATCACAGCAAGTGCCGAACGCCGCGCCGCCGTGCTTTACGTTGGGGCATGAAATATTCAGCTCTATCATATCTACAGCAGTACCATTCAGCATAGAGGCAAGTGTGGCACAGTCTTCAATGGTCGCGCCTGCAATATTTGCGATTATTCGGGTGTTTTTGGTTGAAAGATTCGGCAATTCATAGTTTATGAACTTATCCGCACCGCCGTTTTGCAGACCCACTGAATTCAGCATTCCCGAAGGTGTTTCTGCCACTCTCGGCGCAGGGTTGCCCTCACGCCGCTCTAAGGTAGTGCCTTTTACCGAAATTCCGCCGAGCTTTGAAAGCGGATAAAACTGCTCGTACTCTCTGCCATAGCCGAAAGTGCCGCTTGCAGGTATTACGGGGTTTTTAAACTGCACCCCTGCCACAGTTACTTTCAGATCACTCACCGAAAACCACCTCCTTGCTGTCAAACACAGGGCCGTCTTTGCACACATGCGAATGTATCTGCTTGCCGTCTTTCACGGTAAGGCAGGCGCACACAAGGCACGCACCCACGCCGCACGCCATTCGCTGCTCTAAAGAAACCTCACATTCTATGCCGTTTTCTTCGGCGATATTTGCCACCGCTTTCAGCATAGGCATAGGGCCGCAGGCGTATATTATATCGGGCTTTTCGCTTTCGATCTCTTGCTTTAAAGCATCGGTAACAAAGCCTTTTATGCCTGCCGAGCCGTCGTCGGTACAAAGCAATGTTTTACAGCCTGCTTTTTCAAAATCATCCTGCAAAATAGCGGCAGAGGCATTTCTAAAACCGCAGATCGATGTGGCGTTTTTGCCGTAAAGCTGCGCAATGCCGAGCATCGGCGGCACACCTATACCGCCGCCCACACATACTGCTTTGCCGCCGTCTGCATACTTAAAACCGTTGCCAAGCGGCGCGATGATATCGATAAGGTCGCCCGTGTTCAGCTGTGAAAGCTTTTCTGTACCACCGCCCCTTACTTCAAACACAAAGCGAATAGTGCCTCTGTCACCGTTTATCTCACATATTGAGATAGGTCTGCGCAGAAAAAAGCCCTCTGCGGCTATTTGAGCAAACTGCCCTGCCTGCGCTTCGGCGGCTATTTCGGGGCAGCAAACTTCAATATCAAAAATGCCCTTTGCCAGCGCCTTTTTGCTAACTATCTGATATTTACCCTGTCTGTACATTTTATCATTCCTTTTTATAACAAAGGGCGAAGCAATGCCCCGCCCGTGATGAACGTTTATTCAAGAGATATTTTCGGCAGATACGAAACTATATCCTCTTTCATTCTTATAACTTCTCTGCGTGCGGCTTTTGCATAGTCGTGCTCGTCGCACTCTTCTTTTTTGTATGCGAGCATTACCGCTCTAGAAGAGTTTACTATTGCGCCGAGACCATTTTCATCAAACGCTTTTGCAACGCCCTGCGCGCCGCCGCCCTGTGCGCCATAGCCGGGCACTAAGAAAAAGGTATTCGGTAAAGCTTTTCTCATCTGCTCAAGCTGCTCGGGGTATGTAGCGCCGACTACCGCGCCGACCGACGAATAGCCAAGCTTGCCCATAGCCTCAGCGCCCCATTTTTCGCACATTGCTCCCATAGCGGCATAAACGCTCTCGCCGCTGTCAAGCAGTCTGTCCTGCAATTCTCCGCTGGAGGGGTTTGAGGTTTTTACAAGTACGAAAATACCCTTGTCATTCTCGCGGCAGACTTCTAAAAGCGGTGAAATGCCGTCAGTGCCAAGGTAGCCGTTTACCGTCAGTGCATCAGCGCCAAAAGCCTGCGCCATATCACCCTCAATATCTGTAAAGCCAAGGTGCGCCGCCGTATAGGCTGTCATGGTCGCGCCGATGTCGTTTCGCTTGCCGTCGGTTATAACAAACATACCCTTTTCTTTGGCGTATGCTATTGTTTTTGCAAGGCACTTAACGCCCTCCCAGCCGTACATTTCATAATAAGCTGCCTGCGGCTTTATTGCAGGAACAATATCGTAAATTTCGTCTATAATTCCCTTGTTGTATGCAAGTATAGCCTTTGCCGCGCCCTTAAAGCTCTTGCCGTATTTTGCAATTGCCTTTTTGCGTATATATTCGGGAACGTACTCCAGCTTGGGGTCAAGACCAACTACCGTGGGGTTTTGCATTTTAACTATCTTTTCGATAAGTCTGTCAAATGACATGGTGTTTTCTCCTTTTCATCTTTCAAAAATAATGTTGCCGTCTGTAATGGTGTATTTTGCTCTGCCCTTGAAATGCTCGCCTTTAAATACCGAATTTTTGGATTTTGAGTGCAGCTTTTCCTTCTCTACCGTCCACTCTTCGTCGGGGTCGAACACGGTTATATCGGCAGTGCAGCCGCTTTTAAAGCATATCCTTTCAAGACCTAAAACTTCACGCGGCTTTACAGACATTCTCATAACTATATCTTCAAGCGGCATTTTGCCGGTATGGTAAAGAAAAGTAAGCGCTGCGGCAAGCGATGTTTCCAGCCCAACAACGCCGTTTGGCGCGGTAAGAAAATCAGCCTTATCCTCTTTTGAATGCGGCGCGTGGTCTGTCACAATGCAGTCTATAGTGCCGTCTGCAACTGCCTGCTCAACTGCCGCTCTGTCATCTTCCTCACGCAGCGGTGGGCTCATTCTGTAGTCTGCATCACGCGCAAGCAGCTTTTCTTCGGTATATGCAAAATAGTGGGGGCAGGTCTCGCAGGTCACGTTCACGCCGTCTTTTTTCGCGGCGCGGATTATATTTACCGAGCCCCTTGTTGAAACGTGCGCTATGTGTATATGCGCTTTGCAGGAAGCCGCCAAGGCGATCTCACGGGCTGTAATATAATCTTCCGAGGCTCTGTCCATACCCTTTACGCCGAGCATTTGTGACACTTTGCCCTTGTTTATTATACCGCCGTTTATGATACTGAGATCCTCGCAATGCGAGATAACGCACAGACCATTATCCACCGACTTTTCAAGAGCCTGCCGCATAAGTTCTGCGTTCTCAACAGGTCTGCCGTCGTCAGAAATGGCAATAACGCCGCACTTTTTCAGCTCGTCATAGTCGCAAAGCTCTTTGCCCGAAAGACCTTTGGTAATTGCCGCAACGGGGTAGACCTTAACGCCGATGCCCTTTGCCTTGTTCAAAATATACTCGACCGTTTCGCAGCTGTCGATCGTCGGCTTTGTGTTTGGCATACAGCAAACTGCGGTAACGCCGCCTGCTTTTGCGGCATTTGTGCCGGTTATGATGTCTTCTTTATAGGTAAGCCCGGGGTCGCGCAGGTGCACATGCATATCAACAAGCCCTGCACAGGCAACAAGTCTGCCATTGCCGTCTATCACTTTGTCTGCCGCGGTATCGCTTTCCCCTGCCTGCAAAACGCTCTGTATCCTGCCATCTTGTATCAGTATATCATAAACGCCGCCAAGGTGCAAAATCGGGTCTGCAATGCGCATATTCTTTAAAAGAATTTTCATGATCTTAATGTTCTTACTTAGATGTTACGACGGCTTCTGCTTCTTCAGAACCCTCGCGGACTATTCTGAATATTTCGCCCGTGGTCTGAAATTCCAGCGTATCGCTCATAACGGTGTTGTCATTGTCACGATAGATTATATTGCCGTCGCGATCCTCCCGGGTATAAACAAACTTGAAATCAATATCGCTTCTCAGCTCGCTCATATCCCATTCTTCGGGAAAATTCTGCGCAAACGGCAGCATCAGCAGTTTTATCTTGCCGCTGGAAGGTGTTATTTGGTCGCCTTCTTCAACATCTATCTTATAAAAACCGCTTGCTATCTTCTTGCCGTCGTCATACTTTATTGAGAAACGTCCGTTATCTTTGAATGTGAAGGTTATTCCCTGCGGTGCCTGATAGCCGTAGCCGCTTTCGGTCACAACTATCTTCCAGTCGCTTTCGATAAGCTTTTCGCCCTCGTGAGTATTAGAAGCCAGCGTAAAGAAGAATGTCATAAAATAGATTATGCAGAACGCCAAAAACAGAAACAGCAGCAAAAGCAGCGTTCCCACAATTCTTTGCTTAGGTGTTTTTTTAACTTTAAATCCCATGATGTATACCAACCTTTCGATTATTGATCACTTTTCTTTATTTCTGCCCAAAAACGCCGCGCCTATTATGCCTGCATCGTTGCCAAGCTTTGCAATAACTATATCGGTGTTCTTTTCGGAATTTTTGGTGTATATCTCTTTCGCGACAAGTTCTTTCAGAGGCAGCAAAAGCGGATCACCCTCATTGCAAACGCCGCCGCCTATACACAGTATATCGGGCTGAAAGATGTTTATAGTATTCGTTATGCCGCACGCAAGGTACTTTATGTATTTGTCAACGACCTCTTTGCCTGCCTTGTCGCCTGCGCGCATGGCGTTGAATGCCGTTCTTGCTGAAACCTTGCCGTCTTCCTCGTTCATCTTCCACATTATCGAGTCTTTATGCTCAAGCATGGCTTCTCTTGTCATTCTTACCAAGCCCGTTGCAGAAGAGAACACCTCAAAGCAGCCTTTTCTGCCGCAGGTGCACTCGGGCCCGTTGGGGTCTATGACGGTGTGACCTATCTCTGCCCCTGCAAAGTTAAAGCCCGAATATATTTTGCCGTTTATGATTATACCGCCGCCAACGCCCGTGCCCAGTGTTATGCACACGGCATCGTTTGCGCCCTTTGCCGCGCCTGCAACAAACTCACCGTAAGCCGCAGCATTTGCATCGTTTTCAACAAAACACGGCTTATCGATATGTGTCTGCATAAGCTTTACAACGGGGAAATTCAGAAAGCCCAGATTGTTTGAATACTCGATAATACCCGTCTCAGAATTTGCAGTGCCGGGCGTGCCTATGCCGACGGACTCAACGTCATCAAGCGATACGCCTGCGTTTTTAACTGCCTCCAGCGCTGCCTTTGCCATATCGGCGCATATGTCCTCGGCAGGTCGCGGAAGATTAGTTTTGCAGTTTGCCTTAGCAACAATGTTAAAATCCTCGTCAACAACGCCTGCTTTAATGTTCGTGCCGCCAAGGTCAATACCTATGTAATACTTCATATTTCACATTCCTTTCGATTTATCTATACTTTTGTAAGAATAGCTCTGCACTTGCCTTCAACGGCAAACCTGCCTGTGCCTGCCGTTATAAAGAAGCTGTCGCCTTTTTTAAAGCCCATTGTCTTATCGGCGATGATATTTCCCTCGCCCTCAAGAACAAGAATATTTACAAAGCTTTTTTCGTCAGCCTCTAAAGCCGCCTTGCTGTCTATATCAAGCGCATAAGCAGTAAAATACTCACACTTTGAAAGCAGCTTTTGCTTATAGCCGCTCATCTGTTCTGTGGGCGTTTCGGGGTATGGCTGCGCAGGTCGCAGTGCGGTAACATCTTTTGCTTTTCCAATATGCAGCTGCCGCGGCTTGCCGTCACTTCCTACTCTGCCATAGTCGTAAATACGGTATGTAGTGTTTGAATTTTGTTGTATCTCTGCAATAAGTATGCCCTTGCCTATTGCGTGCAGCGTGCCTGCTCTTATAAAGAAAACATCACCTTTTTTGACCGGCACTGCGTTTGTAACTTCCAGCAGAGTGTTGTCTTCAATTCGCCTTGCAAACTCATCTTTGCTTATCTCTTTCTTAAAGCCGTAAAGAAGCGCTGCGCCCTCGTCGCAGTCTACTATATACCACATTTCGGTCTTGCCGTATTCGCCCTCGACCCTCTGCGCATAGTCGTTGTCGGGGTGAACCTGCACGGAAAGGTTATCTTTAGCATCTATAAGCTTAATAAGAATAGGAAAGTCCTCAAACTTCTCGCAATCGCTGCCCAAAATGCTCTTGCCCTGCTTTTCAATAAGCTGCGAAAGCGTAAGTCCGTCTGCCTCGCCGCCGTCTATCGTGCTTTCGCCGTCCTTATGGCAGGAAAGCTCCCAGCTTTCGGCTATTTTCTCTAAATCGCACTGCTTGCCGAAGTCATCTCTGAGGCGCGTGCCGCCCCATATATAGTCCTTAAAGGCAGGCTTTAATTTATAGACCGCCATTTTATCTACCTCCGAAAAATAGTCATTATATTATAATAACACATTTTATTATAACACACTTTGAGCCCCTGTGTCAACAAGCAAAAGCTTACTACTCTGCCACAGGCGTATACAATATTCTTATCTTGGGCAGCTTTTCTATACGCGCATAGCAGTTGAACATTCCGTCCTCAGCGGACAGATCATTCTCGCCGCTGGCAGGGGGAGCGAATATTTTCATAGTAATATCTTTAGCGCCGTCAAGGCGGTTTTCAAAGAATGCAGGCATAAGGTCAACAAACTTTGTCTGCGGTGACTTATAAAACCACCTGCCGTTTATCTCTATCATAAGATTGCTGTCATCTTCAAAATACAGCTCGCAGAAGTGTGGGTCGCCCTCAAAGTGCAGCGGTATCGCTATACCATCGGCATCTTCACTGCTGCCCCAGCGCAGTGTGCACGGCAAAGAAATCTCGTCTCCTACCGTCATTGACGGCATGAAATACTCATCGTGGATTATCTCTTTATAAGTCTTCATAACAGGCTGTTCAATGCCAACATCGGGGTCGTTCACGTCCTGAATTTCCAAGCCCAGCCTGCCCCTATCGCGGAACTGATAGAACGTAAAGCCGCTGAACCAGTCGGCGTTTTCCTCTTTAAGGCGCATGGCAAATTCTTTCACCATTTCGCACTGATCGTAAGGGCCTGTAACGTCGCCGTCGGCATTGAATTCGCTCATCACCATAGGCTTTTGCTTGCCGTCACATATTTTAGCAAAAAGCTGCGCCGAACGCTTTGTGGCATCGTAAACGTCTGCTACAACGCTTCTTGAATGGCTGTTGCCGCCTTTTTCTGCAACATCAAAAGGCCAGCCCCAGTGCAGCGCCATATACTTGTCAACAGAGAAAATATCCGTCTCTCTTACAGCCTGTGCGAACTCTTTTTCCATTTCAATATGCTCATCGTTTTTATTTTTTGCGCCGTCAATGCAGAGTATCATTTTAACATTCGGCGCATACTCGTGCATAATTTTTGTTACCTTGCAGTAAAAGTCCGCTACCTCCTGATAGCTTGCCCTTTTGTTGAAAGAAAACCAGTTGCCAGTCGCCTCGTGGTTCACCCTTAAAAACAATCTGCCAAAGGTGCGCAGGTCTTTCGCGATGGCTATAATATGCTCATCGTCAAGTTTGGGATCCATTGTAAGGGTAAGGGTAACGTCCTGACCATGGCGCCGTACCTCTCTCATATAGCAAAACGGCTCGTCATTAAGGTCGCCGCCTATGCCGCCTTTATATGTGAAATAGTCGTCATAAGGGTAATCCCACTGGAATGATATATCTGCATCTTTCATAGCCTGAGAAATTCTTGCAGGCCACTGCTCGTCATAGGGGTAATAGCAGTACATAAGGCTTATTGAGCGGTGCGGTCTGCCCATTTTGTTCAGTATATAGTCCTGACCTACATACTCCCCTCTTTCAGAGCCGTCGCCGAGGTCTACAGCGCATTTAGCCGCGCCCATTTTTACCGAGTAAGTCTTGATATTGTCCATTTAATTTACCTCCTGTTATCTTATAACAACGCCGCCGCATATGCCTGCGCCCGACTTATTTTGACAGCCCACAGTCACGGTTATCTCCTGCCTGCCGCAAAGTTCTTTTGTAATGGGTATCTCTGCTTTTGCAGCCCACACATCTTTTGATGTTTTCACAAGCCTGCCGCCTATATACACCTCGCAGTCGCCCCACAGACCGTAGAATATCAGCGTGGGGGCTTTGCCGTTTAGTGTTTCGGGTATTTCGGCAGTGGTGCGATACAAAGCCCATTTACCCTCATTTTTGAAGAATTTCTGCGGCGCTTCGGTAACGCCCACGGGCTCAAAACTGTTCATGTCGGTGTCCGTTATCACCATGTGCGGATCGGGCTTTGTGTCGCTAAGCTGCGCCGACATTCTCCAGCCGCTGACGTATATTTCAGATACGCTTTCTATCTGCGGTTTTTCGTCTGCCGCGGTGCAGTCTATCTCGCACTCGCCGCTGATGCCGTTTTTGCCTATGCAAGTAACCTTTACTTTACCCACCGTATCGCAGCTCACGATAGATTGACATCTGCCGTTGAACACACTTCTCTTGCCGCTGTCAAACGCTTCGTGGCAGTTGGGGTCGCCGTTTGAAGTACCCAGTATCTTTCCGCCCGTGCAGGAAATTTCCGTCTCAAAGCAGGCGGTCGGCACTTCAATGCCGTTTTCATCAAGCACTATAAAATCAACGGGTATAGCCTCGCCGCGCGGAACGGTAGTTTTATACGGCACTGCCTTTATAGTCTTCGGCGCGCCTGCGGTAATTAGAGTATCGCTTACTATCTCTCTGCCGTCCTTATCGCAGCCGACCATTTTAAGCGTGCCTTTTTCAAAAGGTATCTCCCAAAAAGCCTGCTCGGTTTTGTTTACAGCTTTTCTGCCATGAGATACACCGTTTACAAAAACTTCGGCATAATCGCAGTTGGTGCAGGACATAACGCGCACCGTTTCGCCCTCTTTAACGTCAAAACTCCAGTGGGGCAGAGCCTTGCACACCTTTTCTTCTTTGAATATAGCCCTGCTGAGCCAGTAGCCAGACTTTGGGTTGCCGCATATATCCATCATGCCAAAATAGCTTGACACCGCAGGCCACGGGCACGGGGTAGGCTCGCCAAGGTAGTCAAAGCCCGTCCACATAAAGCCGCCCATAAGGTACTCTCTCTTTAATATCTCTTTCCATGTATCTCTTACCGTGTTGCCCCAATCGGAAGAATTTTCGTCATAGTCGGCAATAAGATTTTTGTCAAGGTCTGTTTCCGTGCAGCCCCTTACGGTAAAATAAGAAGTAGTTTCGCTGCACACAACGGGCTTATCGGGGTACTTGTTTCTGAAATCGTCAAACGCCCAGCTTTGATAATTTATACCCACAATATCAAGCGATGCCCCTGCGCCGCTGTCTTCAAGAATGCCGCCGTTCATGGCAGCCGTTACAAAGCGCGTATCATCAAGCTTGCGAACCTCTTCGCGCATACGCTTTGCCATTCGCTGACCCTCATAAGTATATTGCAGCGGCTCTTCATTAAAGATAGAATACATAACAACGCTGGGGTGGTTTCTGTCGCGCAGAACCATTTTTCTAAGCTGCTCAAGCTGGTCTTCACCCGTTTCAAAGTTGCGGTTCTCGTCCATTACAAGCAAGCCCTGCCTGTCGCACTCGTCAAGCAGTTCTTTTGAAGGCATACCGTGCGCGCACCTGTAGGCATTGCTGCCCATTTCTTTAAGCTTTTTTATACGGTATTCATGCAGGCTGTCTGGCACAGCAACGCCCACGCCGCCGTGGTCTTGATGATTGCAGGTACCAAAAAGTTCAACGTGTCTGCCATTCAAGAAAAAGCCTTTGTCTGCATCTATAGCAATAGTTCTGAAGCCGAAATTCACTTCTTCACTGTCAGCTTCTTCGCCGTTTTTAAGTATCTTAACGGTGCATTTATACATATCGGGCGTGTCTATATCCCACACGAAGGGGTCGGCGCAAGTGCCGCTCAATACAATGCTATTGCGCGAATACGCTTTTAATGACAAGTTTTTTTCTGCCGCCATCACGGGCGAGCCGTTTTTGTCCGTCACCACCGCTTCTACGGTAACTTCTTCATCTGTATAGCCGGTGTTCTCGGCATCTGTATGAATGTTCACGTTCCAGTCGGTATCGCTCGTTTTTTCGGTCTTTACAAACACCCCATACTGCGCTGTATGGCACTTGTCTTTAACGGTAAGATCAACATGGCGGTATATTCCTGCGCCCTCATACCACCAGCCTTCCCAGCTGTTTGCATCTACAAAAACAGCCAGAATATTCGGCTCTTTTCCAAAGTGCGCCCTGTCGGTTATATCTATAGTAAAGGGGGCATATGCGGTATAATTTCTGCCAAGAACAGAGCCGTTGAAATACACCGTGGCATCTTTTGCAATGCCCTCAAATGTTATCAGCAGCTGTTTTTTGTCAAAACAATCATCAAGATAAAACACCCTTCTATACCACGCGCTTCCCTTAGGCTTAAAGCCCCACGAACCCACGCCGTGTTCATCAAAAGGCAGTTTTACCGACCAGTCGTGCGGCAGGTCTACCTTTTCCCAGTCGGTGGAATTAAATGCGCTTTCGGCAGCGCCGCGCGCCGAACCTGCTTTTGCCCTGTTATAAATATCGCAGTGGGCGCTGTCTATGCCCTCATCTTTGCCGCCCAGCCGAAACGACCAGCCCTTATCCAGCGAATAAACTTTTCTAGCACTTGCCATGTTTTGTTTCCTCCGTTATGAATTTGCCCACTTCACATTCAAAGTGGGCATAAACTTCTATTCATCTTTGGGTTTATTTTTGCCTGCATTTCTTACCGCCTGCTTTTGCTCTCTTATCTCGTTAAGGCTCTTTACAAGCGATCTTTCTGCGGCATCTAAAGTATATGCAATGTTATCAGCCATTGCAGCCTTTATTTCTTTATCCATATTGCGCGCCTTTGCAAGAATGTCATTAGCCTGCTCTCTTGCCTGCTTGGTTATGGCATCGTTGGCAACAAGAATTTTAGCCCTGTTTTCGGCTGCGGCTATAATATCCTCGGCTTTCTTGTTGGCATCGGCAATTATCTTAGAGCGGTCTGCAAGCGTTTCCTTTGCCCTTTTTACTTCGGTAGGTATATTGTACCTCAGGTTGTCGATAAATTCGCGCATCTTGTCAACCTCTATCATAGCTTTCTTGCTTGAAAAAGGCACGGCAGGGGCGTTATCGAGCATATCTTCCATAAGGTCAAGTATCTCATCGATCTTCATATTCATCTTCTCCTTAAAGTATGATGTCCGTTATTTCTATCTATATAAAATGTCCGCAAGGAACATGAATGTTCAGATCTTTCTCAGGCGCGATTTTATCATGTCGTGTATCTGCGGCGGAACAAACGTGCTTATGTCGCCGCCCAAACGCGCTATCTCTTTAACAAGGCTGGAACTCATATACATATTCTCCTGACTTGTGGTAAGGAACACCGTTTCGGCATCGGGGTAGAGCTTTTTGTTTGCCAGCGCCATTGAAAACTCATACTCAAAGTCGGTAACGGCGCGCAGACCCTTGACTATTGCCGTTGCCTGCCGCTCTTTTAGATAGTCCGCCAAAAGTCCGTCCCAGCAGTCGGCAACAACGTTATCCCAGCACCTTACCACCGCGTGGATCATATCAAGTCTTTCGTCAATGGTGAACGACGGCTTTTTCTGCGAATTGAACGAAACAAGCACTATCACCTTGTCAAAAAGCATAGATGCTCTTTCAATAATATCAAGGTGTCCATAGGTTATCGGGTCAAAGCTGCCAGGGCATACCGCTATTTTTCTCATTCACTTCCGCCTCCGTCGTTTGCCGCAGTTTTATATACTGTCAAAGCAATTTTTCCGTATTTATATGTTCTGTACTTTTTTAAGTTCCCGTATTCTTCCAAAAGCTGCAAGCCTTTTTCATGCTCGCACACCACCGTGCCGCCCTCGTTTATATGCCTATCAAGCAGCGGCAGAACTTTTTCAAGCGTGCCGTGGTGATAGGGTGGGTCCAGCAGAGCAATATCGAACCTCTCCGCCGCGGTATTTACAAAAGAGAACGCATCGCCGCCGATCACCTTGCAGCGGTCTTGAAAACCGCAGGCAGATATGTTTTTCTTGACTATCTCCACGGCTTCTCTGCTGCTGTCAACAAAAACGCAGCCTTTCGCACCGCGGCTTACAGCCTCAATACCAAGCTGACCGCTCCCTGCGAAAAGGTCAAGCACATTTGCCCCTGCAATTTCAAACTGTATTATAGAAAATATCGCTTCTTTCACCATATCGGTGGTGGGGCGCGTAATATCCTCACCGCTGAGCGCGCAAAGTTTCTTGCCTCTCGCCTCTCCCGTAATAACTCTCATAAACTTGGGAAGTTCCTTTCAAAAAAGTCCATATAGAAATATTATAATACATTTTTTGCCGTTTGTCTATACGCATTTTAACAAAATAAGCCGCTCTAACTTAGCTAAAAGCACGAAAAAAGCTGTCCGCACACCCATTTTGGGGCGCTGAAACAGCTTTTTGGCACATTTTACTTCTGCAAATATTTTTTAAGATACATTCCCGTATACGACTTTTTGCACTTTGCTATCTTCTCGGGCGTGCCTGTGGCGACCACCGTGCCGCCCTTGTCGCCGCCCTCAGGGCCCATATCTATGATATAGTCCGCGGTCTTTATGACGTCAAGATTGTGCTCTATAACAAGAATGGTATTGCCGCCGTCGCACAGCCTTTGCAGAACATCTATAAGCTTGTGCACATCGGCAGAGTGAAGCCCCGTTGTTGGCTCATCTAGTATATAGAACGTTCTGCCCGTCTGCCGCTTTGAAAGCTCGGTGGCAAGCTTTACCCTCTGCGCCTCGCCGCCCGAAAGCGTTGTGGCAGGCTGACCTATTTTTATATACCCAAGACCAACATCATACAGCGTTTTCAGCCTGCGGTATATCTTCTCGTGGCTGCTGAAAAATTCCATGCCTTCTTCAACGGTCATTTCAAGAACATCGTAAATATTCTTGCCCTTAAAGCGCACCTCCAGCGTTTCGCGGTTAAAGCGTTTGCCGTGGCATACATCGCAGGGAACATACACATCAGGCAAAAAGTGCATTTCTATCTTTATTATGCCGTCGCCCTGGCAAGCCTCGCACCTGCCTCCGCGCACGTTGAAAGAAAATCTGCCCGGGCCGTAACCGCGCATTTTGGCATCTGCGGTGTTGGCGTAAAGGTCGCGAATATCGTTAAATACGCCCGTGTATGTTGCAGGGTTTGAGCGCGGCGTTCTGCCTATGGGAGACTGGTCTATGCATATCACCTTGTCAAGGTGCTCTATGCCCTCTATATCGTCAAAATCGCCCGAACGTATGCGCGAACGGTTAAGCCTGCCTGCAAGCTCTTTATAGATTATCTCATTCACAAGGCTTGATTTTCCGCTGCCCGAAACGCCCGTTACCGCCGTGAACGTGCCAAGCGGTATATCTACCGTGATATTTTTAAGATTGTTCTGCCGCGCGCCCTTAACGGTCAGCACCTCGCCGCTGCCCTTTCTTCTCTCTTTAGGAACGGGAATTTTTATCTCGCCGCTGAGGTACTTGCCCGTTATAGATTCGGGGCATTTTATTATATCTTCAACAGTGCCGCTTGCCACCACATTGCCGCCGTGAACGCCCGGGCCGGGGCCTATATCTACAATAAAATCGGCACTGCGCATGGTATCTTCGTCGTGCTCTACCACTATCAGTGTGTTGCCTATATCGCGCAGGCGTTTGAGCGTTGCAATAAGTTTGTCGTTATCCCTCTGGTGCAGACCTATTGACGGCTCATCAAGTATATACAGCACGCCGACAAGTGATGAACCTATCTGCGTTGCAAGGCGAATACGCTGGCTCTCTCCGCCTGAAAGCGTGCCTGCCGAGCGCGAAAGTGTTAAATATTCAAGACCCACGCTTTTTAAAAAGCCGAGGCGCGAGCGTATCTCTTTTATTATTCTCTCGCCTATTATCGTTTCTTTTTCGTTAAGCTCAAGTTCCTCGAAGAACCTGTCGGCATCTACAACAGACATATCTGTAAGCTGTGCGATGTTCACTCCGCCCACCGTTACCGAAAGGCTTTCGGGGCGCAGCCTTTTGCCGTGGCAGGCCGAGCAGTTTTCCTCGCTCATGCAGGTCTCTATATCAGCTCTTGAATAGTCGCTTGCCGATTCGGCATATCTTCTTTCAAGGTTGGGTATAATGCCCTCAAACTCCGCTTCGTATCTGCTTGTGCCAAAGCCTGTTTTGCGCTCCAGCTTCAGCTTCTCGCCGTTTGTTCCATAAAGAAAAATATCTATTTTATCCTGTGGAATATCTTTCACGGGAGTATTAAGGTCAACACCGTATTTTTTTGAAATACCCTGAAAATACATCATAGCTACCGAGCCGTCGTCAAGGTTGTTCCAGCCGTTGGCTTTAATAGCGCCCTCCATT
Organism: uncultured Clostridia bacterium; assembly: GCA_947630555.1. Classification (GTDB taxonomy): domain Bacteria; phylum Bacillota; class Clostridia; order Oscillospirales; family Ruminococcaceae; genus UBA7477. Next base: position 20,295 of record CANRIA010000001.1, read on the forward strand.
ATCGACAAGTTTTTGTTGGGGATTATAAGCTCGGGGTCTATCTTTTTATACACGCCCAGACCCGTACACTTGGGGCATGCGCCGAACGGGTTGTTGAACGAGAACATTCTCGGCGCGAGTTCATCTATAGAAATATTATGCTCGGGGCAGGCGTAGTTTTGCGAGAACATCATCTCTTTGCCGCCTATAACATCAACGCTGACTATGCCGCCCGTTAGCTTTGATATAACTTCAATGCTGTCGGTAAGGCGCGACTTTATCCCCTCTTTTATAACAAGCCTGTCAACTATTATGTCAAAGTTATGCTTTTTGTTCTTTTCAAGCTTTATCGGCTCTGAAAGGTCGTATGTTATGCCGTCAATGCGCACCCTTACATAGCCCGACTTTCGCGCCTGCTCTATCTCTTTCTGATACTCGCCTTTTCTGCCCTTTGCAATAGGCGCTAAAAGCTGTATGCGCGTGCCCTCTTCAAGCTCGCATATCTTGTCAACTATCTGGTCTACCGTCTGGTGAAGTATCTCTCTGCCGCAGACGGGGCAGTGGGGTATGCCTATTCTTGCATATAAAAGTCGCAGATAGTCGTATATCTCTGTAACCGTGCCCACCGTTGAACGCGGATTGCGCGAGGTGGTTTTCTGGTCTATAGAAATTGCAGGCGAAAGCCCCTCTATGCTGTCCACTTCGGGCTTGTCCATCTGCCCTAAAAACATTCTCGCATACGAAGAAAGCGACTCTACATATCTGCGCTGACCGTCGGCATATATCGTATCAAACGCAAGAGATGATTTACCGCTGCCCGAAAGACCCGTCATTACTATCAGCTTATCTCTCGGCAGTTCTATATTTATATTTTTAAGATTATGCTCCCTCGCGCCTTTTATAACTATCTTATCTTTTGACATCAAAGGTCTTTCCTTTCGCTTTATTACTTTTCGTCTTTAAGTTCGGCTATCTTATCGCGCAGAAACGCCGCGTGTTCAAATTCAAGCATTTTAGCGGCTTCTTTCATCTGCTTTGTAAGCTTGTCAATAAGCTTTGCTGTTTCAGCCTTTGAAAGCTTGCTTCTCTGCCGCGCCGAATACTCAACTTCTTCTTTGGTAGATATTTCGATAACATCGCGTATATCTTTAACTATAGTCTTCGGTATGATACCGTGCTTTTCGTTATACTCCTGCTGCAAGGCACGCCTGCGCTCTGTCTCTGTTATAGCCCTTTCCATAGAGCCCGTAAGCTCGTCGGCATACATAATTACCTTGCCCTCGGCATTTCTAGCCGCTCTGCCTATCGTCTGTATAAGCGAACTTTCGGAACGCAAAAAGCCCTCTTTGTCGGCATCAAGTATCGCGACCAGCGAAACTTCGGGCAGGTCAAGCCCCTCACGCAGAAGGTTTATACCCACAAGCACGTCAAACTCGCCGAGCCTAAGATCTCGTATTATCTCCATACGCTCAATGGTGTCAATATCGTGGTGCATATAGCGCACCTTTACGCCAAAGCCTTTCAGGTAGTCTGTCAGGTCTTCAGCCATTTTCTTTGTAAGGGTAGTTACCAGCACTCGCTGATTTTTCTCCACCCTCATATTTATCTCCGAAAGCAGGTCTTCTATCTGCCCCTCAACGGGCTTTACTTCCACTTCGGGGTCTAAAAGTCCCGTCGGGCGTATAACCTGCTCTGCCACCTGCTGCGCTCTTTCTCTTTCAAAAGGGCCGGGCGTTGCAGATGTGAATATAACGTGCTTTATGTGCTTGTAAAACTCGTCAAAATTCAGCGGTCGGTTGTCGTAAGCCGAGGGCAGGCGAAAGCCGTAATCAATAAGCGCCTGCTTTCTTGCCCTGTCGCCTGCATACATTGCCCTTACCTGCGGCACACTGACGTGCGACTCATCTATAAGCATAAGAAAATCGTCGGGAAAATGGTCAAGCAGCGTATACGGCTGACTGCCCGGCGCGCGCCTTGCCAGCACCCTTGAATAGTTCTCAATTCCGCTGCAAAAGCCCACTTCTTCAAGCATTTCCATATCGTAAGTGGTGCGCTGCTCTATGCGCTGAGCCTCTATCAGCATATCTCTCTGCTTGAAAAACTCAACCCTCTCGCGCATTTCCTGCCTGATGTCTTCAATGGCGGCTTTCATCTTCTCTTTGCCCACAATATAGTGGCTGGCAGGGAATATTGCGGCGTGAGAAAGCTTAGCAACTACCTCACCTGTCAGCGCGTTTATCTGGCATATTCTGTCAACCTCGTCGCCGAAAAATTCAACCCTTATCGCATCGCCGTCCGAGTTTGCAGGGTATATCTCAACCACATCGCCGCGCATACGGAATTTGTTTCTTTCAAACGCCATATCGTTGCGCTCATACTGTATGGCTACCAGCTTTGCGGCAAGCTCAGCCCTTTCAAGCTGCATGCCCTGACGGATAGACACCACCATGCTTTTATATTCTTCGGGGTCGCCCAGCGAATATATGCACGAAACCGAAGCCACAACTATAACGTCATTTCTCTCGGCAATTGCTGTGGTGGCAGAGTGCCGAAGCTTGTCTATCTCATCATTTATCGAGCTGTCTTTTTCAATATATATGTCCTTGCCCGGAATATACGCCTCGGGCTGGTAATAGTCGTAATACGAAACAAAATACTCAACAGCATTGTTGGGGAAAAGCTCTTTGAATTCAGAGCACAGCTGCGCCGCAAGTATCTTGTTGTGGGCAAGCACTAAGGTTGGCTTGTTCACCTTGGCAATAACGTTTGCCATTGTAAAGGTTTTGCCGCTGCCCGTAACGCCCAGCAATATCTGTTCGCGCAGGCCGTCTTTCACGCCCTGCACAAGCTTTTCTATTGCCTGCGGCTGGTCGCCCGTGGGTTTATATTCAGAAACAAGTTCAAAATGGTCCATGCTAAAATTTCACCGCCTGATAAAGAACATCTGTTTTCTTTCTATCTATATGATAACACATACTCTCGCATTTGTCAAGAACATTTGTTTCAGCTCATCGTATCCACAAGCGGAATATGCCCTGCCCTTTTCATAGAATACGTTTCTCCGCTGCCCGAAACTATTATATGGTCAAGCAGACGTATGCCTATTTGTGAAAGTATCTGTTTTACCGAATTTGTAACGAATATATCTTCGTTACTGGGTCTTGCGCCGCTTATAGGGTGATTGTGCGCTATAAAAGCAAACTTGCTGTGCCCCATGCCTGCCGCCCTTATTATCCTCAAAGGTCTTACTCCCACAGAATCTATACTGCCGACATTTATTACCTCACAATTTACAACGTGCAGGTCGTTATCAATAAAGCAGGCTAACAGCGTTTCCACACGCGCCGAGGCAAGAATTTCTTTAAAATACTCGCACGCATCGCCGACATTAAAAATAGCCTCTCTGCTTTTTTTGCTGCGGTAAAGAAAGAGTATATCAGGCAAACAATTTATCAAAAGCGCCGCCGCTTCGTCAAGACCGTACTTTTCCACAAGCTGCTTTTGGGGTATATCGACTATATTTGCAAGGCTTTTGTTGGCACTGAGATTTTTTGCCAGTTTGTCTGCATCAGCATTCGGCATACAGCAGCAGATAAGCGCGCGCAGCACACTGCGGCAGTCTTTGCCCCTATAGCCGTTTTCTACAAAGTCATTTACTATCTGTTCGCACGATTTTGACATTGCCTCCCGACCTTTCCTGTATATATCCGTATTTTAGTATATCACAACAAAGCGAAAACTTCAAGTATCAGCACTTGAAGTCTGAAAGAAAATGTGGTATACTAAAGCAGTAGAGAGCAAAGGAGGCGGATATATATGAAAAGCTTTACGGCAGGCGAAAATGATGCAGGTCAGCGCGCGGACAAATTTCTCTCAAAGGCTGTGCCGCTGCTGCCTAAAAATCTTATGTACAGATATATTCGCCAAAAGCGTATTAAAATAAACGGCAGGCGGTGCGAGATCTCGCAGAAAATTCAGGTCGGAGATGTTATAGAACTTTATATTAACGATGAATTTTTTGAAAGCAAGCCTGACCGCCCTTTCCTGCGCGCTCCTGCGCAGCCCGAAATAATATACGAGGACGAAAATATTCTTATAGCGAACAAAAAAAGCGGCTTGGCGGTGCACGCTGACGACAGCGGCGACTGTGACACGCTTATTGACAGGATACAGCACTATCTTTACAACAAGGGCGAATATGACCCCGATGGAGAGCTTTCGTTCGCGCCTGCGCTGTGCAACCGCATTGACCGCAACACCACAGGACTTGTGATATGCGCAAAAAACGCCGAAAGTTTGCGCATTTTAGATCAGAAGATAAAAGACCGCGAGGTAAAAAAGAGCTATCTTTGTGTGTGCCTTGGCATACCAAAGCCGCGCGAGGGCATGATAACTACATATCTTGAAAAAGATGAAAAGACAAAAACTGTGCGCGTGGTGAAGCAGAAAACGCCGCGCTCGCGCACTGCGGTGACGAAATACAAAGTACTTGCCCAAAGCGGTGAGCTTGCACTGTGCGAGGTGCAGCTGGTAACGGGGCGCACGCATCAGATAAGGGTGCACATGGCTCACATAGGCTGCCCTTTGCTGGGTGACGGCAAATACGGCAGGAATGAGGCAAACAGAAAATACGGCGTTAAAACGCAGGCTTTGCAATCGCACAGGCTGGTGTTTGATTTTTGCACAGGCAGCGGCATTCTTGAATATCTCAGCGGCAGGGAGTTTTGCGCTCCCAAGCCGTGGTTTGCAGATAAATATTTTAAAAACACGGAGGTAATTTTATGAAGTATTCTTACAGGACAATGGGCACTTGCTCATCAAGGATAGACTTTGAACTGGAGGACGGCATACTGAAAAACGTGCAGTTCACAGGCGGCTGCAACGGCAACCTGAAGGGCATTTCTTCTCTTGTTGAGGGCATGAAAGCCGAGGACGTAATAAAAAAGCTGGAGGGCACAAAGTGCGGTTTCAAGCAGACTTCCTGCCCCGACCAGCTGGCGAACGCTCTTAAAGCGGCGTTGCAGGAGGCGTAAAATGGCGCTTTCTGCCGTGATATTCGACATGGACGGCGTTATCTTCGACACCGAGAGGCTTTGCCGCGACAGCTGGCGAGAGACCGCCGCAAAATACGGTATCAGCGATATAGACGAGGTGTTCCCTTTGTGCATAGGCTCTGCCGAGTGGGTGACGAGGGAACTTTTTCGCGTGCGCTATGGCGAGGATTTTGACTTTGATTCTTTCCGCGCTGATGCGGCTGTGCTTTTCAACAAGGCAGGCGAAAACGGCGGTTTCCCGAAAAAGAAGGGAGTCACGCAGCTGCTTACATATCTCAAAGGGCGCGGCATAAAAACGGGTGTGGCATCGTCTACCGCAGCAGTGCGTGTGCGCACAGAGCTGAAAGATGCCGCTCTTGACGGATATTTTGACGTTATCGTGGGCGGCGACTGTGTTAAGCGCTCAAAGCCCGAGCCCGACATATTTCTGCATTGTCTTTCTCTGCTGGGCGCGGAGAAGGAAAACACGCTGATAATAGAGGATTCTCACAACGGTGTAAAAGCGGCTGCAAATGCCGGCATACGCTGCATAATGGTGCCCGACCTTCTGCCGCCTAACGAGGAAACGAATGCGCTGGCATACCGCACGCTGCCCTCGCTGGTGGAGGTGAAGAAACTGATAGAAACAAGCTTTTAAATACGTCAGAAATGTTTTTGCTGCTGTCGCAGCACGCCTGCGGAGCTGTTCACCGCCCCACACTCTGTCCTCGCGCCGCTGCCAGAGGCTAGAAGTTAGATGTTAGAGGTTAGAAACGGTTTTTGCGGCTTTTGCGCAAAGCCGTTTCTTTGTGCGGTTTAGATAGAAGCAAGAAGCAAGAAAATGCTTTTTATAGCTATGTGCAGTCTTTTCAAAACCAAATATCTTGCCTCTTGCTTCTAGTTCTCTTGCTTCTAATAGGTGATTCTCTCCTATGATAAGACCCGACTATTTCTTCTGCGCGCTTGCGTGCGCAACAGCTTTGTGAAAATCCCGTACATCTTGCCTCTTGCTTCTAGTTCTCTTGCTTCTAGTCGGTAGACCGCAGGCATGGTGATTAAATGCTATGTGGAGAAAAATATTTCTAACTTCTAACATCTAATCTCTAACTTCTGATAGCGCTCTGTGCTCTTTTTCTTTTTCTTTATCATAAACATAAACATATTCTTTTTCTTTCTCTTTCTCTTTTTCTTTATCTTTATCTGTAGCTTTTGCAGCTTTTGCAGAAATTTCACCTGCTGCGAGGTTCTCTATACCGCATCACAGCGCACTTTGCAAGACTTTACCAACTTTTGGGCGCGAAAGATATTGTCATATTTATTAAAGCACAAATGAATTTTGCACAATCTTTTCAAGGCATTCCTCTTACTTTTGATACTCACCTACTACTCCCAAAAAGAGAACCTGTTGGCAGAATATACTGCTAGAGGTTAGAGGTTAGATGTTAGAGGTTAGAAATGGTTTTGCCTATTAGAGGTAAGAAGTTAGATGTTAGAGGTTAGAAATGTTTTTTAAGGCTTTGCGGCTGTTTTTCTTACCTGCGGTTTAGAAAGAAGCAAGAAGCAGAGGCTTTTCACTTAGCACGGCGTTCCATAATGGAACGCAGAAAGAATGCTCAGGTCTTTTCATAGGAGAGGCTCAGCTGCTAGAAGCAAGATGACTAGAAGCAAGAAGCAAGAGAAGTGGGCTTGTCTGTACTGCGGATTATTCGATTTTTCTAGGATTATAATATATTCCCTCCCACAATCCGCCCAAAAGAGAAACAGTTGGCAGAATATTCTTCCACCGCTAGAGGCTAGAGGTTAGAGACGGTTTTGCGGCTTTAGCGCGTGCTTGCCATTTTCTGCGGTTCAGAGAGAAGCAAGGGGGCAAGAGAAATGGACTTGAAAAGACTGTACTAAACTATAAAAAGCAATTTCTTGCTTCTTGCCCTATTAGAAGTTAGAGATTAGATGTTAGAAGTTAGAAATATTTTTCTCCACATAGCATTAAATCACCATGCCTGCGGTCTACCAAGAAGCAAGAGGCAAGACGAGCATTTTGAAAAGTCTGCGCAAAGTTTTAAAAAACATTTCTTACCTCTAACTTCTCACTTCTAACCTCTAATAGCGGCGCGCACGTTGTGTTTTCGGGGGCTCTGCCGGCGGTCGCTTGCGAACGCTGCGACCCATGCAAGCCTTTTGAAAAAGGCTTGACCGAAAACTTTTAGTTTCTTGACAAGATTTAAACCCTTTGCGTATACCCGACCGGGTGTATCTCATTCTGCATGGCGGTATCGAATGCTGAAAAATTCTTGTCTGCCATGACGGTGGCGCGGCGTATGCAGGTGTACCCATACCGCGCGCGGAGCTTATCTACGCTTTTGTTCAGCCTATCAAGCCGCTGCTGCTTTTCAATGCTCTGAAACATATCAAGCTGGCAGGCGGCATTTTCGGGCAGCACATCAAACCCTGCGACACCCAGCGAGCGTATCGGCGGCTGCCCGTTTGCAAACGAATAGTTCCTCAAAAACAGCTCATACGCCGTTTTGGCTATGCACGCGGCATCTGACGTTGCAATTTGCACTTTGCACTGCCTTGTGAACGAAAAAAGGTACTTATCGCGCACCCAGATGCTCACGCCCATGGCTTTCAGACCTGCGCGGCGCAGTCGCATGGCAACGCTTTCAGAAAGCGCGAGAAGCAAAAGTTTCACATCTTCGTTGGTTTCAAGGTCGCGGCAGGCAGTGGTAGAATTGCCCACCGAGCGCACTTCCTGACATTCACCTGCATACCTCACAGGGGATATATCCTGCCCGTTTGCGAACCGCCACAGCATTATGCCGTTTTTGCCCAGCCACCTCTCCAAAAATTCGGGGCGTGTTTGCGCAAGCTGCCCTATGGTGTGTATGCCGTATTTATCGAGCTTTTGCTCTGTTGCTCTGCCGACAAACAGCAGGTCGGCAGCAGGCAGACCCCATATTTTCTCTCTGAAATCCTCCTTCCCGATGACCGTTACGGCATCGGGCTTTTTCATATCGGAGCCGAGTTTTGCGAATATTTTGTTAAAGCTAACGCCGACGGACACAGTTATATCAAGTTCGCGTTTTATGCGCTCGCGTATCTCGTTGGCAAGGTCGGCAGCACTGCCGCGATAGCCCGAAACATCTATCCAGCACTCATCAATACCGAACGGCTCTACCCTGTCGGCATAGCTTTCATAAATTGCGCGCGCCTTTCGCGAATACTCAAGATACAGCGGAAAATTCGGTTTCAGCACCACAAGCTTAGGGCACTTATCAAACGCCTGCCACAGCGCCTCTCCTGTTTTTATGCCGTATTCTTTGGCTATCTGATTTTTTGCAAGGATTATTCCGTGCCGCTGCTCGGGGTCGCCTGCCACAGCAACGGGCTTGCCGCGCAGAGAATGATCCCTTGCGCACTCGATAGATGCATAACAATTGTTAATATCAACGTGAAGTATTTTTCTTTCCATATTATTTCGCCTCTCAAAAGAACATTTGTTCTATTTACTATCATACCACAAAGAACATATGTTTGTCAAGAGGCAATTTTATGAAAAGCAGTATTTTAAATATTAAAAAAAGCCGCACAGTTTGAGTACGGCTTTATATTCAATATGCTGAATAATCTTCTTTCAGCTTTTTCAGAAACAGCTCGGCAATAGGCGAGAATATCTGATACTTTTTCCAGATGATATACATATTCGTTTCAAGCACGGGCACTATCGGTCTGAAACAAAGACCGCTCTCCTCGCCTGTATCTATAAGATGTTCAAATGTAAGCAGGCAGCCAAGCCCCTCTTTCACGAACACCGAGCCGTTATAGGCAAGGTTGAAAGTTCCTGCAAAATTTAATTTATCCATATTTTCGCCGCACCAACGGGGAAAATCAGCCTTTATTGACTGCTCGGAGCAAAACAGCGGCACGCCGTAAAGGTCTTCCAGCGTGAGGGCGGTTTTCTTCGCAAGCGCGCTGTCACGCCGCACCACCAGCCCCCACTTGTTGCTTTCGGGTATACAAAGGTAGTTATACTTTGAAAGATTAGGCGGCTCAACTATAACAGCAAGGTCAAGCAGACCCCTGTCAAGCCGCTCTGCCACTGGCTGAGTATCGCCGCTGAAAATATGAAAAACAAACCCGGGGTAGGTTTCCTTAAAAGCTTTTATACTCTGCGCGAGGTACTTTATAAGGTGGCTCTCGGCGCAGCCTATGCGGATCTCTCCGCCTGTTATGTTGTCAAGCTGGCTGAATTCCTCCGCAGTTTTGTCCACCATAGAGAGTATATCCTCAGCCCTTTTGCGCAGCAGCATACCCTCGTCGCTCAGGCGCATATTTTTATTGCTTCGCACAAACAGCTCACAGCCGAGTTCTTCTTCCAGCTTTTTCATCTCTTTAGAAAGCGACGGCTGAGAAACGTGCAGCTGCTCGGCGGCTCTTGTCATGTTTTCCTCACGCGCTATTGCAAGAAAATATCTTAGTACCCTGATCTCCATATAATCACACACTCCATATTATCATCTGCTATAATTATAAATCATTTTGATATTCCTGTCAAGAATAATTCGCTATGAATTATAAGTATTTTACATAATAAATATTTGGTGGTATACTATATTCAAGAAAACAAAACGGAGATGAGATAATGCCAAACGCTGCTGACACACGGGCGGTCATTGAAGAAAACCTTAAAGATGCAGGCTTTGACACCGACAACACTCGCAGATGTATGGAGATGCTCTCGCGCAAAAATTATGATGAGCTTTACAAATTTTTAGCAAGTCACCGAAAAGATCTGCTTGACAGCGTTCACGAAAGCACAAAACAGCTTGACTGCCTTGACTATCTCGTCTACAAACTAAGAAAAACGGAGGTACACTGACATGAAAGAACAAACACTTGACCTTGTTAGGGAATGGGACAAGACTTTCCCGAAAAGTGATGATGCAACGCACAGGAAGGTAACATTTCACAACCGCTACGGCATAACGCTTGCCGCCGATATGTACACGCCGAAAAATGCTATGGGCAAAAGTGCTGCAATTGCTGTGTGCGGCCCTTTCGGCGCTGTAAAAGAGCAGTCAAGCGGTCTGTATGCGCAGGAGCTTGCAAAGCGCGGTTTTATTGCAATGGCGTTTGACCCCTCTTTCACGGGCGAAAGCGGCGGAGAGCCGAGGTACATGGCATCACCCGACATAAATACCGAAGACTTTATGGCAGCCGTTGACTTTCTTTCGCTTCAGGAAAACATTGACAGTGAAAAGATAGGCATACTGGGCATTTGCGGCTGGGGCGGCATGGCGCTTAACACTGCGGCTCTTGACACGCGCATAAAAGCAACGGTGGCTTCAACTATGTACGACATGAGCCGTGTGAACGCGAACGGATATTTTGACAGTGCAGACAGCGAGCAGGCGCGCTATGAAATGAAAAAGTCGCTTTGCGAGCAGAGAATAGCCGACTATAAATCGGGTGATTACGAACTTGGCGGCGGCGTGGCAGACCCTCTGCCCGATGATGCACCGTTCTTTGTAAAAGATTATTACGATTACTACAAAACGCCGCGCGGCTATCACGCACGGTCGCTCAATTCAAACGGCGGCTGGAACAAAACAGGCTGTATGTCGTTCATAAACCAGCCGATAAACTGCTATATTAACGAAATACGCAGCGCGGTGCTGATAATACACGGCGAAAAGGCACACTCATGCTATTTTTCTAAAGATGCATTTGCGGCTATGACGAAAGACAGCAAGTACGCCGGCAACAAGGAGCTTATGATAATCCCCGGCGCCGTTCACACCGACCTTTACGACAGGCTTGATGTTATACCGTTTGACAAGATAGCTGACTTTATGAACAAGGCGTTTGAGACTTAAATAAACAGGTGCTTTTATGAAACGTTTCATACTATTTTTGCTGTGCGTGATGCTCTCACTGCCGCTTTGCTCCTGCGGCGAAAAAGACGATGCTTCACGGCAAAACGGAGCAGAAAGCAAGGACAGTACGGGCAGCGCAGGCAATACTTCACAAAATATAAACAGCACCGAAGATACTGCAAAAACGGGTGTGTTTGACATGGAAACCAAAACCGTTATGCTAAACAGCGGCTATGAAATGCCTATAATGGGGCTTGGCACTTATAGCCTTTCGGACGAAGAATGTTATAATTCGGTAACAGCTCTGCTTGAAAGCGGCGGCAGGCTTATCGACACGGCGTATATGTACGGCAACGAGGCGGCTGTAGGTCGTGCGATACGTGACAGCGATGTGCCGAGGGAAGAAATTTTCGTAATAACAAAAATATACCCCGGCGAGCAGTACAAAGATCCCGAAAAGGCGATACAAGATGCGCTTGACAAACTGGACATAGGGTACATTGACATGATGCTGCTGCATCACCCGGGCGACAATGATACAGCGGCATACAAGGCTATGGAACAGGCTGTCGCCGAGGGAAAAATACATTCTATCGGGCTTTCAAACTGGTATATTGAAGAACTGGAAGATTTTCTGCCGCAGATAGATATAATGCCTGCGCTTGTGCAAAATGAAATTCACCCATACTATCAGGAGCAAGAGGTCGTGCCGTACATTCAGTCGCTCGGCATTGTGGTGCAGGGGTGGTATCCTTTCGGCGGCAGAGGTCACACCTCAGAAATGCTGGGTGATGAAACTCTTAACAAAATTGCAGATGCTCACGGCGTTACGGCGGCACAGGTCATACTTCGCTGGAATTTGCAAAGGGGCGTGGTAGTAATTCCCGGCTCAAGCAACCCCGACCACATCAAAGAAAATCTTGATATTTTCGGATTTGAACTTACAGACGAAGAAATGCAGCGCATCAGCGCTCTTGACCGAAACGAAAAGCACGACTGGTACTGATGATACTGACAAAAAACATCGGCTGCGGCAAAAGTCGCAACCGATGTTTATTATGTAGTTTTTCTCTCCGCTTTTGTATTTGGCATGGCTGTCTCAGATAGGATCACTGACTTTTATATCATTCACAATTCACAATGGAAGAAGGTAAATTATCGGTGAGAGATCTATCACGCAGAATATCCCAGATATTCAAACATTTTATTCCGTTGTATATATGAGTTTTAACACCATGTACATCACATGAAATTACAACATCACATTGTTGACATTGAGCAAATTCCTCATCTGTAAGAAGCTGTAACTTTGCCTTACTGCTCAAAAACACAACATTTGCGCCGCTTGATTCTGCTGCTTTGCTGAAAATTTGTCCTGCCCGATCAGCCGAAGATAAAACAGCTATATCTTTTCCCCTAAGACTTCTTACATATTTAAAAAACAAAGAGTCATCATTATTAAGTGAATCCATCATAACCTCAAAACAGAAATTCATAGCATTACGCTCCAAGCGGTGATCGCTATTTTTCTTTTTTATCCAGTTCTGCATTTGCGGCGAAGGAACAGTCATTTGTTTTTTAAGTATTTTATATTTTTTGCTGCAAGAATTTCTCAATCCTTTTAATTTTTTAACTTCTTCTTTATGTGATAATTTTTCACGGCAGATAACATCAACAGCTTTAAGAACATAGTCATAATATTCCTGTGTATAATGCATATGCGCAGGCATTAAATGATGATTTTCATCTCCCAAAACATTATCAGGAAAATATATTATATGACAGCCTTTCAGTATTTCCTTAGAATATTCAAAACATTTCTGCATAAAAACATTTTGTCTTTTAGCTTTTAATGTGCTTGACTCTTTAAAATTTGATATTGTATAATTATTAAGATCAACCTTTTCAAATATATTTTTAATTTCTACAAGAATAATTTTCTCAACAGGATATACTTCAAGAATTTTAGAAAAATATATTTGCAATCTTTTCTTTAATTCTTCATCAGAAAAATCATCGAACGGCTTCGTTTCCCCCAGAATTTCAGGAATAATTCCCTGCTTTGACAAAGACTCAAATATACATAAATTCTTATATTCTCCAAAATACAGCTGCCCGTTGCCAAGCTGAAAATAATCCATTCTGAATAAGCCCATATCAACAAGAAGGTAGTCAGATCGTTCGTCTAACACCCAATCTATGCTGGTTTTAGTTAACTCCATATACACGCAGCGAGTTGTAAATTTCGGGCACAAACCCTGTGTAACTTTTAAATATTTTTCATATTCTATATCAAATGGCGGATCTGTGATATAGAGAGGGGCAAATGCAGAAGTATATTTTTTTATTTTGTATCCACCGTCATTTTCGTGTAAACCGAATGTGTCTCTTAAAACACAGACCCCGGCTATATTTATAGTTATATCTTGTTCTGGCATTTTATAACCCCTATCAATGATAAATTAAGTTTTTTAAATTGTCAATAATAATATCGGCATAACCGTTATATATTGTAACACATTTTCACCGAAATTGCAATAGTTCCGTGCAAAAAATCAGTCACATCATCAGAAAAAATTCAGAATGATGCGACTGATTATTTTTGCTATTTAATTATAATAGTGCCTTAAAATGTGCGTTATTTCATTGCCTCTTCAACCGCAACTGCGCAGGCAACGGTAGCGCCGACCATCGGGTTGTTGCCCATGCCTATAAGACCCATCATTTCAACGTGGGCAGGTACAGACGAAGAACCTGCAAACTGCGCATCGGAGTGCATTCTGCCCATGGTATCGGTCATGCCGTAAGAAGCAGGGCCTGCTGCCATGTTATCGGGGTGGAGGGTCCTGCCCGTGCCGCCGCCCGAAGCGACTGAGAAATACTTCTTGCCGGCTTCAAGTCTTTCCTTCTTATAAGTACCTGCAACGGGGTGCTGGAATCTTGTAGGGTTGGTTGAGTTACCTGTTATTGAAACGTCAACGTTCTCTTTCCACATTATAGCAACGCCTTCGGTAACGTCGTTAGCGCCGTAGCAGTTAACCTTAGAACGCAGACCCTCAGAATAAGCCTTGCGGAAAACTTCCTTTACCTCGCCGGTGTAGTAGTCCATTTCGGTCTCAACATATGTAAAGCCGTTTATTCTTGCGATTATCTGTGCTGCATCTTTACCCAGACCGTTAAGTATAACTCTCAGCGGCTTCTGGCGAACTTTATTAGCCTTTTCTGCTATACCAATAGCGCCCTCAGCGGCAGCGAAAGACTCATGTCCTGCAAGGAACGCGAAGCACTCAGTCTCCTCCTCAAGCAGCATTTTGCCGAGGTTGCCGTGGCCGAGACCAACTTTTCTCTGGTCAGCAACAGAACCGGGTATGCAGAAAGACTGAAGTCCCTCTCCTATAGCTGCGGCGGCATCTGCTGCCTTGGTGCAGCCTTTCTTTATTGCGATAGCGCATCCTACTGTATAAGCCCACTTAGCATTTTCAAAGCAGATAGGCTGAATGCCCTGAACTATGGTATAGGGGTCAAAGCCTTTTTCTTTACAGATGTCGGCACATTCCTCTATAGACTTGATACCATACTGCTCCAAAACGGCAAGTATCTGCTTTTCTCTTCTCTCGTAAGATTCAAATAAAGCCATTGTTCGTTCCTCCTTATTCTTTTCTCGGGTCTATGAGCTTAGCTGCATCTGCAACTCTGCCATACTGACCCTGAGCTTTTTCAAACGCTGTATTTGCGTCGTCGCCTGCTTTGATGAAGTCCATCATCTTGCCGAAGTTAACGAACTTATAGCCTATTATCTCGTCGTCCTCGTTGAGGGCTATCTTGGTAACGTAACCGTCGGTCATTTCAAGGTAGCGCGGGCCTTTTGCCAAAGTGCCGTACATAGTACCTACCTGAGAACGCAGACCCTTTCCGAGGTCTTCAAGTCCTGCGCCTATGGTAAGTCCGCCCTCTGAAAATGCGCTCTGCGAACGGCCGTAAACTATCTGCAAAAACAGCTCTCTCATAGCGGTATTGATAGCATCGCACACGAGGTCTGTATTAAGAGCCTCAAGGATAGTTCTGCCGGGAAGTATCTCTGCCGCCATAGCTGCCGAGTGGGTCATGCCTGAGCAGCCTATCGTTTCAACGAGGCACTCTTGTATTACGCCCTCTTTAACGTTGAGCGTGAGCTTGCAGGTACCCTGCTCGGGAGCGCACCAACCGATACCATGGGTAAATCCTGAAATATCGGTGATCTGTTTAGCCTTTACCCATTTTGCTTCCTCCGGTATCGGAGCAGCGCCGTGAGCTGCGCCCTGCGCTACGGGACACATTCTTTCAACTTCGCTTGTGTAAGTCATACTGATAAAAACTCCCTTCTGATATATGCTGCGGATAAACTTCCGCAATACATATATATTATATATTATTTTCACGTCTTTTTCAAGGGCTTTTGACAACTTTTTTCAAAGACTTTTTCTTGGCGCCCAAAAAGCCGTGCCAAAGCGTATTGATAAAAATTAAAAAGTATGATATAATTATATAAAATATGTATGGAAGTGAGTAAATGGAGGACTTTATAAACGCAGAGTTTACCGAAGAGGAAGTATGCCGCATGGTAGACGAGGCGCGTGCTGAGATACGCAAAGAGCGCACTGACAGTCTGGCGGCAAAGCGCGGCTGGGCTTTTGAAAAGCTGTGCGACGGCATTGACGTTTGCATATCGCCCGAGCACCGCTTT
This sequence comes from uncultured Clostridia bacterium, assembly GCA_947630555.1. Lineage (GTDB taxonomy): Bacteria > Bacillota > Clostridia > Oscillospirales > Ruminococcaceae > UBA7477. The sequence continues at coordinate 35,906 of CANRIA010000001.1, forward strand.
GGAACGGACGCTTTTTTGCTTGCGGACTTTGCTGCCCCACGGCACAAAGACTATGTTTGCGATTACTGCGCCGGCTGCGGCATTGTGGCGTTTTTAATGATACGCGATTTTCAGCCGAAATACGTTGCCGCTTTAGAGATACAGCATCAGGCGGTGGAGCAGATGAATATTTCATGTGACAGGAAAAGCACTTTGCACATTGACATAATCGAGGGCAATCTTAAAGAATACAAAAGCGAAAAAGGACTTGATGTGATAACCTGCAATCCTCCGTACAAAATAAATAACACGGGCATCAAAAACAGCAGTGATGCGGCTGCGGTGGCACGGCATGAGATAATGTGCACCATTGACGACGTATGCAAAAGCGCGGCAAGAAATTTAAAATTCGGCGGCAGGCTGTGCCTTTGCAACAGACCCGAGCGTTTATGCGATGTTTTATATGCGATGAGGCAAAACGGCATTGAGCCGAAGCGTTTGCGAACGGTACAGAAAACGCCGCAAACGCCGCCGTGGCTGATACTGGTTGAGGGGTGCAAGGGCGGCAAGCCGTTTATGACTATTGAACCGCCGCTGTACACTTCTGACGGGAACGGCGGATATTCGGCAGAGATGAAAAGGATATACAAACTGGATAAATACGGTCTGGAGGGCATGATATGAAACTACTTGCGATAGACGGCAACAGCATACTTAACAGGGCATTTTATGGTATAAGAATGCTATCAAACTCAAAGGGTATGTTCACCAACGCGATAACGGGATTTTTGAACATTTTTCTGAAAGAAATTTCGGAAGTCTCACCCGACTGTGCGGCGGTGGCGTTTGACCTGCCTGCGCCGACATTTCGGCACAAAAAGTCTGCGGCATACAAGGCAAACCGCAAAGGTATGCCGCCCGAACTTGCCATGCAGCTGCCGATAATAAAGCAGATACTTTCTGCTATGGGCATAAAGATAATAGAGTGCGAGGGCTTTGAGGCTGACGATATTTTAGGCACGCTATCGCGCATATGCACCGAAAACGGCAGCGAGTGTTATATAGTTACGGGCGACCGCGACAGTTTGCAGCTTGTGAGCGAAAATACTACCGTTCGTTTGGCGACAAACAAAGGCACTGTGATATACGACCCTGCCAAGGTAAAAGAGGTATACGGTTTAGAGCCTTTGCAGCTTATTGAAGTAAAGGCATTGCAGGGCGACAGTTCGGACAACATATCTGGTGTTGCAGGAATAGGCGAAAAAACGGCTCTTTCGCTTATTCAGCAGTTTGGCAGTGTTGATGGTCTTTATGAAAAGCTGGAAGGCAGCACGCTGACGGCATCTGTAAAGGCAAAGCTTACAAACGGCAAGGAAAGCGCATATGAAAGCCGCTGGCTGGGTACTATAGTCAAAGATGCGCCCATACCGCAAAACTTAGACGAATACGCTAAAAAGCCGCAGGACAATGCCGCTTTGTGCGATATTTTCGGCGAGCTTGAGATGTTTAAAATGCGCGAACGTTTTGCAACGGGTGCAGAGGGTGACACAGCCGCGGAAGAGCGCGTAAAGATAGCAGATGCGCCCAAATTTGAGGTAAAGCCTTTGGACGGCGGTGCACTTGAAAAGCTGAAAAGTGCCGCAAAGCCTGTATGTTTTATCTTTGCAGAGGGCAGTTTGCAGGTATTTTCTGAGAGGGTTATATTTGAAACCGGCGACGAGCAGACGGTGCTTGCTTTTCTGGAAAGCGACTGCGAAAAATACTGCTTTGAGGGCAAGGCGGCGCACAAATTCGCGCTCTCTCACGGCAAGGAAGTAAAGAAACTTACGTTTGCGTGTGATTTGGCAGGGTATCTTTTAAACTCGCTTTCCACAGAATACACCGTTGAAAATATGTGTTTGAAATACAAGGTAATGTACCGCTCTGACATGGAAGGGTATGAGAACATTTCATCGCTTGACGGGCTGTGCAGTCATTTAAAAGCGCAGATAAGCGGCAGCGGAATGGACAGCCTGTTTTATGATATTGAACTGCCGCTGTGCGAGGTGCTTGCCTCGATGGAACTTGCAGGCGTTAAGGTAAATGCTGACGGCGTTCGCTCGTTCGGCGAGGGGCTTAAAGGCGATATAACGCAGCTGGAGCAGGAAATTTACGACATTGCAGGGCATGAGTTCAACATATCTTCGCCAAAGCAGCTTGGGGTAGTGCTTTTTGAGGAGCTGCATCTGCCGTGCAAAAAGAAAACAAAGTCGGGCTATTCTACCAACGCCGAGGTGCTTGAAGATATTGCAGACCGCTCGCCTATCATACCGAAAATACTGGAATACCGCACGCTTACTAAACTGAGCTCGACCTATGTTGACGGGCTTTTGAAAGAGATACGTGCTGACGGCAGGGTACACTCTGTATTCAAGCAGACAGAAACGCGCACGGGCAGAATTTCTTCAACAGAGCCGAATATGCAGAACATTCCCGTGCGCAAAGAGATAGGAAGAAATATGCGAAAATTCTTTGTTGCGGAAGACGGCAATCTGCTGCTTGATGCCGACTACAGCCAGATAGAACTTAGGGTGCTGGCGGCTGTTTGCGGTGATGAGAACATGAAAAAGATATTTTTAAGCGGCGGCGACATACACACTTCTACCGCGGCGCAGGTGTTTGATATGCCCGAAGATTTTGTAACGCCCGAGATGAGGCGTGCCGCAAAGGCGGTAAACTTCGGCATAATTTACGGCATAGGGGCATTTTCGCTCTCAAAAGACATAGGCGTTACGGTGGCGCAGGCGAAAAAGTATATACAAGACTATCTAAACAACTTCCCGAATGTGTCAAAGTACATGGACAAGGTGGTGGAAGATGCGCAGAAGCAAGGCTATGTTACCACTGTCTTCGGCAGGAGAAGATATATTCCCGAGCTTATGTCATCTAACAAAAATGTGCAGGCGTTTGGCAAGCGCGCGGCTATGAACGCACCTATTCAGGGTGCGGCGGCGGACATCATAAAAATAGCCATGGTAAGGGTATATAAACGCCTTAAAGAGGAAAAACTGAACGCCAGACTTATACTTCAAGTACACGATGAGCTTATAGTTGAAGCCTCAAAAGAAGATGCAAAAAAAGCTGCGCAGGTGCTTTTTGAAGAGATGAAAAAGGCGGTTACTTTAGATGTGCCCATTCCTGCCGACGTTGGCACGGGCGAAAGCTGGTATGAGGCTAAGCAGTAAAAACCTATTGCAAAGCAGAAAAAAGTGTGATATAATATCATTATTACTAATTTTAGGGTGATCTTATATGAATGTTACTATAAAAGATGTTGCCAAGGCTGCTAACGTTTCGGTGGCGACCGTTTCAAGGGTGCTGAACGGCAGCGCAAGCGTTTCTAAAGAATCAACGCAGAGGGTGAACGATGCGATAAGGGATCTGAAATACAGCCCGAACTTTTTGGGACGCAACCTTCGCAAATGCGTTACCAACAGGATACTGGTAATTCAGCCGTCGTCGGATCACTCGCTTTATGCAAAGATAATTGCAGGCATGAGCGACGAGGCGGAAAAGGTGGGTTTTGACATAGTTACGGCTATATCAAACGGCAGCAGAGAGTCTGAAAAGCGGCAGATGGATATGCTTTACAACCGCACTGTTGACGGCGCTGTGCTGCTGGGTACTTCTCTTGACAAGGACACGATAAACAGCATTGCGGAGAACTTTAACATTGCGCTTTGCTGCGAGAGCGTTCACGGGGCTGACGTGCTGACTGTGGTAGTTGACGACGAGGCAGGCGGCTATGATGCGACCACGGCGCTTATTAAAAAAGGTCACACAAAGATAGCTATGATAGCGGTGCAGGGCGATGTTATATCCTCAGGGCTGCGTGAAAAGGGCTACAAAAAGGCGCTGAAAGACCACGGCATTGAGCCGAGAGATGAATACATCTGGCACGGTGAGTATGAATATGAAAACGCCGCGGCGGCGACTGAGTATTTTCTTTCGCTGACCGACAGACCGACAGCAATTTTTGCGGTGTCGGACAATCTGGCAGCAGGAGTAATAAAGACCGCCTCGCAAAGGGGCATAGCCGTTGGCAAAGAGCTTGCGGTGATAGGTTTTGACGGCATTACATGGTGCGAGAGGTTTGTGCCGTCTATATCAAGTATAGCGCAGCCGTGCGAGGAAATGGGCAGGCTGGTGGCGCAGAAGCTTATTGCGAACATCACCGAGGGCGCGAGCGACAAGGGCAGATACACGCTGAAACACAGCTTGGTTTTGAGGGAATCAACAGGCGACTAAATAATAATAAACCCGTCGGAGAGAAAATTCTCTGACGGGCGGTTTTTATAAATAGTGAATAGTGAATAATGAATAGTGAAGAGTTAAGGTGCGGCTTACGCCGCGTATTTTAAAATCTTGTCAAGACAATAAAAGTTTTCGGTCAAGCCTTTTCCAAAAGGCTTGCAGGGCGTGGGGCAGCGCCCCACAAAACACATCGTGCGCTCTGCAAGAGGTGAATTAGAAAACAGTTCGGTGAACTGTTTTCTAAGAGGGGAGGCTCTGCAAGAGAGAGCCTCCCCTAGTTGTAGCGCATATCTCTTTTTCCGCGTTCCATTATGGAACGCCGCATCATGTGAAAAATTCATAACAAGTAAAATGCACGAAAGTACTAGCACACTCAAAATGAGGAGATAACCAAATAAAAGTGTAGCGTTGAACAGCTCCGCAGGCTTGCTGCGAAAGCAGCAACATTATTACGCGCAAAATTTGAAATTACATTTTCTTGCCTCTGACAGCAACCTTTACAATTCTCAATTTCGTATGAAAATATAAACCGCATACGCAACATACATCAGCAGGGCAAAAATGCCTTTGGGGCGCGAATATTTGTCCTTTCTGAAAAGCATCAGCAGCATTATTATGCTGACCGCTGCAAGTATCGTGAGGTCTATCACCGACGAGAGCTTGACGGGCACAGGGTTGAGCGTTACCGAGAACGCCAGCACGAACAGCAGGTTGAATATATTCGAGCCGACAACGTTGCCCAGCGCGAGACCGTTCTCTCCCTTTGCAGATGCGACTATCGAGGTCACAAGTTCAGGGAGCGATGTGCCCATGGCTATTATAGTAAGGCTTATAAGCGTTTGGCTCATGCCGAGTTTTTCGGCTATTACAACAGCGTTATCAACCACCATATCGCCGCCGACAACAACCGCCGCGAGACCTATTACTATAAAAATAATGCTCTTTACCGCCGAAAGCTTTTTGCTGTCGTCTTCCTCGGCGGTCTTGTTTTTCACTGCTTTGCGTATGGTTAAAAACAGATACGATGCGAACAGCGCGATAAGTATCAGACCGTCAACACGCGAGAGGCGTTTGTCGATACTCAGTGCAAGCACAACGGCGGTTATAAGTATTGAAAACGGCAGGTCGAAGCGCTTTATATCGCGCTCGACAGGCATTGCCGAAATTGCGGCGCACACGCCAACCACCACAAGCAGATTGAACATATTTGAGCCTATAACGTTGCCGAGGCATATCTCGTTGCTGCCTGCAAAACCTGCGGATATGCTCACCGCGGCTTCGGGCGCGCTTGTGCCAAACGACACCACTGTAAGACCTATTATAAACTGCGGCACTTTAAGTATTCTTGCAACGCTGCACGAGCCGTCAACGAAAACGTCAGCGCCCTTTATAAGCAACACAAAGCCGACTATCAGCAAAATGTATTCCATGTTTTTTAAGTCACTCCGAAAATTTATTGTCAAAGAAAATTTATTGTCAAATCTTATTGTAGCACATTATAAAATATATTGCAAGAAATTTTTCAAAAACACTTGCTATATTTTTTACTAGGTGTTATAATATAGTAAAGAATTGTATTGCACACAATGAAAGGAGTAATTCTATGATCTACAATGATTTTCAGGGCATGAAAATTTCCGCGCTGGGTATGGGAAATATGCGCCTGCCCACCACTGACGGCAACGATGCGCACATTGACGAGGAGCGCGTTGCGAAAATGATAGACACCGCCATGAAAAACGGCGTAAATTACTATGATACCGCATGGGGCTACCACAGCGGTCAGTCGGAAATAGTGGTAGGAAAGGTGCTTAAAAACTACCCTCGCGAAAGCTTTTATCTTGCGACGAAGTTTCCGGGGTATGATAACTCAAATATGCCGAAGGTGAAAGAAATTTTTGAAAAGCAGCTTGAAAAATGTCAGGTGGAATACTTTGATTTTTATCTGTTCCACAACGTTTGCGAATCGAATATTGACGACTATCTTGACCCGAAGTTCGGCATTTTTGATTATCTTTACGAGCAGAAGAAAAACGGCAGGATACGTCATCTGGGCTTTTCGGCACACGGCAACTATAACACCATGAAGCGTTTTTTAGATGCATATGGAAAGCACATGGAGTTTTGCCAGATACAGCTCAACTACCTTGACTGGAAGTTCCAGGACGCCGAGAAAAAGGTTCAGCTTTTGAACGAATACGGCGTGCCGACTTTGGTTATGGAACCCGTAAGGGGCGGCAGACTGGCATCGCTTTCAGATGAGGACAATGCTCTTCTGAAGTCTTTAAGACCCGACGAGAGCATAGCCGCATGGGCGTTCCGCTTTGTACAGAGCCTGCCGAATATTGTCACCGTGCTTTCGGGTATGTCTAACGACGAACAGGTGGCTGACAATCTGAAAACATTCTCGGAAAGAAAGCCGCTGAGCGATAAGGAAATGGCGGCGCTTATGTCTATTGCAGACAAGATGATCGCGGAAAACGCACTCCCCTGCACTGCCTGCCGCTACTGCACAAGTCACTGTCCGCAGCAGCTGGACATACCAAATCTTCTCGCGCTTTACAACGAGCATTATCTCACTCGCGGAGGATTTATAGCGCCTATGGCACTTTCTGCTCTGCCGCAGGAAAAACAGCCAAGCAGATGCATAGGCTGCCGAAGCTGTGAGGCGGTATGCCCTCAGCAGATAAAAATATCGGAAGCTATGAGCGATTTTACCAAGCGTTTGCAATAATACATAAATATTATATACGGAGGTAACGAATATGTCAACAACTGTAGTAAGCAAAAAGAGAATTTCGGTTACGGCGCAGTTTATTTACGCCGCAGCTACCATAATAGCGGCTGTGGTTTTGCCGCAGATATGCCACCTTGCAGGCGCGGCTTTGCACATGGGAACATCAATAGGTGAAGTGCTGCTGCCTATGCATCTGCCGATAATTCTTTGCGGAATACTGGCAGGCCCTTACGCGGCAGGCATTGCAGGCGCACTTGCACCTTTGGCTTCCTTTTTGATGACGGGAATGCCGACAAAAATAATGCTGCCGTTTATGATGATAGAACTTGCGGCATACGGCGTTTCGGCAGGTCTGCTTGGCAAAACAAAGCTGCCCACGCTTGCTTCTGTTTTCTCTGCGCAGGTGATAGGCAGGGCTGTTAGGGCGCTGGCGATACTGTTCGTATTCTATATAGTAGGCAGCAAGGCTGTTGCACCTGCTGTAATACTTAAAAGCATACCTACGGGCATTGCAGGCATAGTTTTGCAGCTGGTTTCAATTCCGCTGATAACATGGGCGGTAAGGCGCAAAGAAAATGACTGAGGCTCTTAAAAAGGCAAAGGACATACTTCTCTCTGATAATTCGATGACCTGCGCTGCCTGCGGCGAAGAGGTGTTCACCAGCCGCGAGAGGGGTGTAAAGCCGCTTTTGCAGCTGTATGAAAGCAAAAAAGACTATTCAAAGTACAGCTTTGCAGACAAAGTGATAGGCAAGGCGGCGGCGTTTATGTATGTTCTTTTGGGTGTTAAAGAGATATACTGCGTTACGATAAGCAAGCTTGCCGCCGAGGTACTTAAAGAGCACGGCATAAAATTTTACTGTGAAAATAATGTCCCTGCAATAAAAAATCGACGGGGCGACGGCTTTTGCCCTATGGAGACGGCTGTTAAAGACATCTGCCAGCCAAAAGAGGCATATGAAGCTATTGTAAAGAGACTTTCAGAGATGCGCGGCGGTGAGACACATGGCTGACGGCAAGATAAATTATCACGCAGGGCACAGGCAGAGGGTACGCAGCCGCATTGATCAAACAGGTCTGCGCGGATTTTCACAGCATGAAGTGCTTGAATTTTTGCTTTTCTACACCATTCCGCGAAAGAACACGAACGAGATAGCCCACGAACTTACGGCGCGTTTTGGCGATCTTTACGGGGTATCTCAGGCAAGTATAGAGGAGCTTTGTCAGGTAAAGGGCATATCGCGCAAGAGTGCGGCGTTTATAAAATATTTTCCGCAGCTGTCTGAGCAGCTTACTGCAGCGGACAAAAGACCTGTGATGTCAAACCCTGATACGGTGACTAAGGTAGTATTAAAGCATTTTAAAGGGGTGCAGAGCGGCAGCATGATAGTGTTTTGCCTTACTTCGTCGCTCAGACTTATAGAGGCTGTTACAGTGTGCAGCAGCGACCCCTTTAAAGAGATAGCTTCGCCGCGGAAGCTGATAAAAACGCTTGCTGAAAACGAATGCAACAGCATTATTCTTGCGCACAAGTCAGATCAATTAAATATTCTGCCGAGCAAAAAAGAACTTTCGGCTATGAATGCTCTTTATGATCTGCTAAGCAGGCTGAAAATACGGTATTTAGATCATATTATTGTTTTGGGTGAAGATACGGCGCTTTCGCTTTGCAATTCAGGTATGTTTGAAGCGGTAAAACACAGCGGCAGCAAGCGCAAGGAAATATGGCAGCATTAAAATACTGCAAAAATCGAACAAAAACGGCAGCCGCTATGACTGCCGATTTTTTATGCGCTTACGTTCAGAAAATTTGCAAGGCGTTCTATTTCGCTTTTTATTTGTATGTTTTCAGTGGCAGGGGTCTTGTCTGTACCAAGGCAGCAAACGGGCGGAGCGATATCTTTTATGCCGAACATCAGAAACACATCTTTCAGTGTTTCAAAAGCCTTTTGCGCGCCTGTAGTATCGCTGCTGCCGCAGGTGAGTATCACGCCGCCTTTGCGTATACTTAAATTTGGTATGATGCCGCGAAATCTTCTTTGCGAAAAATAAACCTGCGCCCTGCTGCAAACATCAAGCAGCCTGCCTGTAGGCTGAGAAAAATACAGCGGCGTGGCAATTACCAGATCATCGCACTTTTCGGCGTATTGATACACCTTTTGCATACTGTCATTTATCGCGCAATTATCACTTTTGCGGCAGGCGCGGCAGTCAACACACGGCGAGATATTTTCATGATAGCAATCAACTATCATATGCTCGCCGTCAATTTTTTCAAGCAGCATTTTCAAAAGATAAGCCGTATCCCCTGCCCTGCGCGGAGAGCCAAAAAGCACAAGAGTTTTCATAACTTCACCACACAAAAAAGCCGCAGAATATTCCGCGGCAATTTTTATTATTCATCGACCTTTTTTAGCGCCGCAACGGTCATTACATAGTCGCGGACAACATTTTCATAAAGCGACACATCTTCAAGCGGTTTGCCGCCTCTGAGAGCCTCGCACAGGTCATGCGAAGACTTATAAAGCGTAGTAAAACTAAGGTTCTGGCTTACGCCCTTTATGGTGTGCGCCGCTCTGAAAGCCTCGTCGTAATTCTTATCCGCCAGCGATGTTTTCAGCAGTTCAAAACTTGGGTCATCAAGAAAGCGAAGGGCAAATTTCTTCACTCTCTCCTCTTTCATCATTCTTGCAAGCACGTCGCTGTAGTCCGCGCCCATTTGCGCGTAACATTCTTGTATGTTCATAAATCTACTCCTTCTTATGTTTGTGGATCTATAAGCCTTATTATACCCACCGTGCCCGTCAGCGAACCGTCGCTCCAAAGTGTACGGAAAATTATCCTCCAGAACTTATCGCCGCTTTGCAAATCGCACTGACCGTCGGTAGCATCTGCGGTTGTTTTGAATATTTCGTCTTCCAGCTTTTTATGCGTTTCAATGCCCATTGCATCGAGGAGTTTGCTGTTGCTGGCAGGCGACATTATTGTTTTTTCAACGCCCAGAAGCTCCGCGCTCTTATCAGAGAAAATAAGCATATCGGTCTTTGTTATATACTCAAAAATAAGGTCGCTGCCATAGACGTTATAAAACTCGTTCTTTTCCCTCTCATATTTAAGGCTTTGAGATAGCAGGTCACTGCGCGAGATGTTCTTATTTTCAAGTATCTCCTGCGCTATCAGCCGCGATTCTAACTTGCCTATTTCCTCTATCATGTCTTTAGAGAGCTCCGACTTTATCATTTCAGCCGAATCTACCAGACATTCCATAAGCAGTGGGTTGAACACGCCGCACTCGTTATTGAGTATCATTTCAACAGCTTTTTCATGCGTGAAGGCTTTTTTATAACACCTCTCGCTGGTCAGCGCGTCGTAGACATCTGCAACTGCCACCACCTGCGCCGAAATGGGTATCTCGTCGCCTTTAAGACCGTCGGGGTATCCCCTGCCGTCAAAACGTTCGTGGTGCCAGCGGCATATTTCAAACACCGAGCGCACAAGGGGTTCATCTTTATAAATAGGAAGCTGATTTACAAGGTCACCGCCTGCCGCCGAATGCGTTTTCATAATGGCGTACTCCTCGTCGGTAAGTCTGCCCGGCTTATTAAGAATAGAATCCGGTATAGAAATTTTGCCTATATCGTGCAGCGCCGAGGCGTTTGCTATCATAGCTTTTGTAGACTTTGTAAGCGCGTATTTATCGGTCTTCTGCGTGAGGCAGTCGAGCAGAATTTCTGTTATCCTGCGCACGTGAAGAACGTGCAGACCGCTCTCACCGTTACGAAACTCAACTATATGGCTGAGGATATTTATCAGCATCTCGCTGTTCTTTTCTTTTTCCTCAACCTGTTCTTCAACTGTTTCAATAAGCTTTTTCTGCTTTGAATACAGCATGATAGTATTTATAACTCTTCTGCGCACTATCATCATATTGAACGGGCGCGGTATGTAGTCGGTAGCGCCCAGCCTATAGGCGTGTTCCATGCTCTCGGGTGAGCTTTCAGACGATATCATGATAACGGGAAGATCCTCTATTATCCTTAGCTTGTTCATAACTTTCAACACTTGAAAGCCGTCGACCTCAGGCATAAAAATATCAAGCAGAACCAGCGAAAATGTGCTCCCTTGGTTTGATATGACCGCGATAGCTTCCTTGCCGTCGGCACACTGGTACACATCAAAGTCGTCTTCAAGCATATCTATAAGAAGTTCCCTGTTTGCCTCGTTATCGTCAACTATAAGTATTTTATGTTTTTCAGACATAGCATCTCCTCCATAAAAAAAGATGTAATGACCTGTAATAATGCAAGCCGCGTATGCCTTTTTTCGTGTTTTATTTTTCTATATTACGACATGAAAAGACCATACATATATATTATAACGCAATTTGGCCCGATTGTCAACCACGCAGGCGAAAAAAGCGCTGTGCAAATTGTAAACTTGCGGCAAAGAAAAATAAAAGCCGCTTATCTCTTGACTTGCAGGGGCATTTGCGTTATAATATATAAGAGGGAATTTGTTCTTTTGGCGTTTCCTTAAAAATGTATATTATTTTCCCGAAAGGAGTTAAAATTATGGCAACACTTACTAAAAACCCGAATGTAAACAAATGGGTAGACGAAATGATCGCTCTGACCAAGCCCGACAAGGTAGTCTGGATAGACGGCAGCGACGAGCAGCTTGAGGCTCTGCGTGATGAGGCTGTTTCTACAGGCGAGATGATAAGGCTCAACCAGGAAAAGCTTCCGGGCTGTCTGTATCACCGCACCAACCCCAACGACGTTGCGAGAGTGGAGGACAGAACATTCATCTGCACAAGGACTAAAGAGGACGCAGGCCCTACCAACAACTGGATGGATCCGAAGGAAATGTACGCTATGCTGACACCGATGTATGACGGCGTTATGAAGGGCAGAACTATGTACGTTATCCCCTATTCTATGGGCCCTATAGGCTCACCGCTGGCGAAAGTGGGCGTTGAGGTGACCGACTCGATATACGTTGTACTGAACATGGATATAATGACGAGAGTAGGCGTTAAGGCTTTTGAAAACCTTGGCGACACCTCGGACGACTTTGTAAGAGGTCTGCACGCAAGAGCCGACATTGACCCTGAAAAGAGATATATTGTTCAGTTCCCTGAGGACAATACGATATGGTCTATAAACTCAGGCTACGGCGGAAACGTTCTGCTGGGCAAAAAGTGCTTCGCTCTGCGTATTGCATCATTCCAGGGCAAGAACGAGGGCTGGATGGCTGAGCATATGCTTATACTGGGTGTTGAGAAGCCCGACGGTGAGATAAAGTACATCACCGCGGCGTTCCCCTCTGCCTGCGGAAAGACAAACCTTGCAATGCTTATTCCGCCCAAATGCTATACCGAGGCAGGCTATAAGGTATGGACTGTAGGCGACGACATTGCATGGCTGAAACAGGGCGACGACGGCAAGCTTTATGCCATAAACCCCGAAAACGGCTTCTTTGGCGTTGCACCGGGCACTAATGAAAAGTCTAACCCCAACGCGCTGCACACAGCTATGAAGAATTCTATCTTCACAAACGTTGCTATAGATAATTCGCAGAACACCGTATGGTGGGAAAAACTGGACAAGAATCCGCCTGTTGATGCAACCGAGTGGAAGGGCGCTAAGGTAAACGGCCCCGAGTATATAGCGCAGGGCAACACGCTTGCTCACCCCAACTCAAGATTTACCGCTCCTGCTGAAAACTGCCCATGCATTTCTAAGGAATTCAACAACCCTCAGGGCGTGCCTATTTCTGCTATGATATTCGGCGGAAGAAGAGCTTCTACCACGCCGCTGGTTTATCAGTCGCTTGACTGGGTACACGGCACATATGTTGGCTCGGCTGTTTCTTCAGAGACCACTGCTGCGGCTGCCGGCGCTGTAGGCGTACTTCGCCACGACCCGATGGCTATGAAACCTTTCATAGGCTACAATGTGGGCGACTACTGGCAGCACTGGCTTGACATGGGCAAGAAGCTGGGTGACAACGCTCCGAAGATATTCAACGTAAACTGGTTCAAGCAGGACGAGAACGGAAACTTCATCTGGCCCGGTTTTGGCGACAACATGAGAGTTCTTGACTGGATAATCAAGCGCTGCGAGGGCAAGGTAGACGCCGTTGAAACTGCTATAGGCTATCTGCCCAAGCCCGAGGATATAAACCTTACCGGCATTGAGGACGAAGTAACGCCCGAAATAATGGATAAGCTGCTAAAAGTAGACAAGGAACTGTGGACAAAGGAAATTGCCGAAATGCGCAGATACTACAAAGAAGACATTGCCGATAAGGGCGGCAGAATACCCAAAGAACTGTGGGAACAGCTTGACAGGATAGAGGCTAATCTTAACAAGTAATTTCATCTTGAATATAAAACGCTCTCTGAGAATATCGGAGGGCGTTTTTGTATATGTGCATAAATTGTAACTTGGGCGTGGCGCATAATTTGGTTATTTCGCTGATTTTTAAATTTTTTTGTAACATTTTGCCCTCTCGGCGCGATATATAATATAGAAATAAAAATTTTACAGGCATAAAATGTCTGAAAATAAAGGAGGAATAAAAATGTTTAGAATGATATGGAAAAATCTTAAAAACCAGTACACAAAGCAAACGCTGCTTGCCCTGCTTATGCTTGTGAACATTGCCGTCACCGCGCTGGTTATTTGCTTTGCCTACGGCATTTACTATGATTTTGCCATAAAGGCTGACAGCGGCATGGCAGAGTACAACAGCAAGAGATTTACCATAGCGGCAGATCTTGAAGACCTGACTGCGCGTGAAGAACTCGATCAGTTTGCGGAAATTATGGGTGTATCGCACAGTTACACGGGCTCTGCCACCGCGCCGAAGCTGGTAAACCTTGTGAGAACGCTGCCCGATGAGCTGAAAAATAATCTTAAAAGTTTCTACACGGAAGCAGCGGTGATGAGTTCACTGCATTTTCACAACACAAGCACGGTAACTATGGTCTGGAATGACGGCAGCGGCACGCCTATAGCCTCTACGCCGGACGACCGTTCCGACAACGACGAGCCGTACTATGGAATATTCATGTTCCCGTGCAGGATGAAAGACGGCAAGATATGCGGAAGGGAAGAAAAGGCAGCGACTACTTACACTTTCTCTGACGGCTCATCAGAAACGACTGTTGATCCGGAATTTACAGACGAAGAATATGACAGCGGCGTAAATTTTATATATGTAAATGAAAACAGGCTGGATCAGACACTTGACGACGATATTGAAAAGTATGACGACATGAACGCCAACCAGACATCTGTTATACGCGTAATACCCGAGGGCACAACAAAGGCTGTTATAGGCGGTAAAGAATACGACATAAAATACTACCCAAACGAGGGCTATGGCAGCGACGACATACACCTTACACTGACATCTCTTTCAGATGAGGCTTTGCTGCTTGGTACTACAAACTATGACGGATTTATAGAAGAACACAATATGAAGCCCGATACCTATGCCGACTTTGGAAGTCTTTCCTTTGATAAGCCGCTGACGAGAGATCAGTTCAACCTGCTTTCAAAGTGCATAAGAGAGCAGCTTGGCGATGAATACTACATACCCAACGTTACGCTGCTGGAAGAACACGAAATGCAGATGCTGAGAACGGTAGCTCTTATTGCCGTGCTAATTGCTCTGCTGGCGGCTATAGATGTGGCGATACTTTACAGATATATGCTTGAAAAGCGTTCGGGTCAGCTGGCAATAATGAGGATATGCGGCTGCTCAAAGGGCAAGGCAATTGCCGCATACGTTATAGAAAATATCATAATAAATGCGCCTGTTTTCGCGCTTTCACAGCTTGCGTATCACAAGCTTATTCTGCCGCACCTTAAAGGGCTTTACCCCACTATGGGAGAGCGTTACACCCTTAAAGGCTACATACTTATATTTATATGGTATGCCGCAATTTCGCTTATAGTAATGCTTGCAATGGTAATACACACGGTAAGAAAGCACAGCCTTATTCAGCTGAAAAACAGCAGCCGCAGTGTGAAGAAATTCAGTATGATGAAAGTATTTGAGATAATACAGCTTTCAGTAGTGCTTTGCATTATGATGCTTTCGGTATCTTCGACGCTGGCAAGATACGATACATACAGACCTATAGAAAAACTTATAAGCGGCAATGGGTATATTGTGGGTCAGCACGGTTTTGATGACACATCTATAGAAGATGATATAACAGATGCAAAACTAAGCGTTATCTATTCGGGCGACCAGATGATACCCAATGAAGAAACGGAAGATGAATATGATACTATAAACATGAAAAGCATAGCTATAGCAGGGGGATATATTACCGACTACCGCCCCGAAATGCTAAGCGGCGTATGGCTTTCTGAGTGCACTGATATGTACAAAGAAACGGGCGTTATACCCGTGGTGCTGGGCTGGTGTGACGGCAGGTTCAATGTCGGCGATGAATTTTCAAGAGATTTTCCGATGAACTATGACGAAAACGGAAATCCCACCAAAATAGTACACGCTGATTACAAGGTGGTCGGCATTATGGCGAACGGTCAGCGGCTGATAGGCTACAGCGACCAGACAGACTGGGAAAACATAGATTACACGAATATTGCAGCTCTGTATGATTACAACGTAGATGAAAGAATATTTGCAGTAACTATAAACGCTGACAGCGAAGCTCTTTTTGGCGGAAAAAATACCCACTGTGTATATTACCAGATGGCAGATTACAGCGATGTTTCATATGATGAATATGTAAACGCAGGCAGCAGTATCGAGGGTAATAACAAATACCAATGCTACCCGTTTGCAAAAGTAAGAGAAAACAGCATGAAATACATTTTTGAGCAGATACGCACGCTAATGCCCATAGCGGTGTGCATTTTCCTGCTGATGCTCATTTCCGCGGTATCGGTAAACGCGATATACACCAAACGGCAGCTGAGAAACTACGCTATTTTCTACATATGCGGCGCACGGTGGCGCTCATGTGCATTAAAGAGCCTTAAAAACGAGCTTGTGACTTGCGGCATTGCTTCTGTACTTACGGCGGCGGTGCTGATAATAGGCAAGTACACATTCTTAAAGAAAATGCTTGTTTCATTCGGTTTGCCGCAGCTTGGTCTTTGCGCGGCTGTGATAGTTTTGTACCTTGCGCTTTCGGTAATAATGCCGCTGTGCATAATAGGTTCTGCTCAGCCGAAAGACGTTCTCAAAGAAGAATAGCCGCCTGTCGCTTCGGCGGTGTGGCTTTTATATATAACAAAAGGACTGCTTTATTGCAGTCCTTTGTTTTTGTATACATATCAGCCGTTTGTAACGAACGTATCATAAATACTTTGCGTGGCGGTCTCGAAGTCTTCTTCATGCACGCCGACTATTATATTAAGCTCGCTGGAGCCCTGGTCTATCATGTTTACGTTTACCCTTGCATCTGCCAAAGCAGAGAATATCTTGCCTGCCGTACCGCGAGTTGACTTCATTCCCCTGCCCACAATGGCAATAAGCGCAAGACCCGTTTCAATAACTATGCTGTCGGGTTTGCAGTTGCGGTGTATGCCTGCTAAAACTTCCTGCTCAGCCGCGCCGAACTCCTCCTGATGAACGATTACCGTCATGGTATCTATACCCGAGGGCATATGCTCAAAGCTGATGCCGTTTTTCTCGAAAACTTCAAGCACGCGCCTGCCAAAGCCGAGCTCAGAGTTCATCATATCTTTTTCAATGCTGATAGATGTAAATCCCTTTTTGCCTGCTATGCCTGTTATCGTGTAGTTTGACTTCTGCGAGGTGCTTTCGACTATCATAGTGCCCTGATCTTCGGGGGCGTTGGTGTTCTTTATATTTATAGGTATGCCTGCCTTGCGCACAGGGAAAATAGCGTCCTCGTGCAAAACTCCTGCGCCCATATACGAAAGCTCCCGAAGTTCTTTATATGTTATAACTTTGATAGTTTCGGGGTCTTCGACAATCCTCGGGTCTGCTATCATAAAGCCTGAAACGTCCGTCCAGTTTTCGTACAGGTCAGCACTACACGAAGCCGCAACTATCGAGCCCGTAACGTCAGAGCCGCCGCGCGAAAATGTCTTTATAGTATCGTTGGGCATAGAGCCGTAAAAGCCGGGAATTACCGCTCTTTCGGTATTTTCGAGACGTTCGCCGAGAGCTTTGTAAGTCCTCTTGCCGTCAAATCTGCCGTAATCGTCAAAGAAAATGGTGTCGGCAGGGTCGATAAAATCATAGCCGAGGTAGTTTGCAAGCACAAGACCGTTGAGGTACTCGCCGCGCGATGCCGCATAATCTCTGCCTGCCTTGCCTATAAAGCAGGAGCGTATTATATCAAACTCCTTGTCAAGCGAGAGGTCGAGCGAAAGACCCTCGATTATCTCAATATAACGCTGTTTTATCGCCTCAAACTGCTCGTCGAACGGCTTGCCCTTAGCCGCCAGGTCATAGCAGGCATACAGCATATCTGTAACTTTTGTATCTTCCTTGCTTCTTTTGCCGGGCGCTGAGGGCACAACGTATCTTCTTGAATCGTCGGCGTGGATTATATCCGCGACCTTTTTAAACTGCTTTGCACTGGCAAGCGAACTGCCGCCGAATTTTACTACCTTTACCATACCATACTCCGTTTCTGCCGCAAATCGGCATATATATTATTATAATATTTTCACAATAACAATTATACATTACTTGCCGCCGCGCCGTCAATGGTGAAAAATCATAAAAATTATGTTTATTTGTTTGTCCTTTTGTGGAATACGCTTGTATGCGGAGGGAAAACAGTTCTACTAGAAGCAAGATAACTAGAGGCAAGAAGCAAGAAGATGTAATTTTAACTTTGCGCGTAATTTTCAAAATGCTCATCTTGCTTCTTGTGCGTAATGTTTGCGCTTACGCGCAGCCTGCGGAGCTGTTCAACGCCCCACAGTAATTCAGTTATCTTCTCATTTGAGTAAACCAACACTTTCACGCATTTTATTTGTTATGAATTTTTCACATTGTTCGGCGTTCTCTAAGAGAACGCGGAAAATTAGCGTTGCACTACAGCTAGGGAACGCCCTCTCTTTCAGGGCGTTCCCTCTTGAAAAACAATCCACCGGATTGTTTTTCAATTCACCCTTTGCGGAGCGCACGCTGTGTATTTGTGGGGCGCCGCCCCACACCCTGCAAGCCTTTTGAAAAAGGCTTGACCGAAAACTTTTGGTTTCTTGACAGGGATTTAGACCTTTGATAAAAAACAACACTCCGTAAATTTCTTCACGAAGTGCGTTTATTTTTACTTTTTAAGTGCGGCAAGGGACTGCTCTATCTTTTCAAGCTTTTCCTGCGCTTTTGTCAGCTTCGCCTTTTGCTCCTCAACAAGCTTTTCGGGCGCTTTTGCCAAAAAGCCCTCGTTTGACAGCTTCTTTGACAAAAACTCTATATCTTTAAGCGCCGCCTGCTTTTCTTTATCCAGCCTTGCGGTCTCTTTCTCAACGTCTACTATATCTGCAAGCGGTATGAATATTCTTGCATTTGCCGTTACTGCGGTTATGCTGTCGGGAATATCATACTTTTCGGCTATCTCAACGTCAGATGCGAACGCGAGCCTTTCAAAATACATTCTGCCGTTTTCAAAGGTTTCGCTGTTCTTCGTTTCGATATACAGCGCCGATTTCACCGAGTTTGGCACGTTCATTTCACTGCGGATATTTCTCACGCTCTTTATCGCGGCGATTATCATTTCAAACTCGTTTTCCTCGCTTACAAAGCTATACTCGCTGTGATATACGGGGTAATCCGAGAGCATTATCGCGCTGCCGTCGTCAACAAGCGTTTGCCATATCTCCTCGGTTATGAACGGCATGAACGGGTGCAGCAGTTTCAGCATACCCTTCATTACCCACACGAGCACGTTCTGCGCGGTCTGCGCGCTTTCTCCGCCTGCGGTGATCCTGGGCTTTGTAAGCTCAATATACCAGTCGCAGTAAACGTCCCAGATAAAGTCATATATCTTGGCGCAGGCAACGCCCAGTTCATAGCTTTCAAGGTTCTCGTTGACCTCTTTAGCGAGGGTATTGAACTTTGAAACCACCCACTTATCCTCGGTAGAAAGCTCGTCGCAGAGTTTATCGCACTTAAAGCCGTCGGGCAGGTTCATCATAATATAGCGCGAGGCGTTCCACAGCTTATTTGCAAAATTTCTCGCCGCTTTTACCTTGTCTTCGGTAAAGCGCATATCGTTGCCCGGTGCGTTGCCCATAGCAAGCATAAATCTCAGTGCATCTGCGCCGTACTGATCTATAATTTCAAGAGGGTCAATGCCGTTGCCGAGAGATTTTGACATCTTTCTGCCCTGGGCATCTCTCACAAGACCATGTATAAGCACGGTATCAAACGGCGGCTTGCCTGTATTTTCAAGCGCGCTGAACATCATTCTTATTACCCAGAAGAAAATTATATCATAGCCGGTAACAAGCGTATTTGTGGGGTAGAAATACTCAAAATCCTCGGTCTTTTCAGGCCAGCCGAGCGTTGAGAAAGGCCACAGCGCCGATGAGAACCATGTATCCAGTGTATCGGGGTCTTGGCGCATGGGTTTGCCGCACTTGGGGCACACTGCGCTGTTTTCTTTGGTAACGACCATTTCGCCGCAGTCGTCGCAGTAAAATGCAGGTATCTGATGACCCCACCATATCTGGCGAGAAATACACCAGTCTTTGATATTTTCAAGCCAGTGGAAATATATCTTGTCAAATCTTTCGGGAACAAACTTTGTATCGCCGTTCTTTACTGCATCTATAGCAGGCTGGGCAAGCGGCTTCATCTTTACAAACCACTGTGTTGAAACTCTCGGCTCAACGGTGGTAGAACAGCGGTAGCAGGTGCCCACATTATGTTCGTGAGCCTCTGTACGCACCAAAAAGCCGCCTTTTTCAAGGTCTTCGACTATCTTCTTTCTTGCATCATATCTGTCCATGCCTGCATAGTCGGGGTAGTCGTCGGTTATCTTAGCATCTTCTGTAAGAACGTTTATGACGGGCAAGTTGTGGCGCATACCCACTTCAAAGTCGTTGGGGTCGTGGGCAGGAGTTATCTTAACAACGCCCGTGCCGAACTCCATGTCAACATAGCTGTCGGCAACAATGGGTATCTCTCTGCCAACCAGCGGCAGGATAAGCGTTTTGCCAACAAGGTCTTTGTATCTTTCGTCGTCGGGGTTTACTGCTACAGCGGTATCGCCCAGCAGTGTTTCGGGCCGCGTGGTGGCAAGCTCTATATATCCGCTGCCGTCTTTGAGCGGATAGCGCAGGTGCCAGAAATGCCCTGCCTGGTCTTCATAAGTTACCTCGGCATCAGAAAGCGAAGTTTTGCACTTGGGGCACCAGTTTATTATTCTCTCGCCCCTGTATATCAGACCTTTTTCGTAATACTTTACGAATACTTCTTTTACCGCCTGCGAACAGCCCTCGTCCATGGTGAAGCGTTCTCTGTCCCAGTCGCAGGAAGAACCCAGCTTTTTTAGCTGCTCTACTATTCTGCCGCCGTACTGCTTCTTCCAAGCCCATGCCCTTTCCATGAACTTTTCTCTGCCTATGCCCTCTTTGGTAAGACCCTCTTTGCGCATAGCCTCAACTATTTTTGCCTCGGTAGCTATAGCGGCGTGGTCGGTGCCGGGCAGCCACAGAGCACTGTAGCCGCTCATTCTTTTAAAGCGTATCAGAATGTCCTGCAAAGTCTCGTCAAGCGCGTGACCCATATGCAGCTGACCCGTTATATTCGGCGGCGGAATTACTATGGTGTACGGTTTTTTGTCCTTATTAACCTCTGCGTGGAACATCTTTCCGTCCGTCCAGTATTTGTATATTCTGTCCTCGAACTGTGCAGGTTCGTAGGTCTTTGGTAATTCTTTTTTCATTTTTTATACCTCTTTTGTGTACTGATTTTAATACGAATAAAAACTGCGCCGTCAGACTCGCACGCCCGAGCCGAAAGACGAATAAAAGCGGTATTTAAATATGCTGTACGTCATGAACTCTCCCTCTTTTAAATGAAAATGCTATCTTATATTATTACACATTTTTCCCCAAAAGTCAAGATAGAAAAACAGGACTGCGGAAATGAAGCGAACTTCTTGCTTCTTGCCCTATTAGAAGATAGAAGTTAGATGTTAGATGTTAGATGTTAGAAATGGTTTTTATAACGTTGCGCAGGCTTTTCATTTGTGTGGTTTAAATAGAAGCAAGAAGCAAGATGTGGGGATTTTTACAATGCTATTGCGCACGCAAGCGCGCGCAGGAAAAATAGTCGGAGCTTTTCAAAGGAAAATCCCTCTCTTGCAGGGATTTTCCTCTTAAAAAACAATCCACCGGATTGTTTTTCAATTCACCTTTTTCGGAGCGCACGCTGTGTTTTCGGGGACTCTGTCCCCGTACCCCTGCAAGCCTTTTGAAAAAGGCTTGACCGAAAACTTTTCCTTTCTTGACAAGACTATAATCCTTTGTGTGCTATAAGCGGTGAACAGCTCCGCAGGGTGCGCGTAAGCGCAAATATTACAAGCAAGAAATCGCTTTTTATAGACCAGCACAAGCTTTTCAAAACGCAATTCTAACTTCTTACTTCTAACTTCTAACATCTAAAAGAAAGGTGCACTCCGTTATAGAGCGCGCCTTATTATGATCTTGCCTCTTGCTTCTTGCCTCTTGCCTCTATCAGTACATTCCACCCATGCCGCCGGCAGGCATTGCAGGAGCAGGATTCTCCTCCTTGATGTCAGCAACAAGGCTTTCGGTGGTAAGCACCATAGCCGCTACCGATGATGCATTCTGAAGCGCCGAACGTGTTACCTTGGTCGGGTCAACAATGCCGGCAGGTATCATGTCAACATATTCTTCTGTATATGCATCAAAGCCGTAGCCTATCTTGCGTGAGCGCAGTATCTTGTCGATGATAACGCTTCCCTCAAGACCTGCATTGAGAGCAATCTGGCGAACGGGTTCTTCAAGCGCTTTCAGAACGATGTTCGCGCCCGTCTTTTCGTCGCCTGCAAGCTTTTCAATAAGCTTTCTTACGGCAGGCATAGCGTTTATAAGCGCTGTTCCGCCGCCTGCTACTATACCCTCTTCAACGGCAGCCTTTGTGGCAGCAAGGGCATCTTCAATACGCAGCTTCTTCTCTTTCATCTCTATCTCTGTAGCAGCGCCTACTTTTATAACTGCAACGCCGCCCGAAAGCTTTGCAAGTCTTTCCTGAAGCTTTTCTCTGTCAAAGTCGGATGTGGTGGTCTCTATCTGAGCCTTTATCTGAGCTATTCTGCTCTTTATGGCATCTTTTTCGCCTGCGCCGTCAACTATAACGGTGTTCTCTTTGGTGATAACTACCTGGCGTGCTCTGCCAAGCTGGTCTATCTGAGTTTCTGAGAGCTCAAGACCTACCTCGGAAGAAATAACCTCGCCGCCTGTGAGTATAGCTATATCCTGAAGCATTTCCTTGCGCCTGTCGCCAAAGCCGGGAGCCTTAACGCCCACGCAGGTAAATGTGCCTCTCAGCTTGTTTACGATAAGGGTCGAGAGAGCCTCGCCCTCGATATCCTCGGCAATGATAAGCAGCTTCTGACCGCCCTTTACTATCTGCTCCAGCAGCGGCAGAATTTCTTGAATATTCGATATCTTCTTGTCTGTGATAAGGATAAACGGGTCATCAAGCACTGCTTCCATTTTGTCGGTATCTGTTACCATATAAGGCGTGATGTAGCCTCTGTCAAACTGCATACCTTCAACAACTTCGCTGTAGGTCTCGGCAGTTTTGGATTCCTCGATAGTAATAACGCCGTCGGCAGTAACTTTTTCCATAGCTTCTGCAATAAGCTTGCCTATAAATTCGTCGCCCGAAGAAATGGTGGCAACTCTTGCAATATCGTCGTTGCCCTCAACAGCCTTTGAATTTGCAACTATAGCTTCAACTGCGGTGTCAACAGCCTTTGCAATACCCTTTTTAACTACCATGGGGTTTGCGCCTGCGGCAATGTTCTTCATGCCCTCTCTTACAAGAGCCTGTGCGAGCAGTGTGGCAGTGGTAGTGCCGTCGCCTGCGGCATCGTTGGTCTTGGTAGCAACTTCTTTTACGAGCTGTGCGCCCATGTTCTCAAAAGCATCTTCAAGCTCAATTTCTTTAGCTATGGTAACGCCGTCGTTGGTGATGAGCGGTGCACCGAACTTTTTATCAAGAACAACGTTTCTGCCCTTGGGGCCGAGCGTGATTTTTACGGTATCAGCAAGCTTGTCGATACCTGTCTGGAGAGATTTTCTAGCTTCCTCTCCGTAAACTATCTGTTTAGCCATTGTATATTCCTCCCAAACTTAAATTACTTGACAATTGCAAGAATGTCGTCCATCTTGACGATGATGTATTCCTCGCCGTCGAGCTTCACATTAGTGCCTGCATACTTGGAAATAAGCACCTTATCGCCTTTTGTAACCGTCATGGTAACGTCTTTCTTTCCTTCGCCCACTTCGATAACTTCTGCGATCTCAGGCTTTTCCTTAGCCGAGCCGGTAAGGATTATGCCGCTCTTGGTGGTCTCCTCAGCCTCGACCATTTTAACTACTACTCTGTCCTGCAATGGTTTGATCTTCATAAAAATGACCTCCTTATAATAATGAAAATGTGTAACGTAATTTTAGTGTTAGCACTCATTTGCTTTGAGTGCTAAATATATTGTACCACTATTTTGGCAAATTGCAAGAGGGAAACAGGCAGTTTTTTCATTTTCGGCGTTTAGCACAAATAATTCACCACGCAAAAGCATATATTTGTTGATTTGTAAAATTTGCGGCTGATTATTAGGCGGTGTTGAAACATTTTTCATAATATTTCTTAACGCAAAACGGCTTGGACCGCGCATATTTTGCATTATTGAAAATATATTCATATAAATGTAACAGAACGTTAATAAAATCTAATTGTGAATTTGTTATAATAGTTGTATGAATTAAAAATTTGCTATTTTTTTGTTCAAATTTTCAAATCAAGGAATCGACAACAAACGTTAAAGGTATGGTGATAAATATGGCTCTCGGCAAAGTGCTGGTAGTTGACGACGACAAGAATATTTGCGAGCTTTTAAGGCTTTATCTGGAAAAGGACGGCTACAGCGTTATACTTTCTCACGACGGCGAAGAAGCGGTAGTCAAGTTCAATGCGCTCAAACCCGATATTGTTCTGCTTGACATTATGCTGCCCGGTCTTGACGGCTGGCAGGTGTGCAGAGAGATACGCAAAAAGTCAAATGTTCCTATAATAATGATAACCGCAAAGGGCGAGACCTTTGACAAGGTGCTGGGACTGGAACTCGGCGCGGACGACTATATTGTAAAGCCGTTTGACACAAAGGAAGTTATTGCGAGGATAAAAGCCGTTACAAGGCGTGTAGGGCAGGTATCTTCGGAGACGGAAGTCAAAGAAGTGCGCTACGACAAGCTGGTTGTCAACATGACGAGATATGAACTGAAAGTTGACGGCAAGATACTTGACACGCCGCCGAAGGAGCTGGAGCTTTTGTTCCACTTAGCTTCAAATCCCAACAGAGTTTACACGCGCGACCAGCTGCTGGACGAAGTATGGGGCTTTGAATATTACGGCGATTCAAGAACGATAGACGTACACGTTAAAAGGCTGCGCGAAAAGCTGGAAGGCGTTTCGGACAAATGGGCTTTGAAAACTGTATGGGGCGTAGGCTATAAATTTGAGGCTGACGAAGAATAATGCGCGACACCAAAAGCATATTTTTTAAATACTTCATAATATGTGCGGCAGTAATACTAATAAGCTTTATATGCTTAGGAGCAGTATTACTGCTTGTTTCTTCACAGTATTTTTCGGGCGAGAAGCGCAATCTGCTTATCTCGAACGTTTCAACCGCTGCTGAGGAAGTTGCTGAAACTGCCGACGGAGCTGACGATATTATCAGCGGCGAGGCTGTTGAAAACATACTGAAAAGCCATGCACAGTCGATAGGCGGCGAGCTTTTTATGACGGACGAAAACGGTGTGACTGTATTATTCACCGGCACGCAGCCGAGCGGCAGTGTACCAAAAGCCGTACTTGATGACATGATAAAGAGCGCGACTTACTTTTCCTCTGACATGGAAGGGTTTTTGCCGTCTGAAAGGCACGTTTCGGGCATATCGTTCGATATAGGCGGAGAGCCGTTTTATCTGTTCGCGACTATCTCGCTGACAGAGCAGGACAGCTACATATGGAACATAATGCAGATATTTTTGATTTCTATGATACTGGTACTTGCCATAGTGCTTATTATAGTATATATTGCTACAAAGCAGCTGACAACGCCTATTACAGAGCTTGCCGAGACTGCAACGCTGATAGGCAGGGGCGATTTTACGCAGCGGCTGCCCGAATACGACACGACGGAGTTTGACATTCTGGGCAAGGCATTCAACGATATGGCGGTATCACTTAATAACTATGACAAGATGAGAAGCAGCTTTGTTGCAAATGTTTCGCACGAGCTGAGAACGCCGATGACTTCGATAGGCGGCTTTGTTGACGGCATACTTGACGGCACTATACCGCAAAGTGAAGAAAAGAAGTATCTGAGGATAATATCTACCGAAGTGCAGAGGCTTACTCGGCTTGTAAGAAGTATGCTTAATCTGGCAAAGATAGAATCGGGCACGGTAGAGCTTAAATGCGCGCAGTTCAGCCTTATAGAGCCTATTGTTGACACGCTTGTGACGTTTGAAAGCAGGCTGGAGGAAAAGAACATTGACGTTCGCGGACTTGACGTTGACAGGGTGATAGTATACGCCGACAACGACCTTATTCATCAGGTGATATACAATCTGCTGGAAAACGCGATAAAGTTTGTTGACAAGAATGGGTTTATTGAGTTCGGCTTTGACACGCACGACAACATGACGGCGGTATCTATAAAAAACAGCGGCGAGGGTCTTACGCAGGAGGAACTGCCGCAGGTGTTTGACAGATTTTACAAGACGGACGAATCACGCGGAAAAGACCAGAGCGGCGTTGGTTTGGGTCTTAACATAGTAAGAAGCATAATAAAGCTGCACGGCGGCAAGATAATGGTGCGCAGCGTTAAGGGCGAATACACTGAGTTTGTGTTCACGCTGCCAAGCAAGCCGCATGAAAACGACGGCAGCACAAAGAGGTGACATTGTATTGGATCTTTTTGAAAAGAATTTGCAGGAGATAGAAAAGCGCTATCCTGCCCAAAGCGCGGAAAACGAAACGGCGGAAGATACAGATGAAGGCGCTGAAAATACCGAAACTTCGCCAAAAGCTGCGGGCAGAAAGGGCGATTTTGACGATATATTCTGGGGCTCGGTAATGACTGCGACATACAGAAAGCAGAGCAACACTGCGGCGTTTTTCAGGGCGGTGTGCATAACTATTGTTATAATTCTGCTGATGTATATGATGTCATCTATAATACTTGGCAAAGGCTGGATAACAAACACTTTGCTGCATGCCTCGGACAAGATGAACTTTACTCTGCCGCTTTATGAGCCGCCAAAAATGGACGAAAGCGATTATATGTCCGACGGCAGCGGAAGATACACCACCGAGGGGCTTGCAAAGGCGCTTACGCCTTCAGTGGTATCGGTAGTGGTTTATTACGATGTTACACCGACAACGGTAATAGGCGGTTCTACGCAGGGTTCGGGAATAATTATAACCGAGGACGGATATATTGTTACCAACGCGCACGTTGTTGATAATTCGCCTATACTTATAAAAGTTATTCTGCACGACGACACGCCGTATTCAGCAAGGGTGGTGGGCAGCGACCCAAAGACCGACCTTGCGGTTTTGAAGATAGAGGCAAAAGGTCTTTCGCCTGCGGTGTTTGCTGATTCTGACAGCGTTTCGCCGGGCGAAGAAGTCGTTGCAATAGGCAGCCCTGCCGGTCTTTACGGCTCAATAACAAAAGGCGTGGTTTCGGCTGTGGGCAGAGAGATAAGAACACAGGTTGAAAACATTGAAATGGAATGTATACAGATAGATGCGGCTATAAACCCCGGAAATTCTGGCGGCGCGCTGTTCAATATGTGGGGACAGGTGGTAGGCGTTATATCTTCAAAACTTTCGGCGACTTATTATGACGGCATAGGTTTTGCAATATCTACAAAAGCTGCAAAGCCGATAATTGAGCAGCTTATAGAATATGGCAGCATACAAGACCGCGTGCGCATAGGCATAACGTTTGTGGGAGTCGATGAAGTATCTGCTGAAAGCTACGGCTACCCGTGTGCAGGGCTTTATATTGCAAAAATAGACGAAAACTGCGACATAAGCAATACCGAACTTTTGGTGGGCGATTTTATAACGCACATAAACGGCATAAAGGTAACAAGCCTCAGCGAGACTATGAAGGCAGTCTCGGGCATGAAGCCGGGCGATGAAGTTACCGCTGATGTTGTAAGAATAGACCCCGAAGGCGGCACGATAAACTTTAAGATAACTTTCAAACTGGAAAAGGACAACACCGCAACGCAGGGCTTCGTTGAAAAGGAAGACTAAAATAGTTAAATCATTAACTGCAAACATTGATTTTTTACCGATTATACACAGAACCTTATTGACACGCCGAAAGATTTAAGATATAATAATTATAGTGAGTTTTTATGTTGATTTTACAGAGGTAGATATATATGAAGAAGATACGGGTAGTTCTTATATCTGCGGCGGCTGCGGCAATTACGCTTACGGGCTGTATGAATGTCAGCGGCGGCGAATATTATGTTACTCTGCCCCCTGCGCCTATAGCAAACGGTGATTCCCCCACTGTCAGCGGCATTGCTGCTGACAGTATTGTCACCACTCCGCCCGTAAGTGAAGCGCCCGAAAGCGAAACTCTTGGCGGCACTACTATAGTAGCTGTGGAGCTTGACAGTGACGGAAACATTGTTACTGACAAAAACGGTGCGCCCGTTACCACTATAATTTCTGAAAAATCGCCAACCGAAAGCGGCGATGGCAAGGAAAACGAAACTGCCGTCGGCACAAAAATGCAGACACTTTCAAGCACGCCGTTTTACGGTTCTGCCGGGGCAAACGCAAAGGTCATCTCGCTTCTTCCCGGCGGTATGGAAGTTACCGTTACGGGCAGCGCGGGCGACGGCTGGTATCAAATATCGGCAGGCGGAATGAGCGGTTATGTAAAGTCTGCTGCTTTGGCAAAGCCGAGGACTACGACAACGACGACTACTACGACAACCACAACAACTACAACAACTACCACGACTACGACCACTGCGCCCCCTCCACCGCCCACTACAACCACTACCACAACGGCAAGGGCTTCACAAAACGGCGGCAGCGGAGGCAGCGGCAACACCAACTGGCTTGCAAATTACAGCAGTGATATGCAGAATATTTTTAACAGTGTTTTGCAGTACACTAACGATGTAAGAAAGAAGCACGGACTGGGGCCTTTGGTGCTGGACGAAAACCTTACTAAAATAGCAATGATAAGGGCTGAGCAGATATCAAAGGACTTTAACCACCTTGACAGTGCCTCGATGCGCAAGATGTATGATCAATACGTTGGCGTGAATTTGTGGCAGGCGCGCGGCGAAAACATAGCATACGGACAGACATCGCCGCAAACAGTGGTTGAAAGCTGGGAGGCATCAAGCGGACATCTTAAAAACATGCTTGGCGGAGACTATAATTTCACTCACATAGGCATAGGATATTACTACGACAGCACGACACACACCAAATACTGGGTGCAGGAATTTGTAAAGTACTGGGATTAAAAGCAAACTAAAAAAGGCTCACACAAATGAGCCTTTTTATTTTGCACTTTTTTATATATTCGCCAGCACGAAGCTTGAAATATACTGATAAGCCAGATACAGCCAGTAGAACACCATAGGCATACACAGCATGGCGGTCTTGTACCTCTCCCCTGCTTGCATAACGCAGTTTTCGTCTTTTGGCAGGCGAATTTTTCTGTGGTGTGCAAATATGATGTACAGCCCTATTACAAGGCAAAGTATGGCAATTGCATAGTACACCTGATACAGGGCATCTACACCGATAATATCGGCAACGTCGGGTATTTGTGCCAAGGCGTTGTTAAGCATATGCATAACGATTGTGGGTATTACAGAATTGCAGCTTACGGTTATTGTGCCCATTACAAGCCCGAAGCAGAATGCGTTGACTGCCTGCGGAATATTCGCGTGCATAAGACCGAACACCAGCGACGAAATTATTACCGCCATGCCCTTGCCATAGGGTTTGAGAAGGTGTATAGCCAGACCGCGGTATAATGTTTCTTCTGCGATAGGCGCTATTATAACGCCGTAAAGTATCTGCATTGCAAACGCCGCCGCCGAAATGTTGGTGTAAGAAAAATCAGCCTCAGGCACGGTGATGCCGTATGAAGAAAGGTAAGAAACCACTAATCCTATTATAGCAGCCAGCGCGAGGTTTGTAAGCATTACCGCAGGAAAACAGGTGGCTATAGTCTTGCCCTGCCCTTTTTCAAAGCGGTAGATGTGCGTAAGGTCAATTTTGAAACCCATTTTTGCTATAAGCAGCAGGGCTATAACAGACACGCCGACAACAATGCAGGAATACCCCATGTTTACCGCTGTTGAAGAATAAAAGTCGTCATCACGCAGCATATTTTCAAAGCTGCTGCCTATAGGCAAAGCAAATTTTCCGCTGTGAAGATATATCAATGCAAAAATCGTTATTTTGCCGACAACAAAACACAGCAATTCATAAAGCAGCAAAAGTATGCCGAGTGTAGAGGCGTTTTTCTTCAAAAGCCGCCGCTCGTTCATTCTTGCCGCATAAAGCTGGTAGTCGTAATTCATATTCATATTGTTAAAGTTATTAAAGCCGCCGAAGCCGCCATAGCCGAAATTATCCATGGTTAGTCCTCTCTGTATATAGATATTTTTATTATAACAGATATGCGCGCATTTTGCAACTATTAAATATTTGTAAATAAAATATTAAAAAATCATTACAGCTATTGCGCAAAGAAAAGTATGTGATATAATATATTTAGCACTTGAGAAGCGAGAGTGCTAAAATTATTTCAAGGGAGATAAAAACCATGGAACAGAAACAATTCAAAGCCGAATCAAAAAGGCTTTTAGACATTATGATCAACTCTATCTACACGCACAAGGAGATCTTTCTGCGTGAGATAATCTCAAACGCGAGCGATGCCATTGACAAGCTGTATTTTAAGTCGCTTACCGACGAAAGCGTTGGCATGAAGCACGACGATTTTGAGATACTTATAGAGGCGGACAAAGACAAAAACACTCTTACCATTCGCGATAACGGCATAGGCATGACCGCTGAGGAGCTTGAAAACAACCTGGGCACTATTGCGCAAAGCGGCTCGCTGGCTTTTAAGACAGACAACGAACTGGGCGATGAATCGCAGATAATAGGTCAGTTCGGCGTTGGTTTTTACTCGGCGTTTATGGTGGCTAAGGAAGTTACCGTTCGCACAAAGGCTTTTGGCAGTGACAAGGCGTATGAGTGGAAGTCGGAGGGTGTTGACGGCTACACCATTGACGAATGTGACAAGCAGGACGTTGGCACAGAGATAATACTCACGCTGAAAGACGATACCGACGATGAGAAATATTCTAAATATCTCGACCAGTATCAGATACAGTCGCTTGTTAAGAAATATTCCGACTACATTCGCTTTCCTATCAAGACGGAAGTTGAGCATCAGCACTATGACGACGAGGGCAACCCGACCGAAGTGCACCGCGAGATAAAGACGATAAACAGCATGGTGCCGCTGTGGAAGAAGAACAAGTCAGAGCTTACAGACGACGACTACAACAGCTTTTATGCTGACAAGTTCGGCGATTTTTATCCGCCTGCCGCGCACATTCACACCCACAATGAGGGCGCTGCGACTTATGATGCGCTGCTGTTCATACCCTCAAAAACGCCGTTCGACTATTACTCAAAAGACTTTGAAAAGGGCTTACAGCTGTATTCTTCGGGCGTTATGATAATGGAAAAGTGCGAAGACCTGCTGCCCGACTATTTCAGCTTTGTAAGAGGCTTGGTTGACAGTGAAGACCTTTCGCTTAACATCTCTCGCGAGCTTTTGCAGCACGACAGGCAGGTAAAACTTATTGCGAAAACTCTGGAGAAGACGATAAAGAACGAGCTTAACAGAATGCTGAAGAACGACCGCGAGAAGTATGAGGGATTTTATTCAAACTTTGGTTTGCAGTTCAAGTTTGGCATATATCAGTCGTTTGGCGCAAACAGAGACATACTGAAAGACCTGCTTTTGTTCAACAGTTCATTCAGCGACAAAAAGACCACTTTGGAAGAGTACGTTTCACGCATGAAAGAGGGTCAAGAGAACATTTTCTATGCTTGCGGCGACAGCATTGCGCGTATTGAAAAACTGCCGCAGACCGAGCTTGTAAAAGACAAGGGCTACGAGATACTATACTTTACCGATGAGGTTGACGAGTTTGCTATAAAGGTGCTTATAGACTATGACGGCAAGAAGTTCAAGTCGGTTTCTGACAGCGACCTTGACCTTGAAACCAACGAAGAAAAAGAAGAGAGCAAGAAGCAGACCGAAAGCTGCAAGGATATGTTCGGATTTATGAAGGACGTACTTGGCGACAAGGTAAAGGAAGTAAGGCTGTCTTCCAGGCTGAAAAGCGCGCCTGTGTGTCTTTCAAGCAACGGGGCGCTCTCAATGGACATGGAAAAGGTGCTTAACGCCATGCCGCAGAACGCCGACAAGCAGGTAAAGGCTGAAAAGGCTTTGGAGCTCAACGGTTCTCACCCGATATTTGAAAAGCTGAAAGCCCTTTACGAGAGCGACAAGGATATGCTGACGAAATACACGAAGCTTTTGTACAGTCAGGCGCTGCTTATTGAGGGCATTTCGATAGATGACCCGGTAGAGCTTTCAAACATGATTTGCGATTTGATGGTGTAAGCTTCAATTTGCGCTGTCGCGCGGCGCAGGAGCGCAATAGCTATTTAAAAGTTCGCGCTGTCGCGCCACCCTGCGGAGCTATTTAGCCCTACTGTACTTGATATGAACTTCTTATATTGTACGGCGTTCCAGAATGGAACGCGGAAAATTAGCATTGCGCTACAACTAGGGGAGGCTCTCTCTTGCAGAGCCTCCCCTCTACTAAAACAGTTCACTGAACTGTTTTAGTATTCACCCCTCTCAGAGCGCACGATGTAGGGGATTTCGCCGTCTGCGGACGGCGACGGGGGCGTTGCCCCTCGACCCTATGACCCTTTTGAAAAAGGGTCAATCGAAAACTTTTAGTTTCTTGTCAAGAATTTAAAATTCGCGGCGTAAGCCGCACCTTAACTCTAAACTATTCATTATTCACTCTTTCACTATTCACTAATTCTGCTCCGCAGGCTTGCGCGTAAGCGCAAACTATAAACACTTTTCTATAAAAAATCAAACCGCCTTTGCAGCCACAAAGACGGTTTTTACTATGTACTTCCATGCTTTGTCTGCATGGCGTTTTTATTCAAGATAGTCTTTCAGCTTGTTGTAACGCACGGGCTGGCGAAGTCTGCGCAGAGCTTTTGCCTCTATCTGCCTTATGCGCTCCCTTGTAACGTTGAATCGCTGACCCACTTCCTCCAGCGTGCGCGAACGTCCGTCCTCCAGACCAAAACGCAGTCTTAAAACGGCTTCTTCACGGGGGCTGAGGGTAGAAAGCACCTGATTTATCTGCTCTTTCAGCAAAACCTGCGATGCCTTATCGGCAGGCGCAGGGGCGTTTTCGTCCTCGATAAAATCGCCAAGGTGGGAATCTTCTTCCTCGCCTATAGGCGTTTCCAGCGACACGGGATCCTGCGCGATACGCATTATCTCCCTTACCTTTTCTTCGGTCATTTCAAGTCTGGCGGCTATCTGCTCAGGCGTGGGGTCTTTGCCGTTTTCGTGAAGCAGCTGCGATGATGCCTTCTTTACTTTTGTAATTGTTTCGACCATATGGACGGGTATTCTTATAGTCCTTGCCTGGTCTGCTATGGCTCTGGTTATTGCCTGTCTTATCCACCATGTTGCATAGGTAGAGAATTTGAAGCCTTTTGTATAGTCAAACTTCTCTACAGCTTTTATAAGACCCAGATTGCCCTCCTGAATAAGGTCAAGAAAGCTCATTCCCCTGCCGACATACTTTTTGGCGATAGATACCACAAGCCTTAAATTCGCTTCTGAAAGGCGCTTTCTTGCGGCGGCTGCTTTTTTGGGGTCGCTGCACATTATCTTCTCGGCAAGCTGAACTTCCTCGTCGGCGGTCAGCAGCGGCACTCTGCCTATTTCTTTAAGATATATCTTTACTGGGTCGTCGATACCTATTGCATCGGCGGTCATGGCATAATCAATGTCGTCTCCTGTAAGGTCTTCCTCAATAGGGATATTCATAAGGTCGTCGTCGTCGGGAACGATATCGTCGATTATTTTGATGTTGAAGTTGTTGCAGGTCTCATAGAAAACGTCTATCTGTTCAAGGTCATAGTCAAGCCGCTCCAGCGCATTTGTTATCTCACGCGTGGTAAGCGAGCCTGTAGCCTTTCCTTTTTCCAGCAGGTTTTCAATGATCTTAGAGTTTTCACTGTTCATTATAATTCCTCCGATCCAATGGTTTACTTTAAACTGTTCCTTTTTCTTTTGGCTATCTGCGCTAAGTCGGTTTCTCCGCCCTTTTGCTCCTCACTATGGCTAAGCAGCAAATTTATGTAATCCTGCGCCGCCCTTTCATCTATTATAATATCCTTTTGAAGATTGAATATCCGCGATATTCTGCCCATTTCGTCTATTTCAAAATGCTCACCCAGCGATGAAAGCGTTACCCCCTGCGCTCCGTCGGGTCGTGTGCAGAGAAGTTCAAAAAACTTTCTGTAAAGCTTTGTGGGAAAATGCTCTCCCGTAAGCTTTTGTGAAACTGCGCTCAGTTTATCGGGGTGTGCTATTATGAAAGAGAGCAGTCCTTCCTGCGCTTTTGTATACTTATTATTAATAGAAGGCTCGCCGCTTTTTACATCTGTCTGCGTTGACACCGCCGCCACGGTCTGCTGCCACTGCCGACTTTTACTTCGGTAACTGCGCTTTTTCAGTATATCGTCAATATTCTCTTTCAGCACGGTCTGCGATATTTTCTGCTCATCGGCTACTTTTGAGATATACACTTCCCTTTCCAGTCTGTTTGGTATATCTGCAAGCACTTCGCACACGCGTTTAAGATAATCTACCTTGCCCATATCGCTGTCCATATCAACACCCTGCTCACAGCGTTTTATGTTATATGCAATAGCGCCGTCTGAATTATCCAGCAGATATGCAAATCTATCTTTGCCGTATTTAAGAATATACTCGTCGGGGTCTTTAGCGCCTTCCATATTGATGACTTTGCTCTTTACGCCCACCTGCGAAAGCATTGCAATTGCCTTGTCGGAAGCCTTTCTTCCTGCGCCGTCAGAATCGTAGCATATTATAACTTCATCTGCATACTGGGCTATCATTCGCGCGTGTTCTTCTGTAATTGATGTGCCGCAGGTAGCAACCGAGTTTTCAAACCCTGCCTGATTTAGTGAAACAACGTCCATATTGCCCTCGCACAGCAGCAGTCTTTTTGTTTTTGCGGCTGTCATTTTTGCAAAGTTCATAGAGAACAGAAAATTGCTCTTTTTATAGATGATTGTCTCTTTAGAATTGAGGTACTTTCTCTTATCGTCGCCCAGCGTTCTGCCGCCAAAGCCGACTATATGCCCCTGCAGATCTATAAACGGAAACATTACTCTGTTCATAAAAAAATCGTAAGTGCCGCCGCTTTTTGAAGAATGCGCTACAAGGCTTGCGCTCTCAAGCTCCGCATCGCTAAAACCCTCGCCTCTCATATAGTCGCGCAAAGTAGTCCAGCTGGTATTTGCAAAGCCTATGCCGTATTTTGTTATAGTCGCAGGAGACAGCCCACGCTTTTTAAGGTACTGCCGCGCTTCAAGACCGTTTTCGCCGCGCAGGTTCTCAAAGAAAAATCTTGCGGCTTTTTTGTTCATATCATAAAGCCTTTGCTTGCGCCGTGTAAAGTCGTCGCCCTTTTTTACTTCTTCGGGCATAGGCAGACCTGCTCTTTCGGCAAGCTTTTTTACCGCCTCTATATAACTTAAATTCTCCATTTTCATAACAAAAGTTATAACGTCTCCGCCTGCCTGACAGCCAAAGCAATAAAAGCTCTCGGTATCGGGGTAAACAGTGAACGACGGCGTTCTGTCGGGCTGGTGAAAGGGGCATCTGCACTTGAAAAGTCTGCCTGCACGCTCCAGCGAAACATAAGAAGAAATAACTTCATCAATTCTGTTTGCTGAGCGAAGCTTATACATAAATTCTTCGGGCAGCGGCATATCATTCACCTCTTTTTTACAGCGCCGACCAACCTTTCGGCACAAAAATCTCGTTAAATTCCTTGATGGCAAAGCCGTCGGTCATGCCTGCTATATAGTCGCACACCGCTCTGTCCTTGCCGTATTTTTCAGCCAGAGTGCGGTAAAGCGGCGGCATATTGCCTATATCGTTATAGTAATACTCATACAGTTTTGCGATAAGTCCGCCTGTTTTTTCTTCCTCAGCCTTGCACAGCGGATTTGTATACACATTTTCAAACATAAACTTGTGCAGCAGGTCATGCGCGCGTTTTATGCTTTCGGGTATCGCTATATTTTCCGCGCCGTTTTCAGCAATTGCCTCCACCAGCGTGGTTATTCTTTTGCTTTTTGAATTGCCCAGAATATCTGTAGCAGCCTGCGGCAGGTCGCTTTCTTTTATTATCCCTGCCCGAATAGAATCGTCAATATCGTGGTTTATATACGCAATAACATCGGCAAGGCGCACAACACAGCCTTCTTTGGTTTCTGCCGTCTGATTTGTATGCTTCATTATCCCATCGCGAACCTCATATGTAAGGTCAAGACCCTTGCCGTCTTTTTCAATAACATCAACAACGCGCAGGCTTTGCTCGTAATGCTTAAAGCCCTCGGGGCAAAGCTCATTCAGCGCTCTCTCACCTGCGTGCCCAAACGGCGTGTGTCCCAGGTCGTGTCCCAGCGCTATTGCCTCGGTCAGGTCTTCGTTCAGTGCCAGCGCACGCGAAATAGTTCTCGCTATCTGCGAAACTTCAAGGGTATGTGTCAGCCGCGTGCGGTAGTGGTCGCCTGCCGGTATTAAAAACACCTGCGTTTTATGTTTCAGCCTGCGAAAGGCGTTGCTGTGCAGTATTCTGTCGCGGTCGCGCTGAAACTCGGTGCGCAGATTATCCATCGGCACGGGCGTTTGTCTGCCCTTGGTGTCGCACGCTTTGCAGGCATACTCGGACAAAAAGAGTTTTTCATTTTGTTCTGTACGTTCTCTTGGCAGCACACTACACACCTCCTACACATCTGACAGCAAAATTTATTTTACATAATAATATACAAACAAAAATGCTTTTCACCTTTAAAAAACAAGCCTTCACTTATAATTTTGTAGACATTTACAATAATTTATGCAAAATCGGCAGAAAAAATGTCCGATATGTCAATAGCAGCCTTGCCGCCCGTTATATCGGTGAGCTTCTTGCAAAACTTTTCTGACTTTTCGGCTTTCACGAGCATACTCAGGCGCACATCGCTGCCAAAATCGCTCTCTATTACCTTTACTTCAAACTTGGGCAGAATATACGATATTTTGCCGTAAAAGCCATACTCGCAGCGGCAGTCTACCCTAACGGCATCGCACATGACTTTAAGTTTTGCGCTATCGAGTGCTTTTGCGCACGCTGTAGAATACGCCCTTACAAGCCCGTTTGCGCCCAGCAGCACGCCGCCAAAATACCTCGTCACCACCGCACAGACATCTGTAACTCCCCTTTTTAAAAGCACATCAAGCACGGGCACGCCTGCTGTACCCTGCGGTTCGCCGTCGTCGCTGTAGCGCGTAGTATTGTTTTCCCTCAGCACATAGGCATACACGTTATGCCTTGCCTTGCGGTTTTGCGCCTTCACGCTGTTTATGAAGTCCACCGCCTGCTGCTCTGTCTGCACGGGGCAAACAGCTGCAAAAAACTGCGACTTTTTCTCCTCATACTGCCCTGCGGCTTTTTCTGCCAAAGTTATATATCCCATATCTGTCTCCTATATAAAGCAACAGCCCGTCGCCAAAGCAACGGGCAGCTATCAGCATTAGTCAAGATTGAAACGCTTCTTGAATCTGTCAACACGTCCTCCGGTATCAACAAGCTTCTGCTTGCCGGTAAAGAACGGGTGGCACTTTGAACAAA
Source organism: uncultured Clostridia bacterium (assembly GCA_947630555.1). Classification (GTDB taxonomy): domain Bacteria; phylum Bacillota; class Clostridia; order Oscillospirales; family Ruminococcaceae; genus UBA7477. Next base: position 73,274 of record CANRIA010000001.1, read on the forward strand.
TTTCAACGTGAATATCCTTCTTTGTGGAACGCGTTTTGATAACGTTGCCGCAGTGGCAGGTTATCGTGGTTTCCTCGTACTTAGGGTGAATTCCTTCCTTCATTATATTTTCCTCCTTCCGACTGAAATTATGACGACATAGAAGCCCATCATTTCAGTTCAGACAGTAGTTCTATGTATTCTATCAATCAACGTACCCAAATATTATAACACAAAAAGTTATGTACGTCAAGAGTTTTTTATAAAAAATAATACTTGCCAAACTGTTTGCTGTATGTTATACTTAATATAAATATTTTGCACAAAATAAAACAGGAGGAAACGTTATGAGAGAAAAACTTTTATTTCTCGGTATGCTGGTGCTCAGCGTGCTTTACTGGGTAGAGGTTGTGGGTGCAGGCTCATACGAATGGTATCAGTACATTGGGCTGGCGATTACGGTGCTCACCATTCTGCCGTGGCTGATAAGCATACTGATATCGCAGCGCAAAAAGTCTAAAGAGCGCGCCGAGGAAGCCGCTCTGAAAGCCGCCAAGCGCGAGGCGAAAGAAGCCAAAAAGAGTAAATAATCCGCACTAAAAAAGGTTTGGAAGCATTATCCAAACCTTTTTGTTTATGTAGCTTTTTATTACAGCTTTTCTACCCAGCCGAAAGTATCTTCTATCTTGCCCCACTGAATGCCCGTCATGGTGTCATACAGCATTTGCGAGATAGGGCCTATCTCGTTGTTGTTGATAGTCATTACCTTGTCGTTCCATTTCAGGTGACCTACAGGCGAGATAACAGCCGCCGTGCCCGTGCCGAACACTTCACTGAGTTTGCCGCTGTCGTAAGCGTCTGCAACTTCCTGAATGGTTATACGTCTCTCGCTTACCGGTATGCCCTTAGCGCGGCACACATCAAGGGCCGACTTTCTTGTTATACCGGGAAGTATTGAGCCTTGCAGCATAGGCGTTACTACCTCGCCGTCTATAACGAACATTATGTTCATAGCGCCTACTTCTTCTATGTACTTCTGCTCAACGCCGTCAAGCCACAGCACCTGAGAATAGTTCTGCTTGTGCGCCTCGTCCTGTCCTATGAGCGAAGCAGCGTAGTTGCCGCCTGTTTTAGCAAATCCCATACCGCCTCTTACTGCTCTTACATACTTGCTCTCAACATATATAGAAACGGGGTTGAGACCTGTTTCATAATACGCGCCGGAGGGTGAAAGTATTATAAAGAACATATAGTGGTCGGCAGGCTTAACGCCGAGGAAGGGGTCGACCGATATAATGAACGGTCTTACATAAAGTGATGCTCCGTCGGTATGGGGCACCCAGTCTTTATCCACCTCAACAAGCGCGTGCAAAGCCTGCAAGCAATCCTGCTCGTCGATACGCGGTATAACGAGTCTGTCGTTGGAAACGTTCATTCTCTTGAAATTCTCGATAGGTCTGAAAAACTGTATATCGCCGTCGGCAGTCCTATACGCTTTCAGTCCCTCAAAGACAGTCTGACCGTAGTGCAGGCACATTGCGGCAGGCGAGATCTGGAAGTCCTCATACGGCACTATTCTTGGGTCGTGCCAGCCCTTGCCGGTGATATAATCCATTACGAACATATGGTCTGTAAAGATATGACCGAATCCGAGCTTTGTTTCGTCCTGCGGCTTAGCCTTGGAATTTTTTGTAAGCTCATATCTGATATTCAGCATTTTAAGATCCTTCTTTCATAAAATTTATCAAAAATATTATAACTCTTTTTTACGGATTTTGCAAGAGGTTTTGCACAAAAACTTCAAAAACATCTGAAAAACGCTCAGAAAGGGGTTTAAAATGAAAGAATTTACTGTGCAAACGTCTTTTGCGGTATAATAATATCGAGCGCTTTTCGGTGATTTGTTATCTCTGCGACCTTATATTTGCCGCCGTCCTCGCCGTCAAGAGTCCACGCTATTTCCTCGTCGCAGGTTATTCGCAGTGATGAAGTCTTGAAAGTAACAAAGTGCTTGGGGTCAAGGTCGCCGACCAGAAGCTTTGCCAGCAGCCCCTGAAATTCCATAATGCCGTTGGGCATTTTTATAAGCACAACTTCAAACAGGCCGTCATCAAAAAACACATCTTTTGTGGTGATAAGCTGCTTCATGCCGCCCACAGAAAAGGCATTTGTCACCATGCCTAAAAGAAAATCCCCCTGCAAGACTTCGCCGTCATGCTCCACAGTAAGTTCATATGCCTCAAGTTTGTTGAGGCGTTTTGCGCCCTCAAGAATATATGCAAGATGACCGAGCACATTCTTAACGTTCTGCGGAGTTTCATAAGAAACATCTGTAAAAGCGCCGAAAGCTGCAACATAGCAGTAATATTCGCCGTTGAAAGAGCCTATATCTATATTGTAGCGTTTGCCTTCCAGAACGTTTTTGGCGGCTTCTGAGACGTTCTTGGGTATATCAACGCTTCTGGCAAAGTCGTTTGTCGTGCCCGACGGTATATACCCCAGCGGCACGTTTACACCGCTTTTCAGTATGCCCTTAATGCTCTCGCTGAGGGTGCCGTCGCCGCCCGAAACCACGATAAGGTCATATTTTTCGGCGTTTTCGCTTATTTTTTCAAAGGCATCAAGCCTATACTGCGTGGGGTAGGCTGTAACCAAATATCCGCCTGCGGTAAAGGTATTTATTATATCGCTCAGGTTGTCAGCTACCTGGCTTCTTCCTGCGCGCGCGTTATAAATAAAAAGCATTTTCTTCATAAACCTGATCTCCATAGTGTGTCTGTATATACAAAATTATTTTATACCTTTTATATTTTTTTGTCAATAGAATTATTCTTAATTTTTTGAAATATATTGTCTGCCGCACTTTACAAAGGGTATAAAATGTGGTAAAATATTAATGTGTGACTTAAAGCTTTAGGGGAGGCGAAAAGTTTGAAACACCCTGTTTTCTTCGCGCTTAAGGCTGTATGGCTGATATTCTGCGCATCGCTTGTGGCTGCCTGTGCCGCTGTGACTATAGTATGGCTGACGGGCAGTGTGCGGCAGCTCAGGCAGCTTTCGCTGATATTTTTTGACACATTTGCCGTTGCTGTTATCGCTTGCGCTGCAATAGCTATAATAAAGGTATCTGCAAAGGCGCGCAGATTCTACTCGATATACTCAAAAAGCCTTGAAGAGGGCTACACCGACAGGTTCTTTGAATATTTTGAAAAACGCGCAAAGCGAGCTTTTACCAAAAGAGGAAAGTTTGCGGCGGTCATGGCGCTGGCTTCATGCTATGCAGAGGCAGGCAGGTATGCTGATGCGGTAGAGGCGCTGCACAGGATAGATTTTTTCTCACTGAGGGAAAGGGCAAGGGCTGAATACTACAGCACGGCGCTTTATATTGAAATAATTTCCGGCAGCCTGGCAGAGGCAGAAAAGTTATATGCCGCAAGTAAAAACCTTTTGGAAGAATACAGCGGCGGCAGCTTTGGCGAGGAGATAGCCTGCACAATTGCGGCGCTTTCGTTTGCGCGCGGCGACTTTTACGATGCCGAGACAAAGCTTTTGCAGCTTTGCGAACACCCTCTGCCCGACCGCATTGCATCTGCTTGCGGAGTATACCTTACTATGATATATCTACAGACCGACAGGCTTGAAAAGGCAAAATCGGCGGCTGAGATGACTATTCCCAACGTTTCAACATACCGCGACAAACAGACACTTCTGCGGCTTATGAAGTGCATTGAAAATGCCTACGGCGCGCAAAGCGAAAGTACTAGCTTATCTTAATTGCATTGTTAAGATAAATCTAAGTTTGCGCTTACGCGCAGCGCAGGAGCGCACACTTTGACCGCCACAACGCACAAAGTTTTTAAGTCTTGTCAAGACAATAAAAGTTTTCGGTCAAGCCTTTTTCAAAAGGGTCGTCAAGGTCGCAGCGTATGCAAGCATACGCCACGCCGGTGAAACCCTCGTCGCCTGCGGTCGCTTGCGAACGCTACCGCAGTACGGCGAAATCCCCATACGGTAGGCGCTCCGCAAATGGGTGTAGCGGTCGTAAACGACCGCGGGGGAAGAATTTTTCGCATTTTAATTTTGGAGCGAAAAATTCTTCGGGCGTTCCCAACGGGAACGCTACGCCCATGCAAGAGAGGGCGTTCCCTAATGAGAAGTTATATCAAATTTACCGCGTTCCATTATGGAACGCCGTGCTATATGTGAAGTTTTAGCTGGCTTATAGGCGCAAACTTTTAACAATGCTATTGCGCACGCAAGCGCGTGCAGGCAAGAAAGCCAAGGTCTTTTCATAGGAAAATCCCTCTCTTACAGGGATTTTCCTCTTGAAAAACAATCCACCGGATTGTTTTTCAATTCACCTTTTTCGGAGCGCACGTTGTGTTTGTGGGGCTTTGCCCCACACCCCACGACCCTTTTGAAAAAGGGTCGATCGAAAACTTTTCCTTTCTTGACAAGAACTCAAAGTTTTGCGTACAGTAAGGCGGTGAACGAAAAAAGCCCATCACGCCGTAAGGTGTGCGCCGCCGACCGTTTTTGGCGGCGAGGGATTTTTTCTGCACTTGCCAGACTGTTCACAGTCTGGCAACGTGTGCGCTCCTGCGCCGCGCGTAAGCGCAAATAATAATTTATATCACAAACACCTTATAAATGGTGTAATCTAATAATGAAAGGTTTGAAAATATGGTAGAGCAGCTTATAGACTGGCTTACAACCACTCTCTCGGCACTGCCGAAGGAACTTATAATTTTTATTATCTCTATGATACCGATACTGGAACTGAGGGGCGGCATTATTGCGGCTTCGCTTTTGCACGTGCCGATAACCACCGCCATACCCGTATGCCTTATAGGAAACATTATACCTATACCGTTCATTTTGCTGTTTATAACGAAGATATTCGAACTGATGAAAAAGACAAAACACCTCGGCGGCTTGGTGACAAAGCTTGAAAACAAAGCAATAGGCAAGAGCGACAAGATACAAAAATATGAATTCTGGGGGCTGGTGCTGTTTGTAGGCATACCCCTGCCGGGCACGGGCGCATGGACGGGTTCGCTGATAGCGGCGCTGTTGCAGGTAAAGCTGAAAAAAGCCGTTCCTGCGATATTTTTAGGGCTGCTGCTTGCGGTGCTGATAATGTGCACCGTTTCATACTTTATTCCTTGGCTGATAAAAGCTATTTAAGGAGGCTTTGGGCAAATGCTGAAAATGAAAGATATTTCAGGAACATGGGAGTTTGCCTTTGACAAGAGCGGCGGATATCACGATACTATATCTATGCCGAACACTACCTCTCACGCAAAAAAAGGAAAGAAAAATGATAAGGCGGAAGAAGGTCATCTTACCGACATATACGAATACGAGGGAGAAGCGTGGCTGAGAAAGTGCGCGGTGCTTGAAAAGTGCGAGGGCAAGGCGCATATCTTTCTTGAACGGACGAGGATAACTAAACTTTACATAGACGGCAAATTTTTGGGTATGCAGGACAGCCTTTGCACACCGCACATTTATGATGTTACGCCCTTTTGTGACGGCGAAGTGCACGAGATAGAAATTTGCCTTTCAAACGTGGGCTACAAAACAAAGGGCGGTCACATGACCTCTCCTGACACGCAGACCAACTGGCTGGGCATTACGGGTCGCATGGAGATAATATACAGCGGAAGGTCGTATGCCGAAAATGTGCGTATACTGGGCGACATTGAAAGCGGCAGTATTACGGCAAATTTTGACCTTTGTGGCGAAGATACCGACAATATATCTGTGTACGCTTGCGGCTGTGAAAATAAATACACAGCAAGCATAACTAAAGAGGGCAACCGTGTTTCGGCAGTTATGGCTATAGGCGGTGAAGCTAGGCTTTGGAGCGAATTTTCGCCGTTTTTATATGATGTTGTTATAGATATAAGCGGCGATCGCATTACCAAAAAGGCAGGCATAAGAAAGCTTTCGTGCCAAGACGGCAAGTTTTTGATAAACGGCAAAAAGACCTTTCTGCGCGGCAAGCACGACGGCATGATATTCCCTCTGACGGGGTACGCGCCGACCGACACCGAAAGCTGGCTGAGGCACATGAAAACGGCGCAGCAATACGGCATAAACCACTACCGCTTTCACACATGCTGCCCACCCGAAGCGGCGTTTGAGGCGGCTGACATACTCGGCATTTACTTAGAGCCCGAACTGCCTTTTTGGGGCACTGTGGCGGCAAAAGGCGAGGACGGCTATAATGAGGAGGAGCAGCAGTACCTTATTGAAGAGGGCAAGCGGATTCTCACGCAGTTTGGCGACCACCCTTCGTTTTGCATGATGTCAATGGGCAACGAGCTGTGGGGCAGCCCCGAACGGATAAACGAGATAATGGGAATACTGAAAAAGCACGATAGCAGACCGCTTTACACGCAGGGGTCGAACAATTTTCAGTTCTTTCCTTGCGAAGTAGAAAACGACGACTTTTTTGTGGGCGTGCGGCTTTCTAAAACGCGGCTGATAAGGGGTTCGTATGCTATGTGTGATGCTCCGCTGGGTCACGTTCAGACGGATATGCCGAGCACTTTGAAAGATTATGACACCGTTATAAGCGGCTCTGCGGCGGAAGGCGAGAGCAAGGGCGGCAAGATAAGCATACAATACGGCACGGGCGTTAAGGAAGTTGATGCGACGGGTATGCAGGGCGGTTTTCAGCCCAAAACACCTATAGTTACGCACGAGATAGGTCAGTACGAGACTTTCCCGAATTTTGGTGAGATCGAGAAATACACGGGTTCTTTAAAGCCGCGCAATTTTGAGATATTCAGAAAACGCCTTGAGGAAAAGGGTCTTTTGCCGTTGGCTGACGACTTTTTCAAGGCGAGCGGTGCGCTGGCGGCTGACTGCTACAAAGAGGAACTGGAGGCTGTTTTGCGCTCGAAAACGCTGGCAGGCTGCCAGATTCTTGACATACAGGATTTCAGCGGTCAGGGCACTGCGCTGGTGGGTATGCTGGACGCGTTCATGGACAGCAAGGGGCTTATAACGCCCGAAAAATGGCGCGGTTTCTTCTCACGGTGTGTGATACTGGCGCGGTTTGAAAGCTATGTTTATACAGAGGGGCAAAAGTTTTCTGCTATGGTGCAGCTGACGGACTATGGAGACGTATCTCACGAGGGTGAAAAGCTGTGCTGGCGTTTGGGCAATAGCAGCGGAAGTTTTATCATACCGAAATACAACTGCTATGCTGACATAGGGCGTATAGAGACCACTATTGACTGCGCCTTAGGCAGCGCGGAGCTTACACTTTGGATAGAAGGCAGTGACATCTGCAACAGCTACAGGCTCAATATTATAAAGGACATACCTAAAATTGTTACAGGTGGCTGCTGTATTAAAAAAGAGCTTGACGAGGAAGCGATAAGCACGCTGAAAAGCGGCGGCAATGTTTTGATATTTGCGCGACCGCAAGAAGAAAACAGCATTGAAGGCTTTTACTGCACCGATTTCTGGTGCTACCCGATGTTCAGAAGTATTTCGCAGTCGGTGGGCAAGCCCGTGCCTGTGGGTACTATGGGGCTGCTTATCGATAATGAGCACCCTGCGCTTGCAAGCTTTAAGTGCGAAAAATTCACCACGCCGCAGTGGTATGGCATTGTTACAAATTCGCGCAGTGAGATAATTGACGGCAATAGCGGCAATAGTGGCAAGAGGGTAATTGTTCGTACTATTGACAACTTTGAACGCGCACACGACTTAGCGCTTATATATGAATACGACCTGTATGACGGCAAGGTGATAGTGTGCGGCTGCGAGCTTGAAGATATGGAAAAAACGCCCGAAGGCAGGGCTTTGGCGGCATCGCTTATTGAGTACGCAAGATCATAAAAAATAAAAAATGGCGCAAAAAGCCGCTCCTTTGTGGGGAGTGGCTTTTGTTATATCTATTCACTGTCGTCGCCGTCTGTAAGACCGAGTATAGCGTTCGCATCAAGCGAATTATCGAGTGTTTCAACGCCTCTTAGGCTGCGGTTTATAGCATTGCTTCTTGTGGTAACAAGCTTTTCAAGATCTTTGTCAACCTGTTGCAGATGGTTGCGCGCCGAATTGAGCACTGTGCCGAACTCGCCGAATTCTTTCTTTGTGGCTTCAAGAATCTTCCATACCTCGCCGCTCTTTTTCTGTATTGCAAGTGTGCGGAAGCCCATTCGCAGGCTGTTGAGCATTGCCGCCATGGTGGAAGGCCCTGCGATATTTACCTTATACTCGCGCTGCAAAACCTCAACAAGACCCAAATTTATTACCTCTGCATACAGCCCCTCAAAAGGCAGAAACATTATTGCAAAGTCGGTGGTATAGGGCGGCTCTATGTATTTGTTGTGAATGCTTTTTGCGAAATCTTTTATAGCTCTTACAAGTTCGCTGCGCCGCTGGTTCAAAAGCGTGGGGTCGCCGCTTTCATAAGCATCAAGCAAATTAGAATACTTATCCTGCGGAAATTTGGAATCTATAGGCAGATAGACATATTCGCCTTTTCCCTCGCCCGGCAGATTTACAGTATAATCGACCTTTTCTCTGCTGCCCGGCTTTATCGGCTGCTGAGCGCTGTACTGACCGGGTGCAAGTATTTCTTCTAAGATCGCGCCAAGCTGTATCTCGCCGAGCGTGCCCCTTGTCTTTACATTTGAAAGTACATTTTTAAGGTCGGTAACGCCGCTTGCGACGTTCTTCATCTCGCCAAGACCCTGATGCACCTGCTCCAGTCTTTCGTTTACAGCCGAGAACGACTGCGTAAGCCTGTCGTTAAGAGTTTTTTGAAGCTTTTCGTTGACGGTATCGTTAATTTTGTCAAGGCTCTCTCGGTTTTCGGTGCGCAGTTTTTCCATGCTTTCGTTATTTGAAGCACGCACTTTTTCAAGAGATGCAGTAATATCGGTATTTATTTTTGCAAACTGTTCTTCAAGCTTTTGCAGCCGCGCAGATGTGGTCTCTGTCATTTTGTCAAGACTTTGCTGATTATCCCTGCGCTGCTTTTCAATACTCTCGCTGTTTGACTGTCTTATTTTTTCAAGAGATGCCAGCAGTTCTGTGCTTATTCTGTTAAACTCGCTCTCCAGCCTCAGCAGTTTTTCGTTCATGGCTTTCTGCTGCTGCTCCTGAGATGCTCGCAGCTCTCCGCCCAGTTTTGATATGCTGTTTACAACGCTGTCGCTCAGCCTGCTTACGCTGCCCATTATTACGTCGCTTTGCGTTTTATACTCTTTTTCTAAAAGTTCCGTCTGCCTGCTTACCGACTGAATATCATTTTCAAGCTTATCGGTACTATCGCCCTTGCCCTGCTTTACTAAAACAATTACGAGCAGTATAAGGTTTGCAACGCAGCAAACAAGAGCAAGTATTTCTACAATTTCCATACCCTTTTCCTTTCACTTACTGTTCAACGTTGACCGTTACGGCATCAGTAGTTTTGCCGTCGTATGTAATCTTTATTGAAGCCGCGCCTTCTTCAACGCCTTTTACGGTAAAATGCACGGTCTCTGTATACGCCTGTTTGAAGCTTACTTCAACGGCAGAGGTATTGTCAACGTCAATATCGAAGTCCTTCTCCTTTGCGCCCGACATATCTTTGCCGTCGCACTCAAGAATTATGTTCACCGTTTTGCCTACCGCAACGCTGTATTCATCTTTGCGCCACTGCATACCGCCGCTTTTGCCGCTGAAAACGCCGAAGTATTTCAGCAGACCGAATATCACGAATATTGCGGCTATTACGGAGCATATTGCAGAAATAACGACCTTTGACTTACTTCCCTTTTTGCTTTTTGAGCCGCTTGAAGTGGTATACGAAAGCCCCGTGCCCGGTATGCCTATTGTGGTGGTCTGCCTGCCGCTGGTGCTTACGGTATGGTGCACGCCCTTTGTGCCGACGGTAACGCTCGCGCTCTTTTTGCTCAGGTTCACTCTTGTATTATCGTTGACCTTTACGCTTTTATGAAAATTAAGTCCCATGTTTTTCACCTTTCCTGTCGGGTATGTTTTTCTATACATATATAATAGTATAACACAAAACACAGCAAACGTCAAGCGTTTACTGTGTAAAAGAACTCCCCACAAAGCGCATCGACAAAGTCGATGCTTCACGGGGGCACCCCGAACTGGTTCCCCCGTGTTCCCCCTCTGGCGTCGGCTCCGTTACCCTCACGCTAAAAAATTCCCATCAAGATGTTCATTTTTTAGCTGCGCCGACAGCGGTGTAAAATTCGAGAAATAAATTCCCGAATTTTACCTTAATTATTTCAGTCTTAGCTAAAGACTGAAGCTATCACAAAAGGCACGCATAAAAGAGTGGTCATTTGCTCCGCAGGGTCTTAAAAAAATCTGAAAGAATATCAGCGCACTCTTTCTGCATAATGCCGCCGGTGACCTGCGGTTTATGGTTATAGGGCAGCTCAAACAGATCTATCACGCTTTCGCACGAGCCTGCTTTTTTATCATACGCGCCAAACACCACGCGCTCAATGCGCGAATTTATTATTGCACCGCAGCACATAGGGCAGGGCTCTAAGGTCACGAACATTTCGCAGTCAATAAGCCGCCAGCCGCCAAGTGTCTTGCTTGCCTCATTTATTGCAATTATTTCGGCATGGGCAAGGGGGCTTTTGCCGCTCTCGCGCAGGTTATAGCCCTCCCCCACTATCTCACCGCTAGACTTTTTGACCACCACTGCGCCAACAGGCACTTCGCCAAGTGCGGCGGCTTTTTTGGCAAGCTCTACCGCGCGCGACATATACTCCTCGTCAGTCATTGTCTACCTCGTTCACCTCGTCGGCAGAGGGTATTACCATGCTTTCTAGTATCTCAGGCGTTATAACGGGCTGTTTGCCGTCAGAGTGATAGATATGCGTAAACGGCACTTTGTATTCTTCGGTAGCGGTGGGCATATTTTTGCTGTGGAGCTTCTTTGCAGTATGCTCTTTAAGAAGGTCATAAGCCACCGAGCAGGTAGGCACTGCGAGCAGCAGACCCACTACTTTGAAAAGTCCGCCGCCGACAAACAGCGCAACAAGCACCCAGAACGTCGGCAGACCGGTTGTTCCGCCAAGTATACGCGGTCCTAAAATATTGCCGTCAAACTGCTGCAAGATAAACACGAATATTACAAAAACAATGCACTTTTTCGGCTCTACAAAAAGCACCAGCGCCGCCGAGGGTATTGCGCCTATGAACGGGCCGAAGTACGGAATGATATTCGTTATGCCCACGATAACTGCTATCAGTATATAATAAGGTATCTTGAGCACCCAGCAGCCGAAGAAGCAGATTATGCCGATGATAAGCGAATCTATTATCTTGCCGGTGAGGAAGTTGCCGAAAGTTTTGTTTGACATTGAAGCGACTTTGAATATTTTCTCGCAGGTGGAGCGCTTGAACAGGGCAATAAACAGCTTTTTGAACTGCGCCTGCAATGTCTCCTTGCTGATGAGAAGATATATTGAAACGATAAAGCCGAGCACAAAATTCTTTAAAAAGTTTATAAGGCTCCACGCGCCCGATGCAACGTTCATCAGCATGGGCTGCACTTGGTCGAGCACGGAATTGAGGTTCGCGCTGAAGTCGTCGATCTTGTCGTTTACAAAATTTTCTAGCTTGGGGTTGTCGCTCAGCAGCTTTGCAGACCAGTCATACAGCCTGTTGTATACGTCGGAAACGTTATCTACCATTGTTGAAATGCTGTCAATAAATGCAGGTATTACTATATAAAGCAGACCGCCGACAACGGCTATAAAAAACATTGATGTGAAAGTTACCGAAACGCCCCTTACAAGCTTGGGGTGCGGCTTTTTTACAACATATTTTTTGAGGAGCTTTTCTATGGCGTTGAGCAAGGGATTGAGCAAAAATGCTATTGCCAGACCTATAAAAACGGGCATTAGTATTGAAAGTATATTGCCCACAACGCTCGATATTGCGGAGAATTTGAATATCGCCACGACCATAAGCATACTTATGGCTATGACAATTATTGCATATACTGCTATTGTATTGTACTTTTTGTTTGAATAAAACTTCACTTGCGCGCTCCCCTTTTATACATAATAATGCTTCTAAATATATTATAATACATTACAGTAAAAAAAGCTAGTCCCATTTGCAAAAAAATTTAAATTTTTAATGCGTATTGAAAAATTGACCGAGGCATGTTATAATATTCTAGGATAAAAAATTAAGGAGTTTTAATATATGTCAGAATATACAGATTTGAAACAACTGGCGCTTGAAAAATATTTTTCAAAGATGAACGACAGGCAGCGAGAGGCTGTTTTTCAGGTAAAAGGTGCGGTACTGATACTTGCAGGGGCAGGCAGCGGCAAAACCACCGTGCTTGTAAACAGAATTGCCAACATGATATACTTTGGCAACGCATATTACGAGGGCGAGCCGACGGGGTTAAGCGAGAGCGACATGGCTTTTCTCAGAGGTTTTGCGCACGGAAGTGAGAGCGATAAAAATCGTCTGCGCGGCATTATTGCATACGACTGCGTTGAACCTTGGAACATTCTGGCTATAACTTTTACCAACAAGGCTGCAAACGAGCTGAAAACGCGCCTTGCTGATATGCTGGGCGAGGCAGGCAGCGGCATTACCGCGGCGACTTTTCACTCGGCTTGTGTTAGGATCTTGCGGCGAGAGTGCGACAAACTGGGCTATCCGAAAAGTTTTACTATATACGATACCGACGACCAGAAGCGGCTGATAAAAGACTGCCTTAGCGACCTTGGGCTTTCTGACAAGATGTTTCCGCCGCGCTCGGTGATCTCTGAAATATCTTCAAGCAAAGACAAGCTGATAACGCCAAAGCAGTATGAGCAGATGTTCGGCAATGACTACCGCAAAAAAACGCTCTCAAAGATATATACGCTCTATCAGCAGCGGCTTAAAGCGGCAGGCGCTATGGACTTTGATGACCTTATATGCAACACTGTAACGCTGTTTGAGCAGTTCCCCGACGTTTTGGCGCACTATCAGAATCTTTACAAATACATACTGGTTGATGAATATCAGGACACGAACATTGCGCAGTATCGGCTGGTGGCTATGCTGGCGGCAAAGTTTGGCAACCTGTGCGTTGTGGGCGATGACGACCAGAGCATTTACAAGTTCCGCGGCGCGACTATTGAGAACATATTGCAGTTTGAGGGGCAGTTTGCAGGCTGCAAGGTGATAAGGCTGGAGCAGAATTACCGCTCAACGCAGAACATTCTCACCTGTGCGAACGTTCTTATACAGAACAACAGCGAGCGCAAGGGAAAGAATTTGTGGACATCTATGGGTGACGGCGAAAAGGTATGCGTTTATAAAGCGGCAAACTCGGCAGGAGAAGCTAAATTTGTTGCCGAAACGGTGCTTGAAAATCTGCGCTTGGGCGGTCACTATGGCGACAATGCCGTTTTATACCGCACTAACGCGCAGTCGAACGCTTTGGAACAAGCCATGATAGCAGGCGGCATACCATACAAAATATTTGGCGGCGTGAAGTTTTACGACAGGAAAGAAATTCGCGATATTCTGGCGTATCTGCACGTTATTGACAACAATGCCGACATAATGCGTTTTAAGAGGATCGTAAACGAACCGAAGCGGAAGATAGGTGAATCGACAGTCGCGCTGATAGAGCAGATATGCTCTGACATCGGCGACGACCCGATAACGGTGATGAGGGATTCGCGCGAGCTTGCGCCGCTTGAAAAAAAAGCAAACCTGCTTACCGACCTGGCGGCAATGTTTGACTATCTTAAAGAGATAAGCGACAGTGTGCCGCTGGAAGAATTGCTTGACGAAGTTATGGAGAAGTCGGGCTACAGGGCTATGCTTTTAGCGCAGGGTGATGAGGGTCAGACACGGCTTGAAAACATCGAGGAGCTTAAATCGACGATGGTGACGTACTCAGAGCAGGCAGATGAGCCCTCGCTTTCGGGATTTTTGGAAGAAGTTGCGCTTTACACCGACATTGACGAGCTTGACGGCGATGCAGATTACGTTACGATGATGACGGTGCACTCTGCTAAGGGGCTTGAATTTCCTACGGTGTTTGTTGTGGGAATGGAGGATAATTTGTTCCCGTCAAGTCGTTCGGTAGATGAAGGCAATCTTGAAGAAGAGCGGCGGCTTGCATATGTTGCGATAACGAGGGCGAAAAACAAGCTGTATCTCACCCACGCGAAAGAGAGGCTGATATACGGCAGTGTGACCTACCCATCTCCCTCGCAGTTTTTGAACGAGCTGCCGAAAGAAAACATAGAAAAGCGCGTTGACCCTGCTTTAGAGGCTGCATACGGCGGCGGAAGCATATCGGCAAAGGCGGCACAAAAAACGCCGCAGATATTCGGCAAGGCGGCTGCCGTGCGCCCACAGCCTGCAAAGCTGACGGAGAGTTTTTCGGCAGGCGACAGGGTATCGCACAAGATATTCGGCGAAGGCACGGTCATCTCGGCAACGCCCACCGCAGCCGACATAAAGCTGGAGATAGCGTTTGACAAAGTGGGCACGAAAAAGATAATGGCGGCATTCGCGAAAATAACTAAGGTGTAAGTTTAGGTAAAGCTGCTTTGAGTATTTTGCGCGTAAGCGCGGCGCTCACACATTGACCGCCAAAACGCGCAAAGGTTTCAAGTCTTGTCAAGACAATAAAAGTTTTCGGTCAAGCTCTTTTTTACAGTTGCTTCGCAACTGCCAAGGCTTGCAGGGGTACGGGGGCGGCGCCCCCGAAAACACAACGTGCGCGCCGCTATTAGAGGCAAGAAATTAAGAGGCAAGAAGCAAGAAAATGCTTTTTATAGCTTTGCGCAAACTTTTTCAAAATGCTCATCTTGCCTCTTGCTTCTCGTCATCTTGTTTCTAAAAGCTGAGCCTCTCCTTTGATAAGACCTAGTTATTTTTCCGCGTTCCATTCTGGAACGCCGTACAAAATGAAAAATCACACTTTTTGCTTCTTGTTATCTTTCTTCTGCTACCCACCAACAGCCCACCCTTTAACTAAGAAATTACTGGCAGAATATTCTTCCAGTGATGTGAGGAGGAGAAGTGGTTTTAGGTAGTGAGATGTGAGATAATAAAACGCCAAGCGAAGTGAAAAAATCCCAACAAGTAAAGCGTGCAAACGTGTTGACACACTCAAAATGAGAAAATAACCAAAATACCGTTGGGCGTTGAACGAAAAAAGCCCGTCATACCGTAAGGTGTGCGCTGTTAGAGGTTAGAAGTGAGAAGTTAGAGGTTAGAAACGGTTTTGCGGCTTTTGCGTGAAATTCTCATTCCTGCGTTTCAGAGAGAGGCAAGAGGCAAGAAATGTGCCCAGCAACTACAGCTAACCGCCACACTTTCGCACGCCCACCTCCCATAAAATCACGTTTCTCTTGCACCGCCGGAAGAATATTCTGCCAGATATTTCTTTGTCAAAGGGCTTTAACGGGAGGTTTTTTTAGATGCGCGCTTTGTTGTTAAGCATGGAAGAAGCCTCGCAGAGGGTTCTTCGGCACTTGCCAGACTGTTCACAGTCTGGCAACGTGTGAGCTCCGCAGGCTTACGCGTAAGCGCACCTTTAAAAAGCAAATAAAAAGAGCCGAGAATCGTTCAGTGTGCTTGGACTAGACTTCCCCAAGGGCTTAAACAACTTCGGTTCTGATATTATTATACACCAAAACGAAAAAATTGTCAATAGTTTTTTAAAAAATATTTCAGATTATCATTTGAATAAAAAAGAGCCGAGAATTGTTCAGTGTGCTTGGGCTCCTATTGCCCAAAGGCTTAAACAACCTTGACCCTATTACTATTATACACCAAATTAAAAAAATTGTCAAGGACTTTTTTAAAATATTTCAGATATATCATTTGAATAAAAAAGAGGCAAGGAACGTTTGAAAGATGGGAGCTACAATTGCTCGAATTAACAAACGACCTTGACCCTGATTCTATTATACACCAAATCAGAAAATTTGTCAATAGGTTTGGCGAAAAAATTTCAGGTATAGCAGAAAAACTGCATAAAGACACCGTACACAAATATAATAAAATAAGGAGACCAGCTATGAAAAGTCAATAGTAAAAAAGTAGAATTAACAGAAAGTTAACAAGAGACAAAAAGAGATACTCACCTAAAAAACAGGAGAGAAAAAATTTTAAATTTTTTTAAAGAAGAGCAAAAGCAATATTATCTGTCAGCAGCTTAAAAAGGACTCTGACAAGCTTATGAGCAGTATGCCCGAGAGCATCGTAATGAGAATGCCCCTGAGCGATCTTTGAATCATAATAACGCTTGAAAGTATCGTTATTAAGGGAAACATTCCATGCGGCGTTGATCAGGGCATAACGAAGCAATTTTGAGCCGCGTTTTGACATTCTGGTACGTTTGGCATTAAACTTTCCGAATTGGTTCACGACCGGGTCAAGACCTGCATACGCAAGTAGTTTTGAAGGCTGAGAAAAACGGTGTATATCGCCGATCTCGCCAAGGATCATGGCACCGTTGAGTTTGCCGATACCCGGCACAGTCATTATCACCGAATCAAGCTCGTCCATAGCTTTGCAGATGATTTGCTCAAGCTCACTTATCTGGCTTTCAATTAACTCGATCTGAGCGATCGTTTGAGTTATTTGAATAGATATGTAAGTGTTCTTCACACCAACGGACGATGCCGCAAGACTTTTGAGGGACTTAGCGTCCTGCTTTCCGAAACGACCATGAGAGGCTTTGGAGAGAAGATTACTTAGTTTGGTTAAGTGTAAAGCAGCGATGTCGTCCGGTGAAGAATACACCTTCAACAACTCATAACAGGTTCTGATGTGAAGACCGGACTTGAAGAAAAATTGGAGTTCCGGAAATATCATATCAACATACGAAGTGAGTTGAATTTTCAAGCGTGCTTTGGATTTTTTGAGATTCTGGCGAAATCGGCAAAGGGATTTGAGCTGAAGCGTTTTTACATCATTTTCGGTGTAAAGGCGAAAAGCATTCAACGCCATGGTTTTGCAGATAAGCAGAGAATCGATTTTATCGGTCTTGGTCTTGCGAATGCCTGTTTTCCGCACAGCGGCGGTCTGGACAGGATTGATAACAGCAAGCTTGTATCCCAGTGAATGAAGGAAAAAGATCACATTTTCCGCATAGTGAGCGGTGGATTCAAGACCGATGATGAGGTCATTCTTGTTAAGAGAGTCGAGGTTTGTTTTCAACAATTGAAAACCATCGTGGTTGTTTTGAAATGCAAAAGGTTCAAGCTGTATAACTCCATCGGTATTCACCGCTGCCGCAACGTGAGTTTCCTTTGCAATATCAATGCCAACATAGATCATGGTATCACTTCCCCAAAAAGATTTGGTACTGTTTGATGTGCCACATTGTTCTATCCTCGTAAACTTGCATGAGATGAAAATTCTATGACTTATCCGGCTATTAACATTTGGAATAGAATTGTGGCTTTACACTCCTTAAAGTAGTCGAGCTACAGGATCAAATCAAAAGTCCACAGTACCCAATTTCTATTATACCACATTTTGATGAAAGGAGAGTATGATTTAGGGATAACTATATCATACAAGTGATATTATGTTCAGAGAATGCGACATAACAAAGGCAGGTTTTGACCCGTTTTGCAAGATAGGCAAGCAGTGGTTTCTGATCTGCGCGGGAAAGGAAAATGACTTTAACGCGATGACCTGCTCGTGGGGTTTTGCAGGCGTTATGTGGAACAAAAACTGCATTGCACCTGTGATAAGACCGCAGAGATACACGAAAAAGTTTTTGGACGCAGAAGAATATTTTTCGGTATCTTTCTACCCCGATGAGCACAAAAGCGCGCTGGCATTCTGCGGCTCTAACAGCGGCTACGATATGCCCGACAAGATGAAAAAATGCGGTCTTACGCCGATAATGCTTGACGGTGTGCCCTGCTTTGAAGAAGCCGAGCTGATACTTATCTGCCGCAAGCTTTACAGGCAAGACCTTGTGCCAGAAGGCTTTATCGACAAGAGCGTGGCGCAGCTCAACTACGCGCAAAACGACTACCACTGCGCTTACATCGGCGAGATAGTAAAGGCGTACGAAAAGTAAGTGAATAAAGGGCGTTCTTTCGGTCAATGATGAAGATAACATCAAACCGAAAGGACGTTTTTTATGCTGACAAATTTATCTTCAAAAATACTCGCGCTTTCGGCATCTGCTGCGATACTTATATCAATGCTTTTGCCGTCATTTAAACAAAACTGCTTTTTGCCCTCTGCGGCGGCGGATTCATCACAGGCTGACAGGCAGGTGCACTCGGGGATCACCATAATAGAAGCAGACGAAGTGCAGTTTGGCTTTTTGTTTTTTGAATGGATAGAGAAAATATTCGGACTGTAGTTTGCAGTCCGTTTTTTTGTACTTAAAGTGCTTGACAGAAGGCTGAAAAAGTGTTATAATATCAATAATGTTATTTTTGTGAAAGGAGATAATTATGCTAAGGATTATAACGGGCACGGAGCACAGCTCAAAAACGCGGCTGCTTGCCGAAATGGCACAGGTAAGCATTGAAAGCGGCAGGCGCGTTTACATTATAATACCCGACCAGTTCTCGCTTGTATACGACAGGAAGATATACGGCATTCTGGGGGCTAAGGCATTCAACAAAATCACTGTGATAGGCCCCAACAAGCTTTCAAAGCGGCTTATAGAGCAATACGGCAGCAGCGGAAGATACTGCTCTGATGATGCGCGGCTTATAATGATGTACAAAGCGTGCAAGGAATTTTCTTCTCTTGGGGGAGCGCGGTATTTCAAACGCTCGCTATCAAAGTGCGGCTTTTTTGCAAGCGCGTGCGACACTGTTGACGAGCTGCGGCAGAGTGCTGTTGACTGCGGATCTCTTTTAGCGGCTGCCGAACAGCTGAGCGGCACTGCCTCGGACAAGCTTTACGACATTGCGCGCCTTTACGAACTTTACACGCAGCAGCTTGAAAAATACGGGCTGAAAGACAGCAGCACGGCAGTTTCGGAGGCGGCTGAAATAATACACAAAAACGGTATTTTTAATGGCTGCGACGTATATTTTGACAGCTTTTCGTCATTCACTGCCGATCAGCAATCGCTGCTGTATGAGATATTCACGCAGGCTGAAAACGTAACCTTTGCGCTGACTATAGGCAAGGGCAGGAACGCCGATTTAAGGCGCGCTCCCCTATCGCCATATGCAGAATGTATTTCTACCAAAAAGCGGCTGGAGGAACTTGCGGCTGAAACAGGCATAAAAGCAGAGCACATTGAAGCAGCGGAAGAAAACATAAACGCCTGCGTAAGGGCGGTTGCTGACAACGTTTTTGCTCCTGCAAGAAAGACGGATCTTGACGGCGAGGGCGTTACCATTGCAAATGCTGCCGACGTTTACGCCGAAGCTGAATATGTTTTTGCCGAGATTCGCAGGCTGGTAAGAGATGATGGTTATAATTTTGGCGATATTGCGATAATCTCGCGCGATCTTACAAATGCTGCCGACATTCTGGAAGACATGGCTTACAGGTATGATGTGCCGCTGTTTATAGATCAGAAAAATGTGGTGGCGCACTCGTCGCCTGCAATGTTCATAAACGCGGTGTTTGAAAATATATCGTCGAAGAAGTTTCACACAAAATCGCTGCTCACATACATAAAATCGCCGTTTTCTTCTATAAAGATGTCACAGGCTTCAAAAATAGAGCAGTATGCTTTCAAGTGGTCTGTTGACGGCGATATGTGGCTCAGCGACTTTACCGCAAGTGATGAGCGCACGCAGAAACAGCGCGAAAAAGAGCTTGAATATCTCAACTCTATACGCCGCAAGATAATAGAACCTTTGACAGCGCTTAAAGAAAAATGCCGTGATGCCACCGCGCAGGAGATATTCAACGCCTTCAACGAATTTTTAAAGGAGCAGATAGAAGATTACCACAGCGGCAATGATGAAGATGTATCTAAGATACTGGGGCAGCTATGGAAAAGGGCTATGGAAGCGTGCGAGTCGATATACATGACACTGGGGGAGGAGAAGATAAGCATTTCGCAGTACCGCGAACTTTTGCGCACCATGCTTTTGCAGACGAAAATTTCCGCTCCGCCGCAAAAACTTGATTCTGTTATAGCGGCAGGGGCTCAGCATTCGCGGCTTTCGGACATTAAAGCTGTTTTTGTTATAGGTGTGAACGACGGACTTTTCCCGAAAAATGTGAAGCTTTCGGGGCTGTTTACAGAGCACGAAAAACAGAGAATGGAAAAGGCTGACATACACATGGAAAAGCGGCTGGACACAAATCTCAGGGCTGAAAGGTTTTCGTGTATGAGGGCTTTGGGTGCGCCTAGCGAGAGGCTTTACATATGCATACCGCGCGCTGACAAAAAGGGTGAAGTGCTTTCGCCCTCACCGCTTGCTATGCAGATAAAAGATATGTTCACAAGCGACATAACCGTCAGCGTTTCGCAGATGGGGGTAGAGTTTTTCTGTGTTTCGCCTAAATCTGCTATATACAAGTATTCGGAGATAATAGGAAAAGACCGTGCAAAGGCGGCTGCGATAAAATCGGCGCTTGCATTATACCCCGAATATGCGGCTTTGGCAAGAAACATTGAAAACGAGCTTTTCGGCAAAAAGACCGAGCACAAGCTTTCTCACGCTGCGGCGAAAGAGCTGTTTTTGAAAAACGGGCTTGGCATATCTGCAACTGCGGCAGAAAACTTTTATGAATGTCCTTTCAAATATTTCTGCAAATACGGAATGGGTATCAAGGGCAGCAAAAAGATGACGATGATCTCAGCAAACATAGGTCTTATAGCGCACAAATGCTTTGAACGCATAGCGCCGCTGTTTAAAGAACGCCCCGGCATGACTAAAGATGAACTGCGAGCCGAAATAAGCAGCTGCACCGACGAATATATAAAAGAAAGCATGGGCGGCGACTTTGGCAAGAACGCGGCTTTTAAAGCAAATGTTGAAGTTATAAAAAATCAGATAGTCCTTGCGGCGCTGAACATACAAAAGGAGCTTGAAAACCCTGCCATAAAACCGATATTCTATGAATACAGGCTTTCTGACGACGGCAAGGGGCTCTCTCTAGAAAGCGATAATGAAGAAATCGGTAATTTAAATATGTATGGCATTGTTGACCGCGTTGACGAGATAACGACAAAAGACGGCAAAAGATACATAAGAGTGGTAGATTACAAGACCGGCGACAAGGTGTTCAATTACGAAAGCATTTACCACGGGCTTGATCTGCAAATGCTGATATATCTTTACGCGATAATGGAAAACGGCGGTGAAAAGGTAAATGGCGCCGACCCTGCCGGAATAATATATGTTCATGCAGGCGAGCAGGACAAGTTTATGTCAAAGGGCGATATACTGAATATCATAAACAACGCTTTGGCAGAAGGCAAAACAGGCGGTCTTACCAAAGAAGAGATACGCCAAATGACGGACAGTAAGCTGAGCGATGCCAAGGCAAAAATGGTAATGGCGTCAATGAAACGCAGCGGCGTTGTGGCTGACGATATGGAACTTGTAAGATCAATGGCAGCCACGGGCAGCGGATATTCGCCGATAAAAATAACTAGTGAAAACAAATATCACAAAGACACGGAGGACTATGTACTCAGCGTGCCCTCGCTGAAAAATCTGGAGCAGTTTGCTGTTGACAAGATAAAGGGCATGGCAAAAAGTCTTTCAGACGGCAAGATAGAGTCAATGCCTGTGGGAAAGAAAGATGACCTGCCGTGCAAATACTGCGATTACAAGACGATATGCTCAACACCTGACCGCGCTGATGCGATAATTATCGGTGAAAACGACAAAGAAAAGCTGCTTTCTGAAATACAGGCAGATGATGAAGAAACCGAAGGCGCACAGCCAAACGAAAGGAGCTGATAACATGGCAAACAAACCAACGCCGCAGCAGCAAGAGGCAATAAACGCCCAAGGCAAGGGAATAATAGTTCCTGCGGCGGCTGGCAGCGGCAAAACCAAGGTTCTTATAGAAAGAGCAATAAGAATGCTTAGCGACGAGGAAAACAAAGTTCCTGCCGACACGCTTTTGTGCGTTACTTTTACAAACGCGGCGGCTGCACAGCTGAGAGAAAAACTGACAAAGGCGCTTAGTGAAATGGCTGCAAAATATCCCGAAAACAGCTGGCTTGCACAGCAGCAAAGCAGACTTCAGACCGCAAGGATACTTACAATAAACGCGTTTTGTTTAGAGCTTGTAAAGAACAACGCACACGCGCTGGGCTTGCAGAGCGACTTGCGGATAATGGAGGAAAATGATGTTATCCTGCTGAGAAAAGAGATGCTGGGAAAAGCTATTGATGCATACTATGAAAACTATCCCCGGCAAATGGAGCTTATACACAAAAAGTTCAGCACTAAAAGAAACGGCATAATAAAAGCTGCCGAAATAATCTACAGCTATCTCAGGAGCATACCGTTTTCAGATGAATATATGCAAAAAAGCCTTGCCAAACTGCGCAGCGGCGATGGCTGCCTTAGCTTTTGCGAAGACCTGATGATACAATCGGCTGACAAATGCTTCAGGGCGCGCACGCTTATTGAAAACTGTCTGGAACTGTTTGAAAGGTCGGGCTGCAAGGAGGACGGCGTTAAAAACGTTCTGAGCGACGATCTTTACAGCATTAAAAAGCTTGAAGAAGTGCTTTTGTCAAGAAACGGCAGTGCTGATGACAAAGAAATTTACTCAAGTGCATACAGTATCCTCAGCGGCATAAATTTTGGCAGAATGACTTTTCCAAAGCAGGACAAAAAAGGCTCAAAGCAGTTGGGCGATATAGACCTGTTCAAAGGTCAGATACAGGCAATGCGCGGTGATGCAAAAGATTACATAAAAAAGGTCAAAAACATTATAATAAGCCCATTCGACGAAACTGAAAAAGACTGCGCGGTAAGCGCTGACGTTGCTGAAATTCTTTACGGCATTGTAAAAAAAGCTGATGAACTTATATCAGAAGAAAAGAAAGAGCGCGGCTGCTGCGACTTTGCAGATGTGGAGCTTATGGCGGCTTCTCTTTTGGCTGAAAAACGCGGCGGCAAGCTTTGCAGAACAGAGCTTTGCAGGGAACTTATAGAACAGGGCGAATTCGGTGCTGTAATGATAGACGAGTTTCAGGACACAAACGACTTGCAGGAGCTTATTTTCAAGTGCATATCAAACACCGAAGATCTGAACATTTTTGGCACAAACGTATTTATAGTCGGCGATGTAAAGCAGGCGATATATCATTTCAGGCATTCTGACCCAAAGCTGTTTACCGCAGCAAGGGCTGCCGCTGCTGATGATAAATACAAGGACAAGCTAAGAGAGATAGTTCTTACACACAATTTCAGAAGCAGGCAAAATATTATAAACACCGCAAACTTTATGTTCTCGCGCTTGATGAACAAATACGTCGGCGGAGTGGACTATGACAGCAGCGAAAAGCTAAACTTCGGCGCTGAGTTTTATAACAGCAAAGATGACCTGCCTACTCGTTTTGCAATATGCAGCAAGGAAAACGAGTTTAAAGAGGCGGCGCGCATAATAAAGCAAACGCTGGCTGACGGCACTTTGGTATACGACAAGGATATGGATTCTTTAAGACCTTGCAGACCAAAAGATTTCTGCATACTTACAAGGACGAATGATGTAAGCTTTACTGCTGCTAAAGCGCTGGGAGAATACGGGCTGAAAGTTGCCAGCCGTGAGATAAGCGGCTATCTGCTCTCGCGCGAGGTATCGCTTATGACATCTCTTCTGAAGGTTATTGACGACCCTTTGAAAGACGGCGCCATGCTTGCGGTAATGCTCTCGCCGATATTGCAGTTTAGCGACGAAGAAGCAGCGAAGCTGAAAATTTCTGCAAAAAGCGATAAAGCAAGTCTTTACAGCCTGATGACAGAGCTTTCAAAAGATGAAAATTGTGATGATAAGGCGCTTGCTGAAAAGTGCAGAAATGCTCTTGAAAAAATAGAAAGATTTCGTTTTCTTTCATCTGCCATGACGACCAGCCAGCTGATACGAAAGCTATATACAGAAACGAATTTTTACATATTATCGGCATCTTTCAGCGGCGGTGAACGTTCTCAGGCAAACCTGCGGCTTCTGCTTGATATTGCTGACGGTTACGACAACAATTCGGTTGGCGGACTTAGCGGTTTTATACGTTATTTTGACGAAGTTACCGAAAACGGCGAGGACTTTTCTCAAGCCGCTCTGGCAATGGAAACCGGCGATGCGGTGAACGTTATGACAATGCATAAGTCAAAGGGGCTTGAATTTCCGTTTGTAATACTTACACAGCTTGAACACCAGTTTGTTTCTGACAAAGGCGACAGCATAGTTATGAACGAATACGGCATAGGCGTTAAAATAACCGACAGCGAACTGCTTGCAAGATACTACACCGCGGCATTTACAGCCATTGCAGAAGAAAAAGACTGCGAGTCGGTAAGCGAGGCAATGAGGCTTTTATACGTTTCGGTCACAAGGGCGCGTGAACAGCTTATAATTATGGTGCCAAACGATAGCGACACTGTAAAAAGCGCAAACAATATGATAAAAGATGCGGCAAAACGCGGCGGCATTATGCCTGAAACTGCGCTTTCGGCAAACTGCATGCTTGAATGGGTGCTTACCGCATTTGCATACCATGCTGACAGAGATTTGCTTGCTGAGCCTATTTTGCTTGATTATTCGGTTATTGATGAAGTTTCAAACGAGTGCAGCATTTGTGTGACAAGCGAAGGTGAAAAACCTGCCTGCGACGGCAGCAATGGCAGCGATGCGTTTTCTTTAGATATTTCTCTTGTTAATAAGATCGCCGCTTCAATAGCCTCGCCGCAGCCGCAGCCTAAGAATGACGAAGCGAAGCTTTCTGTTACCGACATAGTTCACAAGAAAAGAGAGGAAAAGACTTTCAGACCGTGGACGGTGGGTGCAGAAAAGCAGCAGAGCTTTACGGCGGCTGAAAAAGGCACTTTGACACACCTGTTTATGGAACTTTGCGACATAAAAAATGCCTTTGCGGATTTTGACGGCGAGTTTGACAGGGTGATGAGCCTTGGACGTTTTTCTCCGCAGGAGGCAAAAGAGATATACAAAGACTCTTTGCGAAAGTTTTTTGGCGGCGGCATTGCAAAGCGCATGGCGGCTTCAAGCGAGATACTGAGAGAAAAGCAGTTTTTGGTGAAGATATCGGATATGGCGCTTGACAAGGAACTTTTCAGTGATATTGCAGGCTCGCAGGGTATGCTGCAAGGTGTTGCGGACTGCGTTTTCAAAGAGGGCGACGGCTATGTGCTGGTTGACTATAAGACCGACAAAGTTGATACAGCTGATGTGCTTTTACAGCGTTACAGCAGGCAGCTTGAGCTTTACCGCGCGGCGCTTGACATAATACTTGATGCGCCCGTTAAAGAGTGCATGATCTGCTCGCTGTATTTAGGTACGGATATAAAAGTATAACAAAAAACGGAGCATTTTACCGATGCTCCGTTATTTTTTACAGTTCGTGATAGTATGGGCAGATGTTTGCATATCTTCCGTCTTTCATGCGAAAACCTTTGGGTATAACGCCAAGCTGCACAAAGCCCAGTTTTTCATACAGCCGCCGCGCAGGCAAATTGCTCTCAACAACGGCGTTGAATTGCAGCACGCCAAAGCCGTGTTCTTTAGCTTTTGCAAGACAGTCGCGCACTAAACGCTCGCCTATCCCCTGCCCTCTGCACCTGCTGCTTACCGCAAAGCTTGCGTTGCATATATGACCGCACCTGCCGACGTTGTTCGGGTGAAGAATATAAATACCTACTATCTCTCCTCCTATTACTGCCACGCCGCAGTAAGTCTGCTGCGAAAAGAACGCTCTGCCGCTCTCGAAGTTCAGCCGCTCCTCCTGCGGAAAAGCAATGCCCTCGTCAACAACTTCGTTCCATATGGCGGTCATGCCGCCTATATCTTCATCTTTCCAGCTTCTTAAAGCTATATTAGTTACTGTTTTTTCTGATGTCATCTTTCAGCTTTTCCTTTCTGTCGTTCATAAGAGACATCATCTCTTCAAGCGACATTGAGGGCTTAAGAGGCTTTCTTGCATGCTCCGACTTGACCTGAACTGCCTCTGCTTTTGTTTCTGTAACATCTGCAGCATCTTCGAGCGGCTCGGTCGCTGTTTCGTTCTGCCGCACTTCGATATTTTCAGCCTGCTGCGGCTGTTCATAATTATAATAATTATCTTCCGCCGCGGTGTTTCTTGTTACCTTTATTTCCTTGTATTCGTCCTCAAAGCCCGTCTGTATGCCGACGCTTGAGGTCGCAGGTGCTTCAAATACGGTATCTTCGGGCTCGTCGGTATTTTTAGCGGCAGGTATATCCATAAGTCTGGTGCGCTCGTCGCGCTGAGGGCGCAGGCTTCTTACATTCTTGCGGTCGGGTCTTACAAGCTCGCTGTTGCTTTTAAGGTGCTTTCTGCGAAGCTCTATCTCCTCATTTTTAAAGTCATCGACCGAAAACTCTCTGTCGCGGTGGCGCTTGGTGCTGTAGTTTTTAGCCTGCTCCTGCTTTACATGCTCACGGCGTTTTTGCAGGTCGCGCTTTTTCATTTCCTTTACAAATCCCAGTATAAGCTCAACAAACGCAAGCACCAGCACGGGTATTACAACACACACCAGCACGCCCACTTTTGACTTTATAAAAAGCACCATTCTGCCAAGGCTGTGCACCGCATACTTACATTCGCCTATAACGTTTTTGGCATCAATAGCAAAAATGCTTTCGGGGTCGCCGTCCATGCAGACGTTATAGATAAATGTATCAGTCGTAGCCTCAACGCTGACAACGCGGAATATGCCCGTATCAAAGCCGGGTATATCCTTGCACAGTATCACACCGCCGACAACGCTGCCGTCGGGTCTGCCGTTTTTGGCAATTACCATTGAATCGTATTTTACAGCATCGTCCATTTTCTCCATATCCGAAATATAGAAGCTGTGACCCAAAAGTGACGGCGCGCTTTCAGTATCGCTGAAAAGTATAGTCGTGACAAAAATAAGCAGCACTACTATAAGTTCAACTATCAGCATTACTACCAGCACTGTTTTTGCAGCTGACCTTTGTTCTCTCTCTACCATAATTATCTATCCTTTCGCTTTTGTTATCCCGTTTTCTTTATGTAAAAATATATATTATATGCAAATTATTTCAAGCAAATCAAACGCACAGGACATTCCTTATTTTATTATAACACACATTCTCTCAAATTTCAAATACTTTTTCATGCTTTTTATAAAAATATGCATTTTTGAGCCCGTATTAAAGATTATTTACACCAAAAATGAGGCTTTATCGGCATTTTAATAAATATTACAAAAAGCTATTGCAAAAAAAGAAAAAATGTTGTATAATATTTTTGTATATCATTTTAAAGGGTATGTAGTTTTTATGAAAACTGTTGAAATTTTTACCGACGGCGCGTGTTCGGGCAACCCGGGGCCGGGCGGTTGGGGCGCGATACTCAGGTACGGACAGAACGTAAAAGAGCTATCGGGCGGCAGTGCGCAGACCACCAACAACCGCATGGAGCTTACCGCAGTTATAACCGCCCTTGAGGCGCTGAAAGAACCGTGCAAAGTTGTGCTGACGAGTGACAGCAAGTATATAATTGATGCTGTTACCAAAGGCTGGGCAGAAAAATGGTGCAAAAACGGCTGGACACGCGGCAAGAATGAAAAAGCGCTGAACCCCGATCTATGGGAAAAGCTGCTGGAATTGCTTAAAGTGCATGACGTAAGCTTTGTATGGGTGAAGGGTCATGCAGGGCACAAGGAAAACGAAAGATGCGATGCTCTTGCGGTAGAGCAGTCGAAAAAATATTCTCACTGAGAAAATGAGGTCGAAAAAAATGCTGGACAAATTCATGAATTTTTTGAAGAATACTTTTACTTATGAAGAAGAAAGCGAGGCTGAAACGCCGCCTGTGGTGCAAAGTGCGCCCGTTGAGATAAGGCAGGCGGAGGAAAGTCAGCCGCGTGAGAGGCGTGAGCGCCCTGCCAGGCAAAGGCAGAGCACACGTTCGCCCGGCGATTTTGTGCCGAAAACGGTTGCTGACCCCGAGGAATATTTTTCTCCCGTTGCTTCAATGACATCTAGGCGGAAAGAACAGACCCCTCAGCCAAAATATGCTACCGACCCGATAGCGGCTGCAAAACAGCAGACCGACAATTTCTCAGCGCTGAGACCGCGCCCCGAAGACAACCAGTTCAGAATGCTTATTGAAAAGGTCGATTATGCAAAGGGCGCAGGTGTGCTGGTTTTTGGAAACATAGGTGTTGGCATAGCGCACGTTGACTGCAATGCTCTGATAGTGCACGCGGCAAACAGAACGACAGTAAAAACGAAAGTTATTGCTATAGGGCGTGACGGCAAAAAGGTTTCTGCTGCGCCGGCAGGCTCTACTGTGGGGCTGCTGCTTGACAGCAACATAACGCGCAATGATGTTCACGCAGGCGACGTTATAGGAAGCATAAATGTATGAATAATGTAAAGGTTTGCGCTGCAATGAGCGGCGGAGTTGACAGCTCCGTCGCCGCAGCGTTTCTTATTGATAAGGGGTATTCCGTCGGCGGCGCGATAATGCGGCTGCAAGGCAACGATAAAGATATTGAAGATGCGCGCGCGGCGGCGCAAAAACTCGGCATAAAGTTTGATGTTATAGACTGCCGCAGTGAGTTTGAAAAGTATGTTATAGACGACTTTGTGGAGACATACATCAATGGCGCAACGCCTAACCCGTGCATTGTGTGCAACAGAAAAGTAAAGTTCGGCGTATTTTTAGAAAGGGCGCTAAAGCTGGGCTATGACATGATTGCAACGGGGCACTATGCGCGGCTTGAAAACAGCGGCGGCAGGGTGCTTATGAAAAAGGCTGTTGATGAGAGCAAAGACCAAAGCTATGTGCTTTACTCTCTTACGCAAAAGCAGCTTGCGCACGTGCTTTTTCCGCTGGGCGAGCAAAACAAAAGCGACGTTCGCACCGCCGCAAGAGAAGAACTTTTACCTGCTGCTGACAGACCCGACAGTCAGGACATTTGTTTTATAAAAGACGGCGGTCATGCCGAATTTATTGAAAGCAGAACAGGAAAAAGTTTTCCCGAAGGTGATATAATGCTGACGGACGGCACACCGCTTGGCAGGCACAAGGGAATAATTCGGTACACGGTAGGTCAGCGCAGGGGGCTTGGCGTTTCATACGGTCAGCCGCTTTTTGTTGTGCGCAAAGATGCCGCGAAAAACTGTGTTGTTCTTGGCACGCAGGAGGAGCTTTACCGCTCATCTCTCATAGCCGAAAATGTGAATTTCATACCGTTTGACACGCTGACTTCGCCCATTACGGTGACGGCGCGCACACGTTACCACCAGAAAGAGGCAAAGGCGCTTATCTCTCCTATAGAGGGCGGCAGGGTACTCGCAGAGTTTGAAACGCCGCAGAAAGCCGTATGCGCAGGGCAGTCGGTGGTATTTTATGACGGCGAGTATGTTGTCGGCGGTGGGGTAATTGCGGAGGAATAGAAGTGAGTTTACATATAAAAATGCAAAAAGACCCGTAGAAGGGTCTTTTTTGTTTGCGGTGAACAGCGTGACAAGTAAAAGCGGATCAGCTTTGAGAGGCATTATATGCGGCAGTCACGGCTTTTGCAAGCTGGTCGGCGCAGGAAGTAGGTCTGCGACCGCATATGACGCCCGAAAGTTTTTCACATATTTGCGATACAGTCCAGCCTTCTATAAGCAGCGGGATAGCCTTAAGGCTGCCGTTGCAGCCGCCTGTAAAGCGGACGTTGTGAACGATGTCTCCGTCAAGGTCAAGGCTTATAAGCTGAGAGCAAGTGTTTTCAGTCAAGTATTCGTAGTGAAACATCAGAGTACCTCCTCTACTTTGGCTTTTAAATTTTCAAGCGGCTCGGTGGGCTCAAAACGGGCGACGATATTGCCGCTGCGGTCTATCAGAAATTTGGTGAAATTCCATTTTATCAGACCGTTGTTTTTGTAGTCTTTATCCATTTTCTTGACGGCAACTTTCAGCACAAGTCCCATAGCGCCGCTGAAACCGCCGAATGTTGTGTTTTGGGTGAGAAATTTATAAAGCGGAGATGCGTTTTCCCCGTTGACCTCAATTTTTGCAAACTGCGGAAATGTTATGCCGTATCGACCTGTACAAAAGCTGTGAATCTCCTCGTCGCTGCCGGGCGCTTGCCCACCAAACTGGTTGCAGGGAAAGTCAAGTATCTCTAGACCGTCTTTTTGGTGCAGCTCGTACAGATCCTGCAACTCGTCATACTGCGGCGTAAATCCGCAGCCCGTTGCGGTGTTCACTATAAGCAGTACCTTTCCTTTGTAGCTGCTCATAGATATATCGCTGCCGTCCTGAGTCTTGATGTTGAAGTCGTAAATGTTCATAAAAATACCTCCTGCTTCATTTAACGAAATTTAATAGTGTGCAATCTATATAAATATTATACACCCAAAATTTCGGAATGTCAAGGGGTATAAGTTTTTTGAATTATAGCAAAGAAATACTGCGCCGCGCTCACCTGCCCAAAAACTATGCTCAGCTATTAGAAGCAAGAGGCAAGACGAGCATTTTAAAAGTCTGCACAAAACTGAAAAAAGCAAATTCTTGCCTCTTGCTTCTCGTTATCTTGCTTCTAGTAGCCCACCCACATATTGCCCCAAAGAGAAGCCGCTGGAAGAAAAATTCTGCTAGCGGCGTGTGGGTATTTATTATTTGAGGGGGGGACGGTAAACGTACTCGCTGAAAAGTTACAGTTTAATATACGCGCTAAGTGATGATAGCATAGGAAAAAAGCCCGTCACACCGAAAGGTGTGCGCCGCCGACCGTTTATGATGGCGGCGAGGGATTTTTTCGGCACTTGCCAGACTGTTTACAGGCGGTCAACGTGTGGCTCCGCAGGGTGCTGCGACAGCAGCTATATAAATTTAGTTAAGAGTTAAAAGTATTCAGTTGTTGGGGAATAACACCTTTGCGCGTTACACTACAAAGCAAGTTTTTATGGTTAGTGAATATTGAATAGTGAATAGTACAAAAAACTCCTTAACTTTCGTTAAGGAGCTTTTTTGGAGCTGCTAACCAGATTCGAACTGGTGACCTCATCCTTACCAAGGATGTGCTCTACCACCTGAGCCATAGCAGCAAATTGTCAGCCTTATTATTATACACCTCCGAGACGCGTTTGTCAAGCACTTTTTTAAAAAAATTCGGTGCGGCTCACATAAACCGCACCACGCCGCTCTCAATATCATATATTGCGCCGACGACCCTTAGCCCCTCGCTGCTTTCAAGCGACTGTATCTCAAGGCTTCGCTCAATAATGCCTATACTGCGCCTGACATTGAGCTCGGCGGCTTTTACGGGGTCGCGCTCGCTGCCGATAGCCTGCTTTATCTCGTCGGTTATGTACTTAATATAGCCGTCGGGGTCGTGCTCTATGGCGGCTGTTACCGCTCCGCAGTGGGTATGACCCATTACAACTACCAGCTCACAGCCCAGATGCTCGGCGGCATACTCTACGCTGCCCAGCTGGTGGTCGTCGATAACGTTGCCTGCTACGCGTATCACAAAAATATCGCCTATGCCAGCGGCAAAAATACTTTCGGGCACAACGCGCGAGTCCGAACAGGTTATCACAACGGCATAAGGGTGCTGACCGCTGACGGTCTCTTTTCTGCGAGAGGGCGAAAAATCGCCCGTTTTTTGCGACATAACGTAATCTTCGTTGCCTTTTTTCAATATTTTCAAAGCCTCATCGGCTGAAACACACACTGCACTATGTGACATAATATTCACCTCTTTTACATTGTAACACAAATTTGTGCAAAAGTAAAGCTTTTTGCGTACAGTTTATTGACAAACGGACAAAAATTTGGTATAATAATTATACACTATACACAATTAAAAATTTTTTCATTTTTCTTGCAACATTTTCGCATTTTAGAGTGTACTTATTTAAATAAGCGCATTTTTACGCAGGTTTTCTTGTTCACAAAATGTTTACAAATTTTCTTGTAACATTTTTGTATTTTGATGTGTACTTATTTATAGAAGTATATTTTTACGACAAGTTTTGCGTTCACAAAAAGTTTACAAATTTTCTTGTAACATTTTCGCATTTTGGCGTGTACTTATTTATAGAAGTATATTTTTACGCCGAATTTTGGTGCACGAAAAGTTTTTAAAAATTTTTTTGAAATTCTTGTAACATTTTTGTATTTTGATGTGTACTTATTAGTGAAGATATATTTTTAGGATCGGGGACTGTTTATGAAAGACAGACTTATCTTAAAACTGAACAACGGCAATGTACGGGCTTTTGAGCAGATAATGAAGAAATACAGCAGATATGTATTCACCGTTATTGAAAACCACGCAAAGGGTTTTCTGGCGAAAGAGGACATAGAAGAAGCTGTGGAGGATACATTTATCTCGCTGTGGAGGCACAGAGGCAGCGTATCGGCAGAACTGCCGCTTATGCCTTACATAGCGGCGGTGGCAAAAAATGCCGCACGCAATCGTATGCGCACCGTGAATGTTAAAATGACAGCGAGCGGTGACGGTGTATCACTTAATGATTACGGCTACATACGGGTAGAGACGGTGAGCGACATACTGGGTGCGGCAGGCAAGCTGAACAAAAAGCAGTACGAAGTGTTCATACGATATTATTTCTATGGTGAAGCTATGGATATGATATCGACAGGAATGGGAATAGGCGAATCTGATGCAAGGACTACTTTGCACAGGGCGCGAGAGTCGATAAAGGGTTATTTATCGGAAAGGGGTTACAGTGATGAGATCGTTTAAACTGTTTAGCAAAAGCAAAAACATAATGCCAAGCTCTTCAAAAAAGCTTTCGCACAAGGACAAAAAGCGCATAGTTGAAAACGTTGAGGACAAGCTGGGGCTGAGTGATGCGCGCCCTAGGCTGGGCGGCGGCCCTGTTATGGCTGCGCTTACGGCTATGGCTATGATAGCGGTAATGGTCGCGGGGGGCATATATATTGCAGGAAAAGACGAAATGGTGGTAGATCCTGCTACAAATTCATACAACAAAGAGATCATACACGGCAATGTTGAATTTGCTTCAGATTACATTTACTGTGATATGTATCTTAACAGCAATATGACCGATATTGCCATAGAGATACCCTATGTTTACACCGAAAATATGCCGAATATGTCGGTAACCAGTCTTTCGGGCAGCAACGCCGAAGATGTATCTGTACAAAAAGTTGAAAACAGCGTTCTCGGCTCTGAAAGCACAGATAGCTACAACATGGGTGAATTGAAGCTTCAGCTGAACATTCCGTGGTCTTCGGGCAAGGAGGTAATAATAGACTCTTTTAAAGTAAGCATTGAGGGGCTGGGAGATAATCTTTTAGTACAGCTTGGCAGTCCGCTGAGATTTCACTGTGTTGATGCGCAGACTGATGAAAATATGCAGATAAGCCTTAGCAGCAGCGTAAAAGATGCCGACACGATACAAAACACCTTTAGGATAACAGCGACCGAAACAAGGGAGCTCAGTAGCATTTATATGCTTACCGGCGAGCCGCTTAAATGCTATGAGAGAGGCAGTTCATCTACCTTACTGAGTGACTACAGAATAAGCAGCGGAAAAGCGCTGGAATTTTGCAATTACATCACCAAAGGCGGCAATTTTACTACTGAAAGCTCGGCACAGCTTTGCTATATTTATGCAAACGCCCTGCTGGAGTTTACAGACAACAGCGGCAGAGTATATAACGTTATTGCCGGCAGTGATAACAGCTTGTTCGGAAAATTTGCTTATCCCGACACCCAGCTGCTGAAAGATGCCATTGTAAACGACCGCACAACATTCGGCAATGTCAGCGATTTTAAAATGGACAGCCTTGCAGGAAATGCTTACTCGCAGAAAGTTATTGAGGCGCTTGAGACCGAACTTTCGGCTAGTGAGGCAAGTCACGGAAGCAGTGTAGGTGACAAATACACAAAATTGACGAAAGATTCTGTGCTGTGCGACGGCGTTACGGCAAACATAATGATATTGCTGGAGCCCGGCGAAAATTATGCCGACACTCCAAAAGAATTTGCCCTTTCCACGCCGGATATAAAGTTGTATTCGTCTGAACAAAAAGAAATTGATATTGACATAAGAAAAGCTATTTACGACAGGGAGCGCGACGGCGTACCGATAAAGTATATAAGCATTTCGTTCAATATGAATGACCTTGGCGATGAGAGAAATGTTACACTGAAAATTTCAATGCCGAACAACGAGCTTGGAACGAATTTATCACTTGACCAAAACATCAGCATGAACGAATACGTCAGCGGCGACGGTGAAAGTGTATATCTTTCGGAATGTGCGTTTTATTCTTCGTATGAGACCCCGACAAGCGCGGCAGACGGCGGCGAGAGTTTTACGGTGGCAGATTATTCGGGCGAGACCAAAACTTATTCGGCAAAAAAATTCGGGCTGGAATACTATGAGACTTACAACGCGGACAGCATAGAATACAACGGCAAAACATACACAAAGAAAGGGGTCTGAAGCCCCTTTCTTTTTTATGTATACTTTTTTATTGACAAACGCACAGGAAGAATGTATAATTATATTGTCTTTAAAATACTTAGAAGAGGGGTAATAAAATGACACAGTTGCTTGAACTTCTGGCAAAAAATTCGCGGCTTTCAAACGCTGAACTTGCAATTCTTTTAGGAAAAAGCGAGCAGGAAGTTGCAGACGAGATAGAACAGCTTGAAAAAAGCGGCGTTATAAAGGGCTACACCACGCTTATTGACAGGGCGGTGGAAAACCCGAACTTAGTGACGGCTTACATCGAGCTGAAAGTTACGCCTATGGCTGAAAGCGGTTTTGACGACATTGCAAAATTTATAGCGCAGTATGATGCGGTAAAGTCGGTAACGCTGATGTCGGGGGCATATGACCTCGGCATTACGATAATAGGCGAAAACCTGCGTGTTATCTCAGACTTTGTGGCGAGGCATCTTTCTACCATTGACGGCGTTATTTCTACCGCAACGCACTTTGAGCTGAAAAACTACAAAGAAAACGGCATACTTCTGTGCGACGAAGAAAACGACGAAAGAGGATTTGTATCCCCGTAAAAAATGACGAAAGAGGCTTTCCCCCATGATAGATTATGATAAGATAGTTACCGAAAAAGCGCGCTCCATAAAGCCTTCGGGCATTAGAAAGTTTTTTGATATTGCCCAGCAGATGGACGGCGTTTTGAACCTTGGCGTGGGCGAACCCGATTTTTTCACGCCGTGGAAGATACGCCAGAAAGCCATTACGGTACTTGAAAAGATAAAGACTTCATACACGGCAAATTCGGGACTTTTAGACCTGCGGCGCTCAATAAGCGGATACCTTGACAGGACGGTAGGCGTTAAATACGAGCCGAAAGATGAGATAATTGTAACGGTGGGCGGCTCGGAGGCGATAGACCTTGCTATAAGGGCGTGCATAGGCGAGGGCGACGAGGTTTTGATTGTTGAGCCCTGCTTTGTTTGCTATGCGCCTATGGTTCAGCTGGCAAACGGCACGGCGGTAACGATAGAAACAAAGCTTGAAAACAACTTCAAGCTGACGGCTGCGGAGCTTAAAGAAAAGATAACGCCGCGCACTAAAATGCTTATACTCCCCTACCCCAACAACCCGACCGGCGCGATAATGACTCGCGAGGACTTAGAGCCGATAGCCGAGGTTCTGAGAGATACTAACATAATTGTTGTTTCTGACGAGATATATTCGGCGCTTACATATGGCAAAGACCACTGCTCTATTGCCTCTCTTGACGGCATGAAAGAGCGCACTATTCTTATAAACGGCTTTTCAAAAGGCTATGCCATGACGGGCTGGCGGCTTGGTTTTCTGGCAGGGCCGCAGCCTATTTTGCAGCACATTCTGAAAATACATCAGTATGCTATAATGTCCTCGCCGACGGTTAGCCAGTATGCGGCTGTTACGGCTTTGGAAGAATGCGATGCGGACGTTCAAAAAATGGTGGACGAATACAACATAAGGCGCAGATACTTAGTGTCGGCGTTTAACTCTATAGGTCTGCCCTGCTTTGAGCCCGAGGGCGCATTCTATGTGTTCCCCAGCATAAAGTCAACGGGGCTGACAAGCAAGGAATTTTGCGAGCGGCTGGTATACGAAAAGAGAGTCGCGGTTGTTCCCGGCGATGCTTTTGGCGAGTGCGGCGAGGGCTTTATAAGGGTATCTTACGCGTATTCTTTGAGAAATTTAAAACAGGCTGTTAAGCTTATAGGTGAATTTTTAGATGACCTTAAAAAGGAACGTGAGGGCAAATGAGATCTGTTACTCTGTTTGCAAACGCGAAGATAAATCTGGCTCTTGATGTTTTGGGAAAACGAAGCGATGGCTACCACGAACTGCGCATGATAATGCAGTCGGTCAGCATACACGACGTTATAAGGCTGGAAAAGGCTGAGAGCGGCATAACTTTTCAGTGCGGCGGCGGCGCGCCGACCGATGAGAGTAATCTTGCTGTTAAAGCTGCGCGCCTTTTGCTTAGTGAGAGCGGCACCAAGAGCGGCGTGAAGATAACCCTTGAAAAACACATACCCTCAATGGCAGGCATGGCAGGCGGCAGTGCTGACTGTGCGGCGGCTCTTATAGGCACTGATATGCTTTTTGGACTTGATACGCCGCGCGAAAAGCTGCTTAAAATGGCGTGTTCGCTGGGCGCGGACGTGCCTTTTTGCGTGGTTGGGGGCGTGAAGATATGCGAGGGTATAGGCGAAAAGATGACGGCTCTGCCAAAAATGCCTGAGTGCGCAATAGTGGTTGTAAAGCCTTCGGTTTCGGTAAGCACGCCATGGGCTTTTGCAAGGTTCGACAGTATATCCTCACCTAAAAAAGGCGATTTTGACGGCATGGTAAGCGCATTTGAGCGTGAAGACCTCGGCGGCATAGGAAGCAGGCTTTTCAACGCTTTGGAATACGCCGCCGGTCTATCCGAAATAAAACAGGCAAAAGAAGACCTGATGAAATTTGGCGCTTGCGGTGCGCTTATGACGGGCAGCGGCTCGGCGGTTTTTGGAATATTTGAAGACGGCGAGACGGCTGAAAAGTGCGCAAAATCGCTTAAAGAACTGTATCAGTTTTGCGAAGTCTGCAAGTGCTGTGATAGCGGCTGTGAGGTCAAGAAATATGAATGAATACCAAAGTTGCCGCCTTTGCCCACGCAGCTGCGACACTGACAGGCACAGAAATTTGGGCATTTGCGGCGAATATGACAAAATGCGCATTGCAAGGTGCGCCCTGCACAAGTGGGAAGAACCTGCCATTTGCACGGGCGGCGGCAGCGGTGCGATATTTTTTTCAGGGTGCTCTCTGCGGTGCTGTTATTGCCAGAACTATGAGATCTCTCAGTGCGGCAAGGGGTATGAGATAACGCCCGGTCAGCTTGCACAGGAAATGCTAAAACTGCAAGAGCAGGGTGCGTGCAACATATCGTTCATATCGGCGGCGCATTTTGTGCCTTCGGTGATAGAGGCGCTGAATATAGTGAAGGGCGCGCTGAAAATACCTACCGTTTACAATTCTTCAGGGTATGAAAGCCCACAAACGCTTGAAAAGCTTAGTGGTTACATTGATATTTATCTGCCCGACATAAAGTATTTTTCGCCTAAGCTGTCGCTCGAATATTCCTCGGCGAGGGACTATTTTGAAGTGACCTCACGCGCTGTGGACATTATGATAAAGCAGGCAGGCAAGCCGATATTTGACGGCGGCACGCTGAAAAAGGGCGTTATAGTGCGGCATTTGGTGCTGCCCTCCCACAAAGATGACAGCATTGAAATAATGAAGTATCTTGGTGAAAAATACGCGCCCGACCAGCTTATTCTTTCAATAATGCGGCAGTATGTGCCGATTTTCAAAAGTTGCGAGCACCCCGAAATTAACAGGCGTTTGACAACATATGAATATGACAAGGTGCTTGATGTGGCTGAAAAGTTTGGCTTTAAATGGTACATTCAGGGCAAGGCGGCTTCGGATACGGGCTTTATACCGCAGTTTTACGGCGAAAAGCCGCACCATGTTTGAGTTTTTGCATGACGTTGCCTGCCCTCTTGCATTTTTCGACATTGTGTGATATAATAATACATAAGTGTTTATATGGGGTCACTATACTGACATATAATTCATAAAAAGACAAAAAAAGAATTATTAGTTTATATTTGGAACAAACAATTTTGGAGGATGATCTGATGTTAAGAAAAACACTTGCCGTACTTTTTAGTGCGCTTGCTGTGACGGCGGCTGTATGTGCGTCGGATTGTCACAACCCACAGCATGATAATATAATCTATCGTGCAACACCATCTTTTGCGAAGTTAGGCGCCCCTGTCTATAAAGTCGAAGAAGTTCCTGTAGTTTCGCAGGCGGTAATAACAAAATCTACACATACCGGAAGCTCCATACGCATATACTGGGGCAAAACGGAGGGCGCAAACGGATATGATATTCTAAGGCAGAACCCTTATGACATAACAAAATGGGAGCACATTGCCAGAATAACAGACAACGGCTTTAAAGGATACTCGATATACACTTATAATGATGCCTTAAAAAGGTTTGAACTTAAAGAAATAGTATCGGATAAAACCAAATTCAGCTACAGTGACGACTTCTGTCTTTCTTCGGGCACTTTTTATACATATAAAGTGAACGCTTTTGCAGATGTGAACGGCAAGAAAACATACGGCCCCGAAAGCGCGCCGTTATCCGATGCCACTTGTCCGCACGCGCCTAATATAACCGAATTTACTCATACCACAAACTCTGTGCAGATATTCTGGGACAAAATAGACTGTGCAAGCGGATATGAAGTTTTTAAATATAATACAGAGACCCAAAAATGGGATAAGGTTAAAACCATAGAGGATAATACAACATTCAGCTACAGCGAGGAAGGACTTTCTTCGGGCACTGTATATAAATACAAGGTAAGAGCATATATAAGCTTTGCAGGCATTACTGTCCACGGTATCTCAAGCGCAGAATTTGCAGTTGCGACAAACCCTGTGGCAAGCACTATTACAAATTATGTTCAAAATGTAGATATTCTCAATCTTTACTGGGAAAAAGTGCAATGCAGCGGATATTATATACAGCAGTACAAAAACGGCGAATGGGTAACAGCAGCGACCGTTGCTTCACCAGATTCAAACAGCACCTCGCTGGCCGGTCTTACAGCAAACATACAGCTGGATTTCAGGATAATTCCGTATGTGCAGGTCGGCTCATCTGTGATAGAAGGCGCGGCAAGCGAAACATTTTCGTTGGTAATGGAATATCTGGTAGCTGCTAAAAGCGGCTCGGTAATGAAATATTCGCCTGCGTGGGCATCAGGCACTATTATGGGCTTTGACAGAGGCGCTGTATTTCATGTTCTTGAAACAAGCGGAAACTGGTTTAAGGTAGATTATAACGGAACTATCGGATACATTTACAACAAGGCTGTTACGGGCATGCCAAATTATTATTCAATTACTACCGATACTCTGCCTGTGGTGGCTGACGACTGCCTGTTTGACAACGGCACGAGCATAAGCGCGATATTCAATTATTGCAAAGGTATGTATTACGCAGTTACGCCAAAACTCAGCATTGAAGAAATGGCTGCAAGGGCTTTTAAGTACAGGTCGGGTGCGTGCTATTACTATGCATCTCTGATGTATTATCTGCTTAACAGAGCAGGCTATGAAGTATATATAATACAGGGCGAATCAGACCCCGACAACGAGCACTGGTGGAATCTTGTCAAGACTCCGGAGGGCTGGAGACATTTTGATGCTACACCTTTTCATGACCACGATTATCTTTACGGAGCTACCGATGAGGAAACTGCCGAATATATGAGCAAGTGGGACAAAAGCCTGTATCCTGCTGTAAACTGACGGTGCGGAGAAAGTTGTATGGTATTTAGTTCAACGGTATTCATGTTCCTGTTTCTGCCGATAACGTATATAGCATATATATGCGTGCGCAGTTATGCGGTAAAAAACGCCCTGCTGATAATTGCAAGTCTTTTATTCTATGCATACGGTGAACCCTTTGCGGTGCTGCTTATGATACTCTCTGTTGCGCTCAATTATGTGTGCGGACGTTTCATGGGCAATGATCAGCTTAAAAAGCCTGTGCTGATAGCTGCAATAGTGTGCGACTTAGGACTGCTTGTGGTATTTAAATATCTGAAATTTATAATCAGCACTGCAAATAGCATCACCGGGGCAGCGCTGCCTATACCGCACATTTCGCTGCCTATCGGTATATCGTTTTTCACGTTTCAGGCAATGTCTTATGTGATAGATGCCTACAAAGACCCTTCGCTTATTGAAAAAAAGTTTTTTAATGTTTGTTTGTATATATCATTCTTTCCGCAGCTTATTGCAGGCCCTATAATCAAGTTCTCTGATGTTGCAAAACAGCTTCGTCAGAGGACTCATACTGTACAGAAAACATCTGACGGCATAAAACGCTTTATATACGGGCTTTCAAAAAAGCTGCTTATAGCAAACACTATGGCGCTTGCTGCGGACGGCGTGTTTGGTCTTGAAGCGCAGTTTATTACCTTGCCTGCGGCGTGGGCAGGGGCTGTGTGCTATGCTTTGCAGATATATTTTGATTTCAGCGGCTACAGCGATATGGCTATAGGTCTGGGAAAAATGTTTGGCTTTGAATTTAAGGAAAACTTTAACTACCCGTTCGCATCGCTGGGCATGACCGACTTTTGGAGAAAATGGAACATATCCGTTTCAACGTGGTTCAAAGAGTATGTCTACATACCGCTGGGCGGAAACAGAAAAGGCAAGGCGCGCACCTGCCTTAACAAATGCATAGTGTTCTTTCTTACCGGGCTGTGGCACGGCGCAAACTTTACGTTTATAGTGTGGGGGCTTATGCACGGGGCGCTTTTGCTTTTGGAGCAGTACGGAGTGATACCTGCAAAGAAGGCAAAGGGCGTTTTGAGCAAAATAATTGTGCGGATATATACAATAGCTGCAATACTTGTAACATTTGTTATATTCCGCGCTGATACGCTTTCGCAGGGGTTTGCAGTAATAAAGAGTATGTTTGCAGGAAGTCTTTCGGTACTGCCAGAGACGGCTGCGGCGGTGTACTCGCTGTTTTCACCATACACAATAATGATGCTGGCGCTGGGCGTTGTTTTCAGTATGCCTGTGACAAAGAAGCTAAAGCAGAAGTTTGCAGAGAAAAACATGGCTGCGGCAGCCGACATTATTTCTTCGGCTGTTACTCTGGTGTTGCTGGCGCTGTGCGTTTTAGCTCTTGCAACGGCAGCATATGATCCGTTCATATATTTCAGATTCTGACAGCGGAGGATATAACGTGGATAACAAAGATAAGAAAATCAGAATATTTCACATAGTATATATAGTGATATTTTTTGTTATATGCTGCATGCCGCTGCTTTTGTGGGCGCCGCTTAAAAACGAAAAGCCCATAGGCAACACCGCTCTTGCGCAGTTCCCTGACATTACAGACGACAGCGGAAAACTTAACGGCGAATTCTTTTCGCAGTTTGGCGATTATTTTACCGATCATCTTCCGCTGCGGCAATATCTCGTAACTGCTGATAACTATATAAAAGCGCAGATCTTCGGCAGCAGTGCGGCAAACGTTATACAAGGCAAATACGGCTATATTTTTTCGCAGGAGACGGTAAATGATTATGTCGGTGTGACGTCCTCGCAGAGAAAGATATACAACATTGCGCGCACAGTAAAGCTTATGCAGGACAAAGCTTTGGACGGCGGCAACAATTTTGTGTTTACCGTAATACCGAATAAAAATTCTTTGTACCCCGAATATATGCCTGACAGATACATAAAAGGCGAAAACAGCGATCTTTCGCTGCTGAGTGAAAAGCTTGGCGAACTTGGTGTAAATTATGCCGATATGTATCATGTGCTGGAGCAATACGGCAATGTGTATTTAA
Organism: uncultured Clostridia bacterium; assembly: GCA_947630555.1. GTDB lineage: Bacteria > Bacillota > Clostridia > Oscillospirales > Ruminococcaceae > UBA7477. The sequence continues at coordinate 115,341 of CANRIA010000001.1, forward strand.
AACGTGACACCCACTGGAACGGGCTTGGCGCACTTTACGGCTTCAATGCGATAATGGGCGCGCTTGGCAAACAGCACAAGGACTACAACGGCGCTGAGTACACATACACAAACGACTGGCGCGGCGACATTGACAAGCTGCTCTACCCCGTGGGCGGCGTGCGTGACAGCCAGTATTACTTTGAGGCAGACCTCTCGGGCGTAACGTTCCTCTCACCTGCCCTTGAAGGCGGCAATGATGCCATTTTGAAAGAGCTTATGAGCGATAACGAAAAATACGACACGATGATAAAGACTATGAATGTTCTCTCTTCGGGAAAGCTGTTGATGATGAGAGATTCATTTGCAAGGGCTATGCTGCCGTTTATTATAGAAAACTACCGCAGCACGACTATTACGCGCTCTATGCCGTTTGTAATGACTTCTCTTGAAGACGAAACGGGCGTTGACGTGGTATATGAAATAGTGGAAAGAAGCCTGGGCAAAATAGTAGAATCTGCGCCGATAATGGAAGCTTTGGAAACTCAGCCGCCGCAGATAACCTCTGTAGAGGGCGGAAACAATATAATAAAGGCTGACATAACCATGTCATATGTAAAAATATACGGTGTGCTTGACGAAAAGTATTTTGATGACGACAGCAGGATATTTGTTACCTGCAATGGCAGTGAGAGCCGCACTTACGAGGCTTTTCCGATTTGCGAAAGCAAGCTTTTGGGGCTTGATGAGCCCTGTGACACCGGCTTTTCGCTCATCTTGCCAAGCAATATACCTTCGGGAGAGTATGAGGTTTCGGTCACTGTAACTTCGGGCAGAGGAAACGTATCTACAGGCGTGCTGACGACTTTTACATATAACACAACTGCTGATAAATAACAAAAGGAGGCTTTATTATATATGAAAAAGGCTATAATAATTGCAGCTGCCATGATGATGATACTCGCTTCGTGCGGCAGCAGCGACGAAACGGTTACAGAAAGCGGAAAGGTGGAGCTGTCTGACGGCTCTGTTACGGCGACAGCTTCGGGCACTGAAGTCACCACTGCCGAAGAGACCGCTGCGGCGACTGCCACCACTGCGCCACAGCCTGCTGCCTACAGCGACGATGATGCGGCAGTGATATACAAGGGAGTAACTCTTGCGATAGATGCTGACATGGCTGCGGCTTTGGAGACTTTGGGGCAGCCGGATTCAAAGCAGGAAAACCCCAACTGCCTGAGCGGCACAAAGGGCACTACATATATGTACGGCTCGACAATGATAAACGTTTATGAGAGCGACGGCAAAGAATACATTGAATCTGTTCTGGCAGACGGCGACAAAAATGCCTCAACGCCAAAAGGTGCAGCAGTGGGCGGCTCTGCAAGCGATATTGCGGCGGCTTACGGCGAAGGCAATGCATCGGATTTTATGGTAGAATACAAAGGCAGCCGCACTTCCATGATGTTCTACACAGAGGGCGGCAGCATAACAGGAATATTTATAACAAAAGTACAATAAAAAAACAAAGAAAAATGGCGCAGTCCAAAAGCGGACTGTGCCATTTTTTGCACAACAGATGATGTTCTTACTTGTCGGTATCCTCAACAGCATCTTCAATGCTGTCAAGACCTTCTTCAACGCTCTCTGCGCCTTCTTCAACTGCTTCAGCAGCCTTCTCGGAAGCTTCTTCGATAGCCTCCTGAGCAGCATCAGCGGCATCTTCTGCTGCCTCAGCAGCATCGTCGCACTCGGTGCAGCAATCGCAGTCGCACTCGTCGTCGAATTCCTCGTAATCATATTCTTCCATTTCCTTGCGCTTTTTCAGAGTGAAAAACGCAGCAGCGGCGCCTGCCAAAGCGGCAAGACCTACAAATACCTTAAAACCGTTAGCCATTGGTAAACAACTCCTTTAAAAAATTTGGTCTAAAACGATTATAACATATACCAAAACAAAATTCAAGCATTTTATACAAAAAAATTGTTTTCGGCGCATAATTTTTTTCATTACATATTTTCGGTGAGGTGCATTATAATACTTACGGCGGCTATCGGAGCGGTCTCGCACCGCAAAATTCTCTCGCCCAGCCATATGGGCAGTGCGCCGTGCTCTTTACAAAGTTTTACTTCACTTTCGCTGAAACCGCCCTCGCTGCCTATCATCAGCGCGACCGATCTTTTATCCGAAAACATATCGCCGTCAAGCCGTTTGCCGCCTTTTTCGTAGCATATCAGCGAAATATCGCACTCTTTCATTTGTTTTGCAGCCATCTCTATGCTTATTATGTCCGTTACCTGCGGTATGATACCACGCCCCGACTGCTTTGCCCCGCCCTCGGCTATTTTTTGCAGCCTTGCACGCTTTTTCTCAAAGCTTTTGCCGTCGGGTCGTGAGACACATCTTTCGGTCAGCACGGGAACTATTTTGCAAACGCCCAGTTCCGTTGCCTTTTGCACTATAAATTCAAGCTTGTCAAGTTTTGGCACAGCCTGAAAAAGCGTCAGCTCAATGTTCGGTTCGGCTTTTGTTTTTTGTGATGAGAGCACATCGCACAGCACTTCTGCATCTGAAATGCTGCGTATTTTGCATATGTATTCGGTGCCGCCGCTGCACAAAGTTATCTCATCGCCCAGCCGCATTCTCAGCGAGCGCCCTATGTGCACGGCATCATCGCCTGTGATGCGCGCGGTGTTTTGGTTTATATCGTCGGTAAAAAATCTCGGCATATCAGTTCACCCCATACTATTATTATATATTAAAGCTGCCCGATTTTCAATACGTTGGGGCAAAATATACAAATAATTTGTTTTAAGAGGCTTTAACTTCGTGCAAAAAAATATTTCGATACTATTGACAACGGGTCAAAATGGTGGTATCATATACTTAGCACTCAAAGAGCAAGAGTGCTAACACTTCATAAAAATAAGTGCTAACAAGGCGGTGAGAATGTGGACGACAGAAAGCTGCGTATACTTACAGCGGTGGTAGACGAATATATAATGACGGGCGAACCCGTGGGCTCAAAAGCGATAATGGGCGTTGTAAAGGCATCATCGGCAACAATACGCAACGAAATGGCTGAGCTTGAAAAGCAAGGATATTTAGAGCAGCCGCACACTTCGGCAGGCAGAGTGCCCACATATCTCGGCTACAGGCTTTATGTAGACCAGCTGCTTAAGACCGACCCGCTGACAGATGACGAAAAAGAAATGCTAAATTCCATGATACCGCAGACGGGCGCGACGGACGATGAGATAATCAAAGATGCATCTCTTGCACTGGCGCAGCTTACGCAGTGTGCAACGGTGGTAGCAAACGCCACGCCGAAATTTTCGGTAATATCACGCGTGGAGGTAGTGCCGACAGGCAAGCGAATGTATGTCATACTGATGATAACATCTTCGGGCGCGATAAAGAACAAGGTGTGCAGGCTTCAGTTTGACTTAACGCACGAACAGCTTGACTTTTTCTCGCAGTTTATAAGAGAGAATTTAGAGGGCGTTGAAGTTGAGGCGCTTTCAGACGAGCTTTTGCAGAGGCTTGAAACGGCGCTGGGCACTTATATGACGGTGCTTTCTCCGCTGGTGAGCGAGATAATGAAAATGTCACGCGAGATAGGGCATGAGGAGTATTCGGTAAGCGGTGAGATGAACCTGCTGGCGCGCCCCGATGTTGACCGCGGCGAGATAATGACATTTTTAGATAACAAAAAGGAGTTTGCCGACTTTTTGGGCACAAGCTTCGGCGGTCTGCACGTTATGTTCTCTCACGAAAAGGACAGCTTTGTTATAAGCAACTCGAGCTTGATAACATCATCTTTCTCGAAGGACGGCAGGCAGGCAGGAACGCTGGGGCTTATAGGCCCGATGAGGATAGACTATGCAAAATATATACCGTATCTTGAATATTTCACCAACAAGATAACGCAGCTTCTCTCAGAAGATACGGACGACACAGACGACAGTGACAAGGAGCAGTAACAATGAACGATAATATTGAAAATACCGAAAACACCGAAAAGGTAGAAAGTACGGAAAGTACAGAAAATACCGAAAGTACAGAAAATACCGAAAATACGCAAGATACGGAAAACACTGTAGAGGAAGTTCAGACCGCAGAAGAAGCCCCTCAGAGCGAGGAAGAAAAGCTTGCGGCTGAACTTGCGGAAACTAAAGATAAGTATCTGCGGCTGATGGCTGAATATGATAATTACAGAAAGCGCACCGCCAAGCAGATGATAGAGATGTCTGCAACGGTGAAGGGCGACACGATAGCGCAGCTTTTGCCGATATATGATAACTTTGAAAGGGCTGCAAACACCGAAAGCGCCGACGAAACGTACAAGTCGGGCGTTGAGATGATATTTAACCAGCTGACAGAGGCTATCAAGAAACTCGGCGTTGAGATAATTGACCCCACGGGGCAGCCGTTTGACCCGAACATTGCAAACGCGATATCTCAGATAGAAGACCCCGAACTTGGTGAAAACACTGTAGCGCAGACATTCCAAAAGGGCTACAAGATAGGCGACAGGGTGATACGCTACGCAATGGTGGTAGTGGCAAATGCTTAAAGCTTGTGACGGAGGCTTACAACTTCCATAACATAGATCACAAAATTTACTTGAAAGGATGAATGACTTATGGGAAAGATAATAGGTATCGACTTAGGTACAACTAACTCGTGCGTTGCGGTTATGGAGGGCGGCGAAGCTGTCGTTATCCCTAACAGCGAGGGCGCAAGAACAACTCCGTCGGTAGTCGGAGTATCAAAGACGGGCGACAGACTTGTAGGACAGGTTGCAAAACGCCAGGCGGTAACGAATTTTGACAACACCGTTATCTCTATCAAGAGACATATGGGCAGCGACTACAAGGCAACTATGGGAGGCAAGAGCTACACTCCGCAGGAAATTTCGGCTATGATACTGCAAAAGCTGAAAGCCGATGCGGAAAGCTACCTTGGCGAAAAGGTAACTGAGGCTGTTATTACAGTTCCTGCGTACTTTACCGACTCTCAAAGACAGGCTACCAAAGATGCAGGACAGATAGCAGGTCTTACCGTAAAGAGGATTATCAACGAGCCTACTGCGGCTGCGTTCTCTTACGGTATCGACAAGGAAGAAGATCAGAAGATAATGGTCTATGACCTCGGCGGCGGCACGTTCGATGTTTCTATCATAGAAATGGGCGATGGCGTTACGCAGGTTCTTGCTACCGCAGGCAACAACCACCTCGGCGGCGACGACTTTGACCAGAGGATCATAGACTGGATGATCAAAGAATTCAAGGCTTCAGACGGAATAGACCTTACAAATGACAAAATGGCAATGCAGAGGCTTAAAGAGGCTGCCGAAAAGGCAAAGATAGAGCTTTCTTCAACGCCTTCTTCGACCATTTCTCTGCCATTTATCTCTGCCGATGCATCGGGCGCAAAGCACCTGGAGCTTACCCTAACTCAGGCAAAATTCAACGAGATGACCGCTGACCTTGTAGAGTCCACAATGGGCCCTGTTCGTCAGGCGCTGTCTGATTCGGGTCTCAGCGCTTCAGACCTTAACAAGGTGCTTATGGTAGGTGGTTCTTCAAGAATACCTGCCGTTCAGGAAGCAGTTAAGAAGTACCTTGGCAAAGAGCCGTTCAAGGGCATAAACCCCGATGAATGCGTTGCTCTCGGTGCTGCTATACAGGGCGGCATACTCGGCGGCGACGTTCACAGCGATCTGCTGCTGCTCGATGTTACTCCGCTTTCGCTCGGCATTGAGACCGCAGGCGGCATATGCACAAGAATGATCGAAAGAAACACCACCATTCCTGCAAACAAGAAAGAGATATTCTCTACCTATGCTGACAATCAAGATGCTGTTGATATAAGAGTTCTGCAAGGCGAGAGAGAGTTTGCAAGAGATAACAAGGAGCTTGGCGTGTTCAGGCTTGACGGCATTGCACCTGCCCCGAGAGGTGTGCCTCGTATAGAAGTTACTTTCGATATAGATGCGAACGGCATAGTGCACGTTTCTGCTAAAGACCTTGGCACGGGCAAGGAGCAGAACATCACGATAACTTCTTCAACGAATATGTCTAAAGAGGATATAGACAAGGCTGTTAAAGAAGCAGAAGCTTTTGCGGCTGAAGACAAGAAGAAGCGTGAAGATGTTGATGCAAGAAATAATGCTGACAGCTTGGTATTCCAGTGTGAAAAGGCTTTGGGCGAGATAGGCGACAAGATCGACCCTGCCGACAAGTCCTCGATACAGAGCAAGATAGATGCTCTTAAAGAGGCTCTCAAGGGCAGCGATATTGAGGCTATCAAGAGCAAGAAAGCCGAGCTGGAGCAGGAGTTCCAGAAAGTTTCCACAAAGCTTTATGAACAGGCAGCTGCGGCTCAGGGCGCGGCAGGCGGCATGGGCGATATGGGCGGCAACATGGGCGGCTCTGACAACGGCGGCGCTAAAAATGACGACGGCGTTATAGATGCAGAGTTCACCGATGCCGAATAATTCAAAGTTTTAAGACAAAATAAATGGGTGTCTGCCTCCGTAACTTTTGCGGAGGCATAGCCCGTTAAGGGGTTGCTGATCATGGCAGATAAAAGAGATTATTATGAAGTGCTCGGCGTGCCGAAAACGGCTACGGCTGATGAGCTTAAAAAGGCATACAGAAAGCTTGCAAAGCAGTATCACCCTGACTTGCACCCCGACGACAAGGAGTGCGAGGCAAAATTCAAAGAAGTAAACGAAGCGTATGAGGTGCTTTCAAACGAAGAAAAGCGCGCCAAGTACGACCAGTTCGGTCATGCGGCGTTTGACCCTTCAATGGGCGGCGGCGGCGCAGGCGGTTTTAGCGGCTTTGGCGGATTTTCGGACGTTGGCGATATATTTGAAAGCTTTTTCGGCGGCGGTTTTGGGGGAAGTTCACGTCGCAGTGCCAACCCTAACGCACCCCGCCGCGGCAACGACATAGAAAGCAACATAAACCTTGATTTTATGGAGGCTTGCAAGGGCAAGCAGGCTGAAATTAAGGTAAGACATATGGAAAACTGCCCCGAATGCGGCGGCACTGGTGCGGCGGCAGGCACATCGCCAACCACCTGCTCACAGTGCGGCGGCAGGGGAACGGTTACTGTGCAGCAGCGGTCTTTCCTCGGTCAGATGACCGTTCAGAAGCCCTGCCCCAAGTGCGGCGGCAAAGGCAAGGTCGTTGAAACGCCCTGCAAAAAGTGCTCGGGCTCGGGCAGAGTGAGAAACACAGTTGAAAAAAAGGTGAATATCCCGGCTGGTGTTGACGACGGCAGTGTTATACGCGTTCCGGGCGGCGGCGACCAGGGTATAAACGGCGGCCCCAGCGGCGACCTTATGCTGAATGTTTCGGTGCGCCCCGACCCCATTTTTGAGCGCGACGGCTACGACATATGGACTGAAATACCTATCACATTTGCGCAGGCGGTTTTGGGTGACGAGATAGTTGTTCCGACCATTGACGGCAAGGTGAAATATAACGTTCCCAAGGGTACGCAGAGCGGCACGGTGTTCAGACTGCGCGACAGGGGCGTTCAGAGATGTCAGCAAAGCGGCAGGGGCGACCACTATGTAAAAGTTTCGGTAGAGATACCGCGAGACCTTACAAAAGAACAGGAGCAGGAACTAAGAGAATTTGATGCGGCAATGAGCGGCAAAAATTATCAGAAACGGCAGAGCTTCTTTGACAAGCTGAAAGAGAAATTTAAGTAACAATAAACGGACTGTCTTTTGGCAGTTCGTTTTGTTTTATGTGTGTGCGGCTTGACAGCATACATATAATATGGTATAATATACGCAAGCGCATATTATATTTTATGTCCTCGTCGATACGCAGACCAAAAGGTCTGCTCCCGACGTATCGGACAATTATACCATAACGCTTACGCTTTTATGGTATAATAAATATATACAGCAGTCCGAGGTGGTAAATTTCGCAGCGACCACACGCCGATGGTACGACAGGGGGCGACCCCGAGAGATGCAGGAGGGTGCTGCGCCTGCCGGACTAATGTATAGATGTATAGGTTATCTAAGGTGGAGGAATTCGTACGATCCACACGCCGATGGTACAGACAAGGTGAGACCCTGAGAGACGCAGGAGAAGTGTACGCCTGCTAGATAACCTGACTTATATAACTAGCACAATAGGACTTAAAATGAGAGGGCTTCGGCTTATGCCAAAGTCCTCTTGCTTTTTGTGTATTTTTACAGCATAGCTTTCAGCCGTGCGTTTATCTCATTAAGGAATGTCTCCGTATCCACCGCCCGCTTGTTTTCAAGCTTTGAAATAAGCGACAGGTTCTTGTCCATTATGCCGTCCTCCATTGTCTGTATGGAAGCCTTTTCAAGCTTTTGCGCAAAGTCGGAAAGCTGCGGTATGCCGTCAAGCTCGCCCCTCTTTTTAAGTGCGCCCGTCCATGCAAAGATCGTGGCTATCGGGTTGGTAGAGGTCTTTTCGCCTTTGAGATAGTTGTAATAGTGGCGCGTAACAGTGCCGTGAGCCGCCTCAAATTCATATACACCGGCAGGCGATACCAGCACCGAAGTCATAAGACCAAGGCTGCCGAAAGCAGTCGCCAGCATATCAGACATAACATCACCGTCGTAGTTCTTGCAAGCCCATATATAGCCGCCCTCCGAGCGTATCACCCTTGCAACTGCATCGTCTATCAGCGTGTAGAAGTAGGAAATGCCAAGCAGTTCAAACTTTGCCTTGTATTCGCGATCAAAGATCTCCTGGAAAATATCTTTGAAAGTGTGGTCGTACTTTTTCGAGATGGTGTCTTTCGATGCAAACCATATATCCTGCTTCATATCAAGCGCATAGTTAAAGCAAGCACGGGCGAAAGACTCAATAGAATCGCGCCTGTTGTGCACGCCCTGAATTATGCCGTCGCTGCCGTTGAATTCGTGAATGACCTCGCGCGTTTCGTTGCCGTCTTTGTCGGTAAGAACAAGTTCAGCCTTTGAGCCCTCGGGGCACTTCATCTCAACATTTTTGTATATATCGCCGTATGCATGACGTGCTATAGTTATAGGCTTTGTCCATGTGGGTATGTAAGGCGTTATGCCCTTTACAAGTATCGGCGTTCTGAAAACTGTGCCGTCAAGTATCGCCCTTATTGTGCCGTTGGGCGATTTCCACATCTGCGAAAGTTTATATTCCGTCATACGCGCGGCGTTGGGGGTAATGGTAGCGCACTTTACAGCAACACCGTGCTTTTTCGTCGCGTTTGAAGCATCGATAGTTACCTGATCTTCCGTTTCGTTGCGGTGAACCAGCCCGAGGTCGTAATACTCTGTCTTCAGGTCAACATAGGGCTCAATGAGTATCTCCTTTATCCACTTCCAGATAACTCTCGTCATCTCGTCGCCGTCCATTTCAACAATGGGGGTCGTCATACGAATTTTTTCCATAATTATTCCTCCTGTAATTTATAGTATCGAAAAGCACATCAGTACAAAGCCTGTTATCAGCAAAATGCCCGTCGCGGCGGTCAGAGAAGTCCTCAGACACTGCCACCCTCTGCCCTCTTTTTTTCTGAATATCAGATATATCACAGCGGTGACTATTGCAAGCGCAAGTGCAAACACAGGCATAACCCTGCGCAGACCGCTGTCTGTTTTCATCTGCTCTATAAGGTTTACAAGGCGTATAGTGAAGATGTCTGCAAGCCGTATTATACTGTACAAAGCTATCATGGCAAGCGCGACAAGCAGCAGTATAAATACCAAAATATCGCCGAAATTTCGTTTCTTTTTCATATCTGTATCACGGTATCGCAAAAACAACTTCCATGTTGCCTGCGTATTCGTTTATGGCGTTTTCAAACATCGGCAGCACTACTTCTCTCTTGTTGCCGAAAACACCGCAGCCGTATGCCCCGAGTATAAGCAGCTGAGGCTGTTTTTCTGCCGCAAAGCTGACTATCTTTTCTATCCTGCGCTTCATTACCGCGTTTATTTTCTCATCTGACATAATCTCTTTCGCCCTTGTTCTGTTAACGGCAGGAGAGGTTATAAACGCGCATTTTATCGCTTCTTTCAGCTTCTCACCGCTGTCATAGCGTATAACGGGAACATCTTGCGAATATATCATGCCGTCGGTGTAGTCGGGCGTGCGGTGCCTGTAGTTCGCATCATAAAATTCGTGAACATCTTTCAGCGTGTAATACAGCCCCGATGCACGGCAGATAGATTCTTCCTGTGCATTAGCGCCTTTTATGTAGCCTCCTCCGGGGTGCTTAGCGCTTGCAAAGTTGAGAGCTATCATGCTTTTGCCTGCGTTTTCAATAATGCACTGCACGGTGGTCATCTTTACAAGATTTTCAGCGAGCACAAATTTTTGGCTCCTCTCGCGCTTTATACATTTGACATCTGCAATATACTGCGAGCGCATACCTTCAAACGCGCCCTGCTCAAAAAGTCTGTTGTTGTCTGCAATTATTTCAGCATATCTCATATTATTACCTCTTTACATATGGTGGTTTCTCTAAGCGAGCGCAAACAGAATATACGGCGATACTAAGGCAAGCCCTGCAATTACCCACAGGCATATGGCTGTTACAGCCCTTGCTTTGTAAGAAATTTTATCATACCGCTTGCACAGCGCAAAGTACCACACAAACCCGAGTACGCATATAAACACCGGCAAAAACATTATGCCCAAATAAAGCACACAGAGAACAAACGCTATTATTACCGTTGGTATAAGCGTAAGCAGAAAGTACGCGGCTTTTTTAAGCTTTCGCAGCGTTTCGGGGCTCATTATTTCAGCGCCTCTCTGGTGTAATCGAGAAGTCCTCCAGCAAGCATTATATCCCTCGTTCTGCCCGTAAGTTCGCACAACAGAGGTATCTCAACATTCTTCGTTTTATCTTTAAGAGTGAGCTGCACAGTGCCACTTGATACAGCCTTGCGCACGCCGAGTATCTCTATCTCGTCGCCCTGACCTATCTTGTCGTAGTCGTCCTCGTTTACGAACGTCAGCGGAAGTATACCTGCGTTTATAAGGTTAGCGCGGTGTATTCTTGCAAAGCTCTTTACCACTACCGCCTTTACGCCGAGATACAACGGTGCCAGAGCAGCGTGCTCTCTCGAAGAGCCCTGTCCGTAGTTCGCGCCGCCGACTATTATGCTCTTGCCCAGCGTTTTTGCCCTTTCGGGGAAGTCCTCATCGCACACGGTGAAGCAGTGCTTTGAAATGGCAGGAATGTTAGAACGCAGCGGCAAAATCTTCGCGCCTGCGGGCATAATGTGGTCGGTGGTGATGTTGTCGCCCACTTTGAGCGATACCTTGCATACAATATCTTCCGCAAGGGGCGCAGTTTCGGGGTAAGGCTTTATATTCGGGCCGCGCAGAATTTCAACGCTGTCCATTTCTTCTTCGCTGGCAGGCGGCGTTACCATATTGTCGTTTATAGTAAACTGCTTTGGCATATCTATCTTGGGCATATCACCCAGCGTTCTCGGGTCGGTAAGGTAGCCTGTAAGAGCCGAGGCAGCCGCAGTTTCGGGCGATACCAGATATATCTGACCGTCTTTTGTGCCCGAACGTCCCTCAAAGTTGCGGTTGAAAGTTCTCAGCGAAACGCCCTTTGAGTTAGGCGACTGACCCATGCCTATGCAAGGGCCGCAGGCAGATTCCAAAATTCTCGCGCCTGCATCTATCATAGCCGAGAGCGCGCCGTTGCTTGCAAGCATATTAAGCACCTGCTTTGAGCCCGGCGCGATAGCAAGCGAAACATCGGGGTGAACGGTCTTGCCCTTGAGAATGTGCGCGACCTTCATCATATCCATATAAGATGAGTTTGTGCATGAGCCTATGCAGACCTGATCGATCTTCAGTTTGCCTATCTCATCAAAATTCTTTACGTTGTCGGGCGAATGAGGGCAGGCAGCCTGCGGAACAAGCTTTGAAAGGTCAATATCAAGCTGCTCGTCATATACCGCATCGTCGTCGGCTTTAAGTTCCTGCCATACGTCCGCTCTGTCCTGCGCTTTCAGAAATTCAAGCGTTACCTCATCGGACGGGAAAATCGAAGTAGTTGCGCCAAGCTCCGCGCCCATGTTGGTTATGGTAGCCCTTTCGGGTACAGACAGCGTTTTAACGCCCTCGCCGCAATATTCTATTACCTTGCCAACGCCGCCTTTTACAGACATTCTTCTAAGCACTTCAAGAATAACGTCCTTTGCCGATACCCACGGCGACAGCTTGCCCGTAAGGTTTATCTTCACTATTTTCGGGTATGTTATGTAGTATGCGCCGCCGCCCATAGCTACTGCAACGTCAAGTCCGCCTGCGCCTATGGCTATCATGCCTATGCCGCCGCCCGTGGGGGTGTGGCTGTCAGAGCCTATAAGCGTTTTGCCGGGCACGCCGAATCTTTCAAGGTGCACCTGATGGCAAATGCCGTTGCCGGGGCGCGAAAAATATATGCCGTGCTTTTTGGCGACCGAGCCTATAAAGCGGTGGTCGTCGGCGTTTTCAAAGCCCGACTGCAAAGTGTTGTGGTCTATGTAAGCCACCGAACACTCGGTCTTAACGCGCGGCACGCCTATCGCCTCAAATTCAAGATACGCCATTGTTCCCGTGGCGTCCTGCGTAAGAGTCTGGTCGATCTTTATGCCTATCTCGTTTCCCTTCACGAACTCGCCGTCAACAACGTGGGCTTTCAGAATTTTCTCGGTAAGTGTAAGTCCCATTTATATCATTTCCTTTCAAAATAGTGATCTAGAAAAATCATACATATATATTTTACCGCAAAACAAGCAGTTTGTCAACCGCCGAAAGCCCATTTGCGCCGCATTTGTAGCCTTTTGAACATTTTCAATACGAAATGTTCGCGCACGTTTATCTGTAACGCATATAAAAATATTAACGCAGCCTTTAGTGGAATATATTTATATAAAAAATTGTATAAAACCTCTTGACAATAACTAAGTTTCGGTTTATAATTATGAAGTCAAGTATATTTATACTATAAAATAAATAAAAGAAAGGGGCGGACATGATGACAAAGGTAATAAATGTGCTCGCGATACACGAGCATGAGAAAACAAATATATTAAACACACAAATTGCTGACATTTTATGCGCTCACAAGGTCACCATGCCCATACCCGTAAAATAAATTTTGTATGGAAAACCGATAGCTTTGCGCGCCTTGGCATGAATGTCAGGGCGCGTTTTATTATTCTTACACTATGAAAGGAAAGCCCGAATGATCGGGAGATGATGCGATATGATGAAGTTTTTTGATATTATGCACCCCGAAATTTTGCAGCAGCTGCAAAAACGCGGCGTTATGACCGACGAGCTGCTTTACTGCGTTAAGAGCGACCTTGACGGCGAGGGCTGCTATATTGACACATATGTGACATTTTGCAAAGATGAGCTTTATGTGATAACGGGCTATGAAAAATACGCGAAGAAAAAGCGCGGTGAGAAAGCAAAATCGCTGGAGACTTTTGACGTTACCGACTTTGTTTTGTATGAGCTGAAAGACATAAAGCGGCTGTATGTTGACCGCTATCAGAACGCGGCGCGCCTTATGGCAGAGGACGTAAACGGCAAGGAATTTGCGCTCTCGAGGTTTTCGCTCGGCTTTTCTGACAAGTTTGAAAAGTTCTGCCAGAGGGTGAACAGCACCATTGACGGCACGCCTATTGACGACAGACTGCTCGAAGAATCGAAGATATACTGCCCTGTGTGCGGCGAGAGGTTCCCCGACCCCAATCGCCCCGTATGCCCCTACTGCGTTGACAAACACAGCATTTTTCTGCGGCTTATGGGAATGTTCAAGGAGTTCCGCGCCGAGGTCATACTGATGATAGTAACGCTGGCGATAAGCACGGCGCTGAGCGTTCTTGCCCCCGTTTTCAGCGCGCAGATGCTCTATGACGAAGTGCTGACCGCAGGCGGCAAATACTACGGGCAGATAATGCTTATTGTTATGCTGATAATCACTGTTGACCTTATGTCAATGATAATAAGGGTGGTATCCGGCATAATCACCTCACGCATAACGCCGATGGTAACTCACAAGCTGCGTGCGAAAATATTTGCATCACTGCAAAACCTTTCGTATGAATTTTTCACAAGCAAGCAAACGGGCTCGCTTATGTCTCGTGTTGACCGCGACAGCCAGAACATCTACTGGTTCTTCACTGATATTGTGCCGTATGGATTGAGAAATATAGTTACAATAATCGGCATAACTGTTATCATGATGATAATAAGCCCGATACTTGCACTTAGCACTATTCTTTCGGTAGCGCTTATAAACGTTGTGCAGAGGCGGTTTGCAAGATCGCAGAGAAAGTATTACAGAAAATCTGACATTGCCACACGAAGCGCAAACTCGGTGCTCTCGGACGTTATGAACGGTCAGAGAGTGGTAAAGGCGTTTGCCAAAGAAGACGAGGAATCGCAGCGCTACAACCTTAAAAACACTGCGGCATTTGAAGTAAGCGTGCGCATAAACGAGCGCGTTGCGAACACATCGCCGTTTATATGGGCTGCGCTGCGGTTTATAAACCAGTCTGTGTTCTGCCTGGGCGCATACATGGTGATAAAAGGCTACATACAGTTTGGTGCGCTTGCGGCACTTATTTCATACACCAACATGACATATGAGCCTATGCATTTCTTTTCTTGGATAGGCGACCGCTGGGCAAGGTGCATAGACGCGGCTTCGCGTATGTTTGAGATAATTGACAGCGAACCCACCGTTAAAGAAAGCGACCACCCTGTTTCGGTCAAAGAACTTCGCGGCGACATAGAGCTTAAAAATGTTACTTTTGAGTATGAAGCAGGTCTGCCGGTTATAAAAGATGTTTCTTTCAAGGTAGAGGCCGGGCATATGTTCGGCATAGTGGGCAAAACGGGCGCAGGCAAGTCTACCATTATAAATCTTATGGCGCGTTTGTATGACGTGACGGGCGGCGAAATAACCATTGACGGCTACCCGATAAAAGAGCTCAGCTTTGCTGACATACGAAGAAACATCGGCGTGGTATCGCAGGAAACGTATCTTTTCATAGGCTCGATAGCCGACAACATACGTTATGCACGCCCCGATGCGACTATGGAAGAAGTTATTCAGGCGGCGAAATCAGCATACGCGCATGAATTTATCTCTCGCCTGCCAAACGGCTACAACACCATGATAGGCGAAAGCAACGTGAACCTTTCGGGCGGCGAAAAACAGAGGATCTCTATAGCGCGCGCTATGATACAAAAGCCGAATATTCTTATACTTGATGAGGCGACGGCCTCTATGGACACGCGCACCGAGCGCAAGATACAGTCGGCTATTGATGACCTTAAAAAAGGCAGGACGATAATTTCGATAGCGCACAGGCTTTCTACCCTGCGTGATGCGGATATGCTGTGCGTTATAGAAAACGGCGAGCTTAAAGAAATGGGCACGCACGATGAGCTTATACGCAAAAAGGGCAAGTATTTTGAACTTTACCGTTTGCAGGCGCAGGCGCTTCAGTTTATGCAGGAATAAACACACGATACTCGCAAAGGAGTGAACGATTTGAACGAGAAGAATATAAATTCTTTAGATGAAGAACTTTTCGAGGCTGACAAACTGGTCATCTTAGACCCGAAAGAGCTGACCTTCAGCAAAGAGGAGAGCGGCTTTATGACTCTCGTATTTCAGGGGAAGACATACAAAAAAATAAACCTGACGAGATTACAGCCGTTTTATTCAAAGTATGAGTATGTAAGCGCGAACTACGAAAACGACGAAAAAGAGTTTGTTGAAGTAGGCGTTATACGCGACATACGCGAGATGAGCAAAGAGCAGTTTGGGCTTATTGACAACTTTTTAGAGTACAAATACTATATGCCGCTGATAACGAAAGTTTATTCTATAAAAGAAAATATGCGCGGCTCGCTGTTTGTAAAAGCCGCCACGAACGCAGGAGAAAAAACGCTGTGCATTCGCGACTGGTACAGAAATTTCAAGCTGATAGGCGGCAAGTATCTGTATGTATGCGATGTTGACGGCAACAAGTATTACTGCGACGACATAGAAAAACGCCTTGACAAAAAGAGCGTGGCAAACATAGAACTATTTACTTAACAGATAACAGAGGAACTTTGGTATGAACTTAAAAACATCTTTTCCGAAAGGAGCAGCCGAGAGCGAAGTCATCTTCTCTTTGCCGTATGATATGGACACCGACGCCAACGTGGTGAGCGGTCACACCTGCGTAACCGACAGCGAGATAATCACCTATCTTGACGACAAGGAAGTTTGCAGGCGGTATATTGACGACTTTGAAGAATTCAAGTGCGAGCAGATGATAGGCACTTCGATGATGACAGGCGTTTTAAAGAGCGGCGAGAGCATTGCTATATGCGTTTTTCGGCAGCAGGAATTTTTGCGCTACGCAGAGCTTTGCAAGATACTTGACTACTATCTTCGCACGGGCAGGCTGATAACCGAGACCGATGCTGACGAACCCGTCTGCCCCAAGTGCGGCATTGCGCTTAACGGCGCGAAAGACTGCCCCTTCTGTGCGAAAAAATCGCGGCTGTTTTTAAAGCTTGCAAAGCGCGTAGGACCTTTTAAAAAGTATTTCATCACGGCTGTAATATGCTCGATAATTTCGCAGATAATCTGGATAATAGTACCCAACATAACGCGGCACATAATAGACGATTACGCAGTGCCGCAAAATGCCGACTGGCAGGGCTTTTTAACGCTCGCGATAACGCTTGTAACGCTGGTGGCGCTGTCGTCTATCCCCGACCACCTGAACGTGAAATGCTCGTTCAAAGTGGCACTGGGCATGGGCAAAAAACTGCGTGAAGATGTATTTGCAAAAAGCGAGTCACTGTCGATGTCGGCAGTTACAAAAAAGACCGCAGGCGAGCTTATAAGGCGCGTATCGGGCGATGCGGCAAAGCTTGAAAACTTTGTTACCGAAAAGGGCAAAGACCTTGTTATACACATCATCTCGCTTATAGCGCTGGTGATAATAATTTTCTGTATGAACTGGAAGCTCGCGCTGCTTACCGTTTTGCCTATACCGATAGTTTTTATACTTACCAAAAAGCTGTTCAGAACAATGTCGGTAAGGTACACAAGGGTATGGCGCAACCTTACCGAGCACGATTCTGTTCTGCACGATATTTTAAACGGCATACGTGTTGTAAAAACATACGGCACCGAAGTGCAGGAAGTTCAGCGGTACACGGGCTATTCGCTCAAAGCCGCAAAGGCTTGCGTTCGCGCCGAGATAGTGTGGTATCTCACCATACCCTTCTCTGAATTTGTAATGACGATAGGCAACTATCTTGTGCTGCTGTTCGGCGGACGGCTGGTGCTGGGGCACACAATGCAGCTGGGTCAGCTTGTGCAGTTCACGACCTACATTTCAATGCTTTATGAGCCGATAAGGTGGTTTATAAATATCCCGCGTGAACTTGCAGATGCGGCAGTCTCGGCAAGCAAGGTATTTGAAGTTCTTGAAGACGACAGCGGACTTGCAGAGAGCGAAAAGCCCGTTGACCTTGACATTCAGGGCGATATTGAGATGAAGAACGTATACTTCGGCTATCAGCAGTATGCGCCTGTGCTTAAAGACATCAGCCTGAAAATAAACAAAGGCGAGATGATAGGCATTGTGGGGCATTCGGGCGTGGGAAAATCAACGCTTATAAACCTTATTTTGCGGCTGTATGACGTGACCGACGGCGAGATACTGATAGATGGCGTTGACATACGCAGCATTCCGCAGAAAACGCTTCGCAGCCAGATGGGCGTGGTTTTGCAGGAGACGTTTTTGTTTGACGGCTCGGTGCTTGAAAATATAGCATACGCAAAACCCGATGCGACCTTTGGTGAGGTAGTCGAGGCTGCCAAGATAGCCAACGCGCACAACTTTATAACAAAACTGCCCGACGGCTACAACACGCGCGTGGGCAACAAGGGCTATCAGCTATCGGGCGGTGAGCGGCAAAGGGTGGCGATTGCGAGAGCGATACTGCACGACCCGAAGATAATCATACTTGATGAAGCGACTGCCTCGCTTGATACCGAGACCGAGCGGCAGATACAAGAGGCTTTGGGCAGGCTTTCAATAGGCAGAACCACCATTGCCATAGCGCACAGGCTTTCAACTCTTGCGCGCGCCGACAGGCTTATAGTGCTCGATAAGGGCAGGCTTGCTGAGTTTGGCACGCACGAGGAACTTATGCGGCAAAAGGGTGTGTACTATCGCCTTGTAATGGCACAGCGGCAGACAACCAAAATGCGCAGCGCATAACAATTACATATTACATAAAAACAAACGACGGATATTGTGTCCGTCGTTTTTGTTACCCGAATATTATTCTTCTTTGAGGACTTCTCTCGGCTGGTTAGAACCTATTATCATAAGCGGCATTATCATTGAAAGCGCAAGGTACAAAACTATTACCACAGCGCATACGGCAATGTGCCACAGCCCGAAGTTTATTACCGTGTTTTTAAAGAATGTGAGTTTGCCTATTATCAGCACCGCAGCCGCTAATATGCTTGCTACGCCGCAGGTAATTGCGCTGTTTTTCAGGCTTCGCAGTGCGCAGGTTCTCCACCTTGCACCGCAGATGTAGAATATAGCATAGTTTCTAAGCTGGCGTTTGGTGTATATTGCACTTATTGAAACCGTTGAAATAATAGTTAGAATGAAGATACAAACCGCTATAGGCAGCAGGGTGTACATCTGCTCGTATATGTACTGCATACTGTTGTCGTAGACCTTTGTAAGCTCTGTCGCATCAATATTCCACGCGGCGGCTATTTCATTTTTCACATCTGCAAAAGCTGCCTCGTCCATATCATCACAGAAGACAAACATTGCACCATATGCAGGACCGTGACCGCCATAGCAGGCGGCGACATCTTCTTTTCGTGTAAGCAGCCAGTCGCGGTCTTCAAAGCTGTCGGAGAATACTTCATAAATATCTCTGTAACTTTTCGGCGTACCCGCATTTATAAAGTATGATGCCACGCTTGCTTTATCTTTAAGCACGCCGATTATTTTGTATCTTGCTGTTATCGTTTCATTTGGTTCGCCGTTTTCGTCATACAGCATCACTATTTCTTTTTCAAAGGTGTCCCCTGCTTTGTATCTGCCATCGCATGAAGTTACAACAGCAGGTATATACCCCGAATTTTCATATGTTTCATCGCAGTCTGAAAGCCACAAGCCCTCGGCAAGCGGCGGCGCATAGGCATTTATATATTCATCACAGTATGCAATGCCGCGCAGCTCTGTATCGCCGTCATATGCAACGGTGAACTCGCTGTAAAGGCACTGCACATCGCCAAGGACTTGCGTTATATCTTCGGGGTAGATGTTATAGGTGTTCATCTGCACCATATACCCTTTGCGAGTGAGATACTGCTCAAAAGGCTTGAACTTTTCATATCTTGAAACTATTGCAGATACCATTATCACCATTATAACAAGCACGGCGGCAAGCTGTATTATTTCAAATATCTTCATTATGCCAAGCTTGTTTGTGCTGCGGTGCGCGCTTTTAAGCTCGACCAGGCTGTGGGAATTTACAAGTCTGTTTATCATGGCGCGCATTATAAGCAATGATATTGCAATATATATACAGAACACTGCCGCATACAGCCAAAGATCATAGCCCTCGCTTATTTCGGGGAATATTTTTTCAAGCTGCCCAAGCAAAAGTTTATGGAATGCAAGCTGAGTCAGCGCAAACAAAGGTATGTTCACTGCCATACATTCTGCAAGATACATAGCCGAGGCTTTGCGTTTGGTGCAGCCGCATATTCTCATCACCGCAAGGTCGCCGCTGCGCTTTTCAAGTATGTAGCGGTAAAGTATAGCCATATTAACTGCGGCAAGCACTGATATAACTATTGCCAGCATGACCACGGTGTTGTAAAAGTCAGTCTCGCGGCTGTCATCTATCACAACGGGCTCAATTACTGCCATATCGCCGAAAGCCGCGGAAAGCTTATCCTTTATCTCGTCATACTGACTGCGCGTGCAGGGTTTATCTTCGGGAAAATAAAGCGCAAAAGCTATAGGTCTGCCCTCATCATCAGTATGAAATGCGTTTGCGCAGAGCATTGCATTTTCGGGCAGTGCGGTAATGGGTATTTGCAGCTGTACGCCTATGTCAACATCAGGCTCGGGCAGCACGTATTTTATCTTGAATCTCTCACCGCCGACAATTATAGAATCTATATCTCCTGTAAGAGATCTGCTTTCTACGCTCACGGGAAAGTATTCATCATCATCAGTTTTCAGATCAAGCAAATAACCTGAAGGAAGTTCATTATAGTAATAGTAAGTTTGCAAAACAGCGGCAATTTTTTCGCCGCTGTCATACTCCTCGGCAGAGAAAGGCGAATTTTTGTATACATCTGTAATCTTGCCGTCAACGTTTGCAAGAGAGTACGACAAGAGCCACACAGCCTGCGGCGCATCATCGCTGTATTCTTCGATAGTCTGCGCTTGCTGCTGCATCTCTTCAATATTTTCTGTTTCTTCTTGTATACCCATCTCGCCCCAGCGGCTCAGCGGTGTTTCTGCATAAAATTCAGCGTGCAGAGTAAGGTTCGCGGCAGTCTCTTCCGATAAAGAACGCAAAAACATGACTATCATCTGCGGAGATATGTCGGTGACTATTTCATCTGAATAATACGTCTTGCCCTCGTATTCGAGCGACCAGAACTTATCCGAGTTATAATATATATCTACCGATTTTATTTCACTGTTGCCACTCGTCTTTGGCTGATAAAGCCTGTATATACCGCAGGAAAAGCATATTACAAGGCAGGATATAAGAATATTCAGCACAAGCAGTGCCGACAGCAGCTTTTGCTTTGCAAACATATTTTTTATATCTTTAAATACATATGATATCATATTTTTCACCTGCCTAAAAGAATTTTATACTTCTAAGTATATTATAGCACTTTATAGAAAATAGTCAATAACTATCAAAAAGTAGAATTAAATTCAGCGTATTATACAAAGCGCACTTTTTGCAATTGTATATAATGAAACAGATGCATTCTGTGTTGGCGTTATGTTTTATATAGAATAATGTAGGTTTTATTGTGTTTATCAACAAGTATGTACGCTTTTGGGCGTACCCTGTTTATGTAAATATACAAAATTTTTCACTATATTCGATTTTTTATAAAAAACATTTGACAAACTGCGATTTTTGGTCTATAATCACAAGTAATAAAAAATATTTGGAGGGATAAGTATGAACAGAGTAGAGCTTATAAGCAAAATTGCTAAAGAAACAGGCTTTACAAAGAAAGACACCGAAAAGTTCGTTCGCACCTTCACCGATATGATAACCGAAACTCTTATCGGCGGCGGCAAGGTTTCAATTTCGGGCTTCGGCACTTTTGAAACAAGAGCGAGAGCACAGAAGGAAGCTTACAACCCCGTTACCAAGCTGAAGATAACCGTTGCAGCAAAGAAAGTTCCTGCTTTTAAGGCTGCAAAGGGTATGAAAGCGCTGGTATCAGAGGGCAACAAGAACAAGTAAATCACAAGATCTTAAGATCAGAAAAGGAGTAATTCAAAAATGGCTGCAAATGCTAAGAAGAAGATCGAAGATACTGCCGAGAAGGTAGTAAAGAAGGCTGAAAAGGCTGTAGCTAAGGCTAAAGAAGCACCTGCTGTAAAGAAGGCTGCCAAGGCTGCAAGCACCACCGCCAAGAAGGCTGCTACAACTGCTAAGAAGGCTGCTTCTACCGCTAAGAAGGCTGCCGAAAAGGTTACCGCTTATGTTGAGTTCGGCGGCAGACAGCTCTCTACTGCTGAGATAGCTGACAAGGTTCGCGAAGCTTACAGAGCTGAGAACAAGAGAGGCGCTATCAAGTCTATCGAGATCTATGTTAAGCCCGAAGAAAACGCTGCTTACTATGTTGTAAACGGCAAGGCTGAAGGCAAGAAGATCGACCTTTAATTTTAAAGGAAAGAAACGTCAAGGCATCATCGCTGGGTGGTGCCTTTATTTTTTTGTTTTTCTTGACAAATTTGCCCGAATAGTATATCATTATATAAGGGGTGAAACGATGTATACATACAGAAAAAGAATTGCGGCTTTTGCACTGGCGGCTTTAATGGGGCTTGCGTGCATAGGCTGCGGAAAAAGTGATGAAAGTTCGCAGCCCACAGTAACGCAGGCTGAAACGACCGCCGAAGTTACAACAGCTGCGGTAACAACGACCAAACCTGCGGCAGCAACCACCACCACTGCCGACACAACGACAGAAACCACCACGCCGCAGACGACAACCACGGCAGCGACCACAACTGCCGCAGTGCAGGCTGAAACAGCTCCCCCACAAGCGCCGACTGCGCCCACAGTTCAGCCGAATGCAAAACCGCCGCAAAATATAGTTACAAGCGGCAGCCTTGACAGCATTGTAAAAAGCTATCCGCGAAACACCAGCGTTATTCTTTACTGCATGGACGGAAAAACGCTTTATTCAAACGACCCGAACCACATATATTACGGCGCGAGCATGATAAAACTGCCGTATATATACTACTGCTGCACGCAGCTTGAAAAGGGCATTCACAGCCTTGACGAGACCGTTACATACACCGATGCAAATTATTTCCCGGGCACGGGCGTTATAATTAACGGTGGCGTTGGCAAAAAGTACACCATTGAGCAGCTTATAGACTATACTTTAAGATACTCTGACAATGTTGCATACATTATGCTTATCCATATGTTCGGCATTGACGGCTTCAACAAAATGACGAAAGAATGGGGCTATGGCAATATACAGCTTTATTCATACAGCTATTTTGTAGATGTTACCCCAAGCTTTATTCTGACTGCCATGAAGAAAATGCAGGCTAAGTCAACAAGCAGCAGGATATGGCAGGCGGCATGGAAAGGTCTGCTGGGCTCGGAGGGGCTGTACATAAAACAGTGTTTTCCAAATGAAGCCGTGGCAGGAAAATACGGCTACAAATCAGGCGTGTATCACGAAGTTTGCTTTTTTGGCGGCAAAGAGCCGTATATTCTTATAGTGATGAGTGAGATAAACGGTATTGAGCAGTGCGGCAGTTATCTGGCAAGTGTTGCATCTGCCGCAAGGGCAGAAGTAAACAAATACACCGCGCAAAAGCAAGCCGCGAAAACTACCACCACTACTACAACAACCACTGCCACAGCGGCGCAGACTTCCCCGACGGAAGAAACCACACCGGAGCTCGCACCTGAAACGACCCCTCCCGAAGAAAGCACACCGCAGGAAACTACACCTGAAATTACAGAAACTGATGAAACAATTGATGATACTAATGAAAGCGAAGGGTGATATTTTATGAAGAACGCAGGCAAAAGGCTGTCGGCGCTGTTTGCGGCGCTGATGATATTTGTGATGTCGGCAGTAAACTGCATGACCGCTTTTGCGGCTGACGTTTACACCGTGCCCGTAACGGTCAAGTACGACCAGGCAGGCGCGCGCAGTATGCTTGACATGATAAACAAATTCCGCACGGGAAGCGATGCGTGGTACTGGAATAAAGACGGTTCAAAAAACGTGCTGAGCGGTCTTTCAGATTTTCAGTATGATTACGGCCTTGAGCAGGCAGCAATGCAAAGGGCTGCCGAGCTTGCTGTTATCTTTGATCACCAAAGACCAAACGGAACAATGTGTTTTTCCGCCGCAGACGGTTATTTATACGCAGAAAATATTGCGGCAAATTATCGCACGGCGGCTTCTGTGTTTGAAGGCTGGCAGGAAACAAATGAAAAATATGCAGGTCAGGGGCACAGGCGCAATATGCTGGGCAGTTTTCCGTGCATAGGCATAGCGCACGTTACTGTAAACGGCATGGACTACTGGGTGCAGGACTTCGGCTACCCTACAGGCGCTGCAAAGAAAGACGTTGGCACGGGCGCAACAGTTGTAAATGTTGATATTGCAAAAAGCAGTGTAAAAAGCGTAACGCTTACGCCATCGGCAGGCAGCATTACAGTACCGCTTGGCGGCAGCGCAAATGTGCCCTCGGTATCGGCAAATATAGTAATGAGCAGCGCTGACTATTGGGCAGGAAATATTACGAGCACCACCACGCCTAACTGGTCGGTAAGCGGCAATGCTGTTTCTGTAAGCGGCGGAAAGATAAACGGCAATGCTTTGGGCAGCGCTACCCTTACTGCGAATTTGTACGGCAAGAGCGTTTCGGTAACTGTTAAGGTTGAATGTACCAACCACCAGTGGGGCGGCTGGAGCACCACTGTGCCTGCGACCTGCACCAAAGACGGCTCGCAAAGCAGAAAATGCACCCTTTGCCAAAAGAGCGAAACCAAAACTATAGCTGCAAAGGGGCACAGCTACGGCGAATATAAGGTAATAAGAAAGGCGACTGCCACGCAGGAAGGGCTGGAAGAACGGGTGTGCTCGGTGTGCGGTGACAAACAGCAGAGAACTATTGCCAAAATTGTGACGACCACGACAAAGAAAACCACCACACCGAAAACTGCCACTGCAACAAAAAATAATACCACCACGAAAACCACTGCAAAGACTACAGCAAAAACGGCTTCGGGCGGTACTGCCTCAAAAGAAACTACCGAAAACGGCGGTACAACAAACGCGGAAGACACGACTGATCCGGAAAATACTGACATCACCACGCCGCAGGAGAGCGATGCTGAAAGCGGCACAACAGGCGATGTTACAACCGTGGAAGTTACCACGCCCGACGAAAGCGAAGTTACAACTACCGAAAGTGATGAAAGTACAGAAAGTACGGAAATTTCTGAAACTACAGAAAGTGCCGAAAGTACAGAACCCGGCGGAAATAATTCTGCCGACAGCAATAAAGGCAAAACTGTGCTGCTTATTGTGCTGGGCGGCGCAGGCGGTCTGACTGTGCTGGGTGTGATATTTGTGATAATTCGCAAAATAAGAGGATAAGGGGGGCTGCCGCTATGCTGATGCGCAGGAGAATTTCTATCATTCTTGCCGCTGTATGCATGGCGGCTTTTTGCTCGTGTTCTTTTGGGGGTACAAATGAAGAAACCGCCCAAAAGACGGAGTTTTTCGCTATGGATACTTATATGTCGGTAACGGCTTACGGCGAGGGCGTGCAAAAGGCTTTAGAGCTTGCAAAAGACGAAGTTCAGCGGCTTGACAAGATGTGGTCGGTGACTGACGAAAACAGTGAAATTTATGCTGTGAACGGCGGCGGAAAGGCGGCAGTCAGCGGCGAGACTGCGCAGCTTATTTCTTTTATGCTGGATATGGCAAAACGCACGGGCGGCGCGCTTGAACCGACTCTCTACCCCGTTGTTAAGGCGTGGGGTTTTACAGGCGGCGAGAACCGAGTGCCGAGCGGCGATGAGATACAACAGCTTTTGAAAAATGTCGGGTATGAAAAAGTGTCTTTAAGCGGAAATACCGTAACTCTGCCCGAAGGCGTTATGCTGGACACAGGAGCAGTCGGCAAGGGGTATGCGAGCGACAAGGCGGCACAGGTACTTAAAGAAAACGGCGTAAAATCAGCGCTTATTGACCTTGGCGGAAACATTGTGCTGGTTGGCAGAAAGCCCGACGGCGAGGACTGGAAGATAGGCGTGCGTGATCCTGACGGCGACGGCGTTGTGGGCATAATCAGCGCGAGCAACTGCGCGATAGTTACCTCGGGGGCGTATGAGCGCAATTTTACCGCCGCTGACGGCACTGTGTACGGGCATATTATCGACCCGAAAAGCGGCGCGCCTGTAGACAACGATATTTTGTCGGTGACTGTGATAGCGAGCGAGGGCAGGCTGTGCGATGCGCTTTCGACGGCGCTGTTTGTAATGGGCAAGGACGGCGCGGCAGAGCACTGGCGCACCCACAAAGATTTTGAGATGATAATGCTGTGCAAAGATGGTCAGGCATATGTGACCGAAGGGATAAAAGACAGGTTTGAAGCGGACGAGGAGCACAGCGAGATGATAATAAACGTTATTGAGGGGTAAGAAGGTTGCAAACATAACCCACCAAAACAACAAAAAAACGACGTGGTAACCCCACGCCGTTTTATTTTGAACATTCTCACCTGCGATAATTATTATCCGTTTCCTTTTCAATTATTGCACCGCTAACAGCATCTATCTTGTAGTCATACTCGGTGCTGCCAGCGTAAAATTCAACCTCATACTCCGCCCTGCCGTCGTCAATATCAAGCTCGGTGCGCTTTGAAAATTTAACGTCAGCCGCCGTAAGAGAGGCATCAGCAAGCGCAATTTCCTCTGCCCTGTCCGAGCCGATGTAATCACCCTTGTTTGGCGTGCCGCCTGCCATAGTTTCATGGCTCTTTTTCACTATCGCGCCGTCAGCGACCGCTATCTCGTAGTCGTACTCGGTGTCGGCAGTGTAAAAATCAACCTCGTAGATCTGTATACCGTCCTCGTAGTCGGTCTTCACCTTTGTGAACATCACCGCCGCCATGTCAACGCCTGCATCTTTCACCGCAATGTCTTTTGCATCGTCTTCGGTAATGCCGTTGGTCGCGGCAGTTGTGGTATCCGTGCCTGTCGGCACACCCTGCGGAGCCGTTGTGGTTTGCGGCTCAGTCACGTCACCCGAAGTTTCTGCCGTCGTTTCAGCAGGTGCAGCAGCCTGCTGTGGAGCGGTAGTAGTGACATTCGGTGCAGCGCTCTGACGTTTGCCGTCAATATCGCGCTTGATTATGCCGCCGTCCTCGCCGTCAATAACGTATTCATATTCAACGCCGTCAACGTAAAATTCAACGTCGTATTCAAAATAGCCGTCGTCGTAGTCAAGGCTGGTGCGCAGGCGCGAGGTGTCAGAGCGAGAGAAACCTGCATCTTCAAGAGCAATATCGCGAGCCTCATCTTTGCCTATAAGAGTGTTTTTCAGTACGAAAAATGCGATTATTGCCGCAATAATGCACAGTATCAGCAAAATGCATATCGTCGAAATGACAGCCCTTAACGGCGTGGAAAACAATTTCTTCATAAAAAACAACTCCTTTTTAGATTTTACACAATGATTATAGCACCGTTTTGTATAAAATTCAATAGCATAGAATAAATTTTTTTATTAAACAATATTAACACTATTATAGACAAGAAACACGCCCGACAAACACCGCTCGCCACCGCCATTTACATGCCTACTCACCCACATAAAACTCGTTCCCCCACACACGCTGATGGAAGAATATTCTGCCACTGGATTTTCTTTTGAACGGTATGGGTGGGTGTAAAAAATATCTAATGCACGTAATATCTGTGTAGTTACATAAAACTTTTGGTTTCTTGACATGAATTCAAAATTCGCGGCGTAAGCCGCTCCTTAACTATTAACTATTCACCACACGTTGACCGCCACAAGTGTCGGTCAAGTGCAGAAGAACCCTCTGCGAGGCTTCTTCCCATTCACTCTTTCACTATTCACTAATTCTGCTCCGCAGGCTTGCTGCGAAAGCAGCATAAAAAATATCCGGCACTTTACAGCACCGGACATTTAGCTTTATTCCTTTATTCGTAATCCACAACATCTGCCCATTTGAGCAAAAATTCCCTCTCCTGCTCGTTGCCCTTCACCGACTGCGATGCGGCTACTATCGGCATCCACTTCTGCACATACTGCTTGGCGGTATCGCTCTTTGCACAGAACAGATCGAGATATTTCTTCGCCTTGTCGTCTTCGCCGTGCAGCGAAAACAGCAGATAAGTCCTTGCCGCATCTGCCGAGGCGTTGCCCTGCGTTGCGTGCGACCAGTCGATAACAAACGGCGTGCCGTCCTCCCTGATTATCACGTTCGAGGGGTTGAAGTCTCCGTGGCAGACCTTATTGTGCTTTGGCATACCCTCAAGGCGCGTGTGCAAGTCATACCTTGTTGTTGCGCTCAGCTGCGTCTGGCTGATCTTGCGGTTCATCTTGTCTTTCAGCTTATTGAGCAGTGGGCAGGTCTTTGACTGCACCTGAAGCTGCAAGTCAACGAACAGTTCCATATATTCGTCCAGCTTGTCGGGGTTCTCTTTCATCAGCTGCGAGAGCGTTTTGCCCTCTATATACTCCGAAACTATCGCCCACTTGCCGTCTATCATCGTAACGGCGAGCACCTTGGGTATATTCAGCCCTGTTTCCTCTATTCTTGCCTGATTGAGCGCTTCGTTGAGCACGTCGGCTTTTGAATAGTCAGCATCAAAGACCTTAACGCACTTATCTTCGCTTTTATATATGGTCTTTGCCTTTCTTACAGCGATAACATTATCCAGTTGCATTGCAATACTCCTTTCTGTCTTGTTACTGTTTTCCATAGTAGGCATTCAGATACATCTGCTTTATCTCACTCATCAGCGGATAGCGCGGATTTGCACCCGTGCACTGGTCATCAAACGCCTGCTCTGTCATATCGTCTAATCTTTCGAGGAACACCTGTTCATCAACACCGTAATCTTTGATAGTTTTCTTTATGCCGATAGCCTCTTTAAGCTCCTCTATCTTCTTTATAAAGTTCTCGAACACTTCCATATCGTCCTTGCCCTGAACGCCGCAGAACCTTGCGCACTCTGCATATCTTTCAAGGGCGTGAGGATACTGATACTGCGAGAAAGTACCCATTTTAGGCGGCTTATCGCTGATGTTGTATCTCATTACATCGGTGATGAGAAGCGCGTTTGCTATACCGTGCGCTATATGGTGGTATGCGCCCAGCTTATGCGCCATTGAGTGGCACACGCCTAAAAACGCATTTGCAAACGCCATACCTGCCATTGTGGAGGCATTTGCCATTTTTTCTCTTGCCTCAACGTCGTTTCCGTCGTTATATGCTCTTGGCAGATACTCAAAGATTATCTTCATAGCCTTCAGCGCAAGACCGTCTGTATAGTCGGTAGCCATAACAGAAGCATACGCTTCAAGTGCGTGGGTAAGGGCATCTATACCCGAAGCGCTTGTAAGACCCTTGGGAGCGCTCATCATAAGGTTGGTATCTATAATAGCCATATTCGGCAGAAGTTCATAGTCTGCCAGAGGATATTTAATGCCCGACTCCTGATCGGTAATAACCGCGAACGGCGTTACCTCAGAGCCTGTGCCCGAAGAAGTAGGCACAGCGATAAAGAACGCTTTTTCGCCCATTTTCGGGAAAGTATAAACTCTCTTTCTTATATCTATGAACCTCATAGCCATGCTCATAAAGTCAGCATCGGGGTGTTCATAGAGAACCCACATTATCTTGCCTGCGTCCATAGCCGAGCCGCCGCCGAGCGCGATAATGCAGTCGGGCTCAAATTTTCTCATAGCCTCTGCGCCCTTTTGTGCAGAAAGCAAAGTCGGGTCGGGTTCAACGTCGGAGAACACTGTGTAGGTTATATCCATTTCGTCAAGTCTGTCGGTTATGCACTTGGTATAGCCGTTTTTATAGAGGAAGCTGTCGGTAACGAGGAACACCCTCTTTTTATCCATAACGTTTTTAAGCTCTGCGAGCGCAACGGGCAGGCAGCCTTTTTTGAAGTAAACTTTCTGCGGTGTTCTGAACCAAAGCATATTCTCTCTCCTCTCGGCAACGGTCTTTATATTGAGCAGGTGCTTTACGCCGACGTTTTCGGAAACTGAGTTGCCGCCCCATGTTCCGCAGCCCAGCGTGAGCGACGGTGTAAGATTGAAGTTGTAAAGGTCGCCTATTCCGCCGTGCGATGACGGTGTATTTATGACTACGCGGCAGGTCTTCATTTTCTCTGCAAAGGCATTTATCTTATCTCTGCATTTTACCGTATCTACATACAGAGAAGAAGTATGACCGAAGCCGCCGTCCTGTATAAGCCTGTCAGCCTTGTTCATGGCATCTTCAAAGCTTTCAGACTTATACATTGCAAGCACGGGAGAAAGCTTTTCATGCGCGAACTCTTCTTCGATAGTATCGTTAGTTACCTCGCCGATGAGTATCTTAGTGGCAGGGTCGACCTCAACGCCCGAAAGAGAGGCTATCTTTGCGGCAGGCTGACCTACTATCTTTGCGTTTACCGCGCCGTTTATGATAATGGTCTTGCGCACCTTTTCTGTCTCCTCGGGGGTGAGGAAATAACAGCCGCGCCTTGTAAATTCGGCTTTCACGTCGTCGTAGATGTCCTTATCAACAATTACCGACTGCTCAGAGGCGCATATCATGCCGTTGTCAAACGTTTTTGAATGTATTATAGAGTTAACCGCAAGCAGAATGTCAGCGCTCTTATCTATAACGGCAGGGGTATTGCCTGCACCAACGCCGAGAGCCGGTTTGCCGCTTGAATACGCCGCCTTTACCATGCCCGGGCCGCCTGTAGCAAGGATTATATCAGCCTCGCGCATAACGGTGTTGGTCATATCAAGGCTGGGAACGTCTATCCAGCCTATAATGCCCTCGGGCGCGCCAGCTTTTACGGCGGCTTCGAGAACTATTTTTGCAGCCTCAATAGTGCACTTTTTAGCTCTCGGGTGGGGGCTGATGATAATGCCGTTGCGCGTTTTAAGAGAGATAAGCGTTTTGAATATAGCTGTAGAGGTAGGGTTGGTGGTGGGTATAACAGCCGCTATAACGCCTATAGGCTCAGCTATCTTCATCGTGCCGAACTCCTTGTCTTCCTCTATAACGCCGCAGGTCTTGGTGTTTTTGTAGGCATTATAGATGTGCTCGGCGGCATAGTTGTTTTTGATCACCTTATCTTCAACAACGCCCATGCCTGTTTCCTCTACCGCCATTTTTGCAAGCGGTATTCTTGCCTGGTTTGCAGCCACCGCGGCTGCTTTGAATATCTTGTCGACCTGCTCCTGCGTAAACTGTGCAAACTTAGCCTGAGCGCGGCGCACTTCTCTTATTTTGTCCATAAGTGCGTCAACGGTGTCAACAAGCGTGTACTTCTGAGTTTCCATACTAGATCCTCCCCGTATATTTTGGCGCGTTTTAAAACACGCTTTCAGTCTATAAAAATATTATACTTTAAACTCGCCGCAAAGTCAATCGGTAACATAGCCAAATTGCCGCGCGATTTACACACATCTACCGACAAAATCATCACTCAAACGGATATTTTATGCCCCACTGCTCCCGAAGTGAGTCCATTATCTTCATGACCTTTATACTTTCCGCGTGGGGCATTTCACTGCACTCCCCTGCCCCTTGCTTTATAGCTTTCATGCAGGAGAGCACTTCGTACTCATAGCCTGTTATCTGCTTGGGGGTGTTATAGCGCTGTGTGCTGCCGTTGTTTAAAATAACGTTTATGCCCTCGCAGTTGTTTATGTTTTCAAATTCTATTCTGCCCTTGCTGCCGTAAATGATACCGCGGCGGTCAAGGTTTGCAGCCATATTGCTGTGAAGAATTGCAGTTTTGCCGTCTGCATACCTGAAAATAATGCAGTTGTCGCGGTCAACGCCGTATTCGTTCTTTGTACAGCAAGAGAGCGTTTCTTTTATATCGCTGCCAAACGCCATAAGCGCAAAGTTTATTGCATACACGCCAAGGTCAAGCAGCGCGCCGCCTGCAAGAGAGGGCTTCTGCAAACGCTCAATATGCATAAGGCTGTAGCCGAGGTCTGCCGTAAGCGATGAAATATCACCTATAACGCCGCTTTTCAGTATATCTTCAAGCACGAATCTCTGCGGCATATAACGTGTCCAAATAGCCTCGGTGACCAGCACGCCTTTATTCTTTGCGGCTGCAAACACTTTTTCTGCCTGACCTGCGTTTGCAGTGAACGCCTTTTCGCAGAGCACGTTCCTGCCGTTTTCTATACACAGCATACAGTCCTCAAAATGGCGCGAATGCGGCGTTGCGATGTAGATAAGGTCAAGGTTTTCGTCCTGCGCAAGCTGCTCGTAGCTGCCGTATGCCTTTTCAATGCCGAATTCGTCTGCAAAACGCTGTGCGCTCTCTAAGCTTCGCGAGCCCACCGCCGCAACAGTGGCGTTTTCCATGCCTGCAACGGTGCGCGCCATAGTGTGGGCAATGCCGCCGCTGCCCAGAATGCCCAATCTGAACTTTTGCATAATATCACCTCAAAAGTATTGTAACATAAAACAGCTTGCAAGTCAATAAAGGCGGTAACACAAAGGTTTTAAGTCTTGTCAAGAAAGGAAAAGTTTTCGGTCAAGCCTTTTTCAAAAGGCTTGCAGGGGCACGGGGGCGGCGCCCCCGAAAACACGGCAGGCGCTCTGAGAGGGGTGAATTATAAAATAATCCGATGGATTATTTTATAAGAGGGGAGGCTCTGCAAGAGAGAGCCTCCCCTTTGAAAAGACTTTAGCTTTCCCCCTGCGCGCGCTTGCGTGCGCAATATCTATGTTAAAACTTCGCGCTTACGCGCACCCTGCGGAGCTGTTCACCGCTAACACTTAGATATTCTAAAAATCACTTATTTGATTTTCTCCCACGTCCTTTCGAGATGCTGGCAGAATATACTTCCGGCGGATTTATGGGGTTAGTGATAATTTTTCGGGGAACAGTAGAGTATTTTTAGGTGTGCTTATGGAAGTGGAGCATTGAAAAGTGAAAACTTTTTCATACAGTTTGGCGTTCTCTGAGAGAACGCAGAAAAATTGCTATGCGCTACAACAAGGAGAGGCTCAGCTGCTAGAAGCAAGAAAACTAGAAGCAAGAAGCAAGAGGTGTGGGCTTTTCACTTTGCGTGGCGTTCTCTGAGAGAACGCGGCATAAGAGTTATGCGCTACAACTAGGGGAGGCTCTCTCTTGCAGAACCTCCCCTCTTATAAAATAATCCATCGGATTATTTTATAATTCACCCCTCTCAGAGCGCTTATCGTGTTCTTTTGTGGGGCTCTGCCCCACGCCCCGCAAGCCTTTTGAAAAAGGCTTGACCGAAAACTTTTCCTTTCTTGACAGGGATTACAGCTTTTGATATTAAACGCGCTGTGCAAAAGAATTACGGTTTTCAGCGGTTCGCAGAACCGCGCCAAAATCGGCGACCCCATAATGTCGCCGAAGTAATTCTTTCATTGTGGCTTGGAGGCTTAAGCCGACAAGACACTGCGCTCCTGCGCTGCGCGTAAGCGCAATTAAATAACAAACGGTCTCACACAAAAGTTGTGAAACCGTTTCTAACCTATAATCACGCAATTGCTTTCTGTTTCGCGCTGCGGCGCACCAGTATCGCTAAAAGCAGCGGCACTGCCGCGAAGGCTGCCTCTATCAGCATATACATTGCCGCCTGCGATGCCTTTACGCTGCGGCTGCTGCCTAGGAGCATATCATTCAGCTTTACATACCAGTACCCCGGCAAGAACCTTGCCACTTTCAGCACGCCGTCCGAGAGCAGCGACATCGGCACGAACACGCCGCACAAAAAGCTGTTTGCAAGGCTTATTATCTGTGTCATAACGTTTACCGCGCTGCCGCCCGGCGCAAAGCACGATATGAATATCGCCCACGAGGCTGCCACCAGCGCGAACACAAAGCTGTTTGCCACCGCCACTGCCGCTCTGCCGCTGAAAGAGTCTGCATACAGCGCAACACCAACCGCGGCGAGTATCAGCCACACGGCTGTGACGAACACCGCTCCGCCCAAAAATATCTGCAAAAAATACGAAGATGTTTTTATGCCCGAACACTGCGCGCGGCTGCGAATGTCACTGCGGCAAAGTATCACTATCACGGGGCAGAGTATCGAAAGCATTATGCACAGCAAAATATACGTCAGATACCTGAAATACGGCTCCAGCCCCATTGCGGCTTTCTCGCTCTCTTTGGCTACAAGCTCTACTTTGCTGCCGTCTGCAAGGGCGGTCTGAGCGTTAGAAAGCGCAGTATTCAAGTCGCAGCCTGCCGCCATATACGCCCTAACCGCCGAAACATAGCCTTCAATTCGGCTGAGCGCTAAACTTTCGTTCACATCACCGTGCAGCCCTTTGCCCGTGAAAAGCTCGTCTGTTTCGCCAGAAAGCAGCTTTTCTTCAAAGCCTTTGTTTATGGTCACCGCGTAGTCTATTGTCTTGTAGTAAAGAGCATCTGTCAGCGCGGTATCATTATTTTCTACCGCAACTATCTCGTCTTTCTGCGAGAGATATTCTATCAAAGCTTTAGATGCCGCCGTGTTGTCCTCATCAAACACGCACAGTTTAAGCTGCTGCTCTTTGAAAACGCTGTCCTCGCCGTCTGTGCCTGCAAAAGTCATCGCAACTGCTATTCCTACAAAAACTACAAGATAAATCATCGCCGTGGGCAGGTGTTTCAGCATTACTTTTATATACGCTTTAAAGACTTGCATATCTGCGCCTCCTTGTAAGCATTATTCCCAGCACGCACAGCACCGCCGAGGTTATCAGCATTACGGCTATTTTTTCAAAGTACACGTCCAAATTTTCGTACACACTCAGGCTGTATATGCTGTCTGATATGACCGCCGCAGGGTTTATTTTGTTGAACCACGGCGCTATGTTCATCATTATGCTTTTCATGTTGCCCACCATAAGACCGCTCAAAAAGCACAGCGGCATTGTAACTATAAGCGATATGCCTATTTTGACGTCCTCTTTCCACCTGCCTACAGCGCCTATCAAAAAGCCGAGCGATACGCCCGTAAGACCGCCCACAATAGAAGCTAAATACGCCAAAGGCAGCCTGCCGCAGAAGTCTGTTTTTATTACAAATGCGAGGAAAGTAACGCATATCACCATGCATATGGTCTGCAAGATACAGCCGCCTGTGAAGTCAGCCAGAAGCGCTAAAGACTTTGGCATGGGCGAGCAGTTTTTGCGCGCGCCGAGGGCTGAAATATTCGCCTGATTGTTAATACCTATCTGCACGCCTATAAACGAGCCGTACAGCGCCGTCATGGCGATAAGATTGTAAAAATACTGCTGGTAAATATCGCTGTTGCCATGCTTCATTGATATTTCTTTTGTGTACCCTCCCTGCGAGAGAACTTCGGCAGCTTTGGTGACATCTTTGCCGCTTTTTACTATATCGGTAATGACTGCCGCGTTCGCGTTGTAGCTGTCAGTAAAGCCTTTAAGTACCTGCTGTTTGATCTCGCTCTCCATCACCGAAAGGGAAAGGCTGCCGTCATCTGCAATATAAATAATGCCTGCAACTTCGCCTTTTTTAAGCATCTGCATAGCCGTATCATCATCGGTATACACAGCCTCTAAAGGCAAACTGCCCGACTGCTCAACGGCATCTAAAGCAGCTTTGAATATTGCACTCTCGCCTGCCACAGCCGTTTTTATCGGGTCTTTTATGAACATATCATCACTTTCATAAAGACCGCTGAACGCGGCTTTGAAAAACGTGCCCAGTACTATCGGAAAAAGTATAAGCCAAAAGACGAGATTTTTGCTTTTGAAGCCTGAAATTACAAAGTATCTGACCGAGTGAAAAAAACGTTTCATGCCCTACTCCTTGTCTCTGAGTTCTTTGCCCGTTATCTCTAAAAATACGTCGTTTAGCGTTGGCAGCTCGGAATACACCCTGCCGAAAGATATGTCATTTTTCTGCAATAAATCAAGTATTCTTATAAGATTATGCCTGCCGCCGCTGCAGCGAACAGTGAGAAGTTCATCATCATACCTGACCTCGTAAACGTGCGGAAGCGAGGCAAGCGCGCTGTGAACATTCTGCGGAAGCGAGGGCAGTTCTATGTTCACCGTTTCGGTGTTTTTTATAAGCTGTTTGAGCTCACCGCAGCTGCCCTCGGCTATCTTTTTGCCCTTGTCAAGAATTGCAATCCTGCTGCATATCTGCTCTACCTCCTCCATGTAATGAGAGGTGTATATAACCGTTGCGCCCTCGCGGTTTAGCTGCTGTATGCCCTCTAAAATTTTGTTGCGGCTCTGGGGGTCAACGGCAACGGTGGGTTCGTCAAGTATAATAAGCTCGGGCTTGTGCGCTATGCCGCAGGCGATGTTCAGCCGCCTCAGCAAGCCGCCCGAAAGCTTTTTGGGGTAGAATTTTGTAAACTCATCAAGTCCCACAAATTTTATCGCTTCTTCTACCAAAGCTTTGCGCTGCGCCTTGTCTGAAACATACAGACCGCAGAAATAGTCGATATTTTCATACACCGTAAGCTCATCAAACACGGCAACGTTCTGCATAATAAGACCTATCTTCCGCTTTGTATCGTAGCTTGTGGGTGTCATCTCTTTGCCGAATATCTCAATGCTTCCCTTATCGAAAGAGAGCAGCGACAGCAGGCAGTTTATGGTGGTCGTCTTGCCCGAGCCGTTAGGCCCCAGCAGACCAAAAACCTCGCCTTTGTTTATTTGCAGATCGAGATGATCTATCGCCAAAAGGTCGCCGTATCTCTTGACTAAACTGCTTATCTTTACTATGGTTTCGGGGGTGTTTTCCATATGCCTCATTCCTTTCATGTTTACATATTATATTGTAGCATACGGAAACTTTTATGTAAAGTGCCGCTTGTCAGTCTTTGGGGTGACAAATGTCACTTTCTGCAAAACAAAAGTATATTGCTTGAAATTTTGCTGTATATCTGCTATAATCTTAATGGGGGCGATAGCGGTGAACATATCCGGTGTTTTAAGCGGCAGACTTGCCGATAGGCTTGCGCTGCTTCTGATATGTCTTGTATCATTCAGCCTGGGCGGCGGCTTTGAACTGCCCGTGGCTGCGTTTTTGCTGTCTGTAATACTTTCATCGCTCTCGCAGATAATGCGAAAATACCCCTATGTACCGATAATAATAAACGCCGCACTTTGCTTTGTATCGCCTATGTTTTTATGCGCCCTGCCGATGATGCTCTATGATGCTTTAAGCTGCAAAAAGTGGTGGGCGGTGCTGCCTGCCGTGGGTGCATTTGTGCAAATATCGCAGCTTTCATCGGCGCAGCTTGCCACAGCTGTGGCAGGGGCAGCAGCATCTGTGATAGTATACGCGCGTGTTTCTGCTCTTGAAGTAACGGTAAACAACCTTGCGGCACTGCGTGATGAAGTCGCGGAGAAAAACATGATCCTTGCAAAACAAAATGTGCAGATAGTAAAGGCGCAGGACAACGAAGTGCACCTTGCCGCCCTGCGTGAGAGAGAACGCATAGCGCGCGATATTCACGACAACGTGGGGCATATGCTTACGCGCTCGCTGCTGCAATCGGGGGCGCTTATCGTTCTTAACAAAGACGAGGGTTTAAAAGAGCCTCTGCGGCAGCTGAAAGACACCCTTGACAGCGCAATGACGGGCATAAGGGCAGGCGTTCATGATCTTCACGATGATGCGATAGACCTGCAAAAGGTTCTTGAAGAAAGCTGCCGTGCGTGCGACAGCCGTTTCAAAGTAAAGCTGTGTTATGATGCCGAGGGCGATATTCCCGGCAAGGTGAAATTATGCATCGCAGCCATTGTGAAAGAGGGGCTTTCAAATGCTGTGAAACATTCCGGCGGCGATGAGATATCGGTGGTTTTTCGCGAACACCCTGCGTTTTATCAGCTTATGATAACCGACAACGGCAGCTGCAATGGCATATCGGGGGTCGGCATGGGTCTTAAAAATATGGAAGAAAGGGCAACAGGCTTAGGCGGCAGGATAACTTTTACACCCACGCGTGAGGGGTTTAAGATATTCATGTCCGCGCCGAAAAACTATGAAGATAATAATTACAGATGATGACAGACTGGCGGCAATGTCGCTGAAAACAATACTTGAAAGCGTGGGCGTTGAGGTCGCAGGCTTGGGCGGCAGCGGCGAAGAAGCCGTTAAGCTTTACGACGAACTTTTTCCCGATGTTATGCTTATGGACATACGCATGGGCGGCATGGACGGCATAGAGGCAGGCGAGGAGATTCTGCGCCGCCACGGCGATGCTAAAATACTTTATCTTACCACCTTTGCAGACGACGAATACATAATAAAAGCGCTTAGAATGGGCGCAAAGGGGTATATTCTCAAGCAGGATTTTGAAAGCATTTCAGCCGCGCTTGAAACGGTGATGAACGGGCAGAGCGTTTTCGGCGACAGGATAATGGGGCGCATACCGCAGCTTATCAGGCAAAAGGGCGACTATGATTTTGAGGGGCACGGCATAAGCGCGAAAGAAAAAGAAATAATGGAACTTGTGGCGGCAGGGCTGAGCAACAAAGAAATAGCCGCGAAGCTTTTCCTCGGCGAGGGAACGGTGCGAAACTACATCAGCACGCTGCTTGAAAAGCTCTCCCTGCGCGACCGCACACAGCTGGCGATATATTATTACACTGAGGTGAATAAGTGAGTTTGGTGGGTAAATAATTACGCTGTTTGCGCTTATTAGAGGTTAGAAGTTAGATGTTAGAAATTAGAAATGGTTTTGCGGCGTTAGCGCGTTCTTGCCATACCTGCGGTTCAGAGTTAGATGCAAGAGGCAAGATTTATTTTTGCTGCTTTCGCAGCGCGCAGGAGCGCGTTCAACACTCCACAGTACGCAAAAGTTTAAAACACTGTCAAGAAACCAAAAGTTTTCGGTCAAGCCTTTTTCAAAAGGCTTGCGAGGCGTGGGGCAGAGCCCCACAAAACACAGCGTGCGCGCCGCTATTAGAAGTAAGATGTTAGAAGTTAGAGGTTAGAAATGGTTTTTAAAGCTTTGCGCAAACTTTTTCAAAATGCTCATCTTGCCTCTTGCTTCTAGTTTTCTTGCTTCTAATAGCTGAGCCTCTCCTTTGAGAAGACCTTTGCTCTTTTACCGCGTTCCATTATGGAACGCCATACAATATGAAAAATCCATAACAAAAAGTGTGCCATAGTGTTAGTACACTCAAAATGAGAAGATAACAAAAATACAGTGGGGATTTTAACAGCTCCGCAGGCTTGCGCGTAAGCGCAAATAATTACATAACAAAAAAACGCTCCCATAAAGGGAGCATTTTCATTTTGTATAGCTTACTTCTCCAGCAGCTTTTCCGCGGCGGCTATTTTAACCGCTATGCAGAACAGCTCTGCGGCGAGTTTCAGCGTTTCTATCGGCGGAAAACTCGGCGCGATGCGGATATTGCTGTCGTGAGGGTCGCTGCCGTATGGGTATGTAGCGCCTGCGTCGGTCAGCGTAACGCCTGCCTCTTTGCACAGCGAAACTATCCTTTTAGCGCAGCCGTCGGGCGACTGAAAACTGATGAAATATCCGCCGTTTGGCTTTGTCCACGAGCCTATGCCGAGGGGCGCAAGCTGTTCTTCAAGCGTTGCTATGACCGCCCTGAACTTGGGCGAGAGTATAGCTGCGTGCTTTTTCATATGCTCCTCCAGTCCGCTCATATCTTTAAAGAACCGCACATGGCGAAGCTGGTTTATCTTGTCATAGCCGATGGTCTGTATCTTCATCAGCGACTTGAAATACTCTATCGTCTTCACGCTGCCTGCCATAGCCGCAACGCCTGCCCCTGCGAACGAAACTTTCGACGTTGACGAGAACATGAACACCATGTCTTCGCTGCCGCACTTTTTGGCTTCGTCGAGGAGGTTCAAAAGGCTGTCGCGCTCGCCGTCAAGGTGGTGTATGCAGTATGCGTTATCCCAGAAGATACGAAAATCGGGTGCGGCAGGTTTCAAAGCCGCGAACCTCTTGACCGTTTCGTCCGAATATGTAATGCCCGTGGGGTTTGAGTACATCGGCACGCACCAAATGCCCTTTATGCTTTCATCGCTCTGCACGAGTTTTTCTACCATGTCCATGTCGGGACCGTCTTTGCCAAGCGGCACGGTTATCATCTCAAACCCGAGTTTTTCGGTTATGAGAAAATGCCTGTCATAGCCGGGCGCAGGGCACAGCCACTTTATCTTGCCGCAGTCTTTCCACGGTTTATTTTTGCCGTCAACGCCGAAAAGCATAGCCTTTACCA
Source organism: uncultured Clostridia bacterium (assembly GCA_947630555.1). Classification (GTDB taxonomy): domain Bacteria; phylum Bacillota; class Clostridia; order Oscillospirales; family Ruminococcaceae; genus UBA7477. The sequence goes on from CANRIA010000001.1 coordinate 155,152, forward strand.
TGGTATCGTACATTATATTAAGGCTGGAATTTCCGAAAACTATAGTTTCCTCGGGGGTCGCTCCCAGCATTTGCGAAAACAGCTTTTTAGCTGATGCAAGACCGTCAAAGCAGCCGTAATTTCGGGTATCAGTGCCGTCCTCGTCAAAAAAGTCGGCCTCGCTGTTGAGTATATCCATCATCGGCTGTGCAAGTGTCAGCTGCTCCTTTGCAGGCACGCCGCGCGACATATTAAGGTCTAGTCCCCTGCTTTTAAATTCGTCATATTTTTTCTGTTCCGCCGCGAGAAGCTGCCTGATTTCTACGGCAGACATATCTTTCAGCATCATTTGTAACACCGTTCCTTTTATAAAATGTAACCATAGTATATAATATACCAAACAGCGCATTTTTGCAAGTCATTTTGAAAATTCCTGCAAAAAATCACCCTTTTGACCGAAAAAGCCGCTTATTTTGCATAACAAACTGGGCAGAATGGCAAAACTATTTCAGATGCTCATAAAACGTGTCGCAGTCGGTAAGCCCCAGAATGTAGTCAACGTTGGTTTTGTGAAATTGCGCGAGGCGTATCAGCACCGAGGTCGGCACGTCGTTTTCGCCTGTCTCGTACTTTGAATAGCCCGTCTGCGACATATTCAGCACCTTTGCCATTTGCGTTTGGTTCATGTCTTTGTCCTCTCTCAGGTCGCGTATTCTTTTATACATTTTAAATACCCCTTTCAATACGTGCTTGAAATATTATAAATAATCTGTTTCAGGGTATTGACATTTAGCCTGAAATAGGTTATAATATTTATTGAGCATAATTCTTTATTATATTATGCAACACAAATATGCACATAGAAAGGCGGAAATTTTATGAAATTAAAAAAACTTGCGACTGTTCTTGCGGCGGCTGTTCTTGCTGTAGGAAGTGTTCCTGTAACTGCATTTGCGGCAGATGAAGATGACGTGGCGGTAGATGATGTACATTTTCCCGATGCGGTATTCAGAACTTACGTTTCAGAAAACTGCGACACCGACAAAGACGGCGTACTTAGCGATGAGGAGATAGCAAAGGTGACGTGGATAGAACTTTCGGTGTCTATAACTGCGACCGAAAACCTTATCACCTCTTTGAAAGGCGTTGAATATTTCACAGCGCTTACAAATCTTCACGTTGCAGGCAATCCTATCAAAGAGCTTGACGTTAGCAAAAACACCGCGCTGACCAGCCTAGGCTGCGAATTTTGCGAACTTTCTTCGCTTGATGTTAGCAAGAACACTGCGCTTACAAAGCTTGAATGCTACCACAACAATATTGCCAAACTTGACCTTAGCAACAACAAGTCGCTTTCAAGACTTGTTTGTCATGATAATCAGATAGAAAAGCTTGATCTTAGTAATAATGCAGATCTGTATGAAGTTTTCTGCAACGGCAATAAATTGACCGAACTTGACATTTCGGCTAATAAATATCTGCTCTATGCGTATCAGAAAGACGAGCCTTCTGTAGGCGGCAATGGTCAGATACAGTATGAGATCGGATATGAGAACACAGGCAGCGCGTGCCGCTTGACCGTTGACAAAGCCGTAAAAATTATCACCGAGGCGGTAACCGAACCTGAGAAAACTCCCGAAAATAAGCCTGAAACCAAGCCTGAAACTAAGCCCGAAACCAAGCCTTCCGACGACGAAAACAAGCCCACAGGCGAGGCGGCTGGCATAGCATTTGCAGGCATTGCACTTGCAGGCGCTGCGCTTATGATAAGCAAGAAGAGAAAGTAATTTAACAGTACAAAAAAATCCCCTGCTCTGCTAGAACGGGGGAAATTCTTTTAGAGGCAAGAAAACTAGAAGCAAGAGGCAAGAGGGTGGGTTTTATACATTGTCTGGCGTTCTCTGAGAGAACGCGGCAAAAGAGATATCGCTACCACTTAGGGAACGCCCTCTCTTGCATGGGCGTAGCGTTCCCTTTGGGAACGCCTGAAGAATTATTTCGCCCCCAAAACTATAAGCGAAATAATTCTTCCCCCGCGGTCGTTTACGACTGCTACACCCATTTGCGGAGCGCCTGCCGTTAGGGGATTTCGCCGTGCTGCGGTAGCGTTCGCAAGCGACCGCAGGCGACGGGGGTTTTCACCCGGCGTATGCTTGCATACGCTACGACCCATGATGACCCTTTTGAAAAAGGGTCAATCGAAAACTTTTCTTTTCTTGACAAGATTTAAAACATTTGCGTAATGTGGGGCGGTGAACGGCTCCGCAGGCGTGCTGCGAAAGCAGCAAAAATTCTTGCTTCTTGCTTCTGAATCTCTTGCTTCTTAGAGCAAGCCTATGATCTCTTTAACGAGCCTTGCAATTTGCGGTACAATAAAATACACAGATGCAATTGCCGCCGCCGCATACACCACCAAAGCTGCAATAAACTGAAAAATACACTCTGCCGCGCTGAATTTGAAGTAATCGCGCACGCCGGCGTTAAGCACCAGCGCTTTTGCATCACCAAGCGTTGCAGGCAGCCTGCCAAAGCGTATCTTCTCATCGGCTGAGAGCGCGCAGTTTTTGTTGGGGCACTGCTTTTTTCGCTCGCTGTCGCCATAAACGCCGCCAAAAGATGTATTGCACCTAGGACAGCAGTCAACGTCCTCGCGCGCAAAACAGTCCTGCACATAATGCATATATGCACAGCACCATTTGCGTATATTGCAGCGGTAGAGGTATCTTACAAGCATAAGCGCCGCGACTATTATAATTACCGCGCAAAGGCGTTTTATATGCTCCTCATGCCCTGCCGACTGCATTACACTGCGCATAACAAGGCAGCAAAGAGCCGCGCCGCACGGAAAAAGCAAGCACGCCAAAGCCGCTCTTAAATAGAACGGCTTTTTTGCTCTTGCATCAATAGGTTGGTTCTTTAATTCTTTCATAACTCAAAATCCGTCAACGACCTTGCCGTGCAGCATAAACTGTATGCGAGGGTCGTGTTGTTTTATAAAATCTGCATATGCTCTCGCAGTTTCCCAGCCCACGGGGAAATTCACGCCGCCGCTGCCCTTGCCCTTTGACTGCGATATGTACTCGCCGTGCAGGGGCTTCATGTTCTCATCGTACACGCCAAAGGTGTCTTTGTACACCGCGACATACCATATATCGCTCAGCTTCCACTTTTTATAGGCCGCCATGTAGCCGTTAGGCCAGTAGAAGTACAGATGACCGTCGGGCGTGAGGTACATATTCTTGACACTGTCAGTTCCCTGCAACTCAGTGCTCATTTTTTCCATGAACTTTTTCTTTGACTTTTTGTCGGCTATCATGCTTATCACAAAAATAAGCACAAATGCGACAACTATCACTATTACTGCCGGTGGTACGGGTGGCATAAATTTTCCTCCTGTATGTTTTATTACTCTGCAAGACCTGCGGTTATTATCGCCATTTTATATACTTCCTCGGCGTTGCAGCCGCGCGAGAGGTCGTTTATAGGCGCGTTAAGACCCTGAAGAATAGGGCCGAACGCCTCAAATCCGCCGAATCTCTGGGCTATCTTATAGCCTATGTTGCCTGCGTTTATGTCAGGGAAAATAAACGTATTAGCCTGACCTGCAACGGGCGAATCCTTAGCCTTGGTCTTGGCAACAACGGGTGAGAAAGCCGCATCAAACTGAAGCTCGCCGTCAACTGCCAGATCGGGGGCGGCAGCCTTTACCTTTGCGGTGGCGTTGCGCATTTTGTCAACAGTCTCGCCCTTGCCGGAGCCGAGCGTTGAATACGAAAGCATTGCTACCTTGGGGTCAATGCCGAATGCCTTTGCGGTTTTGGCGGTCTCAACGGCTATCTCGCAAAGCTGGTCTTCATCGGGATAGAGGTTTATAGCGCAGTCGCCCATGGCGTACTTTTCGTCGCCGTTCTCGGTCTCTTTAAAGAGTATAAAGCTTGAAGAAACTATAGAATTGCCCGGCTTGGTCTTGATAATTTGCAGCGCAGGACGAACGGTATCAGCTGTTGAATATGTAGCGCCGCCCAAAAGTCCGTCAGCCTTGCCCATTTTAACGAGCATTGTGCCGAAGTAGTTTGACTTTTTAAGCGCGGCAGTGCAGGCATCTTTATCCATTTTGCCCTTGCGCAGCTCAACCATTTTGTCAACCATCGCATCAAATTCGGGGTATGTTTCGGGGTCGATTATCTCTATCCCCTCAATGTCAAAACCGCACTGCTTGGCGGCTGCTTTTACCTCGTCGACGTTTCCCAGAAGCAGCGGAGTCAAAAGTCCGTCAGCTTTAAGGCGTGATGCCGCCTCAAGAATTCTAGGGTCGCTGCCCTCAGTGAAAACGAGTGTTCTGTTGTTTGCTTTTAATACTTCAATAAGATTTTCAAGCATATATTTTTCCTCCTAAAGTAAATTTAGTATGTTTCCATATGGATATTATACACTACTTTTCAGCAAATTGCAACCGCTTTTTTGAACAATTTATAAAAATTCATCACAGGGTATTGACAAACGGCATATAATGTGGTAACATATGAACAGATGTTCAAGTGTTCTCTTGAATAAATGATGACATATTCATTTTAAGGAGGAATAAACATGGCAGACGATATGCAGCTTTGCGAAACACAATGTGTTCACGAAGATATTGTAGAAAAGGTAAAAAAGCTTCTGCCCGACGAAGAGGCAATTTATGATCTGGCAGACCTTTTCAAGATGTTCGGTGATACGACGAGAATGAAGATAATGTACGTTCTGCTGGAGTCGGAGATGTGCGTTTGCGATATTGCTGAAATTCTGGGCATGACACAAAGCGCTATCTCACATCAGCTTAGAATACTTAAATCTTCAAAGCTGATAACCAGCCGCCGCGAGGGCAAATCTGTAATATATTTTTTGGCAGATGACCATGTACGCTCGATAGTCAACCAAGGCATGGAGCATATTTTTGAATAATTTTAAAGGAGTTTTTATCATGAAAAAGACATACAAGCTGGAAGACTTAGACTGCGCAAACTGCGCCGCAAAAATGGAAAATGCTATAAAGGACATTCCCGGAGTAAACGACTGCTCAATAAGCTTTATGGCGCAGAGAATGACTATAGATGCGGACGATAAAAGCTTTGACAGCATAATGAAAAAGGCTGTTAAAGCCTGCCGCAAAATTGAACCCGACTGCACTATAATATTGTAAGGGGAGACCCAAAATGAGCAAAAGTCAGAAACGAAAGCTGCGCGACATACTGCTGTGCGCGGTGCTGTTCGCGGCGGTAACTGTACTATTAAAGGTACTTAATATAAAAATACCATGGTGGGCAATTCTTTTAATGTACCTTGTGCCGTATCTTATAGTCGGCAGAGGGGTAATAACAAAGGCACTTCGCAACATATCGCACGGGCAGATATTTGATGAAAATTTTCTTATGCTGCTGGCGACCGTTGTTGCTATGATAATACGCGAATACCCCGAAGCTGTGGCTGTAATGCTGTTTTATCAGATAGGCGAGCTTTTTGAAAGCATTGCGGTGGGCAAGTCGAGAGGGTCTATATCCTCGCTTATGGAACTGAAACCCGACACCGTGAACCTTGTGAAAGACGGCGTTATTACCGAAGTGGCTGCCGAGGACGTTCGCGAAGGCGACATAATACAGGTGAATGTTGGCGAGCGCATACCGATTGACGGCGTTATTATTGAGGGCAATACTTCCCTGAACTGCGCGGCGCTGACGGGTGAGAGCATACCCGTTGATGTAAGCTGCGGCGACAATGTAACAAGCGGCGGCATAAATTTAAGCGCTATGATACGCATAAAAACAAACTGCGAATTTTCGCAGTCTACCGTTGCTCGCATACTGGAACTTGTTGAAGCGGCATCTGAAAAGAAAAGCAGGAGCGAGGCGTTCATCACGCGGTTTGCACGTTACTACACGCCTGCGGTGGTGGTTGGTGCGCTGCTGCTGGCTGTAATACCCTCGCTGATAACGGGGCAGTGGGCAAAATGGGTACACCGCGCGCTTATATTTTTGGTAGTATCATGTCCGTGCGCGCTTGTTATCTCGGTGCCTATATCGTTCTTCGGCGGCATAGGGGCGGCATCAAAACAGGGCATACTTATAAAGGGGTCGTGCTATCTTGAAAGGCTCTCGCAGGTTAAGACCGTTGCTCTTGACAAAACAGGCACGCTTACAAAGGGCAGTTTCAAGGTGACTTCCGTTCGCGCTGAAAACGGCTGCACGCAGGAAGACGTACTGAAATACGCGGCATACTGCGAAAGCTATTCTTCGCACCCTATTGCGGTATCTATAGTTGAGGCATACGGCAAAGAGATAGATAATGCGCTTATTGAAAACCAGCAGGAGCGCGCAGGCAAGGGCGTTATTGCTGTGATAGGCGGCAAAGAGGTGTATGCAGGCAATGAGGCACTCATGCAGGATATGGGTATATCTCACGGCGGTGAAAAGCCTGTCGGCACTTGCGTACACGTTGCGGTGCAGGGCAAATACATCGGCTGCATAGTTATCTCTGATGAAATAAAGCCCGACAGCGCGCAGGCGGTAAAGCAGTTTAAGGCAAGCGGCATACGCACCGTTATGCTTACGGGCGACGAGGAGCGAACGGCAAAAGATGTTGCTCAAACGCTCGGCATAGATGAATACCACGCAAAGCTTATGCCCTCTGACAAAGTGGCGGTGGTAGAAAGCCTGCTGAATGATAAAAGCGCGGTGGCGTTTGTGGGTGACGGCATAAATGATGCTCCCGTGCTCATGCGTGCCGACATAGGCATTGCTATGGGCGCTCTGGGCAGTGATGCGGCAATTGAAGCTGCTGACGTTGTGCTTATGGACGACAAGCTTTCAAAGCTGCCTAGTGCGGTGAACATCTCGCGCAAAACGCAGAGGATAGTATATGAAAACATAACCTTTGCGCTTGCTGTAAAAGCCCTTGTGCTGGTGCTTGGCGCGCTGGGCATAGCAGGAATGTGGCTTGCGGTATTCGCAGACGTAGGCGTATCGGTTCTGGCAATAATAAACGGTATGCGCACGCTGTCATATGACGGCAGGAAATAAACAAACAAACATAGAGCAAAAACAAAACTCCGACCCAAAAGTCGGAGTTTTTGCTATTCTGATCTTAGTAGTACATTACCACCGGTGTGCCCACTGCCACAAGGCTGTAAAGCTTCTGCACTTCGGCGTACTTCATGTTTATACAGCCGTGAGAGCCGTCTGTAAGATATATCTTGCCGCCGTATGCGCCTCTGCTCAAATCGTGGAAGCCTATGCCCTCATACGAAGCTCTCAGCCAGTAGGTACACGGAACGTTGGTATAGCCGTCACCGGTCATTTTATAAGGGCTTTGCTTTTCAAGTATCTCGTAAATGCCCTCAGGGGTAACTCTGCTTTGCTCGGTATACAGACCCGAAACTATCTGGTCGGTCTCAAACAGCACTTCGCCGTTCTGATAATACCACATATGCTGCGCGGTAAGGTCTACCTCGATGTAGGTATCGCCTATATCAGACTCTGCCGAGCGCGCGCTTTCAAGTCCTGCATAGGTGAAATACGCATAGCCTTCTTTATCGTAGCGTGATTCATATATCGGATTGAGAGTCACGCTCTCGCCTGCTTCAAGCGCTTTAATAAGCTCGTCGGTGGTCTTTGCCTGATCCATCTTCCAGCCATAAGTGCCCTGAGAGCCCTGCTCTACCATTATATCGCCCTGCAATGTAGCGTGGAAAGCCCTTGCCTTGCCATAGGTGTCATAAACATCTGCAAGGTGCCCTACATACTGCGCCACTTCATCTTTGTTTACGGTATAAGATGTGCCGTCCTCGCTGAAAGTCATCCATGTGCTGTAATCTTCAAGGGTAAGCTTTTCTTGTGTATAATCAAAGTCGATAGTCACAGTAAAATCGCCGAGTTTTTGATAGAACGCCAGCTGGTCTTCAAGGTCTTCCGCCTGAATTTCTGCCTTATAAAAGCAGTCGCAGTCGGCAATGTTTATATTGAACACATCGCTGTGCACTTTATTCAGTATAAACGGTTTCAGCTTGCTGTAATCCAGCGTGTCGCCCTCGGTGGCATCAACTATAATAAAGCCTTCTTCGGTATGTGCTATATAAGCATTTTTAGGCTCAGTAACGCCCCACACTATCTTATCAAGCGCCTGCGTCAGCTTAGATTCGTCATAAGTAACGTTCGCCGTGAAATTATAACTGAACGTTGAAAACAGCGACTTGAACCACATTTTTCTATCAATATTTGAATATATCTTCTGCACCTGCTGTTCGGTGTCGTCTTTATAGTCAAACTCATTTGCGCTTATAGTTATCGCCGTGCCGTCTTTTTTTGTAAGAACAAGCCCCGGCATTTCATCGGGTTTTAAAAGCTCTGTCGCCTCAGCAAGAGTCATTTTGCTTACGTCAACGCCGTTTATCGTGGTGTTGGGCAAAAATGTGCCGTTTGTAAGTATCAGTCCTATAAAGTACCCTACACCTATCAATACGACTATAAATCCCAGCAGAAAGCCTATAGTAGCGCCTGCGCCCGAAGACTTCTTCTTTCTTCTGCGCTTTTTGCTGCTGCCCTTTTTGCCCGATGAATTTCTGTTTGCGCTGCTGCGGCTTTGTGAAGCAGACCTTGAACGGTTTGCGCTGCTGCCGCTTTTGGGTCTTGCACTTTGCGAAGATGCCCTGACAGGTCTTTGCGGCAGAGTTCTTTCTCTCGTGGGTTCTTCTGCCTGCTCAGTGCTCTGCGGCACATAGTCATCATCGCCCATATTCATAGCTATCTGGCGAGCCATCATCTGCGCTTTTTTCTGCCGCTCCTGCACAGCATCACCTGCGCCGCCTGCCGACAGCACAGCGTTAAGTCCGCCTTCTTTTGCCGAGATGTCAAATTCCTTCTCCATAGCTGTTTCCTTTCGCTTCTATTATAAAACATATCGCTTTGGTATGTCATAATGCTTCAATGTATATTATAACACACACATCGGTATCAATGCAACGACAAAACGACTACAATTTGATTACAATCGCTCAGTTTGTAAGATACCAACTGCTGAGTATTCTTTCAGCCTTTTTGCCATATATTGTAAAATCTCTGTTTTTATGTATCAATGCACTTGGTGTAAGCTTTACCTTCCAGTCCCACCAAAAATAGCCCGAAAACCAGTCCTCGTCCCAGAACGTATGCAGTGCCGACTGATAAAAGTCAGCCTGCTCGTCCTCATCAAGCGGCACTTCCTCGCGATGGTGAAAATCATACGGATATTTTGAACAGCCGTGCTCATTGCGTATGCCTATTTCTGCAAACATTATAGGTCTTTGGTACTTTTCGTGCATACGAACAAGCCTTGCGCGTATGTCGTCCCACGAGCGCAGCATTCTGCCAAGGCTGACATCGTCGCCGTCTGTAAGCCTGTAATACGCCGAGATGCCTATGACATCGACTTTTGAAAGCCACGGATACTTGAACTCGTCATCGTGATTTATGTTGTGCATTATCATGCCGTGGTATACTTCCCTTACCGCATCTATCATCTTGCACACTCTTTCATGGCAAACGTCCATGCCGTCCATCTCACAGCCTGTGCAGAGCATTTCGCAGCCGGTTTTCTGCGCAATTGCGGCATAGTGCAGCATAAACGCCGTGTAAGATGAAAACCACCTGTCAAGATAGTTTCCCCTGCCCTCTTCGGGAAAATGTATCCTTGCGCGCCACACGCCGTCAAGGCAGTCTACCATAGGTTTAAGGCACACTTTCAGACCCATTTCCTTTGCCATATTTATAGCATACACAACATCTTCGTCGGTCTGCGTTCTGCCATATAAAGGGTGCACACACAGCGAAGTATACGTTTCCTGAAAAGCGTTCACGGGTATGCATATCCAGTCAATGCCGTCGCTGCACAGCCTCTGCATTGATTTTTTAGCATAGTCTGTCATATATTCGCCGCTTTTTGCGAATGCGCCCCATGTATAGCCTTTGCAAAACAGTCTTTCCATATTATCATCTCCAAAATATTGTCAGTATTTTTCAGCCTCCGAACATATGCCGCCGAATATCATTCTGTTCACGCCGGACGTCGCTTCGGGGCGTATTGCAACATCAATAGCATAGGGCGAAAAATTCCTCGCTATCTCTCTTACCGAATCCGCCGTTATGTCGCCCGTTACAAAAAACGGCTTGTCAATGCTTTTGGTAATGCTCGGGAATCTCACTATATCCCTAAGCGGCAGAGAAACAAAGTCGGCAGGGCTTTCGTTTATCTTCACTGCATCGCCTATACATTTGAGCGAAAAGCGCTTTATCACCTTTGTTTCAGCGCGAAGTTTCAGTGCTTTTATATACTCTGCGCTCTCATCGCCGCAAAGTTCCACCGTTTCGCATATGCCTGCCGAAAGCAGCGGCGTTATCTGAGAAATATCCTGGTCGCAGAACATTCCTATCGCCTGAATTTCGGGGCGCAGGCTGTAAACCAGCTTTGATGCGATATTTCCCGTCACCCTGTAAAGACCGTCAAAAAATGAGAAACCTATGTACGCAGGCTGCACCTCGTTGGCGCAGGCTATATCGTCCGCATTTCTTATCCCGCTGATCCTTATTTTAACCATTTATCCGTTGTTACCTCCGTCGGTAGAATTTACAGCTTTTTGAAAAGTTGTTTTTATATTTTTCTGTGCGGCGCTTTCATTGCTGTTATTCAGCGTGCCGCCGCCGCTTTCAAATTTTTTGTAAAAGTTCTCGGCGCTGTCGTCAAGACCCTTTTTCGCAAGCCTTTCTTCTCTGGCTTTTACCTGTTTTTCCTGTATACGCCTGCGCTTTTCCATGTCGTCAAAATATTCGTCTACAGTGCCGTCTAAAGAGATACCGTCATCATTTTCATCATACGAAAGAGAAGCTTCATACTTGTCATACTGCGTTTGCTTTGCCTTATCCATATCGCCGCCCGGCAGCTTGTCAACGCCCAGATATTCGTCAAGATCCATCTCACCGCTTAGTATCTTGTCAAGATCTTTCTTATCCTGCATTTTCTGCTCCTGCGTGGAATTTATATCACTCAGCTGTTTTATTTCGTATGCGTAAAGCTGCTGCTCGGTGAGTTTTTTATCCATTCTGTCGGTGTTTGCTTCTTCAAACAAAGGGTAGCCCGGCAAGTTTTTCATAGCAATAAGCCGCAGTTCCGCCCATATAAATACCGCATCATACACAAAAAACACAGTATATACGCCCATAGTCGCAATTGCCGAGAGAAGTGTCACGCCCAGCAGCACATACAGCGGCGCTGTATTCTTTGAAGACCTTGCAAAAGCCACCATAGCGGAGTTTCCCACCGCGAAAAACACCACCGCAAACTCTATTCCGCCATAGCCGAAATACTGCGACATCCACAGCCCGATTATTGCCATTGTTATCGCAAAAAACCACATCAGGTCGGCTATTTTTCCTTCGGTCTTCTGCACCTCGCGCAGTTTTATTATCTTATCTTCGCGCGAAAGGTCGAAATATTTTGCGCTTTCGCTGTCAACTATTCTTTGAAACATTGCTCTCTCCCATATCAATATTTTCGGGAACGTACAGCACGTCCATTTCTTCGCTTTGCTGCTTTATGCCAAGTTCTTTCAAAGCTTCTTCATCACCGCTTAAAATACGTTCTTTCAGCTCCTGAGCCGCCTTGCCGTCAAGCCCTCTGTCGTCTATGCGGTCAATGGCTGCTATCTGCTCAAATGTAAGCCCCTGCGCATAGCCTTCTTTCTGCTTTTCTGTAAATGCAGGGTAGCCTTCCAGCCGCGAGAGCGCCTTGACCTTTACTTCTGCCGTTATAAAGTATATGCAAAATATAGTCAAAAGCAGCAATATGCCCTTGGTGCACACCGCGCCGACTATCGACAAAAGAAACATAACATACATAGGAATGCAGTTTTTAGCCGCCCTCGCCCACGCTATCATGGGTATGTAAAGCAGCGGTATGAAGACTAAAAACGGCAGTTCCTTGCTGCCAAGCGTCAGCCGCGAAAGGTCATATTTCTGCCCCTCGCCGATAAACACCGTCCAGCCCAGTATGCCCGAGAACATCAGCAGCACTATAAACAGCCACATATAAACCGTCATGCAGCGCTCTGCCGAGCCGTCAAGCTCTTTTTTCAGCGTGCATTTTTCGATGTCCGGCAGCATATCATACCGCGCCTGATATTTTTTAACTATGACTTCAAGCATCGTTATCCCCCAAGTCATCGGGCACTTCAAGGGTATCCATTTCGCCCTTTTTGATACCCGTGTCGGCTTTGTCATACTCTATCTTGCCGCTCAGTATCATGTCGTAATAATCATTCTGCACGGCTGCCGCACTTTTGGGCTTGCCCGTTTTCTCGCCCTTGCTGCGTGCAAGATATTCCTGCTCGTCGCTCACGCGTTTGGCATCTAAGTCATCGCTGAATTTGGGGTACCCCGGCAGCTTTGAAAACGCCTCCAGCCGCGCCGCAACTATCACGAAAAGTATGCTCCACACGTTGGTAAGGCTGTATGTCGGCGTGTGGAAAAATATCACAAGGTTTGTTACAATAAACAGCACAAGACCCACGCTGCTGCCGCGTTTTACAGCAAGTATCTCGCAGTACAGAGCAACAGGGTATACCACCCACTCTATCGCGGTATCAATAACGCCGTAGACCACTCTGCCCTCTTTTATGGCGTTTATGTTCCACCAAATGCACAAAAACATACCTATAAGCACCACGAACTTGAAAAGCTTATCAAGCATTTCTTCAAGCCGCATAAATGCAAACATCTTTTTGCGCTTCTGCGCATTTGAAAGCAGCGAATATTTGTTTATAAGCCGCAAAGTAAGAAAGTCAAACATAACTTCTCCTTAGCTTTCTGCAATATCTGCTTCAAAATAGCGCGGCTTGGCGATATAATGGCAAATGTCGCTTATAACCGTTATCAGTATTTTCGCCGCCAGAATAACGCATACTGTTTTAAGCAAAAATTCAATAAATTTCATCTTGTTATCCTCCAAAAAATTATGTATTTATATCTGCAAACTATATCTACAAGTCATATATAATCATTATAACATTTTTACAAAGATTTTGCAATACCCCAATTGTTAAAAAATAAGCGGTTGCATTTTTTTTAAAATATGTTATAATATGTGTTGAATGAATTTGCATGAAAGGACAAGGGTATGGCTGACACCGAACACGCTGAAAACCGCGGCTACAAAGGGCTGCTTACAAATACGTTCATATTCGCGATAGGCTCTTTCAGCTCGAAAGTGCTTTCGCTTATTCTGGTAACGGTATATACAAATATCCTCACCAAGGCGCAGCTAGGTCTTACCGACAACTTTGTCAACGTTGCCAACTGGCTTATACCCATGGTAACGCTCACCGTTTCGGAAGCGGTGGTGCGCTTCGGTCTTGATAAGTCATACGACAAAAAGCGCATATTCACCATAGGCTCAAACGTTGTGCTTATAGGCATACTCTGCCTTGCAGGTGTAATGTTCTTTTTGTACGATAATTCGGTAGTGAAAAAGTATATAGGCTCATACTCGTGGCTGCTGTTTTTGTATGTTTCTATAGGCGGCTACAAGCTTATGTGCGATGCCTTTGTGCGCTCGCTGGAGAAAATAAAGCTGGTGGCACTAAGCGGCATACTAGGCACATTTATAACGCTTGTGTGCAGCGTGATTTTCATGGTAGTGCTGAAAATGGGCGTTGTGGGCTATCTGGCTTCTATAGTAATTTCAGATGTTGTTGCAATAATCTTTCTTATGCTCTCGGCAAAACTTTATAAGTATTACACGCGGCTTTCTGTCGGCAAAAACGAGCCTTTCAACAAAGGACTCACGCCTGCCATGCTGCGCTACTGCGTGCCGCTTATTCCAACGCAGCTTTTGTGGCTTATAACCAACACTTCCGACTCTTTCATGATAACCCACTACCTGGGTCTTGAAAAAACAGGCATACTTTCGGCGGCTTACAAAATACCGAATTTGCTGACTATAATATACATGATGTTTGGCAACGCGTGGAACATAAGCGCCATTACCGAGAGCGAATCAGACGAGCGCGAGAGGTTTTACAGCAACGTTTTCGATATAAACCAGTCGCTTTTGTACATCACCGCGGCAGGCATACTGATGATAATAAGACCTTTGACCGCCGTGTGGATAGGCAAAGAGTTCCGTGCATCGGTGCTGTATTCGCCGGGGCTGGTGTTCTCAACTGTGTTTATATGCTTTACAACGTTCATGGGCTCTATTTATTCTGTAGCGAAAAAATCGAACCGCTCGCTGCTTACAAGCCTTGCGGCAGGCGTGGTGAACGTATCTCTGAACCTTATACTCATACCTCGCATAGGCATTATGGCGGCTGTTATATCTACCGTGGCGGCGTATATAACGGTATTTATACTAAGGTGTATAGACTCTCGCAAACTGCTGCCGTTTGAACTTAAACCCGTAAAGATAATTATAAATACTTTAATACTTGCGGCTATGACCTTTGCGGCGCGGCTTACGGACTGGCATTACGCCGCTGTAGAGATACCCTGCTTTTTAGTAATATTCGTTATAAATTATAAGTGTATGCTTAAAATGGCAAGGAAAATTCTTCCCAAAAAGCTGTGGAAATTCATACCGCTTATAAATAAAATATAAAATATAATATATTCAGGAGGAAAAAACAATGGCAGAACTGACTTATGAGATCAAGGAGTGCTTGGGAGTGCTTTCGGAAAACGCTAAGGGCTGGACGAAGGAGCTCAACCTTATCAGCTGGAACGGCAGAGACCCGAAGTACGACATACGAGAATGGTCTCCCGACCACACAAGAATGGGCAAGGGCGTTACCCTTTCAGACGAGGAATTTGAAACGCTGAAAGCCATAATAAACGGCGAAGTCACCGACGACGACGAGGCAGGCATACTGTAATGCTCTATACCGTTACTTTAAGCCCCTCGCTTGATTACACGGTGTGGACAGACAAACTGACGGCAGGGGCTGTAAACCGCGCATATGATACGCGCATTGTGGCAGGCGGCAAGGGCATTAACGTTTCGGTGGTGCTTAAAAACCTCGGCTGCGAAAACACCGCGCTGGGCTTCACCGCAGGCTTTACGGGGGCTGAGATAGAGCGGCTGCTAAAAGAAAACGGCGTTGATACGCACTTTTTGCACCTGCCGCAGGGTAATTCGCGCATAAACGTTAAGCTCTCGGGCGAAGAGGAGACCGAAATCAACGCAGATTCCCCCTACATTCCGCCGCAGAGCCTTGAAAGCCTTTGGCAGATTCTTGACAACCTTAAAAGCGGCGACTGCCTTGTGCTTGCAGGCAGCATACCCTCTTGCCTGCCAAATACGCTTTATCTTGACATTATGACAAGGCTGAAAGGCAGGGGCATTCGCATAATTGCAGATGCCTCGGGCAGTTCGCTGGTAAGCCTTCTGAAAGGCGAGCCGTTTTTGGTAAAGCCCAACCACATAGAGCTCGGCGAGATATTCGGCATAAGCATAAACACCCCTGAAGAAGCGGTAAAATATGCCGCCGCAATGCAAAAAAGCGGCGCTGAAAACGTGCTTGTTTCAATGGCGCAAATGGGGGCTGTGCTTGCCTGCAAAAGCGGCGAGAGGCTTTATTGCAGTGCGCCCAAAGGCAAGGCGGTAAACTCCGTTGGCGCAGGGGATTCAATGGTGGCAGGCTTTCTGGCGGCGCTGGCGACCGGCGAAAGCATGGCAAACGCGCTTAAAATGGGCGCGGCGGCAGGCTCTGCAAGCGTGTTTTCGGGCACGCTGGCAACAAAAGAAGCCGTTATGGCACTTCTGCCTGAAATTGTGGTGAAAAGCATATGAGCGGCAAACTTTGTGACAAGCTGAAAAACCTCAGCTTATACCCCATGCATATGCCGGGACACAAGAGAAACACCGATATTTGTGGCGATTTTCTGCCCTATGACATTGACATTACCGAGATAACGGGCTTTGATGACCTGCACCGCGCGAGCGGCGTTATTGATGACATTCAAAGACGGCTGGCGGCATTTTATGGCGCAAAAAAGAGCTTTCTTCTGGTAAACGGCAGCACCTGCGGCATCATGGCGGCAGTGGTGGCTTTATGCAGCTTTGGCGACAAAATTATTGCCGCACGCAACTGCCACCGCTCGGTTTACAAAGCAATTGAACTGTACAATTTATCACCCACTTGGGTGACACCGCCGCTTGATACGCAGACGGGTATTTTCACATCTGTTACGGCGGAGTGTATAGAAAAAGCGATAGAACACGCCCCCGATGCAAAGGCTGTTATCATCACCACGCCGACATATGAGGGCGCAGTGAGCGATACCGAAAAAATAGCAAAAGTATGCGAAAAACACAATATACCGCTTATTTGTGACGAAGCGCACGGAGCGCATTTTCCGCTGTTTTATGGGGCAAGTGCGGTCGGTGATATTTCCGTTACCAGCCTGCACAAAACGCTGCCGTGCCTTACGCAAGTGGCGTGCCTTAACATTTTTTCTGATAAAGTAAATACCGAAAGAATAGCGGAAACGCTGCAAATGTTTGAAACTTCCAGCCCTTCTTACGTTTTAATGGCATCTGCCGACAGCTGCATGACTTTGCTTGAAAATAGCGGCAAAGAGCTTGCACAGCGGCATACACAGCGTTTAGAGCATTTTTACAAAGCGGCGGAAAGCTTGAAACATCTGCACATAAAAAACAGCGAAAATTGTGATAAAAGCCGCATTGTAATATGCTGTGAAAATACCGACATAAGCGGCAGAGATCTGTTTGAATGCCTGCGCGAAAGGCACGGCATAGAATGCGAAATGGCAAGCATGAGGTATGCAGTGGCGCTGACAAGCATCTGCGACAGTGACGAGGGGCTTTTGCGCCTTGAAAATGCCCTTGCGGCTATTGACAAAGATTTGCACAAAGTGCAGTGCACACCACTGTCCGAAATATGCGCGCCAAATGTCTGCAAAACGGCATACCAAGCGCAAAAGTGCGAAAAAATGCTTGTTCCTTTAAATGAAAGCATAGGCAAAGCGTGCGGAGAATACGTGTGGGCATACCCACCGGGGGTGCCTGTTGTTGCGCCCGGGGAGGTCATCACGGCAGGGGCAGTGCAAAGCATTTTAGAAATGCGGCGAGCAAAGCTGAACGTCATCTCGCACGCAGAAGAAAAAATTCTTATATTAAAATAGTGCGCCTCGGTTTCTTTTGGCAAAAGTCCGGGGCGTTTTTGTTGAAAATTGATACTGCCGCAAAAAATATCGCACATTGCGTTGTGCAAAACGCTCATATAAAAATTTTTGAATAAGTCAAATGAAAAAAATAAAGATTTTTCGCAATTTTTCGTTGACAAGCAGCCCTGTTTGTGTTATAATGATAATTAGCAAAACAGTTTCAAAAAAAAAAAAAAAAAAAAAAAAAACAGTTTTGCTAAATATTTCTAATTAGGAGATGATCCATGTGCTGAAAATAACGACAGCAAAAAAACGCATTTACGGTTTGCTAACAGCCGTAGTATTTGCACTCACCCTGCTGCCGCTGAGCGGTCTGTTTGGCAATGCAGAAGCCGCAGCAGGCACAGAAACCGGCTACTCATTTACGGGCGCCGGAACACAAGATGATCCTTACAAGATCACAAGCGAACAAGAACTCAAAGACATGAGAGATGCCGTAAACAGTGCGGCAGCCGAGGGCAACACATACGCAAAGGCATATTACGTTCTGGAAAGCGATATCAAGCTGACAGAGGCCTGGCAGCCTATAGGCAAGCAAGGCACTTCGCTCGGCAACACCACGCAATATTATTTTGCAGGCAATTTTGACGGAAAAGGTCATAAGATAACCGGTCTTACGCCTTTGGCAGGCGAAGGAAGAGTCTATACTCTCGGTCTGTTCGGCATGAACCAGGGTACTATTAAAAACCTGAGCGTTGACGGTACTATTAAAAGCGGCGGCTTCGGCTCTGGTATCCTGACCGCTATGAACGGCGAAAACGGCAAAATTGAGAACTGCTATGTCTCGGGAGAGGCAACGGGCTCGTACTCTATAGGCGGTATCGCTGGCGAAAACAGCGGCACTATAAAAAGCTGCTACAGCGAGGTAAAAGGTACTGCCGCTTCTGCTTCTACCTTTGGCTATTTTGTTGGTACAAACAAAGAAAGCGGCACTGTAGAAAACTGCTATTATAATGTTGATTTTTGTACTCACAGCCCCAAGCACACTGCTTTTGGCGGCAACAAGCCCGACGGCGACAGCGCAAAGGGTCTTACCGCCGACGAGCTGGCGCAGGGTATAGCTGCATACGAGCTTCGTCATGCGCAGAATAATAGCGACACCGCATACTGGGGTCAAAACCTGCCTGAAGAAACTGTTCCTTCTCTCAAGACAAGTGACAAAGACAGAGTTTACAAAGTTTCGTATATGCTTAACGGTGAGGAAGTTGCCGCTGCATATGCTAACAACGGCGACACGCTGACACTTCCCGACGTTGATTATGACAACGACGGCACCACTGCGGACAGCAAATGGTATAAAGATGAAGGACAGAAGCAGGAATGGATTTTTGATACAGACAAAGTTTCAAAAGATATGAATCTTTACACCGGCGAAGCTCTTACAGAATACACCATAACGCTTGTTCTTAACGGCGGCAAGCTGACAAATGCAGACGGCTGGACTGTAAAAGATGACAAGGCTGCCATGACATACACCGTAAAGAGCGGCGATATAAAACTGCCCTCGCCCGAACTTGCAGATCATGAGTTCCTCGGCTGGACTTATGACGATGTAACTGTAGCTGACAAAAATGCATCTGTAAAGACAGGCAGCACCGGCGATAAGACATTTAATGCCGTATACAGAGACAACGTTGGCCCTAAAATAACCATTACTCTCGGTGAGGATACATGGAACGGTCTGCACACTGACGGTACGTTTGGTATGTACTTCAATAAGCCTCAGAAAGTGACAGTATCTGCTGAGGACAACAAAACCGAAAAGCCGACTGTATCCTACTATATAAGCGACAAGGCAATGACCGAGGCAGATCTTAAAAAGCTCAGCGGTTGGAAAACATATACAGATCCTATTGACATAGACGTTCCCGAAGGCAACAAGATAGTTTATGTCAAGGCTGTTGACGGTGACGGCAACGAATCATATGCAAGCACAGCAGGCTTGGTATTTGATATTACGCACCCCGACATTCTCGGTATTGATAACGGTCAGACATACTGCACGCACATTGACATTACTATTGATGAGAAAAATCTTAAAACTGTAACCGTAGACGGCGAAACTTTGTTTGACTCTTCAAAGGGTGACAGCACACAGAAATTCACCGTTGAAAACAAGAGCGGAACATCTAAAAAAGTTACTGTGGAAGCCACCGACAAGGCAGGCAACACTACTACCGAAACAGTAACGCTGACTGGAAAGCACATATATGAAAATCCTTTCAACACAAGGACAGAAATGATAACCCCCAACACCTGCACAATACCCGGCATGGGCTATCTTGTAAAGATATGTGATGTCTGTGGCGAACAGACTAAGGAAGACTATGTAGGCAAGGCTACAGGTCACAACTGGAGCGATTGGAAAGACATTGAAACAGGTACCTGCGGCGGCAAAACTCAGCAGAGAACTTGCAGCAGATGCCATATTGTTGAAACACAGTCTACAAACAGCACACACACATGGTCTGAAGAATACACCATAGACAAACAGCCCAGCTGTATTGTACAGGGTCAGAGATCTAAGCACTGCACAGTCTGCGGCGCTATAGACCCCGACAGTGTTGAGATACTTGCTCCCCTGCCGCACGCTATAGGACACACCCAAAAGCTGAACGAAATACCTGCAACCTGCACCGAAAAGGGCAGTTACACAGAAGTAACGTATTGCGATGACTGCGGCTGCGAAATAAGCAGAGTGGTAGTTACCATCGACCCTGTAGGTCACACATGGGGCAATTGGGAAAAAGTTCCGTGGAATAATGACCCCAACAGCGAAAAGGGCGAGATGCAGCGTAAATGTTCGGTTTGCGGCGCTATAGAATCCACCGAATATCACGAAGAGCACCAGTGGGAAGAAGAAGCGACTATCGATAAAGAAGCCACCTGCATCACGCCGGGTAGCAAATCTATACACTGCGCTAATTGCGGTACTACAAAGCCGAACTCTACCGTGGTTATACCTGCAACAGGTCACACGACCGCGACAGAGATAATTGATTCTAAAGAAGCTACCTGCACCGAGGGCGGCTACACAACTGTTCTGACATACTGCACCGTTTGCAAAGATGAAATTTCAGAAATAACCACTCGCACGGCTCAAAAGGGTCACTCTTTCGGCGCATGGGAAGAGATACTTACACAAGACGGTCAGTCAAATCAGCAGAGAAAGTGCCTTATATGCGGCTATGCCGAGGTAAAAGGCACAGACCTTGTAAACCACAAGTGGAAAGACACTTACGATACTGATAAAGAGCCTACTTGTGAAGATGAAGGCAGCGAGTCTATTCACTGCTCAGTATGCGGACTTTCTAAGCCGGGCAGCCAGAAGACTATTCCTGCAAAGAATCATACTTGGGGCAAATGGAAAACAGTAGATTCGCCCGAATGCGAAGACAGCGGCACACAGGAAAGAGAGTGCACAGTCTGCAAAAAGAAGGAAACACGGGGTCTTGATCCAAGCGGTCACACTTGGGAAGAAGATTATACAGTTGATAAGCCTGCTACCTGCACCGAGGAAGGCAGCGAATCTATTCACTGCGAAAAATGTGATGCTGTACTTGACAGCAGAACTATCCCTGCAAAGGGTCACACACCTGCCGCAGAAAGAAAGGGCGTTAAAGAAGCTACCGCCACAGAAGAAGGCTACACCGGCGACATTGTTTGCGAAGTATGCGACGAAGTTATAACATACGGCACAGTAATACCCGTTATAAAAGGCGAGCTTAACGTAGTTCCTCAGTCAGGCAAAGGCGCTCCTGCGCTTACCCTTACCGACGAAGACAAGGCGGCTCTTGAAAACGCAGTGCTTACCGCGGAAGATAAAGCGGCTCTTGAAGACGGCGCAAAGATCGAAATTGTTATCTCTATAGAAGATGCAACCGCTTCTGTTACGGCTGACGATAAGGCGCTGACCGACAAGACTATTGCTGGCAAATTCATTTTAGGTCAGTATATCAATATTGACATAAAGAAGATAATTGACGGCAAAGAAATTGACGTAACTCAGCTTGGCAGCGAGATAAGCCTTACTGTGGCTGTTCCCGACTCTTTGAAAGCTGACGGCAGAACGTTTGCAGTGGTTCGCCTGCACGACGGCAAGGCTGACATACTCAGCGACCTTGATAAAGATGCAAACACTATCACATTCAAGACCGACAAATTCTCGGTATACGCGATAGTTTATGCTGACAAGGTACCGCCTGCACCTTCAAAGCCCGACAGCAGCCTTAGCGACAAATCGCCTGCTACAGGTGAAGGCGACTATTCGCTGGTATTCATGATACTGGCATCTGCCGTACTCGGCGCTGTATGCGTTATCCGCAAGGAAAACAAATCACGCTGAAATTAAACAATAATAAAATGATCCTCACTTAGTGGGGATCATTTTTGTTTTATGTGAGCTTATTTTTTTGCCTCGGCGCAGATCATATCGCTGCCGGGGTAGGTGTGCAGCGCTGTTTTTTCAAACCCTGCACCGCGCAAAAGATCGGTAAGCTGCTCTTTTGTCGGCAGGAACAGATCGTACTCTCTGGCGTTTTGCAAAGTCTTATCTGCAAGCCCTTCCCTGCCGTACTCATCAAGAGCAAGCAAAAACGTGCCGCCGCTTTTAAGCACGCGGTAAACTTCTTTCAGTTCACTCTGCGGCGCTTTCCAGAAATAAAAACTCTCTACCGTTAAGATCACGTCAAACATATCATCTTCAAACGGCATGGCGGCAACCTGCGCACACTGAATATTCATTTTGCCGCTCTCTATATCAGCGGCGTTATTTTTTGATGCAAGCCCTGCCGCCGTCTGCGAATGGTCTATACCGAAAAGTTTACCTTGCGGCAGCATACGCGACATTTTATTAAGCGCCGCACCGCCTCCGCAGCCTATATCTAAAACTGTTTCACTGCCCTTAAAAGATACCAGCGAAAGCGCGCGGTCGGTAAGCAGGCTGTGGCTCAAATTCATGCGTGTCAGCATTGCTTCACCTGCCTCGCCGCGTGGGTCTGAAGGGTTGCCAAGGCGCGTTATTTCCTCCTGCGTAAGTTTTGAAATATCCTCCATGATCAGTATTATTCCTCGCCGCCGTTTTTAAGTATTTCTGTATAGTCTACAGCCTCCCCGACGGACGAAATGCTGTATGAAGTCAGGCAGTCTTTAGTCCACGCGCAGCTATTGAGAATATCGGGCGTTACGCTTGCCGAAACTTCCGAATAAGTCATCGGGTACGCCGAAACATATCCGCCCAGCAGCACCGAGCGCTCAAAACCGTGTTCTTTTAAAAGCGCGGCAAGCTCATCAACTGCCTTTTTCAGCAGCATATTGCGCGTGCCTTTGTAGTACGTTTTAAGACCCTGCACATTTATCTTGAAAGTTATCTGCTTGCGAAGCTGATCACCCTCTATCGTTTTCATTTCAAGCACATCTTCGGTAATATTTTCGGGGTCGCTGTGCCAAGTAAGCTTTTTAAGATACTTTCGTATCTCAGGCGTGTATATGTGCAAGACCGCCTGCCACCCGCGTGAAAAATTGCCCTCGGCGGCTATCTCGTAGCAATTCTCGCCGCATTTTTGCATACCGTGTTCCTCGCATTCTTCGCGCACGGCGGTGTAAATCGAATCAAGAACATAAACGCCCTCGCTCTCCACCTTTTCGTCGTCGATCTCAAATTCTATTCTGTACATTTCTTCGGACATTTAAAGCACCCCTCATTTTATTTTATAAAGCGAAAGCCCTGCGGACTGTATCACAAAAAGTATCAGCAAAAACGTTATATTAAGCACACCGAAAATAAGCACATATTTTTTTATGCCCTCTCTGTCGCGCCTGCGGTATTCGCTAAGCGTTATAAGGCTTGCAAGAGAAGCTATCGGCGTTCCCAGACCGCCTATATTCACCGCGACAAGCAAATTGCTGTAAGCCTTTGTAAAGTGCGAGAGCATAACAGCCGTGGGCACGTTGCTCATCACCTGGCAGCACAAAACGCCTATCGCCAGTTCCCTGCCCGGCAGAATGTTCATCAGCATATCCCTCACCGCCGAAATTCGCGCCATATTTCCCGAAAAAACAAAGAACGCCGCAAACGTTGCAAGCAAGGGGTAGTTTACATCTTTGAGTGCTTTTCTGTCTAAAACAAGCATTGCCGCTGTGACTATCGCGGTGCAGGCAAGGTAGGGTATAACACGCAGCACGCCTAAGATAGATACCACAAAAAGCACGCTGTAAACCACCGTTCTTGACTTGTGAAAGGTGTATTCCTCGCGGTTTTCAAGGTGCATGGGCTCACGCGGGATAACAATACAGCACACCGCAATAAGCAAAAACGCCGCCGCAAACGGCACTGTCATTATCTCAATAAAAACTGCGGTGTCTATATTAAAATACGAGTATAAATACAAATTTTGCGGATTGCCGAACGGAGTTATCATGCCGCCTAAGTTTGCCGCTATGTTTTGCAGAACAAAAGTGTAAGCCATGTATTTTTTCTTGTTAGTGGCGGCAAGAACGAAGTAACCCAGCGGCAGAAACGTCAGCAGGGCCATATCGTTGGCAAGCAGCATAGAGCCAGCATAGGTTATGAAAACAACGCCGATGACCACGTTGCGCACATTGCTCAGGCTGTGAACTATCTTCTCGGCAGCAAGCTCAAATGTGTGTATACGGGCAAAGCCGCAAACTACCTCCAGCGTACAGAAAAGACAGGCAAGCGTTTTCAGGTCAAAATAGCCTGCATACTGCCTGTCGGGCGGAACGAATATACAAGTCACAAGCGCCGCTGATACTGCAATGCACAAAACGGGCTGCTTTTTAAAAGCGCCCACGGCGGCGGACATTATTTTTTGCACGGTAAATTACACCTCTGAAATTTTGAAATGCTGCAAAATATCTGCCAAAATAATTTGTTTAAGAAATGCGTTTACCGCCGCCCTTGCTCTTTGGGCTGCCTTTAGAGCCGCCGCTTCTTTTGCGCTGCTCTTTGCTTACCTTTATAGGCTGTTCTTTGCCGCCCTTGTCCTCAAAAATGGCATCTTCGCCTGTTGCAGGGCGCAGATAGTCAAATTCGGGGTTCTTCTCGCCTTTTGAATCGTAGTAGGGCTGTATAACATACTTTCTTATTATCGGGTAGCAGTTATATGAGATAACGAACGCGCTGCCCGAAAACAAAAGCGCACTTATTATTACAAGGTCGATTATCACGCCGATGTTTGAAGCGCTCAGCAGTATAAGAAGCATTATCACCAGCAGCGCCACAATAGCAAAGAAAGATATAAGCGTTTTCTTCATGCCTATGCTTGCCAGCAAAAATGAGTTTTTAGCTATCTGTTTAAGTTTAAGGTTCGTGGAAACTATAAGCAGATAAATATAAAAGTGCATGATGTAAATAATAAGCATAAGGCTTATTGAAAGCACAACAAGTATCTTTCCCCACGAGTATACCTTTGAAAAATTATAGTAGAAAACTATCATGAACGGCAGCCATATTATCAGCAGAATATCTACAATACCCGTCACAAACGACTGCTTGAAACTGCTTTTGAAAGTCTTCCAGAACTCGTGGAACATAAAACAGCTGCGCTCCTGCGAGTAGTTGCGTGCTACCTTAAAAAGCGCCGCCGTGGCAGGCCCGAAGGTCAGCACAGGTATGCAGAACACTATATACAGCAGATTTAAAAATATAAGATCCCAGAAATGCCTGCCGAACACCTCTAAAAATTTTACTATGCCGCGCTTTTCCTGCGGCATTTTCGGTATGCCGGGGCCAGCGTTTGAATAGTTTGGAAACAGTCCCATTTTATAATTCCTTTCTTTATTTGGAAAGCTCGTAAGCCCTTGCGGTGCAGGCCTCGCAGCATTTTTTCACGGTACTTTCTAAACCGCCCTCGCGAAGTTTTTCAAGACCTGCAATAGTTGTTCCGCCTTTTGAAGACACCATTTCTATAAGCTCATCAATGCTCTTGCCGCTGTCGGTTATCATTTTTGCAGAGCCCGTCAGCGACTTAGCAAACAGCTTCATAGCCGCGCCTTCTTCAATGCCTACAGATACGGCGTAATCTACAAAAGCTTTTGCGTAAAGATATATAAACGCAGGCGACGAGCCGTTCACGGCGATAACCTCGCGCATTTTGTCTTTCGGCAATACGGCTGTTATACCGCACGAATCGAATATAGAGCGCACCAGCGCAAACTCATCTTCCGTAACGCTTTCAGAGCGCGAAAGAGCCGTTGCACCCTCGCCCAGCAGAAGCGGCGTGTTCGGCATTACAAGCACTACCTTTGCATTTTCTTTGGTCTTTTTGGCAATGTATTCGTCCGATATTCCTGCACATATTGAAATTATAACGCTGCCGCTCGTTACGCTTTTGGCGACTTCATTCAAAACATCGTCAAGCTGCTGCGGCTTTATAGCAAGGAAAACATACTTGCATTTTTCAAAAACCTCTGCGGCACTGCGGCAAGCTTGTGCGCCAACCTGTTTTGCACCGCTCAGCTTTTCTTCGCTTAAATCAAAAGCGTATAGATTTATACTGTCTTTAAGCGCGCTGCCCGATATGCCTTTCATAATAGCGTAGCCCATGTTGCCTGCGCCTATAAAACCAACGTCCGTCATATATAACACTGTCCTTCATAGCAATTTATACAATCATATATACCTATTATACTACATTCTGAACAAAAACGCAATAGCTTTTAAAAAAATAACGGACGGCAAAAAGCCGTCCGCCGCAGTATTATTTTGCCGCCTTTGCGGCTCTTTTCTTTTCATACTTCTCTTTGGTAGCCATACCTCCGCGGATATGCCTGAGCGCTTTATTTTCTTCCAGAACGGCTTTCACCTGCTCATACAGCTCGCGGTCTATGCTCTCCAGCCTTTGTGAAACATCTTTATGAACAGTGCTTTTGCTTATGCCGAAACGTTTTGCAGCCGTCCTGACTGTTGCTTTATCTTTTACTATGTATTCTCCCACTACTACCGGTCGTTCCTTGTCTGTCGGAACCATTGTCTCACTCCCATTTCGTCTTTTTTACAATGTATATGCGCATACGGCTCGTATCATTCTGAAAAACTTTTGCGCCTTACAAAATTCGCCTCATAAGTGTGCGTGACAAGCATAAAGATATTACAGACGGCAAATGAAAGGACGGGTGTCATGAGTCACAAAAAACTTCGTCGGCAGGGATTTTTACTTGCCAGCGTTATTCTTATTTTTACTGTGCTGTTTACTAAAATTGTCGGCATGGTGTATCGCATACCGCTTGCAAATATTCTGGGCGGCAGCGGCATGGCGTATTTTTCGTCGGCGTATTCAATATTTATGCCTGTTTACGCCGTGGCTGTTTCGGGCATTCCGCCTGCTGTTGCAAGAATGACCGCTGAACAGTGCGCACTGGGCAACTATCAAAACGCGCGGCGGCTGCGTTCGGCAGCTGAGATGTTCTTTCTGCTGACTGGGCTTGTTTCTTCGCTGCTGCTTGTAATATTCTCTCAGCCCGTGTGTACATATATAATTTCAGAGCCGCTCTCACGCCTGTGCGTTACCGCCATTGCGCCCTGCATAGCTATAGGCGCTGTTTCTGCCGTCGAGCGCGGCTATGCCGAGGGTATGCAAAACATGATACCCACCGCAGTTTCAGAAGTGATAGAAGCCGTTGTGAAGCTTGCAGCAGGGCTTGGGTTCGCGGCTTTTGTGTCGCACAAAGCAAACGAGGAATTTGCAGCGTTTTCTACCGTTTTTGGTGTAAGGTGCGCGACCGCCGACGAAGCAAACGCCGCCGCTCTGCCAGTTATAGCCGCCGCCTCGGTGCTGGGCATTACACTATCAGACTTGTGCGGCTGCGCGTTTTTGTGGCTTTCAAGAAAAATATGCGGCGACGGTCTGACGGACGATATGATGTATATGTCTCAGCAGCACACGCCAAAGCGCGTTATGCTAAAAAGGCTGCTGCAGCTTGCCGCGCCGTTCGCACTCGCATCGGTTATAACCACTCTTTCGGGGCTTATAGACCTTGTAACAATAAACCGCTGTCTTGAATATTCGTTCGATAAAAACAAAGCCTACGCGCTGAAAAAGTTCGCCGCCGCCGTTTTAGAGCTCTCAAAAGGCGAAAAGCTATCAAGCTTTATATACGGCTCATACAGCGGCATGGCGTTTACAGTGTTCGGCATTGTGCCCTCGCTTACCGCCATGTTCGGCAGAAGCATACTGCCCACAGTTTCAGCCGCCTATGCCACCAAAGACAAAGAAAAACTTGCAAAGTCTGTAAACACGGTGCTTACTTTAGCGCTGTTCGTATCCGTCCCCTGCGGAATAGGAATGTGCGTTTTTTCTAGCGAAATACTGCGTTTTCTGTTTGCAGGGCGCACCACCGAGATAGAGGTGTGCACAAACGCGCTCTCAGTGCTGGGGCTGGCAAGCATACCCGTTTCGCTTTGCTCGCCCATATTTATAATGCTTCAAGCGGCAGGCATGCAGAAAGAACCCGTAAAAATTACCATTATCGGCGGTATAGTAAAGCTTTTTGCGAACATACTTTTAGTAAGCGTGCCGCAGCTGGGCATAACGGGCGCAGGCATGGCAACGCTTGTCTGCTACACCGTAATGCTGGCGATGTGTTTTGCAGACCTTAGAAAACTGTGCGGCAAGAACCCCATACACCTGAAGACCGTTTTGTGCATACTAATGGCGGCGGCGCTTAGCATTGAGGGCGCGTATTTGCTGAACAATGTTACCAATATTTGGCTGGATATGAGAATTTCTTTGATAATTTCTATATTATTCTCTGTCAATATATACATACTTTCAACCCAACTATTGAGCGTAATGCCGAAAAGTCTGTTTAAATCTAAAAAATATGCGCAAAGCACTTGAAATTTTAAAAAATATGAGTTATTATAATATATGTGCCTTGTCACATTTGAAAAGGCTTGTAAAGGTGCGGTCTACAGGCTGAAAGATAAGCAAATTTTTGGTGTTTGAGGATTCTTTATGGACGGTTTTGTTTTTAAAGACAAATATGACGTAAGCGACCTGCGGCTGATAGTCAAGGCGCTTCGCAGCGAAAACGGCTGTCCGTGGGATAAGGTGCAGACACACAAAACTCTGCGGAAAGATATGATAGAAGAAGCCTATGAAGTGGCTGAGGCTATCGACTGCGAGAGCGTGCCTATGCTTCGCGAAGAGCTTGGCGATGTGCTTTTGCAGGTGGTTTTCCACAGCGATATTGAAGAAGATGCAGGCAATTTTGATCTTGACGAAGTGGCAGACGAGGTGTGCAAAAAGCTGATAACGCGGCATCCGCACGTTTTTGGTGAGCTAAAGCTTGATACCGCTGATGAAGTTTTAGAAAACTGGGATAAGATCAAGAAAGAAACTAAAGAGCAGTCGTATACAGATACTTTAAACGCCGTGCCTAGGGTCTTCCCCGCACTGATGAGGGCGCAGAAGATAGGCAAGCGCGCAGGCAGGGCAGGAATGGATCACCCTACCGCTGAAGATGCGCTGACATCTTTACAAAACGAAGTAGACGAAGCGCGCGAGGCGATAAAAAGCGGCGGCAACATAGAAGAAGAACTGGGCGATGTGCTGTTCGCGTGTGTGAACGTAATACGCAAATGCGGCTTTGATGCCGAAGAGGTGCTGACAGCGGCAACCGATAAATTTGTAAAGCGGTTTGCAAAGGTAGAAGAAATGGTTAGGCAAAACGGGGCTGATATGAAGTCCCTGAGCATAGATGAGCTTGATCTCTATTGGGATAAGGCTAAAAAAAATTAAACGGAGAGATCCGTATTATTATTGGAGGTATTAAAATGACAAAGGCAGAATTCGTAAACGCAATTGCTGAAAAGGGCGGCTACACAAAGAAGGACGCTGAAAAGGCGCTTGCTACAGTAACAGCGGCTATCACCGACGTTCTTGCAGCCGGCGACAAGATCACTCTCGTTGGCTTCGGTACTTTCGAGGTTCGCGAAAGACAGGCTAAGACGGGTATCAATCCTCTCACCAAGAAAGCTATCAAGATCCCCGCTAAGAAAGTTCCTGCTTTCAAAGCCGGCAGCGCTCTCAAAGAGGCAGTTGCTAAGTAATCTAAGCAAAACTTCACGCAGCCCGGTGGTCTACATCGGGCTCTTTTTTAATGTAGGGAGAATTTTATGAGGCTGGATAAATATCTTAAAGTAACAAGGCTTATAAAGCGGCGCACCGTTGCGAATGAGGCGTGCGATGCGCAAAAAATATCGGTCAACGGCAAGGTCGCAAGGGCTTCTTATGACGTCAAGGTCGGCGATGTTATTGAGATAAACATGGGCGCAAAGCCGCTTAAAGTGCGCGTGCTGAGCGTAAATGAGTACGCTACAAAAGACAATGCCTCCGACAATTATGAGGTAATATAATGTTTGAGTTTTGCACATTTCCCGTTGATGGCGAAATTTTTGCGCGAATAAACGGCGTTTCTTATCATGAGAACACGCACATAACGCCCGAAGATCTTGTGTACATAACGCTCACGCACTTTGGCATAGACGGCAAAGAGCACACGGGCGAGATAATAGTAAACAGGGCGATAGAAGCCAAACTTCGCGATATTTTCGCTGCCCTGCATACGGCAAAATACGCAGTAGAAAAAATGCGGCTGGTAGACTGTTACGGCGCAGACGACGTGCTTTCAATGGCTGATAACAACTCGTCGGCGTTCAATTTCCGCGTTATCGCCGACACCGACATACTCTCGCGCCACGCGCTGGGGCTGGCGATAGATATTAACCCCCTGTACAATCCGTACATAACCTACATAGGCGGCAAGGAGAAGTGCTCGCCGCCGCAGGGACTGCCGTACCGCGACCGCACGAAGAATTTTCCTATGAAGATAGACCATGATGACCTGTGCTATAAGCTGTTCACCGCGCACGGCTTCACATGGGGCGGCGACTGGACAGACTCGAAGGACTACCAGCATTTTGAATACAAATTGTGAACAAAAAGCCTTTCTCACCAAAGCGGCGGGAAAGGCTGTTTTTGTTTTGTTTATATATTATTGCGCTTACGCGCGGCGCATGGAGCGCAGTGTCTTGCTGTCTGCTTAAGCAGAAGCAAGCCACCATGAAAGAATTACTTAGCCGACTTTATGGGGTCGGCTATTTTGTTTTCTGAAAGTCTAAAGCCTTTTAGAAAACAAAACCGTAATTCTTTTGCATAGTCCGTTTAGTTTAAATAGCGCATATCTAAAAATCCTCACCGCCATAAACGGTCGGCGGCGAGGGCTTTTTAGATGCGCGCTTTGTTGTTAAGCATGGAAGAAGCCTCGAAGAGGGTTCTTCGGCACTTGCCAGACTGTTCACAGTCTGGCAACGTGTGCGCTCCTGCGCCGCGCGTAAGCGCGAATATTACACGTTAAAATAACGCACGAACTTTGCCTCTGCCGCTTATTCCTCCCCCACTATCGGCGCGTAGCCGCTTTGAGCTATAATTTCCTGCCCCTCGTCAGAAAGCACCCATTCTATGAGCTTTTTTACGTTGGGGTTTTTGTTGTTCTTATCATACACCGCATAAAAATCATACACCAACGGGTAACTGCCGTTTTGCACGTTCTCCATACTCGGGTAAACGCCGCTGAGCGAGAGCATTTTCACGCCGCCGCTGTCAGCAATCCCCTCAACGTAATATCTGAACGAAAAACCGATCGCGCTGCCCAAAAAAGCATCGAGATCACGCGGCATTTTCACACCGTCCATAAATTGCAGCATTACCGTCTGGCTGCCGCTGCCCTCCATTCTCTGCAACGGGCTGACGAGCCTGCCGCTGCCGCCGACCTCAGACCAGCGCTTGATCTTGCCTGCAAAAATGTCTTTCACCTGCTGAACAGTCAAATTGTTGACAGGATTTTCAGCGTTCACAATAAACACAAACGCTTCTCTGCCCACCGGCACAAGCTGAAGTTCTACGCCATTATTCGCGGCATATTCAAGCTGCTCTTTTGAGGGTGCGGCGCAGAAAACTATGTCGGCATCGCCGTCAACAACAGCTTGATACGCCCTTAGCGTGTTGCGAAATTGCAGCTTGCTCTCCGCCGTGAAGTTCTCGCCGTCAAAATGTACCGAATCTTCGGGGTATACCGAGCCCACGATACCAGAAAAAACAGGGTATAGCGCGGCGGCACCGTCAATCACAGGCAGCTCGCCTTCAAGACGAAAATCAGTGTCAACAGTCGCGGCGAGGGTGTTTTCATCAAACGGCAGATACTTATCAAGCTCAATAGCCTTCGCCTGAAGCGCGGCGCTCTTGCTGCTGATGCACCGTTTTGTACACACCTCAAAAATAGCTATGTCAAGCGCGGCGAAGAATAAAATCAGCAAAAATATCACCGCAAGCTGCTTTAAGAGCAGCTTTCTTTTATTTGTCACATCTGCCATATCAGCCACCGTTTGCTATAAAGCTTATTATAGAACAATGCCCGTGCAGATAGTATGTAACAGCCAGCAATACCGCGGTCGATAGCATACCCAGCGCGACAACCACAGACACCACTATGCGAAATGTTTTTTCTTTCATACAAAATTCTCCTCGTCACATATATGCAATAGACTGCATAAATATAAGCGCCAGAGCGACATACACAAGCAGCACAAACGCCGCTATTATACCCGAAATTATAGCGCGGAATTTATACTTGCTTTTTTTCTCGCTATCGGTTGCTTTTTTATACTTTTTCAGAAATACCGAAAATACACCACACGCGGCTGTAAGCGGCAAAAGCACCAGAAAAATTGCGCCTCCGGCCCATAATATTATGAGCAGATCATCAATAAATTCGTCCATTTATTTACCCTCTTTTCCATCTTTTTTAAAGACGAGCAACTTGCTTATGATATAGTTAAGCACCACCACACCGACGGCGGCTATTATCTTAATAATGAGCTCGTCAAATTTCAGCCAAGTGACAAAAATGAGCAGCATTGCTTCTTCAAAACCGTAGGTGAACAGCCTGCCGCCTGTAAAGCTGATTATCTCTTTTATTATACCGTCTCTGGTTTCGGCGTGCTCTTTGAATACCCAAGTTCTGTTGGTGACGTATGCAAACGCAACGCTAGTCACCCACGCAACCGAGTTTGCAATGTGAACATTCAGCCCTGCCACATTTTCGCCCAGCAGAAAGAACACCACAAAATTCACAAGCGTTGTCAGCACGCCAAAGAACAAATAAAGCAATATATCTTTGTACTTTTTATAGGGCTTTTCAAACAGATTAAAAAACGGCAAAGCCATTATCCTGTCAAAAATGTCCGTTTTTTCGGTCTGCAAATTCTTTTTATTTTCTGTCATAATAATTTCTCCTGTCCATTTTTTTACTCTGCTAAGATACTGCCAGCCGCTTTGCTTCCTGCTCATCGGGTGTTACAAAAAGCGTTTTATTGTTCGTGAAAATTACCATTCCCGGCCGCGCGCCCGAAGGCTTTTTCACATACTTTACATAGGTGTAATCGACCGGCACCTGCGAAGAATTTTTCGCCTTTGAGTATAGCGCCGCAAGCCTTGCCGCCTGCAAAAGAGCCACGTCGTCCACCTGCCTGCCGGAGCACGCTATTATAGTGTGTGAGCCTGCAATACCGTGCACATGAAGCCAAATATCGTCCTTTTTGCTGTCTTTCAGCGTGAGCGCATCATTCTGGCGGTTGTTCCTGCCAACATAAATATCAAACCCCGAATCAGATACAAAATGCAGCGGTTTTGGCTGGCGCACCTTTGCACTTTGCCGCTTTCTGCCACGCTTTGCATAGCCCTCCTGCTCAAGTTCCTCGCGCAGCAAGGCAATTTCGTCCTCGCTGCCGGCGCGCGTCAGCGAATCAAACACGCTGTCAATATACTCAAGCTCCTTTTCGCCGTCCGCAATAAGCTGCCCCAGCTTTTTCTCCGCCGTGTCAGCCTTGCGGTACTCAGCGTAATATTTCTGAGCGTTCTGCGCAGGTGTGAGCCGCCTGTCAAGCTTTATCTGCACAAGCGGCAAATCTTCCGCATAAAAATTCTCTAGCTGCGCGCTCTCCTGCCCCTTTTCCAGCCTGTAAAGGTTCGCCATTATAAGGTCGCCGCACATTTTAAGTTCATCGCGTTTTGCGCACTCTTTAAGTTCCTGCTGTTGCCCTGCAATACGGCGTTTTATACGTTCTTCGGTGCGTGCAAGCAGCTTGAAAACGTCGTCCGCCCACTGTCTGCGGCGCGCATCTGCATCTCTTTGTGTATAAAAATTGTCAAGCGTTTGGCAAGCGCTTTCCTGCGGCATACTTATCATCAAACTGCCGTACTGCTTTATATCGGTAAAGCAAAAATCTTTCAGCACGCCCTCGCGGTTTTTTATTATCGTAAAGGAGTTGCTGCCTGTTTTAAGCGATCCTGCGGTATTTTTAAGATAAAAGCACAGCCTGTCAAATTCATCTTGTGTAAGTTTATCGCACGTTTCTTCTCTTCCGCGAAAAGCAAAATACTCAGTCTCGCGCGCAAACAGCGGCGATACCCCCTCAAACACCGCTACTACCGCCTTTGCAAGCGCTCTGCCTGCATACTGCGCATCTGCCAGCCGTTCTTTCAAAACTTCCTTATCGAACTCAAAAATGTTAAGCCTTTGCTGCCGCGCAGGCGGTTCATACACCATGCCGGGCAAAACGGGTCTGACTGATGAAACATCGGGCGTTACGCGCTTTATGCAGTCCAATATTTTACCCTGTTCGCCGATAAGTATAAGGTTTGAGCACCTGCCCATTATCTCTATCGCCAGCGTAAGTCGGCACTGGTCGCCAAGCTCGCTTACGCAGTCAAAATCGAAGTACAGCACCCTCTCGCAGCCGTCTTGCCGTATATCTACAAGCTTGCCCGAGGTGAGGCGTTTTCTCATCAGCATGCAAAACATGGGCGGCGTTTTGGGGTTTTCTGCCGCCGTGTTCGTTATGTGTACGCGCGCATCGTTTGCGGAGGAATTGAAAAGCAGCTTTTCGCTCCCCTCGCGCGTGCGCAGTGTCATGATTATTTCTTCGCGCGCAGGCTGATAAATTTTGTCAACTCTGCCGCCTATCAGCCGCCCAAGCTCTCGCCGCACGGCTGAAAGAAAAATTCCGTCCAAAGCCATAAGATCAGACCTCGTAATTCAAAATATCTTTATTTTCCGCAGCAATTTCGCACTGCACCGAGAGCCCCTCAATCAGAATATCCCTCATCTTTTCGCAGAAAATATTCTCGGTATCAAAATGCCCTGCATCAAAAACCGTCAGCGAGGCATTGTGCGCATCAATAAAAACGCTGTGCTTCACGTCGCCCGTAATAAACGCATCACAGCCGTGGCTTTCGGCATCTTCCAGAAAAACGCCGCCGCTGCCCGAGCAGACCGCCACCTTGCTGATGTTTTTGTCGCTGTCGCAGTAGCGCACCACCTTGCAGCCAAGCGCGGTCTTTATCTTCTTTGACATATCGCTTGCAGAGATCGGGGTACATTCGCACACGCAGCCGCAGGGCACGCCATTTTCAGTATGAAGCGGCAAAACAGGCGAAAGACCGAGCTTTTCGCACAGCAGGTCATTCATCACCGCGCTGTCAAAATTCGTGTGCGCCGATATAACGTTTATGCCTCTCGCCGCGAGATACACCGCGACCGAGTCCGTATCAAGCCGCTTTATCGCCCTGAAAATAGGCGGATGGTGCGTAACAATAAGCTGCGCGCCCTTCTGAGCCGCCTCCTGCGCTATCTCTTTTGTAACGTCAAGCGCCACCAAAACGCGCTGAACATCGCTTTCCATACTGCCTATAACAAGACCGCTGTTGTCGTAGCCCTCCTGAAGCGAAAACGTCGCAATTTTGTCAATATATTCATAAATATCACGAACTTTCATAATGTCACCCCTGTTTTATGTATCTGTCCAGTTTTTCGGCCAGCTGCAAATATTCTTGTGCCTGCACCGAGCCGCTTTTCTTCAAACCTTCGCCTTTTTTGCGCAAACGCTCTGCCTGCTTTGAAATATAGCCTTTGTCGTCGTCCGTGTCACCTTTCAGCGCACCTATATAGCACTGCGCCGCGGTGTAAGCCGAATTTTTACCCATATACCTAACCAGCATAACTGTGTAATAAATTTCCTCTTTGCAGGCTCTCTCGCAAGCTATCTCAAAGCCGTTTTTCCACAGCCAGCGCCTCAAACGCTCCGGTTTTGTCATAGGCTGCAATATAAACTGCGCACCGCTGTAAAACGCCTTTCCTCTGCCTAAAATATCTGCAATAAGCTCGCCGCCCATGCCTGCAATTATAACGTCTGTAACGCCTTTTGGCGAAATTTCGTCAAGCCCGTCTGACAAAACAGTATCAATTTTATCTTCAAGACCTGCCCGTTGTATATTTTCCCTAGCCGCCGCCAGCGGAGACGGGTTGACATCAGCCGCTAACGCCCGTTTGCACACGCCGTTTTTTACAAGATAGCACGGCAGATACGCGTGATCCGTTCCCACGTCGCAGACTATTCCGCCGCGCGAAACAAAAGCCGCGCAAGCCAGCAGTCTTTTATCTGTAAGCTCTTTTAAACCTGACATAATTACCCCTTAAAATGCGCTGCGCCCACCTTTCGGCGGACGCATTTTCACAGATTTCAGCCTTCCAATGCGTTATTGAGCTTCTTTACCAGCTCGTCGGCATCAGTGCCGTGCGCCGCGCAAGCCTGCTCAACCGTTTCCCCTCTTGAATGGGGGCAGCCGAGGCAGTGCATACCTATTTCAAAAAAATATTCGGCAAGCTGCGGCGCTTCGTCCAGTATATCGCCAATAACGCTGCTTTTTGTAACTGTCATGATGCAACTTCCTTTCTTAAAGATTAAAGACTTCTATAAACATATTATAACCCAATTTATCAAAAAAAGCAATACCCAAAAACACCCGTGCTTAGATTTGCATAAAAACAGCCTGCGGATATTTCACCACAGGCTTGGTAGCTTTACGCTTGTTCTTCTTTCATCTTAGCGAAACATTCGCTGCAATATACAGGTCTGTCTTCTCTGGGTCTGAACGGAACTTTTGCTTCGCCGCCGCAAGCCGCGCAGGTAGCTGTAAACATTTCTCTTTCGCCCTTTGCTGCATTTTTTCTTGCATCTCTGCAAGCCTTGCATCTCTGCGGCTCGTTTACAAAGCCTTTTTCAGCATAAAATTCCTGTTCGCCTGCTGTAAAAACAAATTCGTTTCCACAATCCTTGCAGACCAATGTCTTGTCTTCGTACATTTCCTTTTACCTCGCTTAAAATTGATTTTAATGATTTTGCCGTGGTCGGACTTGCACCGACACCTTTGATTAAACAACGCTCTGTAATTAAGCTACTATGGCATACTGACGGCTCAGCCGCCAAAATTTGTTAGAATTTTCTTAAGTTTTTTGCGCACCCTCTGCATAGCGTTATCGACCGATTTTACCGAAACACCTAATCTTTCTGCTATCTCAGAGTATGGCAGCGCATTTAAATAAAGCTGCAAAACGCTCCACTCGCTGCCCGATAGCATATGCGAGATGTTTTCAAACAGCAGTTTTTCGTGCTCCCTCTGCACCACAATGCTCTCAGGGCTGCTCTCATCACCCGGCTGCTCTTCAATATCTTCAAGAGCCTCGCTTTTACTCGCGGCGGCTGAAACGGCATTGAGCATTCTGTTTCTCATACAAATATTTGCATATGTACGAAACGCCGCGCCGTTATCCTTGTCAAAAGACTTCACCGCATCTAAAAGCCCCAGAACGCCCTCCTGCAAAATATCGTCCACATCGCTGCCGTCGCGCGCCATTTTTCTTGCCTTGCACACCGCTATGGGGTAATACCTTATAATAAGCGCCGAGAGCGCCTCTCTGTCACGCAGCGCCAGCCGCACAAGTTCTTCATCTGAAAGATTTTCAAGATCCATACTATTCTGCCTTATCTGCGTATCGGTCATGGTAAGCCTCCACTATATATAATAGCACAAAAGTATTGCGTTTGTCAAGTACAAATTAAGCAAAATGACAAATTTTACGCCTGCCTGTACTTTTCACGTCCGCTTGTGAATATATCGCCGCCAAAGCTGTCGCACGCCACCACCAGCGGAAACTTTTCAAAGCGCAGTCTTTTCACCGACTCACAGCCTAGATCCTCAAAGGCAATTACCTCGCACTCGGTTATGCACCTGCCTGCAAGCGCTCCTGCGCCGCCAACGGCACACAAATAAATACTGCCGTTGCGCTTAATAGCCTCCATTACATCTTTTGATCGCTCGCCCTTGCCTATCATTCCGCCAAGACCCATATCTAAAAGTGTGGGCGCATACTTATCCATTCTGCCCGAAGTCGTCGGCCCGCAAGAGCCTATCGGCTTACCCTCGGGCGCAGGTGTAGGGCCTGCATAGTAAATTACCGCATCTTTAATATCATACGGCAATTTTTCGCCGTTTTCTATCATATTCATAATACGCTTGTGCGCCGCATCTCTCGATGTATACACTATTCCCGAAAGCAGCACCTTGTCCCCTGCCCTCAGAGTTTTTGCGGCTTCTTTCAGCTTTTGCGCGTTTATCTCAATGATGTCTTCCACCAAAATTCTCCTTTATACAAAAGCAGGATAGAACCTTTCTGCGGGATCTATCCTGCGCGTATTTTATTTATTGCCCTTTTTGCCGCCCCACGATTTGAGTATATCCTCGTCCGAGAGTGCCTCTTCATCGTTTTCGCTTGCAATGCCGCGTGCCAAAGCCGCCATCATGTCCTGATCCTGCGCATTTACAGGGTTTGCAGACTTAGGACCCTTTGACATCGACAGACCCGAAACATTATGTCTGGGTGCCTGCTCGGGCTGCTTTTCCTCCTCGGCAGGCTGCTGCTTCGGTTTGTTCCCTGCCATATGGAAGGTCGGCTTTTCTGCCTTCGGTTCTTCCTTGGGCTGCTCTGCCTTAGCTTCTTCAACCTTAGCTTCTTCTGCCTTCACTTCCTGAGCCTTCGGGGCATCTTTCTTCACCGAATCAGGCGCAGGGCCGCTGAATTTAAGAGAACCTGCAAAAGAATTTTTCTGCGGCTTGTTTTCCGCCGGCTTAGCATCAGGCTCGTTTATCTGCGACTGCACTGCCGCCAAAGCCTGCCTTGTAAGCTCTTCCAGTTCATCTTTCGCCTTTTTCTCCGCCTCAGACTGCTCCGTCTGTTTCGGCGCGTTCTGCACCGGGGCATTTACTTTATCGTCATTACCTTTTATATCGTTTTTCTGACTATTTTTCGCTGCATCACTTCCTTTCGGTACATACTTAAAATTTGAGCCACCATTTACCAGCTGAAGACCCTCTGCCGTCAGCTTCTTTAGAGCATCAGTCTTTTCAATGCTGCTATTCAGCAGTTCATTGAGCAGACCTGCTATCTTCTGGACGTTTATGTCAATATCTGTAAACTCGTCTCTGGCGGTATCTCTCAGTCCCTGAGATTTAGCAAGTATAACGCCCTCCTGCTCCTGAGCGTTCTTTATCATTTC
The DNA here is from genome assembly GCA_947630555.1 of uncultured Clostridia bacterium. GTDB lineage: Bacteria > Bacillota > Clostridia > Oscillospirales > Ruminococcaceae > UBA7477. Next base: position 193,849 of record CANRIA010000001.1, read on the forward strand.
ATCAGCCTGAGCCTTGGCGTTTTCGGTAGTAGTCTTAGCTTCTTCGTTTGCATCGCTTACTATCTTAGCCGCTTGATTGTTTGCATCTTCAAGTATCTGATCCTGAAGATCCTTAGCGTCCTGCTCCATTTTCTTGGCAGCCTCTTTAGCCTGTGTTACAACAGCGTTTGCAGACTTCTGCGCTTCCATGAACAGACCGCTCATATCAAATGCAGCACCGCCGCCTGCCGCAGCGCTCGCCTCAGCATCTGAAACTTTCTGTTTCAGTTCTTCTATCTCATTTTTCAGCTGCTCTATCTGGGCATCTTTCTCTGCCGCATCGCTTTCAGCCGTTGTCAGCTGAAGTTTCAGGCTGTCTGTAGATGCCATAAGTTCGGAAACTTTTGCATGGCTTTCTTCAACCTTTTTCTGGCTTTCTTCAAGCTTCTTTTCAAGGGCTTCTTTACCCTCAAAGTTCTCTGAAACTGCCGCTCCGCCGTTTGCCTCATAAGCTGCTAGAGCATCAGTCTTCTCTCCCAACTGCGTTTCAAGATTGTAAATTTTGGTGTTCAGTTCGTCAACGTATGCCAGTACGTCTTTCTTATCAAAACCACCAAAGTTTACGGTACGCAAATAACCGTTACCTGCCATTTTGACACTACCTCCTGTAAATATTTAAATATTATTACATTTATTATAATGAGAAGCTGAAAGTACACCTCTCGTAATAATTTATTATACAATATTCTGCAACATTTTTCAAGTGCTTTTCATGTTCTGCCACATTTTTTATATAATTTGAACAAATTCACTTTTTCTTTTTTAGCAATACTATTGAAACAATGACCGTCAGCACCACTGCCGCCAGCGTTGCAAACCAAGTATACGGCAGCGGAAGTTTTGTATTCATTCCGTAAAAGCTGAAAACAATGGTCGGTATAGCCATAATTATGGTAATTACAGTAAGTCTCCACATCACCGTGTTAACATTGTTTGAAATAACCGATGCAAACGCATCTACCATTCCGTGAAGTATGCTGTCGTAAATGCTTGCCATCTCAATTGCCTGCTTTATCTCAATAAGCACGTCGTCCAGCAGATCTTGATCTTCCTCATAAAGCTTTATGACCCTGCCCCTGTTTATTTTTTCAAGAGTAACATCGTTAGCTTTCAGTGATGTTGAAAAGTAAACGATCGACTTTTCCAGCCCGAGCAGCTGCACTATCTCCTCATTTTTCGGCGCACCTTGCAGCTGTTTTTCCAGTCCCAGCGATATTTTTTCTATCTGCTTCAGGTTAAACATAAACTTCGCGGTAATTTTAAGCAGACATTGCAGCACAAAGCGTGTTTTCATGTTTGTCTGCATATTTCTTATCGCGCCGTTTTCTATCTCTGATAGTATGCTGTTCTCGCGCGAGGATATTGTTATTATGTTGTTCTCGGTGATTATCATACCTACAGGCATTGTATAAAACAGCGTTGTATCGGACTTTTGCGCATCAGCCACAGGTGTGTCAACAATAATAAGAGTCTGCTCGTCCTCAATTTCAACGTGAGAGCTCTCCTCCTCGTCAAGCGATGAGCGCACAAAGCCTGCATCAAGCCCAAGGTCGTTTATCAAAAACTCTATTTCCTCGCTGTCGGGCTGCGTAACCGATATCCAGCAGCCCTCAGCAGCTTTATCCAGCATTTCCAGCTTGCTGCCTGCACTTTTCAGGTATTTTATCATAAAGCAATTCCGCCTTTCTGTCGCGGCGGCAAGAGCTTCTAGGCGCACCTGACCCCCACGAAACTATTAAATTTTATAAAGGGACGTTTCCCACAAGGGTCGGGGTTCATAGCGCACCTCCTGAAAAATTATTGCTTATCATTACTGTAAAACAGCTACACTATTATACCATAAAAGCGTAAGCGTTATGGTATAATTGTCCGATACGTCGGGAGCAGACCTTTTGGTCTGCGTATCGACGAGGACATAAGAAAATAATAATATACGTCTACGTATATTATTATATCAAATATAAAAAATTTTTGCAATAGCAAGCTGAGAAAAATTTTGCCCTTTCCGCAATTTATTTTTAAACTTTTTATAAACACAAAAAACGCCCCGAAAAAACTCGGAGCGTTTCTCTATTATAGTATCGCCAAAATTACTTCTTATTGAAGATATTGAATATATCGTCGTAATAGTTGGGGTTATCGGCAGGCTTTGAGGCAGCGCTTGCAGTGGCAGTTTCGGGCTTAGCCACCGGCACAGGAGCGATCTCTTCGCCCTCACGTCCGGGAATATTGCTGAAATCAGCCGCGATAACGGTAACAAATATCTCGTCGGTAGAATCTTCCTTGTAATCAGTACCGAAGATGATAGTAGCCTCGGGGTCAACAGCGTTTGTGATTATATTCGTAAGTTCGTCAACGTCGTCAGTGATGATGTCATCAGACATAACTATATTGATGAGCAGTCTCTTAGCGCCGTTGATAGATGTTTCAAGCAGCGGGCTGGAAATAACCTGCTTTGCAGCTTCCTGCGCCTTGTCCTTGCCCTGACCGTGACCGATAGCTATGTGCGCATAGCCTGCATCTTTAAGAATAGATGTAACGTCGGCAAAGTCAACGTTAACAACGCCGTTTCTCAAAATTATATCAGCTATTGACATAACGCCTGTTTTTAGTATGCCGTCAGAGAGTGAGAACGCCTGCCGCATGGTAAGCTTCTGGTCGCCCGTAAGCAGCTTTTGGTTGGGTATAACTATCAAAGAGTCAACATTTTTCAAAAGCTCTGTTATGCCGTTTTCAGCCTGAGCCATTTTCTTTGCGCCCTCAAAAGCGAAAGGCTTAGTAACAACGGCAATTGTCAGCTTGCCAAGCTCCCTGGAAATTTCAGCAACAACGGGTGCAGCGCCTGTGCCTGTGCCGCCGCCCATGCCTGCGGTGATAACGACCATATCGGCATCTTTTAAAGCCTCAGCTATTTCTTCCTTGTTTTCCTGCGCAGAAGACTCGCCTACTTCGGGCTTTCCGCCTGCGCCCAGACCGTGCGTAAGCTTTGTGCCTATCTGAATTTTTTCTGTAGCGATAGATTTTTTAAGAGCCTGAATATCGGTGTTGACTGCTATGTAGTCAACATTGCCGTAATCTATAGTACCCTCGGCAGCCTCAGATGCTATACAGTTCAGCGCGTTTCCGCCGCCGCCGCCTACGCCTATTACCTTAATTTTAGCTCCAAACGTTTCTTCGGTATTGATTGCCCAACTCATTTTTGACTTCCCCCTGTTATTTCTTTTATTCAACATTTATATTTTCGTTTGCGCACATAACGCATATTTATATACATATTTATAATAACACATATTTTTCTGAATATCAAGTATTTTTTACAAATTTATTTTAATTATTTATAAAAACTTCTGAAAACGCGTTATTTAAGACCGCTGTTGTACTTATCCTGAAGCGGCAGGTCGCCCTCTTCGCCGCTTTCGTGTACGGTATAATCGGCAGGTGCTTCGTTTTTAAGCGAGCCCGAAAGTTTATCCGAATCTATAACCGAAACGCCGCCCGAATCGGTATGATAGTAAATAACGCCGTTGAATTTATCCGATATTTTGGTATCTATTATTACTTTCACGGCACCAAGCTTATACTCTAAGTCCAGCGAACTTCCCAGCAGAATATTTATGCGGCTGTCGTAATTGAGCTTTATGTTTGATCTATCTGCAATATTTATCGCCGAGATATGCTCTTTCAGCCCAGTATGCTCTAAGCTGTTAAAAATGGTATCGGTAATAGTCTGCTTCATATCATCTTCAGATTCCAGCTTATCGCCGACGTTTAAATTTTTAAGCTCATACCCCACTATTACCACAAGACCGCCCATAGGTCTTTCAAGCCCTGCTTCAAGCACCCTGCCGCTCTCGCTGACGACGTAATACTTGCCGTCCTGCTCAATGTTCGCTTTGGGTACTGCTTCGGTTACTTTTATAGATATCCTGCTCGGAAAACTTCTCAGCACCTTTATATCGTCAACGTAAGAGAGGCTTTCCAACGCGCATTTTTCGGCGGTGTGGGTATCAAGCCTTATAAGGTTGTCGCCCTGCTCAACGCCGCAAATCAGCCTTATCTGCTCCGAGGAATAAAGCTTCGTGCCGCTTACCACCACTTCATTTGCATTGAACAGCAGTGTTACCGAAAGCACCGTGACCGTAATTACCACTACAAAAAACGCCATATAGTAGTAAAGTGTCAGATTGTTCCTGCGGTGCCGCCTGCCTACCTTTACCCTTTTGCCGTTTATTACTTTGTACTCCGATTTGTCAAAGTCCTGCTTTTCAATATCCCTCATTGCCACTGTTTTTCATCTCCTGCCGCGTTATTGCACGCGCTTTATTATTCCTCCCACAGACGAAAACGCCTGTTCAATTGCTTCATATCCTCTGTCTATATATTTTATATCGCTTATCTGAGTAACGCCCTCAGCGCCAAGAGCCGCCACCACCAAAGCCGCGCCGCCGCGCAGGTCGCTTGCCCTTACCTTTGCGCCCGAAAGCCTTTTCACGCCGTCAATAATAGCAACTTTTCCCTCGGTCTTAATGTCCGCGCCCATTCTCACAAGCTCGTCTACATGGCGAAAACGGTTTGAAAAAATATTCTCTATCATAACGCTTGTGCCCCTTGCCTTTGCAAGAGCCGCCATAACAACCGCCTGCGCATCAGTCGGGAAGCCCGGAAAAGGCATAGTGCGTATCGTCTTTACGGCTTTTATACCTCGCCGCGCGTTTATATATATCTTGTTTTCGTATGTATATACCGAGCAGCCCATTTGCTCAAACACAGGCAGAATACTTTCAATATCTTCGGTGCGCGTATTCATCAGAGTAAGTTCACCGCAGGTAGATGCCGCCGCGCTTAAATATGTCGCAGCCACTATCCTGTCGGGCATAACGTCATATTCGCAGCCGTAAAGCTTTTCAACGCCCTGCACTGAAATTGTATCTTCTCCATAGCCGTCTATCTTCGCGCCGCACTTGTTTAAAAACCGCGCCAAGTCGCAAATTTCGGGCTCTCTTGCAGCGTTGTGTATAACAGTTTTGCCTTTTGCTGTAACAGCCGCCAGAATTATATTTTCGGTAGCGCCAACAGATGGGAACGACAGCACAATTTTCGCGCCTTTAAGTCCACTGCCCACATCACATTCAAGCGTGCCGTGTTCTTCTTTTATAGCCGCGCCCATTTGTTTCAGAGCCGCGATGTGCATATCTATAGGTCTCGGACCCAGTTCGCACCCACCGGGGAACGAAAGCCTGCACTTGCCTACTCTTCCCAGTATCGCGCCGAGAAACACTATAGACGAGCGCATCTCCCTCATAAGTTCGTCGGGTACATTAAAATTATCAAGACCGTCGGTATTGACTACCACCGTATCCCCCTGCCGTTCACATTTGCACCCAAGACAGGAAAGTATCCTGCACGCGGCGTAAACATCTGTAAGCTTAGGGCAGTTATGCAGACAGCTTTCGCCCCTTGAAAGAACGCAGGCTGCAAGCAGCGGCAGGGCGCTGTTTTTCGCACCGTGCACCTCAATCTCTCCGACAAGTCTTTTCTCGCCCTCTATCACCAGCCTTTGCATAAAGCTATCTCTCCTTTAAAAGCATATTACAAGTCATAATATGCCGCTAAAGGCAGATCGGTGAATCACTCCACTGCCGCTATAAGCTGATAGAGCGCGTTATATATCCTTTCGTCTGTATCGTTTATGTAAAGCCTTTTTGCGTTTTCCGAGAGCATACGCAGTTTTTCCTCGCCGCCCTCGTCAACACAAAGCTCTTTTACGGTATCTATAAGTTTTTGCGGTGTAAGGTCTTTTTCTTCAATAACTATCCCAGCGCCTGCATTGTGCAGCACCATGCCGTTGTGATACTGATGATTTCCTGCAACATTCGGCGAGGGTATAAGTATTGATGCCCTGCCAAGCGCCTCAAGTTCTGTAAGAGAATTTGCGCCGCAGCGGCTTATCACCAAGTCTGCCGCAGCCATACACAGCGGCATATTTATATAGTCTTTTACATAAAGCCTGCCGCCCTCTATATCTTTAACGCCCATTTGCTCCAGTTTTTGAACATAATCGCTGTAGCCTTTATATGTTCCGTATGAATGAATGTGGTTTACCCTCGCGCCGCTGTCCTGCTCCCACTTGATAAGCTGCGCAACGTTTTCGTTAAGCACCTGCGAGCCTAAACTTCCGCCCGTTGAGAGTATGCACACCTCATCTTCAGCAAAGCCAAGCTGCTTTTTTGCCTGCGCCCTGTCAATAGCCGAAAACGCCGCTCTTACAGGCAGCCCTGTCACCGTGTAGTCTATATCATCTTCAAGATATTCTTTCGCTTCAATTACCGTCAGCATTACCTTGTCAACTTTTTTAGAAAGTATTCGCGTTGTAACACCTGGGTATGCGTTTTGCTCGTGGATAGCGGTCTTTATGCCCATTTTAGCGGCGGTGCGCACTATAGGGCCGCTTACATATCCGCCCGTGCCTATGACCAAGTTCGGCTGAAAGCTCTTTATTATCTTTTTAGAGCGAGATGATGCAAACATCAGACACTTTACCGCCTGCAAATTTCTCTTAATATTCTCAAAAGATAAAGACCGCTGAAACCCGTGAACATCTATCTCCTCAAAGCGATAGCCGAGGTCGCGCACTATCCTGCTTTCTATCCCCTTTGGTGTGCCTGCGAAGCAAAACTGCGCATCGGGGCGGTTTTTCTTGATTATCTCCGCAATGGCAACAGCAGGGTTTATGTGTCCCGAAGTTCCTCCGCCTGCCAGCAAAACTCTCAGCAAAGCTATCTTCCTTTCTGTATAGTTACTCCTGCCGCGATGCCTGCCGCGAAACGCTCAGTATAAGCCCCATTTCGGCAAGCTGAACAAGCGTTGCAGTGCCGCCGTAGCTGAAAAACGGCAGGCTTATGCCCGTGTTCGGGAACGCATTGCAAGCAACGCCTATGTTGAGAAGCGCCTGAATGCCTATCTGCACCGTAACGCCTGCGCACAGCAGCATACCAAAGCGGTCGGGGGCGTTTGATGCTATATAGAAGCCTCTGAATATAAACAGCGCGAACAGTATTATTACCGCCATTGCGCCCACAAAGCCAAGTTCTTCGCAGAATATTGAAAATACAAAGTCGTTCTGCGCCTCAGGCAGCCAAAGGTGCTTTTGCCGCGACTGCCCGAACCCCAGCCCGAATATTCCGCCGGAGCCTATAGCCATAAGCGACTGATATGTTTGCAGTGTTGAGCCGAGAATATCGCTTGTGGGGTCGCGCCAGCTTTGTATTCTCTCTGTAAGATAGCCAAAACCGCCGCCGCTGCCTGCCATTTTAAGCAGCAGAAAGCCCCCTGCGCCTATAACAGCCACCGCGCAAAGCAGCACATAATGCCTTATCGGCACGCCCGAAACGAGTATCATTATCATACCTATAAGCCCAAAGATAAGCACGCCCGAAAGGTGCCTTTGCAAAACCAGCACGCCGCAGCACGGTATAAGTATAAGCAGATACGCGCCTATAGAATAGCGTATGTCTTTGAATTTTGGAAAGTTCATTGCGCCCAGATATGCAAATATTATAATGAACGCAACTTTAAGCACCTCAGAAGGCTGAAAGCCCACGCCGCCTATCTCTATCCAGCGCCTTGCACCTGCAACCTCGTTGCCGACAAACGAAGTTATCAGCGTTACAAAATAAGATACGCCCAAAAATATGTAAGCAACTTTTGTGTTCTGAAAAACGTGGTAATCAACAAACGAAAGCCCGAACATTGCAACAACACCTGCAATTGCAAGCAAAGCCTGCCTGTTGAAGTAGTAGGTGCCGGTGCCGTAGTCATTCATGCTCCACACAAAGCTTGCCGAGCCCATCATAAGCACGCCTATAACGAGAAGTATCAGCACTATCACCAAAAACGGTCTGTCAAGCGGCATACCGATTATATGAAAATTATTCGTCTTTCGTGCGGCTGCAACTTGGGGCTTTTTGCGCGCGCTTGCCGAAACGTGCTCAATACCGCTGCCTCTTACACTGCCTTTGGTCAATGCAGACCCCCCTTTTTGCTTAGTTTACTCAAAACAATCTTTATAAACTTTATCCAGTTTCATGCCGTGGCTGCCCTTTAAAAGCACAAGGTCGCCCGTTTTTATCTCACTTTTAAGAAAATCTTCAAGCTCTTTTTCATCTGTAAAGCAGCGGCATTTTTCTTCTCCAAAGCCTTTTTTCACTGCCCCCAAAGCATACTGCGCGGCATCTTCGCCGTAGCATACAAGCATATCAGCACCCGTTTGCGCAAACTTTTCGCCAACGCTTTTGTGATAATTTTTGGACTGTTTCCCAAGCTCCAGCATATCGGCTAAAACTGCTATTTTTCTGCCGCTTGCCTTGCTGTCGCCAAAAACTTCTAAAGATGCTTTCATAGCCTCGGGGCTTGCGTTAAAGCAATCAAGCACAAAGGTAATGCCGTTTTTCTCAACGCGGTTCTGCCGCACGCCGTCAGTGCGAAACTGCGCTATTGCATCTGCCATTTTCTGCGGCTCTATCTCATAATAACTGCCCACCGTGTAAGCGCACAGAGCATTTAAAATATTGTGGCTGCCTGCAACATTCACCCTTGCCCTTATCTTCTCATCACCATGATTTATAGTAAACGACGAGCCGTTTTCATCGCGCTGAATATCGCTCGCATAAACGTCCGCGCGCTTGTCTGAAAGAGAGTATGTAAACTTAGGTCTGTCGGGGCGTTTTGGCGCACCTGCAAGGAATTTATCATCAGCGCACACTATCAGCGGCGCGTAATAATCTGCCCCGTCAAGTATCTCCATTTTCGCTTTAAGAATATTTTCTTGGCTGCCAAGGTTGCCTATGTGCGCAGTACCTATATTAGTAATAACACACACATTCGGCAGCGCTATTGAAGAAAGCCGCGAAATTTCGCCCGAATGCGACATACCCATCTCAATCACAGCCGCCTGCGTATCACTGCTTATACCAAAAAGCGTGTGCGGCAAGCCTATCTCGTTATTAAGGCTTCCCTGCGTTTTAAGCGTGTTGAACTTTTGCGAAAGCACAAGGCTTATCATCTCTTTTGTAGATGTCTTGCCCACCGAGCCCGTAACACCCACCAAGCGCAGGTCTGTAAACTTTTTGCGGTAGTATCTTGCAATATCGCCAAGCGCTTTCAGCGTGTTATCAACAATTATGCACTTTGCGCCCTCAACGGGTCTTTCGGTAATGCAGGCGACCGCCCCTTTTTCCATAGCTTTAGCCGCAAAATCGTGCCCGTCAAACCTCTCGCCTTTAAGGCACACAAAAACCGAGCCTTCCGATATAGTTCGCGTGTCCGAAGATATCTGCAAAATATCAATATCAGCCTTATAGCCGAAAGTGCCTTTTACTGCATCTATTATTTCGTATAGCTTTATGTGTTCCATAGTTTCTGCTCCATTATTATGTCGGTGACGGTGTTACAGCTGCGCCAGAGCCTCTTTAACTACCTCGCGCTCGTCAAAGTGTATCTTTTTGCCGCCTGCAAGTATCTGATAGTCCTCATGTCCCTTGCCGCACAGCACGATAACATCGTCTTTCTGCGCATTTTTTACCGCCCAGTGTATCGCCTCGCGCCTGTCTGTTATGCGTATATAAGGCGTATTGCAGCCATCAAGCCCTTTCAGAATATCTTCAATAATAGCATCAGGGTCTTCATTTCTCGGGTTATCCGAAGTTATCACCATAAAATCAGAGCGTGCCGCAGCAGCCTTTGCCATAAGCGGTCTTTTGCCTGCATCGCGGTTGCCGCCGCAGCCGAACAGAGCCACCACCCTGCCTTTTGCGCCGCTCTTTATCGCGGTAAGAATGTTCTCCACCGCATCGGGCGTGTGGGCGTAATCGCATATTACGGTAAAATCTCTGCCCGTGTCTACTGCCTCTGCCCTGCCGCGCACACCGCCGAAGTCTTTCAAAAGTTCTGCGCATTTACTGCCGTCAAAGCCCATAGCTTCCATAGCCGCTATAACGCCCAGCGAGTTTGAAATGTTAAAGTCGCCCGGCATAGGAAAGTACACCTCAAAACTGCCCTTCGCGCTATTGCAGGTGTAGCTTACGCCGCGCTCAGAAAAAGCACAGTCGCAGGCTTTAAAGTCGGCGTTTTCGCACTTTTCGCCAAAAGATATTTTATCACAGTTTATCTCGCTGAAATAGCGTTTGCCGTACTGTGTATCAATATTTATAACAGCCTTTTTGCAAAGCGAGAACAGTATCTTCTTTGCTTGATAGTAGTTTTCCATACTGCCATGAACGTCAAGATGATCTTGTGTAAGGTTGGTAAACACCGCCGTATCGAACACGCAGCCGTCAACTCTGCCCTGCTCCAGCCCCTGCGATGATACCTCCATAACGCAGTATTCGCAGCCCTTGTCGACCATATTTCTGAAAAGTTCAAACAGGTCATACGGCTCAGGGGTGGTTCGCTCAGTATGCAGCACTTCGTCGCCTATTTCGTTTTGGCAAGTGCCTATAAGCCCCGTTTTGTGTCCCATTTTTGTCAGCAGATATTTTATAACCGTCGTGGAAGTCGTCTTGCCGTTGGTGCCAGTAACGCCTATAAGTTTAAGCTGCCGCTCGGGGTGAGAAAACCACGCCGCAGCAAGATGCGGAAAAAACCGTCTGCTGTCAGAGACTATTATCTGCCTGTCAAGACCCATATCGCGCTCAACTATAACAGCCGCCGCACCGTTTTCAAGTGCCTTTGCCGCATAGTCGTGACCGTCAAAACTTCCGCCCTTTATGCACACGAAAAGTCCGCCTTTTTTCAGCTGCTTTCGCGTGTCGCACGATATATCTGTTATCTCTGTGTCGGCAAGGCTCGTTTGTGCAATGCCGTCTAAAAGTTCATACAGCCTCATGTGTATTGCCCCTTTTTATATTACTGTGACGATACCGTCTGCGGATAGAACGTTACCGAAACTATCTGACCTTTATATACCATCATGCCTGCGGCAGGGTTTTGGTCATAGCCTGCCGTTGCACCGGGTTCATAAGCCGCGCTTCCGTTTGGCAGAAGATTCAGTCCTGCCTCGTCCAGCGCCGCCTGCGCCTGTTCAAGCGAGAGTCCTGCAAGCGAAGGCACCGTGGTGGTTTCCGCAACAGCGTTTTGGTCTGTGTATAGAATTACCGTGCCGCCCTTTCTCATAGAGCCTGATGACGGCACCTGCGTAACCACAGAATCCCCCGTGCCAACAACGCTTACTTTAAGACCCAGCGCCTCCAGCGTTGACTTGGCATCATTCACGTCTGAATACTCGGTGTTCTTAACAACAACCGCTATCTTGCTCAGTTCCTCTTCGGTATATTCGGGGTATATGCCCATATACGGCAGAATGTTTTCAAGCACTTCTCTTGCATACGGCGCAGCCACCTGGCTTCCGTAATACTCGCCGCCCTGTGGGTCATCTACCACAATAAGCACTATCACCTGAGGGTCATCGGCAGGCGCAAACGCACAGTATGAACCAACATAATCATGCGTGCCGGTGGGGTCAATGTCTATCTTTTGTGAAGTACCCGATTTTCCGCCTATTTTATAGCCTTGTATGTATGCGTTGCCGCTCTTTGCGTTTTCAACAACATACTCAAGAATCTCTCTCATCTTCGCGGAAACTTCGTTTGAAATTACCTGCCTTTTTACAACAGGCTCAAAGTCTTTAACAACGTTTCCGTTTGAGTCTATTATCTTGTCGACCACCTGAGGAGTGATAAGGTAGCCGCCGTTTATTACCGCTGAATACGCCGTTATCATCTCAATAGGCGTAATTTTGTTAGCCTGACCGAAAGAGCTTGATGCAAGGTCAACAATGCTCATGTCCTTCTTGCTTACAAATATGCTTGAAGCCTCGCCGGGCAGGTCAATGCCCGTGGGCTCTGTAAAGCCGTATGCCTCAAAATAATCGCCAAAAAGCTCTGTTCCCAGTGTTTGACCTATTCTTATAAATGCAGGGTTGCATGAGTTCATCATAGCATCACGAAGAGTTTGCATACCGTGGTCATATTCTGCCCAGCAGTGATATGGTATGTCGGCTATCTGCACCACCTGACCGCACTGAAAACCCTGCTCTGTCGTTATCGTCTGCTCTTCCAAAGCCGAAGATGCCGTAATTACCTTAAATACCGAACCCGGGTAGTATATCTCCGATACCGCCTTGTTTTTCCACTGCGTAGCCCAAGCCTTGCTCTGCGCCTCTGTCTTTTCGTCGCCCTCGGGCATGGCAGCAATTGCGGCGGCAACACCCGGGTCAAGAATGTCGGCAGGGTTGTTAAGGTCATAGCCGTATGTGGTAGCCATTGCAAGCACCGCACCGGTGTTCGGGTCCATTACAATGCCCGTCGCCCTCTCTTTAGGCGCGTGTGTTTCAACGCACTTTTGCAGGGCATTTTCAAGCGCCGACTGTATAGGTATCTTTATGTTCAGCACCAGCGAATCCCCTGCCTGCGCATCATAAGACTGCTTGTATTCATAAGGTATCTCGTTGCCCCTGTTGTCGGTAGCAATAAGCGTTTTGCCGTCAACGCCCGAAAGATAATCGTCATAATAAGCCTCCAGCCCGTAAATGCCGTAGCCGTCGTAATGCAGATGACCTATAACAGATGCCGCCAGCGTGTTTTCAGGGTAAAACCTCTTTGAAGATTCTGTAGCGCCTATGCCGCTTATGCCGTTTTCCTCAGCATATTCGCGTATCTCGTCTGCCTTGTCCTTTTCAACGTTTTTCTTTATCTCCTGATAGCGGTTTTCTTTCATGCATTTTGAAAGTATCTCTTGCTGCTCTATTTCAAGCATCTGCGATAGCCGCGCAGTTATGCCGTCAAGCGTAAGCGGCTGCAATACTTCTACAGTCGGGTCTTCTGCATGCTGTTTTATAGATTCTTCTGCCGCTTCTTCGCTGTCCTCAATATTCTGGCGTATCAAAACGGGGTCTACATAAATGGTGTATACAGTCGCGCTTTGTGCCAGAATATCCATATTCGCATCATATATAGCACCGCGCGGCGCAGTTATGGTGGTGCTTTTAAGCTGCTGAGAGCTTGCAAGCTCCTGCCACTGCGAGGCATTTATTATAGATATCTTCACCATTGTGTATACAAGATAGCATATAACTATAAAAATAATTACCCACACAAAGCCGTTCAGCCTTTTTTTCATTGAGGAAGTTGGCTTGTCAGACATTCTTTTTCACCCCATTTATCGCTTATATACGTTTAATATGAATAAGAAAGCTAAGTCTGACTTAAATAAGATCAAACTCAACTTTCTGTAATTATCTTATTCATTCTATGCCGAGATATTCCTTTACGCCTTCAAACCAGTCTTTGATCGAGGCAAAAAAACCTTTTTCCTCTTTCTTCACCACTTCCGAAACGGAATCGACAGGCACTTCAACAAATTCTACCTGAGATTTGTCAAGCTTTGTAAGACCCAGCGTATTTTCGGCATAATCTTCCACCGCCGTAACGCTCGTTCTCGCCGCAAGCTGTGCTTCCAGGTTTGTGCATTCATCTTGAAGCTGTGAAAGCTGCGCGCTCATTTTTGACTGTTCAGCCGTCAGCCTGCTCATATCTATTTGGTTTGATATGACACCTGCCAGCACCACAACAGCGACTATTGCAGGCACCAGTATCTCGATCAGAGGAAATATCGGCGCTTTTTTGTTGGCGTTTGCCTTGTGCTGAATGCTGCTCTGCGGCTGTTCCTGCGGCGGCGCGTACTCATACTCGTCATCATAGTCATAGTAATCGTCGTCATAATCGGGCAGGTCATACGCCAAATTGCTTTCTATCCTTGCCAATATCCCTCACCTCTTTTGCTTCGGGCGCAATGTTTTGCTCTCTTATTTCTTTTGTTCGTTTTTGTTTTGTTTTTCTCTTTTTTGTACGTTCTTTTGTTGTTCTTTCTTTTTTTGTAAGATCTGCGCTAAGCTACAGTTTCTCTATTATTCTAAGCTTCGCGCTGGAACTTCTGTGGTTTCCCTCAAGCTCCTCCTCGCCTGCCGTTATAGGCTTGCGGTTTACAAGCTTTCCGCGCGGCTTTTTGCCGCACACGCATACGGGAAAATCTGGCGGACATTCACAACCTCTGCAATAGGCTGCAAACCTCTGCTTTACAAGTCTGTCTTCCAGCGAGTGGAATGTGATAACACACAGCCTGCCCGTAGGTTTCAGCGCATCAAACGCCTTATCAAGGGCAAGCGACAAATGCTCAAGTTCCTCGTTCACCGCTATTCTTATAGCCTGGAACGTTTTTTTGCACGGATTTTTTTCTCTCTTTGCTTTTGCCGGCACTGCGCTTTTTATTATCTCTGACAGTTCACCGGTAGTATCGATCTTCTTTTGTTCTCTGCACTTAACAATTGCCGACGCGATATTTCTTGCATATTTTTCTTCGCCATACTCAAAGATGATACGTGCGAGTTCTTTTTCCGACCACCCGTTCACGATATCTTTAGCCGAAATACCCTCCTGACTCATTCTCATGTCAAGTGGCGCATCAAGGCGATACGAAAATCCCCTTTCTGCCGTATCCAGCTGATGCGAAGATACTCCCAGATCTAAAAGTATCCCGTCCACGCTGTCAATACCCTGCTCGCTCAACACCCTGTCAAGCTCAGAGTAATTAGCTTTTATAACGGTTGCGTTAAAGCCTTTCAGCCGCTCCCTTGCCGTTTCCACCGCAGTGGGGTCACGGTCTACAGCCAGCAAACGACCGCTCGTAAGTCGTTTTGCTATCTCGCTCGAATGTCCTGCTCCGCCCACAGTACCGTCAACATAAATGCCGTCGGGCTTGATATCCAGCCCATCAATACATTCGCGAAGCATTACCGGCAGATGATGAAATTCCAATTAGAAATTCAACTCCTCCATCTGCGCCATGATGTTGTCCTCATCAATGCGGCTGTTGAGCGCATCCCATGTTGCCTTGTCCCAAATTTCCGCTCTGTCGCCAACGCCCGTTACTATTATCTCTTTATCGAGCCTTGCAAACTCACGCAGATTTTGTGGGATAAGTATTCTGCCCTGCTTGTCTGCGGTCACTTCGCTCGCCCACGAGAGGAAGAACCTCTGCAAATCTCTGCCCTTTGACATCGGCAGCGCGTTTATCCTTGCCGCCATCGAGTCAAAAACATCTGAAGCATACGCAAACAAACAGCCGTCCAGACCTCTGGTAACTACGAATTGCTCGCCTAATATCTCTCTCAGCTTTATAGGAAAGCTCATTCTGCCTTTTATGTCCATTGACTGTGTAAACGATCCTGTCAAGCTTGACAAGCAACTCACCTCCCGTTTGGTCTTTTACAGATTTGAAAGCATTATTTAGGGAATGAACACCACTATTTAACACTTTTCACCGTTATGAGTCCATTATACATTATAAATTCGCAGAAATCAAGCCTGCGCGCCGTTTGCAGCGGTGACGTTTTACACAATTTTTATATTGCGATTTTTGTATACTATGCACAAGAAGTCCCATTTTTCGGACTTTTATCACTACGCCGCGGCGTGCCTGCTAAATTGTAAACTTTTTGTGAACGAGAACATTCGTTCTGAAATCTGTAAAGCAAATACCTTTACACAAGCAAAAAGACGTGAATAACTAATTTTGTCATCACGTCTTGAATGTCAAACTGTTAAGCTGTAACCTTTACAGGTCGTACTGCCTTATTTCGCAGTTGCCCATAAAAAATCCCATAAATTTCTCTAGTGTCATGTCGTAAAAATAGCTGTCGATCACCCTGCAAATGCCGCCATGGCACACCAGCAGAACATTTTCACCGCCGTATAAACGCTTTACATCATCTATAACGTTGTAAGTGCGCTGAACCACCTGAAAGACCGACTCACCGCCCGGCATTTTGCAGCCCCACGCCGCCTTTGCTTTCGGAAAGTCTTCAAGATAGCGGCTCTTGCCCTCAAAAGCGCCGTAATCCCACTCTATCAGCCTATCATCTGTCTGAATCGGCAGACCTGCTTTTTCTGCGACTATTTCAGCAGTCTGCATAGCCCTTTTCATCGGCGAGGAGATAATGCGCCCCAGCGAAAGTTCGGCGGCTTCTTCTGCCAGCCCCTGCGCCTGCCGTATGCCCTCATCTGATAGCGGTATGTCAGTCCTGCCAAGAATTATGTCTTTTGCGTTCCATTCGGTCTGCCCGTGGCGCGTTGCGTAAAGTTTCATGTGTCACACCTCGCCGAAACATTCAGCCCTCAAGTTTCATTATCTTGTCAACTCTCACAGCGTGCCTGCCGCCCTCAAACGGCGTTTCGAGGAACACTTTCACAATCTCAGTCGCCAGCCCGTCGCCCACGACCCTCTGACCTATGCAAAGAACGTTGGCATCGTTGTGCAGGCGAGTGAATCTGGCAGAGAAGGTGTCGCTGCAGCACGCCGCGCGAATGCCCTTTATCTTGTTAGCCGCCATCGACATACCCACGCCCGTGCCGCACAGCAGGATAGCCTTTTCGCACCTGCCGCTCACAACGGCATCGCAGACTTCTTTTGCCTTGTCGGGGTAGTCGCACTTTTCGCCCTCAGCAACGCCGAAGTCGAGGTAGGCAATACCCTCGCTCTCCAAAAATTTTGCCACCGCCATTTTCAGCTGCGGCGCAGCATGATCATTTCCAATTGCAATCATTTTTTAGTTCTCCTTTATTTGTATTATTTGCGCTTACGCGCGGCGCAGGAGCGTACACGTTGACCGCCTGCGAGCAGTCGGTCAAGTGCAGAAAAAATCCCTCGCCGCCATAAACGGTCGGCGGCGCACACCTTGCGGCGTGACGGGCTTTTTTCCTTGCTGCCAACACTTAGCGCGTATATTAAACTGTAACTTTTCAGCGAGTGCGTTTAACCGCAAAGGTTGTAAACCCTGTCAAAAAACTAAAAGTTTTCGATCGACCCTTTTTCAAAAGGGGCGCGGGGGGTACGGGGGCAGAGCCCCCGAAAACGCATCGCACGCTCTGAGAGGGGTGAATTCAGAAACAGTCCGGTGGACTGTTTCTGGAGAGGGGAGGCTCTGCAAGAGAGAGCCTCTCCTTTGAGAAGCAATATCTCTTTTTCCTGCGCTCGCTTGCGTGCGCAATAACATTATGAAAAGTTCGCGCAGTCGCGTACCCTGCAAAGATATGCAACAGCCGTATATATTCCTCATAAGGAAACTAACCGTAACCTCAATATAGCTGGCAGAATATTCCGCTATTAGAGGTTAGAGGTGAGAAGTGAGAAGTTAGAAGTAAGAAAAGTTTTTCTGTCTTCGCTCAAACTTGCCACTCCTGCGGTTCAGATAGAGGCAAGAGGCAAGACGAGTATTTTGAAAAGTCTGCGCATAGCTTTAAAAAGCAATCTCTTGCTTCTTGCCTCTTTCTAAACCGCAGGTATGAAAATCTGCCGCAAGAGTTGTAAAAAGCTTTTCTAACATCTAACATCTAACTTCTTACCTCTAATAGCGGCGCGCACGCTGTGTTTTCGGGGGCGCCGCCCCCGTACCCCTGCAAGCCTTTTGAAAAAGGCTTGACCGAAAACTTTCCCTTTCTTGTCAAGAATTTAAAATACGCGGCGTAAGCCGCTCCTTAACTATTCACTATTCATTATTCACTCTTTCACTATTCACTAATTCTGCTCCTGCGCGCTGCGAAAGCAGCAAAAACCCTACCTATGCATTTTGTCTTTCTCCGCCTTGGTATCTTGCAGGTAGGCGGCGTTCAGCCTCTCGGGCGGCGTGGGCTCACAGTTCGTTGCCGCAAAACACAGCGAAGATGCCCTTTGCAGGCGGTCTTTAGGCGGCGCACAGCGTACATTCGGCATATCGCTCAAAAGCTTCATCACCTCGCCGCAGCAGTCGCCCACAATTATCACATCTCCGTCTATCCCCTGCGCGTACTCTTTAAGCTCCTGCGCAGTGCACACACGATCATTATACACACACTTCACGCTGCCCCCGTCCACCTCATATCCGCCGAGATAGTAAACATCAGTCCGCGCTTTGAGCGCCGCAAGCACAGTTCCCTTAGCCGCGCACACATTGAAGCTCAGCGCCATAAGCGTTGAAACGCCGCAGCACTCGCACTCCAGCCCCATACACATGCCCTTCACAGCCGCTATGCCTATGCGCAGCCCCGTATACGAGCCCGGCCCGTTCGCCACCGCAATGCGGTCAATATCACTTAGCGTAAGGCAGCAATCCTCCAGCAGCTTTTTCACCATGGGCAGTATCACCTGCGAGTGCGTAAGCTTTGTGTAAAGTATGCTCTCGCCTATAATTCGCTCCCCGTCGCATACTGCCGCCGAGGCGGTCTTGCCCGAAGTTTCAATTCCCAAGCACAGCAAAGCGTTCATCTCCCTGCAATGTGATAGCGCGCGTGTTGTCGTCAACGCGTTTTATGTCTATAAAAATACAGTTTTCGGGCAGCGCCTGCGCGATATTCTCGCTCCACTCAACGGCTATCACGGTGTCTTCGTCCATATAGTCGTAAAAGCCCGTTGTTTCAAGGTCTGCGCCGCCGTTTATTCGGTACATATCAAAATGTATAAGGCTTATATTTTCCCCTCTATACTCATTAACCAGCGCAAATGTCGGCGAGGTCACATCGTCGCCAAGCCCCAGCCCCAGCGAAAGCCCTCTTGTAAACGTGGTCTTGCCTGCGCCCAGTCCGCCGCGGTATGCCACAATGTCGCCACCGCGCAAAAGACCCCCCACTTTCTGCGCAAATGCTATAGTTTCTTCGGGGCTGTAAGTCGTTATCGTCATCACACCAGACCCTTATCATAATAGTAGTTCAGCAAAAGGTCTACCATTCTGCCGTAGCTGTCTTTGCCGTCTGCCACGCCGTTGAATTTCAAACTGCCGTTCATAGCTGCATCTGCAAGTTCATTAACGGTCGAGGACGGTATTATAGCATCATCGTCCTCCTGAACCCCCTGCCAGTACGCCTGATTTTCAAACATATCCACCCATATGCCGTAGTCTATGTGCGTTTCCATTTCGTCAAGCCGCTCGCGCAGTGCAGGGTCTTTGTCCGCAACGGCATCAAACGCCCTTGTGCGCACATATTTCAGCGCCGAGAGGTAGCCGCTGTAGCGGTACTCAGCGTTATCAGACTGCGAACACGCTAAAAACGCCACAAAATTCGCCTCGTCTTCCAAAATAATACCCTGCGTGTGGGCAAGTTCGTGCACCACAGTTTCAGGCTTGTTTGAGGCATACATAAGCTTGTTGTAATTCGCCTCCAGCGTGAACGGGAAATACACGCCCATAAGGTACTGCTGGCTCATAAAATACGAATTTATAACGGGCTTTGGCTTTGTGTAAAAGCCTTTTAGTATCGGGTAATCGCCGCTGATGTTTTCCAGTGCCGCGGCGGCAGTGTCGTCAAGGTCGGCGGTAAGAATAAATTTGCCGTCTTCATCTCGCTGCACCTGCGCTGAAGCCTCGTTAGTCTGCTCAATAAGTTTTTCGTATACGTCAAGCAGCTGCGAGGTCGTGTATGTTTCCTCCGATATGCCGTTTTTATATGCAAACGTTGAGCACTGATACATTATAAAGCAGTTGAGCGTTTCTGTCACCAGCACATATGCCGCGCACCACGCAAGCGCTTTGAAGTATATGTGCGATACCCTTTTGCGCTTGCCCTTTTTTATGCACATAAGCACTATGTAAACTATCAGCGATATAGGCAGCCCTGCCACAGCTATTATAATAAGTATCTCGCCGAATGAGAACGGCAGCCAAGACAGCACCCTGCCGAAAGTGTTGTTCCAAATCGGAAAGATGTGGTCAAGATAAAAGTCTGCAAACGGCGTTGAAAGCCGCGCTATTATGTTCAGAAGCAGGCACGCGCCGAACACCGAAATAAGTGCGATGCTGTTCTTTTTCAGTCCGCGCTTTTTGGTTTCTTCTGTATTTTCTGTATTTTCGGTAGTCTCTGCACTTTCAGCCGCTTCTTGCTGTTTGTCAGCCGTTTTTGTTTCTGTATTTTCTGTATTTTTTGTATCTTCTGTATCTTTTGCAGCTTCTTCTGATCTTTCCGCGGCTGTTCCCTGTTTGTCCGCCTTTTTGGCTTCAGCAGATCTTACATCTTCTGTAGGTTTTGTATCTTTTTCAGAGTTTTCAGCCTTTGCAGGGATCTCTTTTTGCTCCGCAGGCTTTACGACAGTATCATCAAAAGTTTCTGCCAAAGTTTCAGCCGCTTCTACAGCCTTTGTATCTTTAACTTCTTTGACGGCCTGCGCCGCCTGCTGATTTTTCTTTGGCTGATTATTCTGCTTGTGCTGATTATTGCGATTGTTGGCGTGATTGCGGTTTTTGTGCTTTTTGCTGCTCATTATACTCCACCCTCTGAAATTTAGAAAAGACCCGTAATATTGCCGCTGTTGTCGCAGTCTATAAGATTCGCGGCAGGCAGTTTTGGCAGACCGGGCATTGTCATTATGTCGCCCGTGTATGCCACCACGAACCCTGCACCCGACGATAGTTTAAGGTCGCGCACGGTAATTTTGAAGCCCTGCGGCTTGCCAAGTTTTGCAGGGTCGTCGGACAGCGAATACTGCGTTTTTGCCACGCATACGGGAATATCGGCAAAACCGAGCCCCTCTATCTCTTTCAGCGCCTTTTGCGCCTGCGCGGTGTATATTACGCCGTCCGCGCGGTATATCTCTTTCGCGATTATATCAAGCTTTTCCTGTATCGGCAGTTTCTCGTCATACAAAACGCGGAAGTCACTCTTTTTCTTCTCTATGGTGTCGCACACTTTCTGAGCCAAGTCCTTGCCGCCCTCGCCGCCTTTTGCGAATATCTCCGCAAGAGAATATTCAACGCCCATTTCAGAGCACACTTCTTCTATGACCTTGATCTCCGCGTCGGTGTCGCTCTCGAACCTGTTTATCGCAACGACTACCGGCACACCGAACTTGTGCATATTCTCAATGTGCGTTTTCAGATTTATACTGCCCTTGCGCAGAGCCTCAACATTTTCGGTTTTAAGCTCCGTCTTCGGTACGCCGCCGTTGTATTTCAGCGCGCGTATGGTAGCCACCAGCACCACGCAAGAGGGCTTCAAGCCTGCAAAGCGGCACTTTATGTCCATGAACTTCTCCGCGCCAAGGTCAGAGCCGAAACCTGCCTCTGTAATGCAGTAATCGCCCAGTTTGAGGGCAAGTTTTGTAGCCCTTACCGAGTTGCAGCCGTGCGCTATGTTTGCAAAAGGCCCGCCGTGCATAATGGCAGGGGTGTTCTCAAGTGTCTGCACAAGGTTCGGTTTGAGCGCATCTTTGAGCAGCGCCGTCATAGCGCCGCAGCCGCCAAGGTCTTTAGCGTAAACGGGCTTGCCGTCAAGAGTGTAAGCCACTAAAATTCTTTCAAGGCGCGCTTTAAGGTCTGCCAAATCGGAAGCAAGACAGAGAATAGCCATTACCTCGCTTGCAACGGTTATCTGAAAACCGTCCTCGCGCGGTACACCGTTCACCTTGCCGCCAAGACCTATAACAATGTTGCGCAGAGCCCTGTCGTTCATATCAAGGCAGCGTTTTATAAGTATCCGCCGCTGATCTATTTTAAGCTCGTTGCCCTGCTGAATGTGGTTGTCAATAAGCGCGCACAGCAGGTTGTTTGCCGCCGTTATAGCGTGCATATCGCCCGTAAAATGCAGGTTTATGTCCTCCATGGGCACAACCTGAGCGTATCCGCCGCCTGCCGCACCGCCCTTTATGCCAAACACAGGGCCGAGAGAGGGCTCACGCAGGGCAAGCACAGCATTTTTGCCTATTTTAGCCATGCTTTCCGCCAGACCTACCGAAATGGTGGTCTTGCCCTCGCCTGCCGGGGTGGGGTTAATGGCGGTAACGAGAATAAGTTTGCCGTCTTCCTTTCCGCTCAGCTTTTCAAACAAACTCTCTGAGAGTTTCGCCTTGTACTGTCCGTAGGGTTCTATATCGTCCTCCGCTATGCCCAGTGAGGCGGCGATGTCCTTTATTTTCAGCATTTTAGCCGATGAAGCTATCTCAATATCTGTCAGCATAAAAATTCCTCCGTTAAAAAAATGTCGGCAGTAAAGCCACTGCATTTCTATTATAACATATTCCGAGCATTTTTTCTATAGTATTTAGAAATATTTTTATGCCTTTTTATGGAAATCAGATACAGGAAATATTTTTGCTGCTTTCGCAGCGCGCTGGAGCGCACCACCGCCCCACAGTACGCAAAAGTATTAAACCCTGTCAAGAAACCAAAAGTTTTCGGTCAAGCCTTTTTCAAAAGGCTTGTGGGGGTATGGGGGCAAAGCCCCCGAAAACACAGCGTGCGCTCCGCTACTAGAGGTTAGAGGTGAGAAGTTAGATGTTAGAAATGATTTTCTGACTATTGTGCGAAGTTATCATTTCTGCGGTTTAGAGTTAGAAGCAAGAGGCAAGAAATTGCTTTTTATAGCTTTGCTCAAACTTTTCAAAACGCGCATCTTGCATCTTGCTTCTAGTCATCTTGCTTCTGACTGCTGAGTTTGGGTTTGTAATCGCGCATGAACTTTTCAAACTCGTCGAGATCATAGGATTTTCCGCCGTTTTTGGGGTGCGCACTGCGCTCTTTTTCTTTTTCTTTATCATAAACATAAACATTATCTTTATCTTTCTCTTTCTCTTTTTCTTTATCTTTATCTGTAGCTTTTGCAGCTTTTGCAGAGTCTTCTCCTTTTGCGCGTTTCGCCTTTGCCGCATCACTGCGCGCTTTGCAGACCTTTTCCCACTTTTTGCCGTCACGCTCGAGAGCACTTTTCATAAACATAAAAGTAAATTTTGCACAATCTTTTAATTTTAGCTCTTCGCCCCGTGAAGCGAAATCAAACAGCGCTTTGAACAGCTTTCCTGCATCTTCGTCGCTTAGTTCGTCCACACATTCTTCCCATTCTTTGTAGATAATGAACGATTTGTTGTCGGTGTGATAATTCTTCTGTGACATATTAGCCTCCTGATAGTAAATATAAATTTTGAAAATGTTTTTCACTATCAGCGGCTAAACGGCAAATGTTAAACGAAAACGTATAACATTCTAAAAAATTTTTCGGACATTCTCACGTTCTCGCGGCACACAGTAAGTCCCCGACCGCACCTCGCACTTCTCACCCCACACTCCCCCACTAATTCCACCCACCCCTGCCCATGTGGCTAGAAGAATATACTGCCAGCGACATGAGAGGGGTGGCGTGGTCGGGGACTAGAGGCAAGATAACTAGAAACAAGAGGCAAGAAAATGCTTTCTGTAGCTTTGTTCAAACTTTTCAAAATGCGTATCTTGCCTCTTGCTTCTCTCGGAACCGCAGAAATGGCAAGTACGCGCTAAAGCCGCAAAACCGTTTCTAACCTCTAACTTCTAACCTCTAGCGGCGGAAGAATATACTGCCAGCGGCATGAGAGGGGGGTGGCGTGGTCGGGGACTAGAAGCAAGATAACTAGAAACAAGAGGCAAGAAAATGCTTTCTGTAGCTTTGTTCAAACTTTTCAAAATGCGTATCTTGCC
>CANRIA010000002.1 GCA_947630555.1 uncultured Clostridia bacterium
CTTTTCATTAAGACACACTCCTTACTCTTATTATATCATTCTCTGTTCCGTGTGTCCACTTTTATTATACAACTTTCCACTATTCACTATTCACTATTCACTATTCACTAAATTTGTCAATCTACATTTCCACGACCCACCATGGGTCTTTTTTTATTTTGCGCTTACGCGCTGCGCAGGAGCGCAAACAATAAAACCGTTTCTGAAATCTTACCTCTATATGCATATTTCACAATTCAGTACAGCTTAATTTGTATATTGTGCCGAAATTTAATTTTTGTTGTAACATTTTGCGTTTTTGGCGTGTACTTATTAGTGAAAGATTATTTTTATGCCCGAAGTCTGCATTGTGGGCGTGAATTTTAAAGAGAGGAAGTATGTTTATGTTTGGAATGGTATTCAAAAATTTGTCGGGACAGATAAAAAAACAGCGTATGCTGACAGCGCTTTTAGTGCTGAACATTGTGGCTTCCTGCCTTGTTATATGCTTTTCTTACGGCGTGTACTATAATTACAACAAGCTTATTGACAGCGGCGAAACCCATGCGGAACTGACATTTTCGCAGACTGAAAGTCAGCTTTACTCTGAAAGCAGCGTGTATTGTGCAGATGTTACCCCACAGCAGATAATGGGATTTGTGACCGATCTTTCGGACAGCACGCGCCGCGCCATAAAAGATATGACAATAATGTGGCTGACAACTTCTCCTGCCGTGATAAACGCAGATGACAGCGTAGACGGCGTTTTTTACAGCGAAAACAACAAAGAGGGAGTATTATGTTTTACAAACACTCTTTCTGTAGACGGCGAGATACGCTGGTCTGAAAATTACAGCCCTACCGCCATTTGCTCTCCCGAAGAATTTACAAGCGGCGAAAAAATCGTGTACGTTACAAAAGATATGTTTGACATAAATGCGCACTTTACAAATGCTTTGCCCGATGCGCAGGATGGCTTGTTAAATGTCATCTACAACACTTTGCAAGACGAAGAATACATAAAAATAGGCGGCGAAAATTATAAGGTAATGCCTGCGCCCGAGGGCAGTCTGCCTGATGAAAAAAATATGTATATAACGCCGTTTGCCGCGCCCGAAAACGCACGGCTTTATTCAATGGGCAGTCAGGTGCTTATTCAGATGCGGTTCAAAGATAATATCACAAAGCAGTGTTATGATGATATTTCAAAATGCATCTCGGCGGCGACTGACAATAAAATTGCGGCTGACCCTATAGAGTTTACAGACGTCAGCGAAATAGAGTTTTACAGAACTATAATGCTTTTGTCGGTGCTTATTTCGGCGCTTGCCGCTGTGAACATGGCAATTCTCTACAGATATATACTTGAAAAACGCTCGTCACAGCTGGCGATAATGCGAATTTGCGGCTGCACAAAAGGCAAAGCGGCTGCATCATATCTGTGCGAATGTCTTGTGGTAAGCTTACCGCTTTTTGCACTTGCAGAGCTTGCGTATTCCAAGCTGCTGACACCGCTGCTTTCAAAAGTTTTTGTAAATTTGCAGGGCGCTTACAGCTTTAAACTTTATGCCGAAATATTCGTTATTTATGCTGTTTCGCTGACGGCGGTAATGCTTGCTATGATATGTGCGCAGGTAGCAAAACACAGCCTTGCGCAGCTGAGAAAAAGAATCGCGACCGCCAAAAAATACGGCATAATGAACGTTTTTGAGGTCTTGCAGCTTGTTGTTGTTCTTTCGGTAATGGTGATAATAGTTTCAGCTATAAGCGCAAGAAATGAAGAATATGCGCCATTTAAAAAGTATATAGAAAGGCGCGGCTACATGGCAATACTTGACGATATGGCTACCTACCCCGAGGACTTTGAAGCCCTGACAGGCAGCGATACCGAATATATAAGAAACGAACTTACGAATGCTTTTAACGGCGATGAACTGCTTTTGGGAATATCCTATTCGGACGAATTTATAAACGCGTATACTCCGCCTATGCAAAGCGGCAAGTGGCTGGGCGACAGCAGCGAAACATATGAAAATTCGGGTGTAATACCCGTGGTTATGGCTTCATGCGGCGGCAGATACAATGTTGGCGATACTTTTGAATTTGAATATACAATGAGTTATGACGAGAACGGAGAGCCCACAGACCCCACGCCCATTAAATACAAGGTGGTCGGCGTACTTAAAGATAAGGCAAAAATTGCAGGTTATAACATTTCGCCATCAAAAAGCAGTATTGAGGACGTATATGGTGTGTTCAGCGAAGAATATGAGCAGAGAGCGTTTTTCTTATCGCGCCGCAGCGATGTTGATGAAGCTTTCGGGGCAAGTGGGCCGCTTTACGGCACGCAGTTTATCTTTTGTGATGATATGGCAGGGGACGAGTATAACGCGATTGCCGAACACCTGTTCAGCGCAGGCATAGCTTATACGCCGCTTTCACAAGTGCGCAAAAACAGTATGCAATATATCTACGAACAAATGTATACGCTTTTCCCGATAGCGATGTGCATATTCATACTCACCGTTATATCGACGGTATCTATCAGCGCGATATACACAAAACGGCAGCTTAGAAATTACGCTATCTTTTACATCTGCGGCGCAAGGTGGAGAACGTGTGCGCTTCGCAGTTTGAAAAACTCTGCAATTACCTGCGGTATAGCAAGCATACTTGCGGCGGCAGTGCTGATAATAGGTAAACTCACACTGCTAAAAGAAACAGTCATTTCGTTCGGTGTATGGCACTTTGCTGTATGCGCTTTTGTGATAATTCTCTACCTTGCGCTTTCTATGATAATGCCGCTGATGATAATAGGCTCAAACCAGCCCAAAGAGGTACTTAAAGAAGAATGATTTTCGGCGAATGTTGACAAAAATACAATAGTGTTGTATAATATTGTTATTATTGCAATTTTTGTGAGGTGACATGCAATGCGGTATGCAAAATATGTATTCAAAAACATTTCCGCGTTTATTAAAAACTATACGGGAATTTTCATGCTGATAGTGGTCTGTCAGATAGTTTGTATTTTGCTGACGTTCTTCTCGTTCGGCGTTTATCAGAATTTCCGCAACGAATCGAGGATAGAACAGCAGGGCACTTCGGAAAATATCGATCCTGATAAATACTATCAGATCTACCCGTTGACACCGCTGCCCGAGCAATATCATACAGCCCCTGTGAATTACGAGGGTCTGTACAAAGAATTCGGTGAGATCCTCAAAGACAAAATGGATAAGATAGGGTTTGATGCGATATCTCCGGGTGCGCAGTCAAGCGATTTTACGTTCTTCCTTGCGTATGACAGCGGAAATATTTTCTTTGATGAGCAGATCAAGAAAAATATGGATATGATAAGCGAATCATATGATGGAACTATGGGCTGGACGACCGGCAGAATGTTCACAAGAAGCGAGTTTATAAACGGCGACAGGGTGTGTGTTGCTCCCACACAATGCTGCAATGAACTTTATGAGTCGATCGGCGAGAACATAGAAAATATGTCGGAAGAATTAAGATATGGGTATAAAACATATAAAAAAGGCGATAAATGGTATGTGAATATAGAAGGCGAGGAGTATGAGTGCATAGGTTTTTGCAACTGGACAGGCTTTTTTATCCCGTATAAAAACCTGCCTGAAAGCATCGTGCTTACGGATTTTCCCCATATAGATCTTACGGCACCGCTGACACCCGATGAGTTTGCAGATGTCATGGCGGCATATAAAAAATACTTTCCCGATGCTGATATTGAATTTGACGAAGTAGAGCTTGTTGACACTGAGCAGATATATTACTATAACACAAATATGTGGCTGTCGGTGCTGATTGCCGTCATCTCTGCTGTGAACCTTGCGCTTATCATGAATTACATACTCACCAAGCGCAGAAGAACGCTTGCTATTTTCAGAATAACAGGGTGCAGCGCAAGCAATGCGCGGCGCATTTATACGCTTGAAATAATGCTGATTCTGAACGTGCTGTTTGTGCTATGTCTGATAGCATGGATAACGCTTTTGCTGCCTGCACTGGGTAATATATTCCCGTATATGCAGGGCGCATTCTCAGCGAAGATATATGTGTATACTTATCTGCTTTATATGGCTATCTCGTATGTGATAATGACCGTAATGATAGCGCGCTACATACGCAGACAGCCTGTTGACCTGCTGAAAGTGAGGTAGCGTTATGATAGTAAAATACGGCATAAAAAATTTTGTTAAAGATATAGGCTTTAATATTTTTATCATAGCGCTTGTTGCGCTTACTTTCGCGGCGTGCATTTTCGCATCTTCGTCTGTGTATCAAAAACTGAAATATTACAACGTTTTTTCTGATATTCTGGAGGACGACGGCTGCTATGGCGTTACATCACGCCAAAATAGTGAATACGGTCGCTTTTTCTTAACGTTCGAGTTTGAAGATGTGAAAACTTTGTCACCCGTTTTTGATAATTTAAGTGATGCGTATGCCTGCTATAATGTCTTGGATTCTTCCGAATACAGGCTCACCCCAAATGGCGATTATTCATATGCATACAGAGACGATATGATATACAAATACGAACCGATGATGCAGCAGGGCAAGTGGCTATCGCAGGTAAAAAAGGAGGACGGCGTTATACACGCGGTCATTTCTCCCAACGATCTGGGCATTGGCGTCGGCGACATTATAACCCAAGGCTTCTCTACCGCAGAGGGCACAGTAGTTAAGGAAGTTGAGATAGTCGGCGTTTTTCGCGAGGGCGCAAAGTTTTTCGGCATTCACCCAGAAAGGGCGCTTCAGGAAGACGACTTTAACGCCACCCACCGCATTGACGAGCTGTTTCATAACTACTACCAAAAGCTGTATGAAGCCCCGATGCTTGTATACGACCTTGACGAATTGCAGCAGATAGGTTCTATAGAAACGATATACAGCGGTATTCTTATGTCATATAAAGACGGGCTGAGCGATGAGCAGAAAGAGCACACATATTCGCAGATAGTGGATATGACAAAAAATATTGTGCCGTTTTCTGATATACGCTCTGCCACGCTGGCAGAGGTGCGCAAGCAGCTGATAATACTCGTGCCCGTGGTGCTTGGTCTGCTGCTTTTGACTATGATAAGCGTTTTAAGCCTTACCGCGATAAGCACCCACAAACAGCTTAAAAACTACGGAGTATTATATCTCTGCGGCGGTCGTTGGCGGCAGTGCGCGCTTATAAATTCTGTCACTGTTTTTATAGATGTGGTTTTCTCTGCCATGCTTGCATACATTGCAATGACCGCGCTTTCTCTCAGCGGCAAACTGCAAACTACAATAGTCAGATTCACCAAGGCAGAGTTTTTGATATGCCTTGCAGTCGCAGTATTCGTTATGCTCGTATCGCTTATAATGCCATTTGCTATAATCGGCAAGACCCAGCCGAAAGATATTCTTAAAGAAGAATAGTTCTTAACATTTTCTTAAATATATTGACTGCCCTATATAAATATAGTATAATTATATATAGAAATATTATTGCGATATTTGCAAAGGGGGCGGCTGAAAATGCTTAGAGAAATAGCTAAAAACCTGCGCTGCCTTGTAACAGACAACAAGCTTATATTTGCTCTTATCTCCGTAAGCCTTATCATTTCGGTGATGACGCTTTTGTATGTTACTGTAGAGGTGCAGTATAACTCGGCAGGTGAAATTTCTGCCGAAAGCAACTTTTCGTTTGTCGGCATATTACCGCAGGACGACGATATGGACACGTTGAGTAAGCAGTTAGATGATTTCTGCAAAAATCACGATGCAGTAAAATATCATTATGTTTCCTATAACTGCGGTGGCGAAAAGTTAGCTTTTTCTCTGGCTGCATTTTTTAAAGATGAGGATCTGCAAAAATACATAGACAGTCAGCGGTATATTACCAAAAAGGTCACTGCTGATGAACTTATATCGGGCAATGCGGTCTTGTTGAAAGACAATGCCGTAGACCTTAGCGGTGAACTTTCTTTGAACTCTGTGCCGCTGAATATAGCCGCCACATACAGTGATTCATCGCTGC
Source organism: uncultured Clostridia bacterium (assembly GCA_947630555.1). GTDB lineage: Bacteria > Bacillota > Clostridia > Oscillospirales > Ruminococcaceae > UBA7477. The sequence continues at coordinate 6,020 of CANRIA010000002.1, forward strand.
CTTTAGCAGACGGAGTCATACCCTTGCAGACAGCTTTGCAAACGGGCGCAGAGCCGGTAGGATATATCGTCAGCCTTGATAGCGATACAAGCGGTGAGATACTAAGAAAATACCGCGACGACCTTGTCGATATCTTCGGCAGTGAAAGAGTTCTTACAGAAGCCGACAGCGCCGTGCTGGCAGATTCCGCCGAAGGATTAAACGGCGAAAATATTACGCTTATTGTTATGGCTATTGCGGCTTTTGTAAACATAGTTTTTCTGTTTATGTATACCATAAAGAAAAGGATACGAAACATACTTGTTTACAAACTCTGCGGCGCGACAAGCAGTCAGATATCATACATTATCTATCTTGAAATGCTTGCTGTTATTGCGGCGCATATTATCGTTGCTTTTCTTGTATTTCGTCTGGGACTTTTCAACATCATAAAAAGATACGATACGGCTTTTGCATACGGGCTGTCGCCTGAGCATTACCTTTTTACAGCTTTGGCTGCAATACTTATTGAAACTATCTTTGTGTACCCCACTATACTGAAGTACGCAAAGACAGATGCCATAAAGCTGAAAAGAATGTAAAGGGGGGGCAGGGAAATGTATCGAAAATATGTATTTTATCAGCTAGGCAAAAGACCGTTTATAACCCTGCTGGCAATATTGCAGTTTGCGCTATCGATATTTCTGATAGGTAACATTGTGAACAGGCTTTCGGGGTATTTTGTAACGATAAGGCTGTTTGAAGGTGTGAACTCTGAGAATTCTTATTTTCTCAGCACAGTAACGGACTATGAATATGACGGTATAAACAAAATAAACAGCGAAAGTGATGCTTTCGAGGAAGAACTTGATCGGCAGCTTGACAGCGGAGAAATAACGCAGGAAGAATTTTATGCAGAGCTCAGAAATTCTTGGGTTTCGACAATAGAACAAAAACAAGCATTCTACAGGTCTTTGCCGAACATAGGCGACAACCCCTGCGTAGAGACTGACATTTCAATGTTTTATTCAAACCTTTATTCGTATGATGAGTGTATAGAAAGCGGTACTCTTTTAGGGAATGTTATGTTTCTGACAGAGGACTGCACCGATGCGCTGAACTATCAGATGACCGGCGGCAAGTGGCTTGGCAAAGGAGACGGAGAGTATATAGAACTTGTTGCTCCGGATGATAAGGGCTATCATATAGGAGATACATTGCAGCTTGCCTATAATGTTTACACATTCGAAGAAGGCGATGTTATGAAACCCGGCTGTTACGGAAAGATAGTCGGTCTTATAAAGCCCGATCAGTTTTTGTTTATGAGTTTCGGTTCAGGTGACGGATATGAAAACGGCGAACGGCTGTATCTTAATGATTTTCTGACCGATCAATACTCTGATTCATTTTTTGCGGTGTATAACGAAAACAACAGAAAGCTGCTGGACAGTGAACTTTTAATGAATAATTACTTTTTGGATTCTCATATAGTTACGCTGAAAAGCGATCTTACGCAGCAGGAGAAAACCGAATTTTTTGACAGCGCCTCCGACATGGGCTATTATGCTGTCAGCATGACAAATGCTTATAACAACACCTACAAAAGCGAGATGAAAGACCTGCAAAACGATATAATTTTCATCTCAGCCGCCTGCCTTATCGCGCTGATAGGACTTTTGGGCGTGGGAGCCCTGTTTGCCTCGGGCGATATGAAAACATTCGGTATATACTACATAAACGGGCTTACATGGAAACAATGCCTGTCTGTAAATGCGGTTTCTATGGCGGTAATGATGTCATGTTCCGCTGTGCTATCGGTAGTTATAAAACTGGCGACGGCGTATAAGGGCTATCACGATATGTTTAATTTTTATCAGTCACAGTATCAGGGCATAGACGGCGAATTAAAACAGCAGCTTATGGCGCGGGTGAAATTTTCCGACTTCTTTTACTACACGCCTACAGAGGTCATAACCATAATAGTCATGCTGATAATGGCATTTGCGGTATCTATGATAATTCCGTATGTGACGTTTAAACTCCGTTCGCCGGTAGATGTTATGAGAAGTGAAAACTGAATAAAAAGGGCAGAATAGCTTGATTGCCGTTCTGCCTTTGGTTTTATATAATAATGTTACTAATATTCGCGCTTACGCGCAAGCCTGCGGAGCGGTTCAACGCCTCACTTTAATTTGGTTTTCTTTTCATTTTTAGTGTGCTAATGTTTTTGTGCGCTCCTTATCGAGGGGGAAACCACAGGGATTATAGGGGGTAAATAAGACCGGCAGGGCGCGCGTTTTACCCCCTACCCTAAGGTTTCCCCCTCGAGCTTCCTCAGGCGGTCGCTTGCGACCGCTGTACCCGACACCTACGACCACGCGCTGAGCCTTGGTGGAATGTCGCGACCTCTTCGCTCGGAACTTCGTGCCTTTGTGGTAGAGGCTAAATAGCGAAATACGCATAGGTTTTGTTTGTAAGGAAACGGAGGTCAGTAGTGCGGGGACGTGATTTATAACGTACTGCACACAAATTTCACTACAGTGAATTTACTGTCTTTGTAAAATGGCGTGATAGTCCACGCTGTTGTGGTTATACGCACTCACTGAAAAGTTAAATTTTAGATACGCGCAAAGTGTTGGCAACAAGGAAAAAAGCCCGTCACACCGCAAGGTGTGCGCCGCCGACCGTTTATGGCGGCGAGGGATTTTTTCGGCACTTGCCAGACTGTTCACAGTCTGGCAACGTGTGCGCTCCTGCGCGCGCGTAAGCGCAAATAAAACAAGTTGAAGCCGCATTTTCTTGCCTCTTGCTTCTAAATCTCTTGCTTCTAATAGAGAACGGCTTTGCTCAAATGTAGCAAAACCGTTTCTAACCTCTAACTTCTCACTTCTAACATCTAGCAGCGGAGCGCACGTTGTGTTTCGGGGGCTTTGCCCCCATACCCCCACAAGCCTTTTGAAAAAGGCTTGACCGAAAACTTTCCATTTCTTGACAATAAATCAAACTTTTGCGAAAGTATTTTCAGAAAAGCCAACCCGTTCTGATAAGAAAGTACATAAACGGCGCGACAAACAGCACGCTGTCAAATCTGTCCATTACTCCGCCGTGACCCGGCATCAGGTTGCCGTAATCTTTTATGCCGCACTGGCGCTTTATCAGCGATGCGGTAAGATCTCCTGCAAGCCCTACCACCGATGTTATCACGCCTGCAAGGAATATCATTATGTAGTTGAAACCCACCGCGCCGTCTTTCATCAGCTTGTCATATACCAGGCAGAATATCAGCGCGATAACGGCATTTGCAGCCGCGCCGCCCACAACGCCCTCGACTGTCTTTTTCGGGCTGATAGTCGGGCAAAGTTTGTGCTGCCCCAGAAACGAGCCTGCAAAATATGCTCCGCTGTCGGCAAACCAAGCACACGCAAGCGTAAGCACCACAAGGAATATGCCATACTTCATTTCGTTTATGCGCACCAGCGAACCCAGCGCCGCAGGAACGAGCATACAGCTTGCCGTCATGAATGCCACATGGTAAAAATTCATCTTCTCATGCGCCATAAAGAAGCATATTACAATAGCCAGCGCAAATATGCCTTTAAGCGCATAGTGCATAATGGCTGGGTCTTTTGCAAAGTCGCAGAAAAAGTACAAAAATGCGTAACCAACAGAAATTGCTGTCGGGGCAGGGAACTGCCTGCAATTTGCGGCTCTTAAAAGCTCAAAAACGCCCACGGCGGCAATAATACCTACCGCTATCGGGAATACAAACGTTTTGTGCAGCGCCAGCACTATTATTGCCAGCACAATTGCCACAGCCGCAGAAATAATTCTCGTCTTCATTATCTCACGTCCTTTTAATAAGCGGTCATTTAACGCCGCCAAATCTCCTTGCTCTGTTTGAAAATTCAATTATAGCCTCGTCAAAATCGGCATCTGTAAAATCAGGCCAAAGAATGTTTGTAAAGTAATACTCCGCATACGCAGCCTGCCATATCATAAAGTTTGAAAGCCGCATTTCACCGCTGGGTCTGATAACATAATCAAGCGGCGGAATATCGGGCGCATCGAGGTTTTGCTCAATAAGCTGCGGCGTTATTTCATCGGGGGATACACCGCTTTCGGCTATCTTTTTAACTGCGCGGCATATCTCGTCCTGACCGCCGTAATTTATCGCGAGTATCATGGTAGTGCCCGTGAAATGCTCCGAGCTTTTTTCGGTATTGAGCATTTTTTCTTGCAGCGTTGGCGAAAGCGCGCTTCGATCGCCTATAAAACGCACCCTTATCTCCTCGTCGATAAAGTCTTTTACCTCGTCAAGGTTCTTTTCAAACAGATCCATAATAGCGTCAACTTCATCTTTGGGGCGTTTCCAGTTTTCCGTTGAAAACGCATAGAAGGTGATGTACTTTATTCCAAGCGCCTTTGCGCGGCGTGTAATGCTGCGAAATACCTTTACGCCCTCTCTGTGCCCCAGCTTTCGCGGCAGACCGCGTTTTTTAGCCCACCTGCCGTTGCCGTCCATTATTACTCCTACATGAACAGGCACCTGCGAGAGCTCCGGTATAGGCTCTGACTTAGCCATAATATCACTCCGTAAATTTTATATGGAAAGTATCTCTTTTTCCTTAGCCGCAACTATCTCGTCAATGTTCTTTATGAACTTGTCGTGCAGCTTTTGAACCTGATCTTCGCCGTCTTTTTCATCGTCCTCGGTTATCTCGGAATTTTTCTTCATAGCTTTCAGCTTGTCTATAACATCTCTTCTTATAGAACGAACGGCAACTTTCGAGTCCTCGCCCATTTTCTTTATGTCCTTAACTATTTCTTTACGTCTTTCCTCGGTAAGCTGAGGGAAAGTAAGACGAAGAACAGTGCCGTCGTTTGCAGGGTTAATGCCTATGTCAGATGCCTGTATAGCCTTTTCTATAGGCTTCAGCTGCGATTTGTCCCACGGCTGAATAGTCAGCACTCTTGCCTCCGCTACCGATACAGTCGCCATCTGACCTATGGGCGTGGGCGTGCCGTAGTAGTCAACGGTCACTTTGTCAAGCACGTTGGGGTTTGCTCTGCCTGCTCTTATAGCGGCAAAATCTCTCTCCAGCACGCTTATGGTTTTCTGCATTTTTTCTTTAGCCTTGTTGATAGCTTCTTTCATGATGATTTTCTCCTTTTATAAAATTATGAACTTTAATTTCCATTGTAAACTATAGTGCCCACAGGTTTGCCCATGCAGGCATCAAAAATGTTGTCGGGTCTTGCCAGATCAAATACAAGAATGGGTATATTATTATCTTTGCACATGGCAGCCGCAGTCGAATCCATTACCTGCAAGCCTTTTGCAAGAACTTCGGTAAATGTAAGCGAATCGTACTTTTTGGCATCGCTGAATTTGTGTGGGTCTTTGTCGTAAACGCCGTCTACCATTGTGGCTTTTAAGATTATATCTGCCTCTATTTCAGCCGCCCTTAATGATGCCGCCGTGTCGGTAGAGAAAAACGGGTTGCCCGTGCCGCAGCCGAATATAACAACTCTGCCTTTTTCAAAATGCCTAAGCGCCTTGCCCCTGATGTACGGCTCTGCCACCTGCCGCATGGTTATCGCGGTCTGAACTCTCGCCTCAACTCCCACATTTTCAAGAACATCTGCAACTGCGAGCGCGTTCATAGCCGTTGCAAGCATACCAATGTGGTCGGCTCTTGTCCTGTCCATAGCGCCGCTTGACCTGCCGCGCCAGAAATTTCCGCCGCCTACGACTATCGCAACTTCAACGCCTGCATCAACGCACTTTTTTATTGCCTGCGCATATGTCGTCATCACATCATAGTCAAGACCTGTTTTATTTTCCCCTGCCAGAGCCTCTCCGCTCAGTTTCAGGAGTACCCTTTTGTATTTTGGCTCCATATTTGACCTCTCCTTAACGGTACAGACCGTTATATATTTATACATCTTATATTGTAGCATATTTTTTCCAATATGTAAAGACGGCAGCGCAAATTTTTTGTTTACTTTATTAAAAAATTTTATTGTACGGAATATGGGGCATTAAGCTGTTGATTTTATTTAAAAAATGTGTTATCATTATTATGTATTTGTTTTGTAGAGGTGAATGATTTGAGAAAGGTAAAGAAAGTAAAAGTAGGAAATCTTTTGCTTGACGGCAGCAAGATATACATACAATCAATGCTCAATACGCGCAGCGACGATATAAAAGGCAGCGTAGAGCAGGCTGTAAGACTTGAAGAAGCAGGCTGCGAGATAGTGCGCATAGCCGTGCCTGATATGGAGGCTGTAAAGCTCATTCCTGCGATAAAAGAGAAGATAAACATACCGCTGGTGGCTGACATACATTTTGACTACCGACTTGCCCTTGCCAGCGCCGATGCAGGCATTGACAAGATACGCATAAACCCCGGCAATATAGGTACGCGCGAGAGGGTAATGCAGGTGGTAAAAAAATGTACCGAGAAGAATATTCCTATAAGAATAGGCGTTAACGGCGGCTCTCTTGAAAAGGATATTTTAGCAAAATACGGTCACCCGACACCCGATGCACTTGTTGAAAGCGCAATGAGGCACGTAAAGATACTTGAAGACTGCGATTTTGAAAACATAGTCATTTCGATAAAAACATCAGATGTTCCTAATATGATAACTGCTTACAGAAAAATGGCGCAGGCTTGCTCCTACCCACTGCATCTGGGTGTTACCGAGGCGGGAACCGAGAGAATGGGAGTTATAAAATCGGCGGTGGGAATAGGTTCTTTGCTTGCCGACGGCATCGGCGAGACCATTCGCGTTTCGCTGACCGACGACCCTGTAAAAGAAATATACGCCGCTAAAGATATTCTTTCCGCCGTGGGCAGGGGAGAGGGCGTTAAAATAGTTGCCTGCCCTACCTGCGGCAGAACGCGCATTGACCTTATAGGTCTTGCAAACAAGGTGGAAGATGCTCTGCGCGGCTGCAAAAAGAACATTACAGTTGCGGTCATGGGCTGCGTTGTCAACGGCATAGGCGAGGCAGGCGAAGCTGATATAGGCATTGCAGGCGGCGACGGCTGCGCGGTTATATTCAGCAAAGGCGAAAAGATATGCACAGTAAGCGAGGATAAAGCTTTGCAAGTGCTGCTGAGTGAGATAGACAGGCTGTAAAGACTATAAAGAGAAGTGAGATAAATGTCAACGCTAAAAGAATTTTTTGAAGAATATGCAAATTTAATACCAAAGGATATGGAAAACGGCAAGGTCTTAAAACTTATGACAGACAAGGACTATTCATACCTTGCCGTAACTGCCGCTTTTGATGCCCTTGTGCCTTATGAGGATATAGAGAAATTTCAAAAAAAGCTGGCAAAGCAGCTGTGCGTAAGAAGCTGTCTTGTGTACCCCGAGTATGCCCCCGAGCTTTTTGATGTTTCGTATTTTAAAGATATTACCGAATTTTTGAAACGCAGTTTTTCTGCCGTTAACGGCTTTTTTGATGATGCTGATGCTAAGATGACGGACGGCAAACTTTGCATTACGCTTAAAAACGGCGGCTACAAAATTCTTGAAAAAGCAGGCATACATACCGCGCTGCCTAAGCTTTTGAATGAACTTTTTTCGATTGATATTGACGTTGATTTTGCAGGTGAGCTGAACAGCGACAAAGAATTTCTTGATAATTACCGCCGCGAAATGCTGGAAAGCATTCCCATGCCTGCGCCCCAGCCAAAAGAAGAAAAGAAAGAAAACGGTTTTGCTTCGGTATCTGTAAATTTTGCAGACGAGAATTTTTCAGGTGAAAATGCTGTTGTTGTTCTGGGCAGCGCTATAGCAGGCGATTCAAAGTTTACGCCTATGTCTGATGCAGTGCTTTCTGATGATGTATATACCCTTTGGGGTGATGTTTTCAATATCTCAACGCGCGAAACAAAAAAGAAAATGCTGATAGCAAACATCATGTTTACAGATTATACAGGCTCTCATACAATAAAGATAATGGCAGGGGATAAGGTAAATAAGTACAGCAAGACCAAGATCACAAAAACTGTGCTTGAAGATGTTTTGGAGAAGATAGCAAACAAAACTATAGCAGTGCGCGGAAAGCTCGATTATGACGACTTTGACCACAAGGAATATTTTACCCCTACAGATATTATGATAATCAAGCGCCGCATGAAAACAGATAATGCCGAGCAAAAGAGAGTGGAGCTGCACTGCCACAGCAATATGTCTGTTATGGATGCCGTAACACCTGCTGACGAACTTGTAAAAAGGGCGTTTAACTGGGGACACAGGGCTATTGCAATTACAGACCACGGCGTGTGCCAGGGTTATCCTGCCGCTATGAATGCCTGTGATGCAATACGCAAAAGCGGCGGAAAATTCAAGGTGCTGCTGGGCTGCGAGGCTTATCAGGTAAATGATGACGTTAAAGTTTCCGTGGGAAATGATAACCGCAAACTGACTGACGAATTTATAGCATTTGATATTGAAACAACAGGGCTTTCCGCCGCAACCGGCAGAATTATAGAAATAGGCGCGGTAAAAATGCGCGGTCTTGAAGTGGTTGACACTTTTGATACTTTTATAGACCAAGGTATAAGGATACCCGACAATATAACTCATCTTACAGGCATTACAAACGAAATGGTAAAGGGCGCGCCGAATGAAAAACAGGCTCTTGACAGCTTTTTTGATTTTTGCGGCAAGTCGCCCGTGCTGATAGCTCACAATGCTTCTTTTGATACTTCGTTTATAAATTCGTATCTTGCACGCAGCGGCGAAAGTTTTGAGTATTCTTATATAGATACCCTTGCAATGTCAAGAATGATGCTGCCGGAGCTTAAAAAACACAAGCTTGATAAGGTAGCACAGCATCTTAAACTTGGTGATTTTGAGCACCACCGCGCTAATGATGATGCGCGGATATGCGGTGAGATATTTGCTAGTCTGTCCTCTCGTCTGCTTAAAGACTATGGCGAAAACGCAGTAACATTTGATAAGCTGAACAGTCTTTGCGGCGTTGTTGACGTTGCAAACATACCGCCGAAAGCTACTTACCACCAGATAATTCTTGTAAAAGATAACGTGGGTCTTAAAAATCTTTACAAGCTTGTATCGTATTCTAATCTTAAATATTTCAAGAAAGTGCCGCGCATACCTAAATCGGAACTTACAGCAAATCGCGAAGGGCTGATAATAGGCAGCGCGTGCGAGGCAGGAGAGCTTTTCAGAGCGGTCGTTGAAGGCAAGCCGTGGAACGAACTTTGCGAAATAGCATCGTTCTATGATTATCTTGAAATACAGCCGATAGGCAATAACGCTTTTATGCTCAGAAACGGTACTGCCGAAAGCGAAGAGCAGCTGCGTGACTTCAACAGAACTATCGTTAAACTCGGTGAGGAACTGGGCATACCCGTATGCGCAACGGGCGATGTGCATTTTATTGACAAAAAGGATTCGATATTCCGTACTATCATACAAAGCGTAAAGTACCCTGAGGATTGTGAAAACCAGCCTCCGCTGTATTTTAAAACTACCGAAGAAATGCTTGAAGAGTTTTCGTATCTCGGCGAGGAAAAGGCGTTTGAGGTCGTTGTAAAAAATACGAATATGATAGCCGATATGTGCGACCCCGACCTCAGACCTTTCCCAAACGGCACATTTACACCTTATATAGAGGGCTCTGTGCGCGAATTGCAGGTGATATGCTGGAAACGCTGCTGCTCGATATACGGCGACGTTGACCCAAACACCATAGAAATACCCGAGGACGAGGGCGCAGATATTTCAGCCTGCTTTGAGGGGCATATACCCGAGATAGTGTTCAAGCGGCTGAAAAGAGAACTTGACTCTATAATAAAACACGGTTTTGCAGTGCTGTATATGATATCTCAGAAGATAGTTGCAAACTCAAACGAGAACGGCTATCAGGTGGGTTCAAGAGGTTCGGTCGGTTCTTCGTTCGTGGCTTCTATGTCGGGAATATCGGAAGTAAATCCTCTGATGCCGCATTATTACTGTAAAAAGTGCCACTACAGCGAATTTATCACCGACGGCTCGGTAGGTTCGGGCTTTGACCTGCCCGATAAAAACTGTCCCACCTGCGGCGAGCCGCTGCTGCGTGACGGGCATGACATTCCGTTTGAAACGTTTCTTGGATTCGACGGCGACAAAGCGCCAGATATAGACCTTAACTTTTCGGGCGACTATCAGGCAAAAGCGCATAGATATACCGAAGAACTTTTCGGCGAAGACCATGTATTCAAAGCAGGTACTATAAGCAAGGTAAATGAAAAGACCGCTTTCGGATATATAAAGAAGTATTACGAAAGCAAAAATCCCGGCGCTGAAGGAAATGTCATTTCTGATGCCGAGATGCAAAGGCTTGTTCTGGGCTGTACCGGTATTAAGAGAACTACCAGCCAGCACCCCGGCGGAATGGTAGTTATACCTTCGGGATACGACGTTTTTGATTTTACGCCCGTTCAGCACCCTGCCGACAAAACGGAGTCAGACATGGTGACTACGCACTTTGACTTCCGCTCGCTTCATGATACCATTCTTAAACTTGATGAGCTTGGTCACGATGTGCCGACAATGTATAAGTATCTTGAAAAGTTTACGGGTAAAGATATAAACTCGGTGCCTATGTCCGATCCGCAGGTGTACCAGCTGTTTACATCTACAGATTCGCTAGGCGTTACCGAGGAAGATATTTTCAGCCCCAACGGCACTTTGGGCATACCCGAAATGGGTACAAGATTCGTTATAAAAATGCTTCTGGAAGCCAGACCTAAAAACTTTTCCGACCTTTTGCAGATATCGGGACTTTCTCACGGAACGAACGTGTGGACAGGCAACGCGCAGGATCTTATAGCAAACGGCACCTGCGATATTTCCTCGGTAATAGGCACGCGTGACAGCATTATGACGTATCTTTTGTATCACGGCTTAGAGCCTAAGCTGGCATTCAGCATAATGGAGATAACCCGTAAAGGACAGGCTGTTAAAAAGCTGACGGAAGAAATGAAGCAGAATATGCGCGACCATAATGTCCCCGAGTGGTATATAGATTCCTGCCTTAAAATAGAGTATATGTTCCCTAAAGCGCACGCAGCCGCGTATATGATAGCGTCTATAAGGCTTTGCTGGTTCAAGGTGCATGAGCCGCTGGCGTTTTATGCCACGATGTTCACCGTAAAGGGCGAGGCATTCGACTATGACACAGTCAGCAAAGGCAAACTTGCGGTAAAAAACAAAATATCAGATATGAGGGGGCTGAGCGATATGTCCGCTACCGAAGCCGACACGCTCGATACCCTTATGCTGGTGAACGAAATGCTCAGCCGCGGTTTTGAATTCCTGCCGATAGATATACACAAGTCACATTCATTTATATATAAGATAGAGGACGGAAAACTGCGCGTGCCTTTCTGCGCGCTTTCGGGTGTTGGCAGAAATGCCGCCGATTATGTGTATGAAGCAGCGTGCAGCATTAAAGATTTTGTTTCTATAGAAGATTTTCAGCTAAGATCAAAAGTTACAAAGAGCGCTATAGATGCCCTTACAAGCTGCGGTGCTTTCGGAGATATACCGGCAGACAGCCAGATATCGTTTTTCTGATAAAATGCAGATGATAATACTGTAAATGTTTGTGCAATATTTCTATTGACAGTGCGCACTTGCATATGTTATCATAGTATCATGATACTATAGTAATACTTTAACATGATAAAATATCTGAAAGGAAAATATATGCGTACATATGAACTGATAACCCCCGAGGGTACAAAAGACGTGCTTTTTGACGAGTGCCTTGCGCGGCGCGACGTTGAGAACAGATACAGAAAAATATTTGGCGGAATGGGCTACAGCGAGGTCATAACGCCGGGAATAGAGTTTTATGATGTGTTCAATGACGGCTCAAGAAAGTATTCGCAGGAGGCACTTTATAAACTCACCGATGCAAAGGGCAGGCTTATAACCCTTCGCCCCGACTGCACAATACCTATAGCGCGCCTTGCCGCAACAAGACTGCGCGATGTGCCGATGCCGCTGCGGCTGTTTTACGTTCAGACGGTGTATGAAAACAACAAACTGCTCAAAGGCAGGAGTGATGAAATAGTACAGTCGGGCATTGAGCTTATCGGCTCGGAATACAAAAGAGCGGATTTTGAAGTTATGAGCATAGCCGTAAAGGCTTTGAAAGAATATGAAGGCACCGATTTTCGTCTTGAAATAGGCGACGTTGGGTATTTTAAAGAGCTCGTTTCAATGCTCGGTGTGTCTGACAGCGTTGCGGAAGATATTCGCTATCTTATAGAGGCGAAAAATTACCCTGCGCTCAATGACTTGCTTGACAGCATCGGCGATACGCCCGTTACCGAGGCTCTTAAAAAGCTGCCTGCGCTGTTCGGCGGAGTAGAGGTGTTTGATAAGGCTGCAAAGCTTGCTTCAAACGACAAAACGCGCGAAATACTTGATAACCTTAAAGCTTTCTATACAAGTCTGCAAAAGCTCGATTTGGGTGATCGGCTTTCGGTAGACCTTGGCATTGTGAATCGTACAGATTATTACACCGGAATAGTGTTCAAAGGGTATCTCAGCGGCGTTGGCGAGGCAGTATTGCAGGGCGGCAGATACAACAGGCTGCTCTCGGAGTTTGGCATGAACGCCCCTGCAACAGGCTTTGCGGTAAATGTAAACCTTGTTGCTGCGCTTGTAAGAAAACTTGGGCTTTCTCCTGTGCAGACCGCGCCCGAAGCTGTTGTATACGGCGAGCACGGCTATTGCATTGAGGCAATTTCTTACACTATGGAGCTTGCCGAGAAAGGCATAGCCGCTGAAAATGCTGTGTTTGACAGCTTTGAAGAAACTGCGGCGGCGGCAAAGGCAAGGGGTATTAAGGAAATATATGTTGTATCCGATAAGGTAAAGAAGCTTGAATACAAGGACGGTGAGTATCGTGAATAGACCGCTGAGGATCGCTCTTACAAAGGGCAGACTTGAAAAAGATACCGTTGCCGTTTTTGAAAGAATAGGCTATGACTGCTCCAGCGTGCATGAAAAGGGCAGAAAGCTTATACTTCCCATAGGCGGCGCGAATATTGAAGTGGTGCTTGCCAAAGCGAACGACGTTATTACATATGTTGAGCATGGCGTGTGCGATGCAGGCGTTGTAGGCAAAGACACCATTATGGAAATGCAGGGCAAGTATTTTGAACTGGTAGATCTGGGCTTCGGCAAATGCCGCTTTGCGCTGGCTACTAAAAAAGGCGCTGACTTCTTCGGCGGATATGATATAAAAACCATTGCTTCAAAATATCCCAACGTTGCAAGAAATTATTTTGAGAGTATAGGCATGGACGTTGAGATAGTAAAGATAGAAGGTTCGGTGGAACTTGCACCGCTTCTCGAACTTGCTGACGGCATAGTTGATATTGTTGAAACGGGCACAACGCTTAAAGAAAACGGTCTTGAAGTTGTTCGCGAGATAGCGCCTATATCGGCAAGGTTTATAGTAAATACCGTAAGCTTAAAACTTCGCCAGCAGGAGATTGAAGACCTTGTAAAACTTATAAAAGCAAATATATAAAGGGGTAGTAAAATGAAAGTCATATATGCAAACGGCAAAGACGAGTACGAGTTTTTCGCAGAGCTTGATAAACGTCACGTTGAGACCGATAAAAAGGTAACAGAAACGGTAAGCGAGATAATCGACACGGTAAGAAAAGGCGGCGACAGCGCTGTTAAAGCCTATACAGAAAAGTTTGACGGCAAACTTCCGCAGTATTATGAAGTGCCGCGAGATGTTATAAATGATGCCCTTACTGAGGCTGACAGCGTGTTTACAGATGCGCTTTTAAACTGTATAGAGAATATAAGGAGTTTTCACGAGAGGCAGAAGTCGCAGTCGTTTGTTGATACAAAAGACAACGGCGTTATCCTCGGTCAGAGGGTCAGAGGTCTTGAAAGAGTGGGGCTTTATGTTCCCGGCGGCACGGCGGCTTACCCGTCATCGGTGCTTATGAACGCCGTACCTGCAAAAATAGCAGGCGTTAAAGAGATAATAATGGTGACACCGCCACTCAAAGACGGCACGCCGAACAAAGATATTCTGGTCGCGGCGGCTCTTTGCGGCGTTGACAGGATATTTCTCTCGGGCGGCGCGCAGGCAATAGCGGCTTTGGCGTTTGGTACTGAAGAAATACCAAAAGTTGACAAGATAGTAGGCCCGGGAAATATATACGTCGCGACCGCGAAAAAGATGCTTTACGGCACGGTGGATATTGATATGATAGCAGGCCCGAGCGAGATACTTGTGCTCTCTGACGGCACTACCGACCCTGCATACATAGCGGCTGACCTTATGTCGCAGGCAGAGCACGATGTTCTGGCTTCTTCCGTTTTGGTAACTACCGACAAAGACAGCGTTGAAAAGATTTTCGCACAGCTAGAAAAGCAGATGGAGAAGTTATCAAGGAAAGATATTATAAAAAAATCGCTTGACGATTACGGCGCAGTTATAGTATGCACCGACAAGGAGCAGGCGATTGAAATGGCAAACCGCATAGCTCCAGAGCATATTGAGATACTTTTCAAAGACCCACTGGAGTATGTTGGCAGGATAAACAACGCAGGTTCTATGTTTTTGGGAAACTATGCCCCCGAACCGCTCGGTGACTATTATGCTGGGCCCAACCACGTTCTGCCTACCAGCGGCACGGCAAGGTTTTTCTCGCCGCTTGGTGTAAACAGCTTTGAAAAGCGCTCCAGCTTTATATACTACACCGAGCAGGCTTTGCGCGAGGCAAAAGACGATATAGTCTGCGTTGCCGAAAAAGAAGGTCTTACAGCGCATGCAAATTCTATTAAAGTAAGATTTGATTCTTAGAAAGAGTGAAACATATGTCAAACTGGGAACAAAACGTGCGCAGGGCAGTGCCTTATACGCCGGGCGAACAGCCGCAGGAGAGCGGAGTTATAAAGCTGAATACTAACGAAAACCCATTTCCGCCCTCGCCGGGTGTAAGAAAAATTCTCGATGATTTTGATACTGACAGACTGCGCCTGTATCCACAGCCTGACTGCTCGGCTTTGATAACTGCTATCGCTGAGAGATACGGCGTAAAGCATTCGCAGGTGTTTGTGGGCGTGGGCTCTGACGATGTGCTTTCAATGGCGTTTATGACGTTTTTTAACTCCGATAAGCCGATACTTTTCCCCGATGTTACATATTCTTTTTACGACGTGTGGGCGGACGTGTACAAAATTCCGTACAAAACCTGCCCCCTGCGCGGCGATTTCACTATAGACCCCGATGATTACAAGCAGCCCAACGGCGGTATAGTTTTCCCGAACCCCAACGCTCCTACAGGCGTTTGCGAAAGCGTTGATATGATAGAAGATGTGGTAAAGGCAAACCCGTCTTCGGTGGTAATTATTGATGAAGCGTATATAGACTTCGGCGGCGAAAGCTGTCTGCGGCTTACAGAAAAATATGATAACCTGCTTGTGGTGCAGACGTTTTCAAAATCGCGCTCAATGGCAGGCATGAGGATAGGTTTTGCGATAGGCAGCGAGAGACTTATAAAATATATGAATGATGTGAAGTTTTCCGTCAATTCGTATACTATGAATACTCTTACGCTGCTTTGCGGCAGGGCAGCCGTTCAGGACGAAGAATATTTTAATAAGTGCTGCGGCGAGATCATAAACATAAGAGAATACAGCAAGGAAAAGCTGAAAGATTTGGGCTTTGAACTTACCGATTCAAAGAGCAACTTTTTGTTTGCAAAGCACAAAACGGCAAAGGCACGGGATATATTTGAATCTCTTAAAGAGAGAAAAATATATGTGCGCTACTGGGATAAACAGCGCATTTCAGACTATCTCAGAATAACTGTAGGCACGCGCGGGCAGATGGACAAGCTTTTCTGCGCGCTGAAAGACATATTGAAAGGATGGACATTATGAGAACAGCTCAGATAAGCCGCAAGACCAAAGAAACGGACATAAACGTTTTTGTTGACCTTGATAACGGCGGCGTTTGCGAGATAGACACAGGCATAGGCTTTTTTGACCATATGCTTACAGCGCTTTCAATGCACAGCGGCATTTCGCTTAAAGTAAGCTGCAAAGGCGACCTGAACGTTGACTGCCACCACTCGGTAGAAGATACAGGCATTGTTATAGGTCAGGCTTTGGCAAAAGCTCTTGGCGATAAACGCGGCATTGAAAGATACGGCACGGCATTCATACCTATGGACGAGGCGCTTGCTATGTGCTCTATGGACATAAGCGGCAGACCTTACCTTGTGTTTGATGCGGCATTTACTGAAGAGCGCATAGGCGAATACGACACCTGCATGACGGAGGAGTTTTTCCGCGCGCTGGCTTTCAATGCAGGCATAACTTTGCACCTTAAAGCAGTTTACGGCAAGAACGCTCACCACATAACCGAGGCGCTGTTCAAATCATTCGCGCACGCTCTGAAAAATGCCATTTGTTTGAGCGGCGGAGAGCTTCTTTCCACAAAAGGCGTACTGTAATATTTTGAAAGGCTGATGACCTATGATAGCAATAATAGATTACGGAGCTGGCAATATTTTTTCCGTAAAAAATGCGCTGGAGCACCTCGGCATTTCCGCAAAGCTGACATCTGACAAAAGCGAGATAGCGAACGCAGATGGCATGATACTGCCGGGCGTGGGAGCGTTCGGCTTTGCTATGGAAAAACTGCAAGAGAGCGGTCTTGCCGATATTATAAAAGAGCAAAGCGCAAAAAAGCCGCTGTTGGGCATATGCCTTGGTATGCAGCTGCTGTTTGATAAAAGCTATGAGTTCGGCGAGCATGAGGGGCTTGGGCTGATACACGGCTATGTAGACAAGATAGTCGCGCCCGACCTTGTTGTGCCGCACATGGGCTGGAACAAGCTTGAAAAGCAGAATATTTGCCCCATGCTTGAAAATGTCGGCAACGACAGCTATGTGTATTTTGTACATTCGTATAAGGCGTTTTGCGATGATGAAAGCATTGCCGCATACTGTGAGTACGGCGGAAAAGTTCCTGCGCTGGTCTACGACGGCAAATACGTTTACGGTGCGCAGTTCCACCCCGAAAAATCGGGCGATACAGGGCTTGCAATGCTGAAAAGCTTCGCCAAGATATGCAAGGAGGTATAGTATGCTTGCAAAAAGAATAATACCCTGCCTTGACGTCCGTGACGGAAAGGTAGTAAAGGGCGTGAATTTTCAGGGCATACGCGAGGTAGGCGACCCCGTTGAATGTGCTGAAGAATACAACAGGCAGGGCGCCGATGAAATAGTTTTTTATGATATAACCGCATCTCACGAGGGCAGGGGAGTATTTTTAGATGTCGTGCGTGAGACGGCAAAAAGGGTGTTCGTTCCGCTGACTGTCGGCGGCGGCATAAAGACAGTAGATGATATTCGCGAGGCTTTGAGGGCAGGCGCGGATAAAGTTTCGGTAAACTCGCAGGCGGTGCAGAACCCTCAGCTTATCAAAGAAGGCGCGGATATTTTCGGCAGCCAGTGTATATGCCTTGGCGTTGACGCGAAAAAAACAAAGTCGGGCGGCTGGACTGTATTTATAAACGGCGGCAGGATAGATATGCAGCTTGACCTTATCGACTGGGTGAAAAAAGCCGAGCAGCTTGGCGCAGGGGAGATATGCCTGAACTCCATAGATACCGACGGCGTTCGCGGAGGCTTTGATATACCCATGCTGAAAGAAGTCGTGAACGCTGTAAAAATACCCGTTATAGCAAGCGGCGGCGCAGGAAAGCTATTCGATTTTGCAGACGCTTTTTTGCAGACCGACTGTTCTGCGGCTCTGGCGGCTTCGCTGTTCCATTTTAAAGAGCTCACGGTTAGCGAAGTAAAGACCGACTGCCGCTCAAAAGGTATAAAAGTTAGGTAATACCGAAAGGAAGCATTATGGTAAAAATTGATATTAACGACCTTGACAGATACTTTGAAAAGTCGCAGCTTATTCCTGCAATAGCTTTTGAAGTGAACACCAAAACGGTGCTTATGCTCGCGTACATGAACCGCGAAAGTCTTGAAAAAACTCTTGAAACGGGTTATACTTGGTACTGGAGCAGATCTCGCCGGGAGCTTTGGAACAAGGGCGCGACTTCGGGACACCTGCAAAAGGTAATCTCGATATATAGCGACTGCGACAACGACACGCTGCTTCTTAATGTAGAGCAGACGGGAGCAGCTTGCCATACGGGAAGTTACAGCTGCTTTTTCAACGAAATGTATAACAGAGAGGATAAATAATATGACGGTATATGAAGAAATATTTGAAGTGATATCGCAGAGAAAAAGGGAGTATGAAAACGGTACTGCCGCGGAAAACTCTTACACTGCGTATCTGTTTGAAAAGGGCGTTGACAAAATATGCAAGAAGGTCGGCGAGGAAGCGACTGAAACTGTAATAGCCGCAAAAAATGGCGATAACGAAGAACTCGCAAATGAAATAAACGACCTTTTGTATCACGTTATGGTGCTGTGCGCCAACCAGGGACTTGCATGGGCTGACGTTGAAAAGATACTTGCCGAGCGAAATCTAAAAAATGGCAATCTCAAAACTTTTCATCAGGTGGATAAGAATACCTGATAAATGAGGAATAAACATGGACAGAATAATTAAACCTATGGAGGAAAAGTACCTGTCCTCATCGCTGGATATGGTTGAGACGGTTTTTGCGCAGTGTATCAGCCACAAGGAGGGGAGAACGGTGAGAAGTCTTGTAGAGGAGATACGTTCAAAGAAATATTATATCCCGCAGCTTGAGCTTATCATGACAAACGGCAATGACGAGATAACAGGATATGTGATGTTTTCACGTTTTCATATCGAGGGAAGATATGAAAATGAGCTGCTTATACTTACCCCTGCGGCTGTCAGGACAGATGTGCAGCGCAGGCATATCTCAAAAGAGCTTATCGAATACGGCTTTGAAAAAGCAAAAGAAATGGGATTTAAAGCCGTTCTTGTTGAGGGCGACCCGAAGAATTATGTATCTCGCGGATTTGAGCCGAGCTATAAATTCGGTATTGAAGCAGGAGAGAAGATACATCTGCCGCACCCAGACTGCCTTATGATAAAAGAGCTTGTAAGCGATGGGGCAAAGAAAATGCACGGTCTTGTTGACTACTCGTTTTATAGATCGCTTTCTGAAGAATAATAAACACAGCCTTGCCAGTAAGTTTTTTTAAAGAAACTATTGACAAGGCATTATTTTTGCGTTATAATAAATATACCTACTAAATAGGTATATATTATATATGAAAGGAACTGATAGATATGGACAGGCAAATATACCTTGACAACGCGGCGACCACTAAGATGTCAAGGGCGGCAATAGATGCTATGCTGCCGTATTTTGATAAAACGTTCGGCAACCCTTCCAGCCTGCACACAGCAGGGCAGAGAGCGGCTGAGGCGCTGAGCGGTGCAAGAAGCAGGGTGGCTGTTCTTCTGGGCTGCGAACCGAGAGAAATAACCTTTACTTCCGGCGGCAGCGAGGCTGACAATCAAGCTATCATCTCCGCGGCGGCAATAGGTGAAAAACATGGCAAAAAGCACATTATATCTACTGCGTTTGAACATCACGCCGTTTTGCATACTCTTGAAAAGCTAAAGAAACAGGGCTTTGAAATAACCTTGCTTGATGTCGGTGAGCACGGTTTGATTACTCCGCAGCAGGTGAGTGATGCAATTCGCGGCGACACCTGCCTTGTTGCGATAATGTACGCAAACAACGAGATAGGCACTATACAGCCGATTGCAGAGATAGGCGCGGTTTGCCGTGAAAAGGGCGTTATTTTCCATACAGATGCGGTGCAGGCGGCAGGGCATATCCATATAGACGTCAAGCAGCAGAATATTGATATGCTCTCGCTTTCGGCTCACAAGTTTCACGGCCCGAAAGGCATAGGCGCGCTGTATGTCAGAAAGGGTATCCCTCTTACATCTGTTATTGAGGGTGGTGCGCAGGAGCGCGGCAAGCGTGCCGGCACTGAGAATATACCGGCAATAATGGGTATGGCGGCGGCGTTTGAAGACGCTTGCAAAAGTATTGATGAAAATGCTGCAAAGCTTACGGTACTGCGCGACAGGCTTATTGACGGCATATCTGAGATACCGCACTCTATTCTCAACGGTGACAGAGAAAAACGCCTGCCGTCAAACGTGAACTTCTGCTTTGAGGGGATAGAGGGCGAGTCGCTGCTGCTTTTGCTTGACGACAAGGGTATATGCGCTTCTTCGGGCTCTGCGTGTACTTCTGGCTCGCTTGACCCCAGCCATGTTCTTCTGGCTATAGGCAGACCGCACGAGGTGGCGCACGGCTCGCTGAGGCTGTCGCTTTCGGAGGAGACTACCGATGAGGAAATAGACTACACGATAAAAAGCGTGAAAGAAACGGTAGAATATCTGCGCAGCATATCTCCCGTGTGGCGCGACTTAGCAAGCGGAAAAAAAGAATTTGTATTGAAATGAGGTATTGATATGGCACTTTATAGTGAAAAGGTAATGGATCATTTTCGCAACCCGAGAAACGTTGGTATAATTGAAGATGCCGACGGGGTAGGCGAGGTAGGCAACGCCAAATGCGGCGACATTATGAAGATATATCTGAAAATAAATAACGATATCATTGAGGACGTTAAGTTTGAAACTTTCGGCTGCGGCAGCGCGATAGCTTCAAGTTCTATGGCGACAGAGCTTATCAAGGGCAAGCCCGTTTCTGAGGCTTTGCAGCTGACGAACAAGGCGGTAGCAGAGGCGCTCGACGGTCTGCCTGTGCATAAGCTGCACTGTTCAGTCCTCGCGGAGGAGGCTATAAAAAAAGCGTTGCAGGATTATTACGAGCGCAACGGCATTGAGTATGATAAAGAGGCATTTGCATCGTGCGATTGCTGTTCGTAATAAATCAGAATTTATCTGCCTTACCTATTTTTCTTTTGGGAAAACCTTTCTGAAGAAAGGTTATTCCCCATACCCCTTTCCAAAGACTTTTCCATTGTTTTTGGCGAGGGGTAATTTGTTTTTATAAATTTGCAATAAGTTATAAATTATATGTGTATTAAATAGTATAATTACCCCTCGCCAAAAATATAGAAGTTTTAGTGAGGGGGCTTGGGGGATGACCCTTTTCCAAAAGGGTCTCCCCCAATAGCAAGGTAGGTATAGCAGACAAAATTCTGATTTATATGCAAAAAGGCAATAGGCGGTCAAAAGCTGACCGCCCATTACCCTCGCAGAATATATAAACACACAATAGTCGTAAGCGAATTTAATAAGTTTAGTAGTCCTCGCCCTGCAATGCATCGAAGCCTTCTTCGCCGGTGCGGACTTTAACAACGTTCTCAACATCGTATACGAACATCTTGCCGTCGCCGATGTTGCCCGTGTAAAGCGCCTGCTTAGCGGCGTTGATCACCTTAGTAACAGGTACTTTGGAAACTACAGCCTCTACCTTTACCTTAGGCAGCAGCGTGGACTGAGAGTTCTTTACGCCTCTGTAATAAGTGTCGTGACCCTTTTGAGTACCGTAACCCAAAACCTGCGTAACCGTAATACCCTTTACGCCGACTTCCATAAGTGCGCGCTGCAAGGCTTCCAGTTTGTTCTGCTTGCAGATGATGCTTACCTTTGTCATCTTAGCTTTGCCTGTTATAGCATCCTTAGGAACAGCCTCAACAGGTGCGGTCATAGTCGTCGGTATCGGAGATTCGGGGGCTTCTATGCCTGCCTCTGCCGCTTCCTTGTCGGTAGCCTTTACAGACTCAATAGAAGGCATAAAGTCAGCATAAGAGGAGGGAAGATTGTGTTCCATTGCATCAAGACCGATGATCTCTTCTTCGGCAGATGCCCTAAGACCTATAGTCTTTTTGATTATGAAGAATACTATCGCTATCATTATCGCAGTCCAAGCGCCAACGGATATAACGCCAAGCGCCTGTTTGCCGAGAAGCTCAAGTCCGCCGCCATAGAAAAGACCTTCGCAAGCTATGCCGCTTGCACCGCCTGCCTGTGCTACAGCAAAGCCGGGTGCGGTATCTGTAGCGAAAAGACCTACAGCAAGTGTACCCCATATACCGTTCATCATGTGTACCGCAACAGCGCCGACAGGGTCGTCAATGTGAAGTACATAGTCGAGCAGCCAGATGCCGAAGCATACGAGCAGACCTGAAACTATTCCTATTACAAGCGCGCCTGCCGCATCTACAACATCGCAGCCTGCGGTTATTGCAACCAGACCTGCAAGCGATGCGTTAAGACACATTGAAACGTCGGGCTTGCCGTACTTCAGCCAAGTGAATATCATACAAGTAACCGTTGCAACGGCAGGGGCTATAGTAGTTGTAAGGAAGATAGTTCCCATCATTTCTATTGAAGAAGCCGCAGCAGGGTTAAAGCCGTACCAGCCAAACCACAGTATGAACACACCGAGTGCGCCGATAGTCAGGTTGTGACCGGGTATAGCGTTTACCTTTATCTTGCCGTCAGGGGTCTTAGTGAATTTGCCTATTCTGGGTCCGAGTATCGCAGCGCCTACAAGTGCGGATATACCGCCGACCATATGTATAGCGCACGAACCCGAAAGATCGTGGAAACCAAGCTGATAGAGCCAGCCGTCGCTGTTCCATATCCAGTGAGCCTCGATAGGATATATAAGCGCGCTGATAACGCCCGAATATAAGCAGTAAGATATGAATTTGGTTCTCTCTGCCATAGCGCCCGAAACTATCGTGGCAGCCGTTGCGCAGAATACAAGGTTGAATACAAAGTTTGAAAAATCAAAGTTATCATACGCCGTAAAGATGTCAAAACCGGGCTTGCCGATAAGACCCATTGCATCTTCGCCCATAAGCAGACCTGCACCGATGAGAATGAACATTACCGTACCGATACAGAAGTCCATAAGGTTTTTCATGATAATGTTACCGGCGTTCTTTGCTCTGGTGAAGCCTGTTTCAACCATTGCAAAGCCTGCCTGCATAAAGAATACCAACGCGACAGCTATCAAAAACCATACGCCGAAAACTTCGCCGCCGACAGCTTCTTTGACCGCATTCAAAATTTCGTCTGTCATAAAGTTCTACCTCCATTAAAAGAGCATTGAACGGAAGAGGGTACCGCTTTTCCGAACATTTTAAAACAAAAAAAGCGCTGTGCGAGTTTTTCACTCAACACAGCGCCTTTGCTGTTTACATTTATATTATATTGCAAACGCAATCAGTTGTCAACGGTCAAATTGCATATAACTTTTTCAACACCGACTTCAAAATTGTTATAATCGAACATATTGTGTCACTGCATGGGGTGTATACATATTATATAGTGTTCCACGATGATCTGCAAAGAACGATCTGCAAAGATATTTACAGGAGGAAACACAATGAAAATATACAATTTTACCGATGGTGCAAACCAGAGCTTGTACGGCGGCGGAAGCGGCTGCGGCTGTTATCAGCAGCCGGTATGCTCACCATGCGTAAACTGCCCTGCCGGCGCACAAGGCCCACAGGGTCCGCAGGGAATACAGGGCGCGCAAGGCCCTCAGGGACCGCAAGGACCTATAGGGGCTACCGGCCCTCAGGGTCCACAAGGACCGCAGGGTGAGATAGGTCTTACCGGTGCGACAGGCCCTCAGGGCGCAACAGGTCCGCAGGGACCGGCAGGCCCACAGGGTGAGACAGGCGCAACCGGACCGCAAGGCCCAGCTGGTCCTCAGGGAGCAACAGGTGCAACCGGTCCGCAGGGACCGGCAGGCCCACAGGGTGAGACAGGCGCAACCGGTCCACAAGGACCGGCAGGTCCACAGGGTGCAACAGGCCCACAAGGCCCGGCAGGCACAGTGCTTGGTTATGCCGATTACTACGCAGTTATGCCGACCGACAACGCCACGACTGTAGCCCCGGGCGCAGCGGTAGCATTTCCGCAGACGGGCGCGACCGACGGCACTGCCATAACCCGTGCTTCTGACACGACATTCAACTTGGTCGACCCCGGCGTGTATCTGGTTCAGTTCCAGGCAAGCGTTACCGAGCCCGGTCAGCTGGTGCTTACGCTCAACGGCGCGGAGCTGCCCTACACTGTTGTTGGCAGAGCAAGCGGTACTTCTCAGATAGTCGGCACGGCGCTCGTTACCGCAACGGCAAACTCAACGCTGACGGTAAGAACCCTGCCGCAAATACCGAGGCTCTTACCATAACGCCAAACGCAGGCGGCACAGCCCCCGTATCGGCGCACTTGGTAATTTTACAGCTTACCGATACCACACCTGCTGCATAATTTTAACAAATAGTGAAAGAGTCTGTCAAGGCAGGCTCTTTTGCTGTGCATTTTGTACAAAATCGTCGTTTGAAATTCTACTGAATTTGTATTGAAATTTGTGCGATTTAGTTGTAAAATTATTATAAGTAATTGTATGTATTTTGGACAGCCGTGAGGCTGACCAACGCGCAAAGCGTGCCTGCCAAAGGCGCTCCTGCGCAACAAAGAAAATCATAAAAAAGTACGATGAAAGGGGTTGACATTGCAAAAAATTAGTTGTATAATGTGTATGGCTATATGAATTGCCGAAATTTCAGCATTTGGTAGAGGGGAATGATGCAAATGCCTGATAACGAAAGCCCAATAGAGCCCGAGCAGGAGCTGGAGCAGCTTCGCGAGAGAAACAGGGCTCTGGAGGAAACTATCAGTCAGCTTGCCCCAAAGAAGAAGCGAAGGCTCTGGCAGGTGCTGAAAAGGGTATTCATATCACTTGTGGTAACGGCAGCTGTAATGACGCTGATGATCAGCTACGTTTTCCCGGTGATGAGAATATACGGCAACTCTATGAGTTCCACACTTGTTGACGGTGATGTAGTTGTGGCTCACAAGACCACGGAGCTGAAGCAGGGCGACATATGCGCATTCAACATGGGCGGTCGTATCTTGTGCAAGCGCGTGATCGGCGTGGGAGGCGACGAGATCAATATTGACAAAGATGGCACGGTGTATGTAAACGGCGCAGAGCTTGACGAGCCTTACCTTAAAGCGAAAAGCATCGGCGAGTGCGACATTGAGTTTCCTGTTACAGTGCCGGAAGGAAGCTATTTCGTTCTGGGGGATAACAGGCGGACTTCGATAGATTCGCGCAATAGTGTTATAGGTATGGTAAGTACCGAGCAGGTGGTAGGCAAACTGCTGATCTGCATATTACCCTTGCCAAGTTTTGGAACTATAGACTGATACAAAGTGGAACATTAAGTTTTGCACCTCGCCCGAGCACATAGAACGTATGTTTCGGGGGGGTACAGAAGCATTATTTGTATGTAAATTTTTATTTGCATGAAAGGAATGATTTTGTACATGAAAAACTTATTAAAAAGAGTGATGAGCATAGCGGCTGCCACGGCGCTGCTTATGACTTCGGTAATATCGGCGGAGGCGGCGGATCCTGATGCTGATAAAACGTATACTATTACTATCACTGCTCCTTCTGATGGAGATGTTGAAACGGGAAACCTTCCTGATAATTTGTATGCTTTCCAGATTCTTTCGGGTACGGTGCCTGATAACAAAGTTGAAGGTAAATATGAAAATCCCGGTACTTATGGTAACTCATTGCCGATCACAGATATTAAGTGGGGCTCCGGTATCAACACTGATCTTTTGGATAAGTTAATTGAGACATTGTCTAATAGTAAACATATAGGTCATTATTTTACAGATCTTAAAACAGCAAGTGATGATGGTGCTAGTGAAGATGAATTAGCATTATTGTTTGCTGAGGCAATTTCCGTTGATGGTTTCGGCACTCGTCAGAATATGCAGTATCTTGCTGATATTCTTGGTGGTTTTAAAGCTGATGGTGAAACTGCTACGACCAATTATTTACTTAATAGTAGTGCAATAGCAATGAATAAAGATACAACTGATGGTATAACATGGACTGCCAAAGTTAAGGCTGGTTATTATCTTATAAAATCAGGTACAGAAACTGATACTACTGATTCAGCTTATTCTGCTCGTATGCTTTTTGTTGCTAGTAATGTAACACAACGTCTTAAGGAATCAGTTCCATTCTTCCATAAATATATTGTCAGGGAAGATGTTACTGATGATACGGTAACTGGTAATCTTTCCGAAACAGATGTTGCTGGTGTAGGCGATATAGTAAATTTCCAGCTTAAAGGAACTTTGCCGACTAACTATGATAAGTATGTAGTATATAAGTATACATTCAATGATACTCTTTCACATGGTCTTGATGTAGTTGATTATGCTGACCCTACTACAGAAGCTGACCATCCTACTGTACTTGTTAAAGTTAAAGGACTGTTTAAAAATGTTACGGATTCAGTAACTAATCCTGAAGAACAAAAAGGAACTGTCTACGATTATAAAACTGAAGTCGATGATACTCCTTCTTATTGGAAATGGGATTCTGATATTGTTCTTGAAATACCAGCAGAAAATTACAATACAAGTTGGAGCACTGCGGACAATAAATTTTCTGTTGAATTTAGTGATTTGAAAAAGATTGAATTAAAAGTTTCTGAGGCTGGAAAAGAAGATATATACAAACTTGGTTTCTTATTTGATGCTCCGGGACTTACGGATCACACTCATAACGGAAAAATAGATGAAGAACATTCTTCCAAAATAATGGTCAATTACAAGGCAAAGGTTAATAAAAATGCTATCGTTGGCAGCACGGGTAATATAAATACTGCATCATTAACATATTCAAATAACCCACAGAATGAAGAAAACACTGGTACATCGACAGAAGATACTGCTAAAGTATATGTATTTGGTCTTGATATTATCAAGGTAGATGCCGGAAAGTTCCTTAAGGATGGCTATGTAAGTAATGAAGAATCTGTAGGTCTTGCTGGTGCTAAGTTTGCAGTTGTTCGTCCTGTAAAAGATGATGATGGTAATATTACAAGTTGGGAAATTGCGAAATTTGAAAAGGTTACTGCCCCAAATGAAGATCCAACGACCTTACCGACAACATTTAATACTAATGGCTATTATAGTATTGTAAGTTGGGAAGATATAGATATTGCCGCTGATGAAGATAAAAGCACATTTAAAAATAGTTGGATTTCTAGCTATACGACTGACGATTACAATATAGAAACTTCTGTAAAGGGTATTCTAAATATTTCCGGTCTTGACGCAGGAGTAACCTATACCATGGTTGAAACCGCAACGCCCACACCTGCTGATAAGTACGCAAAGATTGAACCATTCACAATTACACTTGAAGCAGCTAAAAGCGGTGATGAATATACCGGTAAACTTTCAAGTGCAACATCTGAACAATCTGTAGCGGCTGGCAAATCCTTCTCCTATGACAAGCCTGTACAGATAACAGATGAATTTGGTGCTGATGATGACGGCAGTGCTAATATGCTTGTTGCCAACTTCAAGTACACCGATCTTCCTTCGACCGGTGGCATAGGTGTGTACATTTACTACATAGCAGGCGGCTGCGTTGTTGCCCTTGCACTGGTTCTGTTCGCACTTTCCAAAAAGAAGAAGACCACTAAATAATAACGCTTTTGCGTAAACCTATCATGCCGGGGCCTTGTGCTCCGGCAGTAAGGAGAGTCCTATATATGAAACAGCGTATAATTTCAATTCTGGCAGTTATTACGCTGATAATAGGGCTGTCCCTGCTGCTATATCCTACTATAAGCAACTATTTCAACAGCACAAAACAACGCCGCGCGATATATAATTATGTCGCCACCGTTGAAACTATCTCTGAGGAGGATTACTCCGATATCCTCGAAAAGGCAGAGCGCTATAACGCCGCACTTGCTGTTTCTCCCCCGAAACTTATGGAACTGACCGACAGCCAACTTGCCGAGTACAATTCCATTCTTGACGTTACAGGCACGGGCATTATCGGTTACATAAGTATTCCCACCGCTGATATTTCGCTGCCCGTTTACCATGGCACTAGTGAGGCGGTCTTGCAGGTGGGCGCGGGGCATATCGAGGGTTCGTCTTTCCCCATTGCCGGCGAGAGCGTTCACGCACTTATTTCTGGGCACAGAGGGTTGCCGTCGGCTATGCTGTTTACTAACCTTGATATGCTTGAGGTCGGTGATACCTTTACTATGCACGTCCTCGATGAGGCGTATACCTATAGGATTTATGACATTGAAACGGTACTGCCCTCCGACCTGTATTCGCTTAATATCCGGCAGGGAAAAGACCTTTGCACGCTCATTACCTGCACACCGTATGGCATAAATTCTCACAGGCTTCTTATCCACGGTGAGCGTATTTTCATTCCCGAAATTGAAGAAAAACTTGCCATACAGTCAGGCGCTCGGTTCGTTGACTGCTGGAAAGTGGTTCTTATCCTAGAAATTCCTATTCTTTTTATTTCTGTGGTTGTGTTCACGCGCCGCACGAAAAGATTGAGGTGATCTTAATGTTCCGTCGTATTTCAGTATTATTTACAGTTTTGCTGACTGCCGTTTTGTGCTTTGGCAATAGCCTTACGGCTTTTGCAGAGGAATCTGATTATTCACTTACTGTAAATTTTGTTACAGATGAGGCAGGCGCTATTGAAGGGTCTCAGTTTGAACTTTATTATGCTCTCGAACCTGACGGCACGCTCTTTGGCGATTTTGCAGATCTTGATGTTGAAGTCGGCGACCTTACCAGCAGTGAGAATGTAAGTGTTTTGGCTTCTACACTTGCTGCGTATGTAGATGGCGGCTTTACCGAAAATATAGATGAAGTCGGCACAAATTCTTTGGGCGAGGCTAAGTTTACAGGTCTTGATGCAGGCATTTACCTTGTTGTTGGTTCTTCGGTTGAGGTCAACGGCATACGCTATGCCCCTAAACCCGCGCTTATAAGAATTCCCGGTCATGATATGGAAGGTGAGCTTGTAAAAGACGTTGTTGCCAACGTGAAGTATGACAGAATACTCCCTGACCCTATTTCAAGGTCGGTAACTAAGGTTTGGGACGACAATAATTCTCCCACGCGCCCCGGCAGCGTTACTGTTCAGCTTTTGAAAGACGGTAAGGTATATGATGAAGCTGTGCTTTCTGCCGCTAATAATTGGTCGCATACTTGGAATGATCTTGATGCTTTGGCTGATTGGAGCGTAGTTGAGCCCAAAGTTCCTGACGGCTATACGGTAAGCATTTCTCTCGATAATACTAAATTTACTGTTGTTAATAAGAGCAGTAAGGTCGTTCCGCCGAATCCGCAGGGCATCGGTAATGGCGGCGGTACTAATAACCAAACAAAACTTCCTCAGACAGGACAGCTTTGGTGGCCTGTTCCGATATTGCTTGTGTCGGGCTGTGTGTTGGTTTTGGTTGGTGTTATCTCTTCTCGCTTGAGTGATGATAATGTCGCCGATTAAAAGAAAAATTTTAATAGTTTCTGGTATTATTCTTATTGCCGCCGGCTGTGTGCTGACGGCATATAATGTCAGTGAGGATTACAGGGCTTCATCTGCTTCTGCTGACATTTTAAGCAAGATGGACGAGCAAAGGCAGGCTATGTCTTCAATTATCGTAGAAGAAAAAAACGACAGCAGCGAATATCTGCCCGATGTTTTTGAAAGCGAGCCTGACGAAAGTCTTATAGACCCCAACACGCCTATGCCTACAATTGAAGTTGACGGCTATCTGTATATAGGCACTTTGGTGCTGCCGCCGCTGGAGATAGAGCTGCCTGTTGCAGATAACTGGGATTATACCAGAATGCAGATATCGCCGTGCAGGTATTCGGGTTCATTTTATAGTAATGATCTCGTCATTTGTGCGCACAATTACAGCTCACATTTTCGTGATATAGGCAGTATGCAGGTCGGCGACGAGGTCATTTTTATAGACGTTTTGGGCAACGAATTTCATTATAAAGTAGGTTTGGTAGAAACACTTGAATCTACTGCGGTGGATGAAATGACGTCTTCCGACTGGGATCTTAGTTTGTTTACCTGTAATTATTCGGGTATGGCGCGCATAACAGTAAGATGTAAAAGAGTCGATGTGTAGTCGGCTCTTTTTTGTTTTGTCACGAATATTAGCCCAAAATAATACAATACTATAAATAATATATTTTGGAGGTATTGTTATGTTTGGACTTACACCGTTTGAAAGAAATGATTTTTGGGATCCGTTCCGCGACTTTGAAAACGACTTTTTCAGAGGCTTCAGAGGTACGCATAATTGCAGAACTGACATTCGTGATGACGGAAACAGCTATCTGCTGGAATGTGAAATGCCCGGCTTTGACAAGAACGACATCAAAATAGACGTAAACGGAAATACCCTTACCCTGTGCGCTCAGAGAAACTGCGAGAATGACGAGAAGAACGACAAAGGCGAGTATATCAGGCGTGAGAGAAGCTGCAGCTCATATTGCAGAAGCTTCGATATTTCAAACGTTGATGAAAGCGCGATAGACGCCGAGTACACCAACGGCGTGCTTAAACTTACGCTCCCTAAAAAGTCAAAGGAGCAGGAGATAAAGCGCATAGAAGTTAAGTAAACAGAAAGGACACATTTTGTGTCCTTTTTTGTGCTTGAAGTTTTTGTGCGATTGTGCTACAATAGTATTAACATAAAAATTCTATGAGGTGATATTATGTGTACGGCAGCAACGTATAAAACAAATGACTTTTACTTTGGCAGAACACTTGACTATGAGTGCTCTTACGGCGAGGAAGTTACCGTGGTTCCGCGAAATTACCCGTTTCAGCTTCGTCATCTTCCTGCAATGAACAGCCACTATGCTATTATCGGTATGGCGCATATCGCCGGCGGCTATCCGCTTTTTTATGACGGCATAAATGAAAAAGGTCTTGGCATGGCAGGGCTTAATTTTGTCGGAAATGCCGTATACAGAGATGTTTTAGAAGGCAAAGACAACCTCGCGCAGTTTGAATTTTTACCGTATATCCTCGGTAAATGTGCTACCGTTAAAGAGGCAAGAAAGCTGCTTGAGAATATAAGCATAACTAACGAAAGCTTTAGTGAGCATTACCCTGCATCGCAGCTGCACTGGATAATTGCAGACGAAAACGAGGCTATAACGGTAGAGAGCGTGAAAGACGGCTTTTTTGTATATGATAACCCGACAGGCACGCTTACTAACAATCCGCCGTTTGATGAGCAGCTTTTTAATCTCAATAATTATATGGGGCTTTCGGCTAAGTCACCCGAAAACAGATTTTCAGATAAACTTGACCTGAAACTCTACAGCCGCGGAATGGGCGCTTTGGGTCTGCCTGGCGATCTGTCGTCAATGTCAAGATTTGTAAGAGTTTCATTTGTAAAGATGAACTCACTTTCAAAAAGCGATGAAATATCAAGCGTAAGCCAGTTCTTTCATATCCTTAACAGCGTTGACCAGCAAAGAGGCTGCTGTGAGCTGAAAGAGGGCGAGTACGAGATAACTATATACACATCATGCTGCAATGCAAGCAAGGGCATTTACTACTATACTTCATACGATAACCATCAGATCTCGGCGGTTGATATGAACAAGGAAGACCTTGACGGCAGCAGCGTGGTTTCCTACAAACTTGTAATGAAAGAGCAGATAAATTATCAGAACTGAGCGAGGTATTTATGACCGTAAGACTTGAAAAAGCAGACAAAACATCAAGCGACTATAAAAAAATAAAACAGCTTTACGAGAGCGCGTTCCCTTCAAACGAGCGCGCCCCGTTTAGAATGCTTGAAAAGCGTGCAGGCAGACAAAATGTTGATTTTCTTGCAATTTATGATAGAGAAAACATTGTCGGGCTTTTCTATGTGGTAACGCGCAGTGACTTGGCGTACATATTCTATTTTGCTATAATGCCTGATCTTCGGGGTCAGGGCTATGGCAGCGCTGCTTTGCAGGCTTTGAAAGAGCATTACAAGGGAATGAGGATATTCCTCGCCGCTGAAAGAGCAGACGTTGAGTGCGATAATCTGGAGCAGCGTGTTAAGCGCAGGCAGTTTTATTTCAAAAACGGCTTTGTAGATATGCACCACCATATCCGTGAAGCATCGGTTGTGTTTGATATGCTGGGAACAGGTGAGCCGCCGACAAATGAGGAGTATCAGAGCCTTATAGCAGGCTATATGGGCAAACTGCGTACAAAACTTTACAAAATGGCGGTCATTGACTGACAGGGAGGATAATATGACAAACAACGAAATAATGGCGCTTATCAATAGATCTTTATTTGCAACTATGGGCTATACAGACGAAAGCGGCAGACAGAACGTCCGCAGGGTGTTTTGCGTGTGGCATAAGGGTCTGGGCAGACATCTCATTTCAACTAATACAAGCTCCGCGCACGTGCAAAGCATTATGAAAAATGCCGATGCTTGTCTGTATTTTGCAGATGACAATACGTTTGAGGGGCTGTGCCTTTACGGAAAATTCGCCGTTCATTTTGAAAGAGAGTACAAACAGCTTCTCTGGAATGACGGCGACGAGAAGTATTACCCCAAAGGCATTGATGACGAGGACTACTGTATTCTTGAATTTGTTGCTGACAGCGCTCGCTTTTACCGTTATGACGGAAAAGGCGATCTGACTTCGGCTGAAATACAGGCGTTTGACAGCGGCATGGAATTTGAGAACGGGTATTCAAAAACTACAGTATAATAAAAAGCTCCGAAGAATGTTTGTTTCTTCGGAGCTTTTGCATTAAAAGTGGCTCTCTATTCGCTTTTCGCATTGCGGCGTAGAGTATATCCAGTCGTTTATGTGACCGTCAGTTAAGTAATAGTTAAAACTTTTGTCGGCAGGGGAGTCGAAAACATCTACTATTATCAGCTTTACTTTCATTTTTTCGGGTATTATCGCTTTTATGTATACGCTTGCCGATTGCCCCTCGCTTACGCCGTCAAAAGGTTCGGCAAGCCCTGCAAGATTTGGCGTAAGCTCTATAAAAACGCCGTAATCTTCAATAGAGCGCACTATACCGCCTACCGTTTCACCTTGGTTGAAAAGTGCTGCGTTTTGTTCCCATGTTCCCAAAAGCTCTTTGTGGGTAAGCTGTATCCTGCCGTCCTCCTTGCCCTTTACAACAGCAAGTATCTCGTCGCCGTTTGTAAAGCGGTCAGAGGGGTGAGATATGCGCGATACCGATATTGCATCAATAGGTATCAGAGAGGATATTCCGCAGCCTATGTCAACAAAGCAGCCAAACTGCTCTAAGTGTGTTATCCGCGCGGAAATAATGTCGCCGGGCGTAAGTTTTGAGATATACTGCTCCATACATTCTTCCTGCGCTAAGCGGCGCGAGAGTATAAATCGAAAGCCGCCGCCGTCTTCTTGTATATCAATTACTTTGAAGCATACAGGCTTGTTTACCCTTGCAAGCAGGGCAATATCGCGCGTTGTGCCTTCAGCAATGCCTATAGCACCCTCAGCACGCGGAATAATGCCCTTGCCGCAGGGCAGATTTACAATAAGGTCGTGGTCGTTGTCGCACAGCACGGCTTTCGCTTCAAGTATTTTGCCCGATGCCATAGCGGCTGACATAGTATCGGCTGACCGCAGCCAGCTTCTGTTTTCATATTTGTCAATAAGTTTTCCTTCAGGATAATAGTTTGGCATTTTGTACCTCCAAAATTATGTGTATTGGTACATCTTATGCCGTGAATATCTTATTTATGATAGCTCTTTAACAGAATGTCCGCCGCGAGAGATAAGCCTGCGTTTTACTGCCCCTGCCGACTGCGGATCGCACTTTATATTCACAAGCGCGCTGCCCGAGTAGCTGTTTACGGGTACAGAGGGCTGTTTTATCTCTGTTACATAAGGCTGTACGCCGTTCACGCCCTGCGATAATATCGTTCTTACAGAAGAACCATACGGCGTGGGAAAGCCCCTGTCGGTTATAGATATGCGCTGTATGCCCGGTACATTGTTTTTTATATTTGTGCAGACTATATCTGCAATATCAACATTTTCAAATTCTGCCTGAATGTCCATAAAAGTATCTCCTTTCAGTATATAAGCAAGAATATTGTTGCCGAATGACCGACGCTTTATACGGAAACCGCGGCGCATTTTGAAGTGTTTTTGAAAAATTAACAAAAAGCCCTTGAATATTGCATTGAAATAAGTTATAATTATTATATATTGATTTAAGGAGTAGTTGCAAATGGGAACAATGAAAATGATGGATACCATAGGTTTTGTAAAACAGTTCGACAGCGACGTCGGCGAAGCTATGGAAAAGGAGCTTGCAAGACAGAGAAGAAATCTTGAGCTTATAGCTAGCGAAAATATCGTGTCGCCTGCCGTAATGGCTGCTATGGGCAGCGTTCTTACCAACAAGTATGCCGAGGGCTATTCGGGCAAGAGATACTATGGCGGCTGCGAATGTGTTGATATTGTAGAGAATATCGCTATCGAGAGAGCCTGCAAGATATTCGGCGCAAATTTTGCAAATGTTCAGCCGCATTCGGGCGCGCAGGCTAATACAGCAGTTTACTTTGCTCTGATAGAGCCGGGCGATACCGTTATGGGTATGTCGCTCGCGCACGGCGGACACCTGACACACGGTTCGCCTGTAAATTTGTCGGGCAAGTATTTTAACTTCGTTCCCTACGGAATAGACGACAATGGTTTTATAGATTATGATGCTTTTGAAAAGCAGGCGCAGGAAGTTAAGCCCAAGCTCATAGTAGCAGGCGCATCAGCTTACCCCAGAATAATAGACTTTGAATGCATTTCAAAGATTGCAAAGAGCGTTGGCGCATACTTTATGGTAGATATGGCGCATATAGCAGGTCTTGTAGCGGCAGGTCTGCACCCCTCGCCAATGCCGTATGCCGATGTTGTTACCACCACCACGCATAAAACTCTCAGAGGCCCTAGAGGCGGACTTATACTTACAAATGATGAAGAACTTGCAAAGAAGATGAACAAGGCTATCTTCCCCGGCACGCAGGGCGGCCCGCTTATGCACGTTATAGCCGCAAAAGCTGTATGCTTCGGCGAGGCGCTTAAACCTGAGTTCAAGACTTATCAGCAGCAGATAGTAAAGAACGCTCAGGCGCTCGCAAAGGGACTTGTTTCGAGAGGATTTGCACTTGTTTCGGGCGGTACCGATAACCACCTTATGCTCGTTGATTTAAGACCGTTCAACATCACGGGCAAAGAGCTCGAAAAGAAGCTTGACGAGGTATACATAACCGTAAACAAGAACGCCATACCCAACGACCCTCAAAGTCCGTTCATCACAAGCGGCGTAAGAATAGGCACACCTGCGGTAACTACCAGAGGACTTGTTGAGGAAGATATGGACAAGATAGCGCAGTTTATTTACCTTACCGCTTCAGACTTTGATAACAAGGCTGACGAGATAAGAGCAGGCGTTTGCGAGATATGCGAGAAATATCCGCTGTATGAATAATAGATAGCACATATAGAAGTTTATGCCATAGTAGTTTTGATCAAAAGTCAGAAGTGCTATGGCTTTTCTTTGATAATACGGCAGGGTTATATTATAATACTTGCAAAAGTAAATCAGAATTTATACGCTTACGCGTGGCGCATGAGCGCGTTCACCGCCCCACTGTAATTTGGTTATCTTCTTATTTTGAGTGGGATAACACATTCACGCACTTTACTTGTTAAGAATTTTTCATATTGACCGGCGTTCCAGAATGGAACGCGGAAAATTTGATATGGCTACTACATAGGGAACGCCCTCTCTTGAATGGGCGTAGCGTTCCCAAAGGGAACGCTCGAAGAATTATTTCGCTTTTAATTTTGGGGGCGAAATAATTCTTCCCGCGGTCGCTCGCGACCGCTGCCCTCATTGAAAAACAATCCACAGGATTGTTTTTCAATTCACCCTTTGCGGAGCGCACGCTGTATGGGGCTTTCGCCGTCTGCGGACGGCGACGGGGGTTTCACCCCTCGACCCTGACAAGCCTTTTGAAAAAGGCTTGACCGAAAACTTTCCCTTTCTTGACAAGACTTAAAATCTTTGCGCACAATGCCTCGAAGCAGTACCGCTTCGGGGCAAAACTTCTGTAAGGTATCTGACTAACAGCCCAGATGTCTTTTTATGTTGTTATTCTATACTTGCAAATTTTTAAAAAGTGTGCTACAATTGTATGGTGAGTATGTAGTTTGGGAAAGACGAGGTGAGCTTATATGCCGCAGCCGTTGGCAGACAGGATACGTCCTGCAAATATTGAAGAAGTGGTGGGTCAGAAGCATCTTCTGGGTGCGGATAAGCCGCTTCGCCGCATAATTGAGAGCGGAAATGTTCCGAACATGATATTTTACGGTCCGTCGGGCATAGGCAAGACCACCGTTGCAAGAATTATTGCTGAAAACTCAAATATGGTGCTTCACAAACTAAATGGTACTACAGCCTCTATTGCGGATATTAAAGACATTATAGCGCGCACCGATACCTTTGAAGGCATGAACGGCATACTTTTATACCTTGACGAGATACAGTATCTTAACAAAAAACAGCAGCAGTCTCTTTTGGAATATATAGAAAACGGTCAGATAACTCTGATAGCTTCAACAACAGAGAACCCGTATTTTTATGTGTATAACGCGATAATAAGCCGCTCAACGGTGTTTGAATTCAAGCCCGTAGAGCCCGATGAAGTAAAACCTGCAATAAAAAGGGCTTTTGGTATTCTCGCGGAAGAAAGAGGACTTAAACTGCAAGTCGAAAACGGCGTTATAGACCATATTGCACTGGGCTGCGGCGGTGATGTGCGCAAATCTCTCAATACCGTGGAGCTGTGCGTTCTGGCGGCAGATAACGACGGCGAAAAACTTGTGGTGCGCATGGATAATGTAAAGGCTCTTACACAGCGCAGCAATATGCGTTATGACAGGGACGGCGACCAGCACTACGATATACTCTCGGCTTTGCAAAAATCAATTCGCGGAAGCGATGAGAATGCCGCTTTGCACTATGCTGCAAGACTTATGGAAGCAGGCGATATTATTTCCCTTTCGCGGCGGCTGCTGGTTATAGCGGCTGAAGATATAGGTCTTGCATATCCGCAGGCGATAAGTATAGTAAAATCGTGCGTTGACAGCGCTATGCAGCTAGGTCTGCCCGAAGCGCGTATACCGCTTGCGCAGGCTGTTATACTTCTTGCTACCGCGCCAAAGTCAAACTCTGTAATAATGGCTATTGATGAGGCTATTGCAGACATACAAAAGGGCATAAAAGGCGATTTTCCGCGCAATTTGCAAAACAAGCATTTTGACGGAGATGACGTAGAGGTCAAGGGGCAGTTTTATCTCTATCCTCATAATTTCCCCGACCACTGGGTGCAGCAGCAGTATCTTCCCGACGAGCTGCTTGGCAGAAAGTATTATGAATACGGCGATAACAAGAACGAGCAGGCGGCTAAGTCTTACTGGGATAAGATAAAGAACAAAAAGGGCTAGCAAAATCGAAAGGAAATAATATGAACATAGAAATAGGCGATATACTTTTAATGAAAAAGCCACACCCGTGCGGCAGCAAAGAATGGCTTGTAAAACGTTCGGGAATGGATTTTCGCTTGGTGTGCCAGGGGTGCGGACACGAGATAATGATACCGCGCTCGAAGGCTGAAAAGAACGTAAAAAAGGTCATCAAGCCTGAAAATAATGATAACGGTCAGTAAGTATAAGAAAGGATAGTTTTGATGTTTGAAAAGCTGAAAGCTCTTTTGGAAAAATATGACAATATAAACAAGCAGCTTATGGACAGCGAGGTCATATCCGACCAGGAGCTTTATAAAAATCTGATGAAGGAGTATAAAAACATTACTCCTATCATTGAAAAATACAAAGAGTATCTCAAAGCACAGGCGGCTTTTGACGAGGCTGTTGAGCTTTTAGATGCAGGCGGCATGGACAAGGACTTCAAAGAAATGGTTCAGGCGCAGTATGATGAATCTAAAGAAAGCATGGCAAAGACCACCGAGGAGCTGAAAATACTTCTTTTGCCGAAAGACCCGAATGACGATAAAAACGTTATTATTGAGATACGCGGCGGCGCAGGCGGTGAAGAGGCTTCTCTGTTTGCAAATTCTCTTTACAGAATGTATACCATGTATGCAGAGTCAAAGGGCTGGAAGATAGAAGTACTTAACGCCAACGAAACCGAGCTTGGCGGTTATAAGGAGATTTCATTCAGTATTCAGGGTGAGGGCGCGTATTCACGGCTTAAATACGAGAGCGGCGTTCACAGGGTGCAGAGAGTGCCTGAGACGGAATCGCAAGGCAGAGTGCATACATCTACTGTCACTGTCGCCGTTCTTCCCGAAGCTGAGGAAGTTGAGCTTGAGATAAACGAGGCAACAGACCTTAAAATAGACGTTTTCAGGGCATCTGGCGCAGGCGGTCAGCATATAAACAAGACTGAATCAGCTGTGCGGATAACCTATCTTCCCACAGGGCTTGTTGTTGAATGTCAGGACGAGAGAAGCCAGTATAAAAACAAAGACAAGGCTATGCGCGTTCTGCGTTCACGGCTTTTGGAAGAAAGACAGCGCGCACAGAGCGATGAAATAGCTTCTGTAAGGCGTTCGCAGGTGGGCACGGGCGACCGCTCGGAGAGAATAAGAACGTACAATTTCCCCGAGGGCAGACTTTCAGACCACAGGATAGGTCTTACCATATACAGGCTGGAATATATTCTTAACGGAAATTTAGATGAAGTTATTGATGCGCTTGCGACTGCCGACCAAGCGGCGAAGCTTTCCGCACAGGAAGAGGAATAAAAATGCAGCGGTATGAAACAAAAATGCTCTCCGACAGTGACGAGGACATAGCATTAGCGGCGCAGCTTTTGAAAAGCGGCGAAGTCGTTGGCATACCTACCGAAACGGTCTATGGGCTTGCAGCAGATGCCGAGAATGAAAGCGCGGTAAAGAAAATATTCGAGGCAAAGGGCAGACCGTCTGATAATCCGCTGATAGTGCATATTTCAGACATATCTATGCTTGAAAGGCTTGTAAGCAAGGTGTCGCCCGTGGCACTTAAATGCGCAGAGCGTTTTTGGCCCGGACCGCTGACTATTGTTATGCCAAAAAGCGATAATATTCCGTATGTTACAAGCGGCGGACTTGACACGGTGGGAGTACGTTTTCCATCACATAAAACGGCGCAGAAGATAATTTCTGCCTGCGGAAAAGCACTTGCAGCGCCGTCTGCAAATCTTTCGGGAAGCCCCAGCCCTACGCTTGCAAAGCACGTTTTAGACGACATGAACGGGCGTATTCCTGCAATTGTTGACGGCGGCAGCTGCACGGTCGGAGTTGAATCAACGGTAATAAGCATAGAAAATGATGTTATACGCGTGCTTCGTCCCGGTATGGTATCTGTGGATATGCTGAAAGAAGTCTGCGAAAATGTCATAGTTGACAAAGGCGTTTTAGAGCAGCTTGATATTTCGGCAAAGGTGCGCTCGCCCGGTATGAAATATAAGCATTATTCGCCTAAAGCGCAGGTATATATTATTAGGGGC
This sequence comes from uncultured Clostridia bacterium, assembly GCA_947630555.1. Classification (GTDB taxonomy): domain Bacteria; phylum Bacillota; class Clostridia; order Oscillospirales; family Ruminococcaceae; genus UBA7477. The sequence continues at coordinate 45,520 of CANRIA010000002.1, forward strand.
AGTACGCGAGATGTGGTTACATATCTTGAAGAGCATATACATACACTGAAAGATATCGCGGTAGACTTTTGCGGCGAACTGGCAGGCGACCATGTAAGGGTTTTGCCTTACGGAAGTATAGCTAAAGAGCAGGCGCAAAATCTGTTTGCTGTGCTGAGAAAGTGCGATGACATAGGCGCTGAAAGGGTGTTTGTGCGCTGCCCCGACAAAAGCGGAGAGGGCTTAGCGGTTTATAACAGACTGCTGCGTGCGGCGGCTTTCAGAATTATTGAGGTATAAATAAAGATCGGCGGTCATTTTATGGATAACAAAACGTATGTTATAGGTCTTACGGGGCAGAGCGGCTCTGGCAAAACGCTGGTGAGCGATCACCTTAAAGAATGCGGCTACAGCGTTATAAATGCAGATCTGGTCGCAAGGCAGGTGACTGAAACGGGAAGTGAGTGCAACAAGAGCTTGGCAAAAATATTCCCCGAATGTTTTGACGAAATGCTTTGTCTTGACAGGAGAAAACTTGGAAATATAGTATTTAGCGACGGACAGAAGCTTCAAATACTGAATGATACTATTTTTCCGTATATAAATAAGCTTATAAAAGAGCAGATAGACATCCTTGCGCAAAGTGGTGTAAAGGTAATTGTTTTAGATGCGCCGACTCTGTTTGAGGCAGGAGCAGACAAACTTTGCGATATTATTATAAGCGTTGTGGCAGATGATGAAGTGCGGCTTGGGCGAATACGCAGCAGGGATAAGATCAGCGACGAAAGCATTAAAGCGCGGTTTTCATCACAAAAGAGCAAGGAGTTTTATATTACGCACAGTGATATAATTCTTGAAAACAACGATGCGGCTGAAAAGCTTTTACAGCACGCTGACAGGATATTCGGTGATATAAAAGCACTGGCAGAGGGGCAGGCAAATGGCGAGAAAAGCTAAGAAGAAACGCACAAAAGCCATAATCATAGTGCCGATAATTTTTCTGCTGGCGGCTTTGGCTGCGCCGTGGCTGTGCAGGCTGTTTGTGTATCCTAAGGCTTATGAAGAATACGTTGCAAAATACAGCGGCGATTATGGCGTTGACGAAAACTTTATATATGCTGTAATAAACACCGAGAGCGGCTTTGACGAGAATGCAAAATCAAATGTAGGCGCTATGGGGCTTATGCAGATAATGGAAGATGCATTCAAGTGGACAAAGCGGTCACTTGATGCGCAGCACACCGATATTGAGTATGGCGATATGCTCACGCCTGAGTATAACATTGAATACGGCTGCTGTATGTTGGGATACTATTATAAAAAATACGGCTCTTATGAGCTGTCGGCGGCTGCTTACCATGCAGGCACAAATCAGGTAGACATATGGCTTGAAGATGGCACTATAGATGCAAATGATGTTGATATTGACAATATACCGTCAGATGCAACGGCGCATTATGTAAGGAAAGTTATGAGGGCTTATGAGGCTTACAAGGCTCTCTATTAAATAAGGGGGATAATATTATGGACAACAAAGAAAGATCACAGTCGGAGATGCTGAAAGAAAAGCTGTTTTCACAAAAGAAGAACGCTTACTTTGTTTTGGAGGACAGCGAGATAAATTCGGCTTTTGAGGTTTGTGAAGAGTACAAAGACTTTATGAACAAGGCTAAAATCGAGCGCGAATTTGTAAATGAAAGCGTTAAGGCTGCAAAGGCGGCAGGCTTTACAGAGTATGAGACGGGCAAAAAGTATTCGGCAGGGGCTAAAGTTTATGTAGTAAACAGGGGCAAGGCTATGCTGCTTGCTGTAATAGGTACGCGCCCTCTGACCGACGGAATAAGGCTTGCGGCGGCGCATATTGATTCACCGCGGCTTGACCTTAAACAGCACCCTTTGTATGAAGACAAAGAGATAGCACTGCTAAAAACGCATTACTACGGCGGAATAAAGAAGTATCAGTGGTCAACCGTTCCTATGGCGCTGCACGGCACTGTTATAAAGGCTGACGGCAGCAGCGTTGATGTGAATATCGGCGAGGACGAGGGCGACCCACAGTTTTGCGTTACTGACCTGCTTATACACCTTGCAGATGAGCAGATGAAACGCCCTGCCGCAAAGGTCGTAAAAGGCGAGGAACTGAATATTCTTGTAGGTTCGAGACCTTTTAAAGATGACAAGGGCTCGCAGCTTGTAAAGCTTTATACTTTACAGCTGTTGAACGAGAAATACGGCATTACTGAAGACGATCTAATCTCAGCTGAGCTTGAAGCTGTGCCTGCCTGCAAAGCTGTTGATATAGGCTTTGACAGAAGCATGATAGGCGCTTACGGTCAAGATGACAAGGTTTGTGCCTTTACAGAGCTTAAAGCTATACTTGATACGAAAGACCCTGCATATACCTGCGTTGCGGTGCTTACCGACAAGGAAGAAATAGGCAGCATGGGCAATACGGGTCTTGAAAGCGAGTATCTGCGGTACTTTATTCTCAGGTTGGCAAATAGCTTCGGCGTTGACGGCACTGCTGTAATATCAGCCACACAGGCACTTTCTGCCGATGTTAATGCCGCGTTTGACCCGACTTTCCCTGAACCTACAGACATAAATAACGGCTGCCGTCTTAATTACGGCGTGGCTGTTACAAAATACACAGGCGCAAGGGGCAAATCGGGCAGTTCTGATGCCTCTGCCGAATTTGTGGGCAAGGTGCGCAGGCTGTTTGATGCTAACGGCGTTGAATGGCAGACGGGTGAGCTTGGCAAGGTAGATGCAGGCGGCGGCGGAACTGTAGCACAGTATCTTGCAAACCTTGATATGGACGTTATAGACGTTGGCGTGCCTGTGCTTTCTATGCACTCGCCGTTTGAAGTTACTTCAAAAATAGACACTTATATGGCGTATAAGGCGTTCAAGGTGTTCTTTGCAGAAAAATAATATTTTCCTGATACCCGACAGGTGAATTGCTGCATGGCAGTTTGGCTGTCGGATTTTTTTAATAGAGGGTATTGCCAAAAGCAATGTTGTGTGATATAATATATGTGTATTGTTGTTTGCACGGCGGCATACGCTATATATTGTGCATATTTTCAGAAAGAGGAGATAATTATGTGTGGAATAGTAGGTTATGTAGGAGCAAGAGACTGCACTCAGGTGCTTTTGGATTCGCTTGCAAAACTGGAGTACAGAGGTTATGACTCGGCAGGTATTGCAGTGCTGGATAACGATGTTATAACCACCTGCAAAGCACAGGGCAGACTGGCAAATCTTGAAGAAAGAATAAGGCAGCAGGGCGGCATAAAAGGTCACTGCGGAATAGGTCACACACGCTGGGCTACGCACGGCGAACCTTCTGATATAAACTCTCACCCTCATGGAAACGCCGTGGTTTCTATAGTTCATAACGGAATTATCGAAAATTATAAAACTCTGAAAGAAAGACTTGAAAAGAAGGGCTACACCTTCATCAGCCAGACTGACACCGAGATAGTTGCCAAGCTGCTCGACTATTACTACAACGGCGACCCTATTGAGGCGATTCGCAAGACGGAAGCGCGCATTGAGGGTTCGTATGCTTTGGGTATTCTTTTCAGAGATTTTCCGAATACGGTGTATTCTATAAGAAAAGATTCTCCGCTGATAGTCGCAAAGGGCGACGGCGAGGCGTTTATAGCTTCCGACGTTCCTGCGATACTCCAGTATACAAAAGAATATTATCTGCTTGAAAGCGGTGAGATAGCCATTTTGCATGACGGCGCGGCAAGCTTTATGACTCTTGACGGCGACCCCATAGAGAAAGAGCTTCTTGTGGCTAACTGGGATATGGAAGCTGCCGAAAAAGGCGGTTACGAGCATTTTATGCTCAAAGAGATACACGAGCAGCCCACGGCAATAAAGACCACCATTGCGCCGAGGATAGTAGACGGTATGCCCAACATTGAAGAATGCGGCGTAACGCTTGATATGCTGAAAAATTTCAAGAACATTTTCGTTGTTGCCTGCGGAACGGCTATGCACGCAGGAATTGTAGGCAAGTATGTTATTGAAAAGCTGGCGCGTGTGTCTGTTACCGTTGACGTTGCTTCGGAGTTCAGATACAGAAACCCCATACTTTCTGCTGATGACCTTGTAATTTTGGTTTCGCAGTCGGGCGAAACGGCTGACACCAAAGAGGCGCTGAGGCTCTCAAAAGAAAGGGGAGCCAAGACCCTTGCTATTGTAAATGTAAAGGGCTCTTCAATAGCGCGTGAGGCTGACTATGTTCTGTATACCCACGCAGGCCCTGAAATTTCCGTTGCATCTACCAAGGCATATATGGTGCAGATAGCGGTGTTCTATCTTATTGCGTTTGAACTGGCATATGCAAAAGGAAAAATAGATGAAGACGAGTGCCGCAGACTTACCAAAGAGCTTTCAAGTGTGCCGAAGTTTATTGATGTTATTCTGGCGCAGAAGGATAACTGCCAGTATGTTGCATCAAAACTTGTGAATGCCGAAAACCTGCTTTATATAGGCAGAGGACTTGACTATGCGCTTAGTATGGAGGGCTCACTTAAACTTAAAGAAATATCGTATATTCACTCGGAATCGTATGCGGCAGGTGAACTGAAACATGGTACTATCTCGCTCGTTACCGACCAGATGCCCGTTATTGCGGTTGTAACACAGAGAGATCTGTTTGACAAGACAATAAGCAACGTCAAGGAAGTCAAGGCAAGAAAAGCACAGACGTTTATAGTTACACATCAGTATATAAATATTGACGACGATGTTGCAGACTATAAGATAGGCATACCCACCATTGACGATATGCTTATGCCTATGCTTGCGGTAGTGCCGCTTCAGCTTATTGCGTATTATACATCTGTCCTCAGGGGCAACGATGTTGATAAGCCTAGAAACCTTGCTAAATCGGTAACTGTTGAATAATAAAGTTTTGCGATCCGTTCTTTTGGGCGGATCGTTTATTTTTTAATAATATGTAAATTTTTTGTGAAAATCCGTTCATAATTTATTGCTATATATTTCAGAATGTTTTATAATATAATTTGGTTTGATTTTTAAAGACAGGAGGAGAGGCTATGCTGAAAAGTATGACAGGTTTTGGCAGAGAGAGGGTCATGCTTGATACCAAAGAGATAATAGTTGAGATAAAGTCAGTAAATTCACGCTATTATGAGTTTTCTGCAAAATACCCGCGCGCCTATGGCTACATAGAGGATAAGCTGAAAAGTCTGCTGGCAGGAAAAATATCTCGCGGCAAAGTTGAAGTTTCGGTTTCTGTTTTCAACCGTGTGGGAACTGATGCGGAGATAGAAATAAACGAAGCGCTTGCACGGCAGTATGTTGATGCCCTGCGCGGCGCAGGAGATAAGCTTTCTTTGGCTGATGACCTTACGCTTACGTCAATAATGCGGCTCAACGACATTTTTACTATAAAGAAAACCGTGGAGGACGAAGAAGAAGTCTGGTCGCAGATAAAGGCGGTCGCAGAGGCAGCTCTCGATAAGTTCATACAGATGAGAACGACAGAGGGCGGCAAGATGTATGACGATATATCTTCGCGGCTTGATTTTATTGAAAAGCAGGTCGGCGAGGTGGAAAAGCTTTCGCCCGAAACCACAAAGGCTTATATGCAAAAGCTTACCGAACGCATAAGAGAGATAGTTGAGGACAGAAATATTGACGATGCTCGTGTGCTGACCGAGGCTGCGATATTCAGCGAAAAAACCGCGGTTGATGAGGAGACCGTTCGTCTTAGAAGCCATATAGCGCAGTACAGGCAGCTTTTGCAAAGCAGCGAACCTGTGGGTAGAAAGCTTGATTTCCTCACGCAGGAGCTTAACAGAGAGGTAAATACTATAGGCTCAAAGTGTCAGGATCTTGAAATAACGAAAATTGTTGTTGATCTGAAAAGCGAGATTGAAAAGATACGCGAGCAGATACAGAACGTGGAATAGACAGGTGGATTTATGCAGCTGATAAATATAGGATACGGCAATATGGTGTCGTCGGAAAGACTGGTGGCGGTGGTAAGCCCCGATTCTGCGCCGATAAAGCGCATTATTTCCGATGCCAAGGACAGAGGACTGCTGATAGATGCAACTTATGGCAGAAAAACGCGCTCGGTGATAGTTACCGACAGCGACCACGTTATACTTTCTGCTATAACTCCGCAGGCGGTCGGCGGTCATGTTGAAAAAGAGGAGAACTGATATGCTGCAGGAATGTAACAAAAAAGGTATGCTATTTGTGGTTTCTGCGCCTTCTGGCGGAGGAAAGGGCACTATACTCAAAAGGGTGTTCAACGACCCCGAAATGGTGCATTATTCGGTTTCCGCTACCACGCGCGCCCCTCGTGATGAGGATAAAGACGGCGTTACCTACCACTTTATGAGCAAAGAAAAATTTCAGCAGCTTATTGATAAGGGCGAGTTTTTGGAATATGCAGAATATTGCGGCAACTACTACGGCACTTTGAAGTCGGAAGTGACTGAAAACATAGAAAGCGGCAAAGACGTTCTGTTGGAGATAGAAACAAAAGGCGCTTTCAATATAAAAAAATCCATGCCCGAAGCTGTGCTGATATTTATAATACCGCCTTCTATGAAAGAACTGCGGCGCAGGCTGACAAGGCGCGGCACAGAAGACGAGGAAACTATAAACAAACGCATGGAACAGGCTGCAAATGAGATACGTCTTGCGGAAAAATACGACCATATAATTATAAACGGCGACCTTGACGAAGCCGTTTCAGACCTTGCGGCGGTGTGCAAAGCTGCAAGAATAAAACGAAACGCAAAAAATATTATTGACGAGGTGTTGAAAAATGCTTAGACCGGCAGCATCACAGCTATTGAAAAACGGAGAGAGCCCATATTCACTGGTAATTGCAGTGGCGAAAAGGGCGAGAGAAATAACGGACGATGCCATTGAAAACAAGATACATCTTGAACAGAAGGCAGTTAAGACCGCTGTTGAAGAACTTGCAAACGGCGAATACAAGATGTACGAAAAGAAAGCTAACTAAACGGGAAGAGGAGAATAGGTTTGCTCGCAGCAGAACAACTTGCGGCAGATGTGGCAGTAAGCTGCGCCGCTTATAGCTTTGATGCACTTTACAGCTACAGTATCCCACGGCAGATGTATGATACGCTGAGAAGCGGCGCCAGGGTGCTTGTGCCTTTCGGCAAGGGAAACGTAAAGCGCATAGGTTTTGTTGTGAGGATTTACGCGCAAAGCGATGAGGCAGAGCTTAAACCTATATTCAAAGTTCTTGAAGACCAGCCGCTTATAAACGACGAGCTTATAAAGCTTGTTTTGTGGCTTAAAGAAAATACTTTCTGTACATATTTCGATGCATACAAAGCTATTGTTCCGGCAGGGTTTTCGTATCGCTATACGCAAAGATATGCGCTTGCGAATATGGCAATTGAATGTGAGCTTACGCCGCAGGAGCAGGAGCTTGTAGATGCTATGAAAAGCGCCGCTGATGCGAAAAACATAGACGAGATACTCAATACAGATGATGCCCCCGAAAAGATTAAGATAATAAAAAGTCTTATAGACAAGGGCGTTATTGAGCAGGAGGACGATATAAAACGTCGTGTTGGCGATGAAACTGTAAAAATGGTTTCGCTGACTGATAGTTTTGTTGAAGACCCTTCGGAATATACCGTTACGCCGAAGCAGAAAAAAGTCGTTGAATTTTTGCTTGAAAATTCGGCTGCTTCGGTTAAAGAACTGCTTTATGCAACGGGCGTTACGCAGACAATTATAAAAAATCTGGTAAAGAGCGGCATAGCATACGAATATGAATATGAATCTTTAAGAAGCGTTGATATGCTCACGGACGGCGAAGAACTTCATACTAAAGATTTGGAACTTAACGACGAGCAGCAGCGCGCATATAACGGTATCTCGGCGCTGGTAGATGCAGGAAAGCCCTGCGGTGCGCTTTTGTACGGCGTTACAGGCAGCGGAAAAACTTCCGTTTTTATAAAGCTTATCGAGCATACACTGAGCATAGGCAAAACAGCGCTGGTGCTTATACCCGAAATATCGCTCACGCCGCAGACTGTAGGCAAATTCAGGGCGTATTTCGGCGATACCGTGGCAGTTATACATTCAAACCTTTCGCTTGGGCAGAGGGTAGACGAATACAAACGGCTTAAAAGCGGCAAGGCAAAAATTGCCGTCGGTACAAGAAGCGCGGTATTTGCCCCTTTAGAGAATATAGGCATAATTATAATAGACGAGGAGGGCGAGCACAGCTATAAGTCTGAAAGCTCTCCGAGATATCATGCAAGAGATGTGGCGATTCAGCGCTGCGGACATAACAACGCAGCTTTGCTGCTGGCTTCCGCAACGCCTTCGCTTGAAACATATTATTATGCAAAAACAGGCAGATTTCATTATTTTGAACTGAAGAAAAGGTTTTCGGGTGCGCTGCTGCCTGAGGTGGCAGTTGTTGACATGGAAACCGAGCGTGAAATGGGCTGCGAGGGTGTTCTGAGCGGAGCGCTTATAGATGAGATAACCAAAACTTTGGAAAGAAAAGAACAGGCGATACTGCTGATAAACAGGCGCGGTTACAGCCCACATTTTACCTGCCGCGAGTGCAGAACAGTGGTTCAGTGCCCACATTGCAGCATACCGCTTACATACCACAAGGCAAACGGCAGACTTATGTGCCACTACTGCGGATATTCAAGCTCTGCTAATATTACCTGCCAGTGCGGCTGCAAAGACTTTTCAATGGGCGGCAGCGGCACGCAGAGAATTGAAGATGTGCTGTCAGAGCAGTTTCCGAACGCTAAAATTCTGCGAATGGATGCCGATACTACTTCATCTCGGTTTGCGTATGAGAAGAATTTTCAGGCGTTTGCAAATGGCGAGTATGACATAATGCTCGGCACGCAGATGATAGCCAAGGGCATTGATTTTCCGACTGTAACGCTTGTGGGCGTGCTTTCAATAGATAACCTGCTTTATATGGGCGATTTCAAAAGCTCTGAAAGAACATTTTCGCTGATAACACAGGTTGTCGGCAGGGGCGGCAGAGGTGAAAAGCGCGGCAGAGCGTTTTTGCAAACATCAAGCCCCGACCATTACGTTATAGAGCTTGCTGCAAAGCAGGATTACAAGGGATTTTTCGAGCAGGAGATAAGTTTCAGAAAAACGCAGATATATCCGCCGTTTTGTGACCTGTGCATAATAGGTCTGAGCGGCGTTGCAGATGATAAAGTAAGGGCGGCTGCAAAGCATTTTTCGTCCCTTCTTACTAAGAATAAAAGTGAGTGCGAATCAAAACTTCCGCTGTATGTGTTGGGCCCTTCGCAGTATTCGGTGGGCAAGGTAAACAACCGATACAGATACAGACTTATACTTAAATGCAAGAACAACCGCGCTACAAGAAAGATAATTTCCGATTCGCTGTCAGATTTTCTGAAAGAGCGCGAATATTCAGACATACGCATTTTTGCCGATATGAACGGTGATATAATATAAAACAAAGGGTGTTAATATGGCTAAGAGGATAATATTCAATAAATCAGAACCTATACTTCACAAGGTGTGCAAACCCGTTGAGGCGTTTGACGAAAAACTAGCAAAACTTCTTGACGATATGCACGAAACGCTTACTGCCGCCGAGGGTGTGGGTCTTGCAGCTCCGCAGGTGGGTTTTCTCAAAAGAATTTGCGTTATCGATGCAGGCGAGGGCTATTACGAGCTTATAAATCCCGAAATACTGGAATATTCGGGCTCGCAGAGAGATGTTGAGGGCTGCCTTTCATGCCCTAATGAGTGGGGCTATGTAACAAGACCTATGAACGTTAAATTCAAAGCGCAGGACAGAAACGGCATATGGTATGAAAAAGAAGTTGAGGGTCTTTTTGCAAGAGCCGTCTGCCATGAGCTGGATCATCTTGAGGGCAGACTGTTTGTTGACCTTATTGAAGAATACGTTGAAAGATAACTGCATACAATAACTTCAAAGACGGAGATCATTTTATGAAGATCGTTTTTATGGGAACGCCTGATTTTGCTGTTCCTACGCTTCAGGCGCTTTATAACAGTGAGCATGAGGTGTGCGCGGTGTTTACGCAGCCTGATAAACCCACAGGCAGAGGTTACAAAATGAAAGCATCACCTGTAAAGGAACTGGCTTTACAGCACGGCACGCCCGTTCATCAGCCTGAAAGTTTAAAAAAAGCCCCCGATATTGCCGTGGAAATATTAAGTAAATATCGGCCTGATTTAATAATAGTGGCTGCATATGGAAAAATACTGCCGAAAGAAGTGCTTGATTTTCCTAAGTTTGGCTGTATAAACGTTCACGGCTCGCTGCTGCCTAAATACAGAGGCGCTGCACCGATACAGAGAAGCGTTCTCAACGGCGACATGGTAACGGGCATTACTGTTATGCAAATGGGCGAGGGCCTTGATACTGGCGATATTCTGCTGCAAAGTGAGACTGATATAGGCATAAACGAAACTTCTGCGGAACTTTTTGAAAGGCTTTCGCAAATGGGCGCGCAGCTTATAGTTGATGCGCTGAGCAGGCTTACAGAGCTTACCCCTATACCGCAAAACGATGAGTTTTCAAGCTATGCGCCGATGCTGAGCAAGGATATGTGCGAGATAGATTTTACAAAAGATGCTTACTCGGTAAACAAGCACATCTGCGGTCTTTCAGACTGGCCGTGCGCCGTTACAAGCGTTAGAGGCAAGCGCATAAAGGTCTATAAAAGCGAGCTTATAAGCGAGGACGAGGTACTTGGCGCGCCGGGGCAGCTTATAAATGCCGAAAAATTCATAGTAGCCTGCGGTAAAGGCAGCGTAAGATTCGTTGTTGTGCAGGCAGAGGGCGCTAAGAGAATGTCGTCGGAAGATTTTGTAAGAGGCAGACACCTGACCGACGGCGAGATGATAGGCAATTTGTAACTTTTTATTGAATTTTGTACTTTTTGAAAGGAAGATAGAAATGCCGTTCGTATATTGGTATGACTGGACTATACTGCTGATGATACCTGCCATACTGTTTGCACTGTATGCGCAGAGCAAGGTAAATTCATCGTACAAAAAGTATTCAACATACTACAGCCGCAAAGGGTATACGGCAGCGCAGGTAGCAAGAATGATACTTGACAGCAACGGACTCAATAATGTAAACATCGAGAGGATACCGGGTCAGCTGACGGATAATTTCAACCCTACAGATAACACTGTTCACCTTTCTGATTCGGTGTTTGACAGTACCTCAGTCGCGGCTATAGGCGTTGCGGCGCATGAGTGCGGTCACGCGGTGCAGCATTCAGAAGGCTATGTGCCGATAAAGATCCGCTCGGCAATAATACCGATAACGAATTTCGGAGCAAGATTTTCGACCTTGTTTATAATGATAGGTCTTGTAATTGCAGGATTTTCGTATAATTCAAACAATGAAACAGGCATAAGAATTGCATTTTTCGGTGTGGCGCTGTATGCACTGGTAGCTGTTTTCCAGTTTGTTACTCTGCCTGTTGAGTTCAATGCAAGTTCACGCGCGCTAAAAACGCTTGAAAGCTATGATATACTACAGCCCGATGAGCTTGTAGGCGCAAGAAAAGTGCTTTCGGCTGCCGCGCTTACCTATGTTGCGGCGCTGGCTTCCACACTGATGACACTTCTGAGACTGTTTATTATAGTTGCCGGCAGAAGCAACAACCGCCGAAGATAGTATGGCAGACCCGAGAGAAACAGCGTATCACTTGCTTTATAATTGCAGACACAGCGGCGCGTATTCAAATATTGCGTTTGACAGCTATATAAGCAAGGGTGCGCTTTCAGATGAAGAAAAACGCTTTGCGGCGGCTTTGGCATACGGAACTCTGGAAAGGCTCGTAACGCTTGACAGGATAATTGCAGAGCGTTCAAAAATACCCGTGGACAAGCTTTCAAACGAGGCTGTGTGTGTGCTGCAAATGGGGCTGTATCAGCTTTTGTATATGAAGTCGGTACCGCCAAGCGCAACTGTGAACGAGTCTGTAAGGCTTGTAAAACATATGATGAAAAATCCGTCGGCGGCAGGCTTTGTAAACGGCGTTCTGAGAAGCTTTTTAAGAGACGGTATGCCGCTGCCCGTACCGAAAGGCAAAGAGGACGAGCTTTCGCTGAAATTTTCGTGCCCACAGTGGCTCGTACATAAATGGCTGAAAGAATACGGCGAAAAAACGGCTCTTTCACTTTTGGAGAGCTCTGTAGGCAAGCCGCCTGTAACGCTGAGAGCGAATACTTTGAAGTGCTCTGCTCAGCAGCTTGTTGATGCGCTTTTGCAGGACGGTTATAAAGCCGCCGTGAATGATAAGATACCCGACTGTGTGCAGCTTTTAAGCGGCGGAGATATTGAAAATACGCTTGCCTTTAAAAATGGGCTGTTCCATGTTCAGGATATATCTTCGCAGATATGCTGTATGGCGCTTGACCCAAAAGAGGGCGACATCGTGATAGATGTTTGCTCCGCGCCGGGCGGCAAGGCTTTTACCTGTGCCCAGCTTATGAAAGACAGCGGCAGTTTGATAGCCCTGGATCTTCACGATAAAAGAGTTTCACTTATAAAAAGCGGCGCTGAAAGGCTGGGTATAAAGTGCATTACAGCGGCGGTCAATGATGCGCGAAAGGTTAGTGTTTCTTTGCCAAAGGCTGATAAAGTGCTTTGCGATGTTGTGTGCTCCGGGCTTGGGGTAATAAGGCGCAAGCCGGAGATAAAGTATAAAGATCCCGAAGAGCTTAAAAGGCTGCCTGAAATACAGTCAGAGATACTTAAATCTTCGGCGCAGTATGTAAAATACGGCGGCGTGCTTGTGTATTCTACCTGCACTGTTTCAAAGGCTGAAAATGAGCAGGTGGTTGAAAAGTTTTTGCAGGAAAACAAAGGTTTTATGCCTGTTAATGTTTGTGATGACATGGGGCTTAAAGAGCCGTTTGTGACTATGACCCCCGAAATGTTCGGCGGCGACGGTTTCTTTATCGCTAAACTTAAAAAAGACGGTTGACATAAAGAGGTGTGCTATGCGGCAGACTATTCAGATAAACGGAAAAACTGATATTCTCAGCATGACTTTGCCTGAGCTTGAAGAAGCGATTGAAAGCATGGGCGAGAAGAAATTCAGGGCAAGACAGATATATGAGTGGCTGCACGTTAAGCAAGTGGTTGATTTTTCCTCTATGACCAATCTTTCTGCACAGTTAAGAGCACGACTTAACGAAATTTTTTGTGTAAATTCACTATTTATTGCTAAAAGGCTTGCCTCTTGTACCGATAATACGTTAAAATATCTATATAGGCTTTATGACGGCGAGCACGTTGAGTCTGTACTTATGGAATATGAGCACGGAAATACCTTGTGTATATCAACACAAGTGGGGTGCAAAATGGGGTGCAGCTTTTGTGCATCAACAAAGGCAGGCTTTTGCAGAGACCTTTTGCCGTCTGAAATGCTTATGCAGATATATACTGCTCGGCGCGACAGCGGAAGGAAAATCTCGGGCGTGGTGCTTATGGGCATAGGCGAGCCGCTTGATAATTACGATAATGTGGTAAGGTTTTTTGAGCTTATTTCTTCGCCTGTGGGAATGAATATAAGCCTGCGGCACGTTTCGCTCTCAACCTGTGGGCTTGTGCCGAAGATATATGAGCTTGCCAAACTTAAACTTGGCATTACTCTTTCGGTATCGCTCCATTCGGCAGATAACGAGTCAAGAAGCAGTATAATGCCTGTAAATAATAAATATGATATATATGAGCTTGTCACCGCCTGCCGCGATTACTTTAAAGCCACAGGCAGACGTGTAAGTTTTGAGTATGCGGTGATAGAGGGCGTGAACGACAGCTATGAAGATGCAAAAAAGCTGGCGGCACTTTTAGACGGCATGATGTGCCATGTAAATCTTATTCCCGTAAATAGAATAGATGAGAGGGATTACAGGTCGTCAAGGCGGTCAACAATGAGGTTTAAGGAAACACTTGAAAAGTTTAAAATGAACGTTACTGTAAGGCGTACCTTGGGCGCGGATATAAACGCAGCCTGCGGTCAGCTGAGAAGACAGTATGGTATATAGTAAATTAAAAGGCGGCATTGTTCGCTTTCTGACATAAAGAGGTGACATATTTTGTTTGTTTGTGCGGCAAGTGATATCGGTATGAAACGCAAAGAAAACCAGGACAGCTTTTTGTTCAGTTCGTTTGACGACGGTGCAGTGTGCGCTGTGGTGTGCGACGGCATGGGCGGTGCAGGCTTTGGAAGTTTGGCAAGCAGTATTGCAGTAAATGCTGTTCATGACAGGATAAAGCAAAACTACCGCAGCACGTTCAGTCCGATGAGCATGAAAAATCTGCTTGTTACGGCGGTATCTGCGGCAAATACGCTGATATTCAAAAAAGCTGCCGAAGAGCAGGAGAAAAAAGGCATGGGCACAACCTGTGTTGCGGCTATAGTGAAAGACGATATTGCATATATCGCAAGTGTCGGCGATTCAAGAGCGTATCATCTTTCTTCGGGCGGCATTAAGCAGGTTACCGTTGACCATACCTATGTTGAAATGCTTTACGAGCAGGGCAAAATAAATAAAGAAGAGATATCCACACACGATATGCGGCACTATATAACAAAAGCCGTTGGTGTTGAAAAAGAAGTTGAGGTGGATTTCTTCGAGATAGATATTTCGCGCGGGGACGAGATAATTTTGTGCAGCGACGGTCTTTCAAACTATTGCAGTGACGAAATGCTGTATGAAGCTATACACGCGAGGGCAAAGAACAAAGAGAAAGGCGATAAAGTTGTCGCCGGGCTTATTGACTATGTTAATTCTCAGGGTGGCAGGGATAATATAACCCTAGCCATGATATGTAATTACGACTGATATAACTAATATATAGGAGTGAAATCAATGGATCTTAATATCGGCAAAAAGCTTGACGGAAGATACGAAATAACGGAGCTTATCGGCATAGGCGGAATGGCGGACGTGTACAAAGCAGTTGACATTATGGAAAACAGAGTTGTCGCTGTAAAGATACTAAAGCCCGAATTTTCCGAAAACGAGGAGTTCCTGAAGCGTTTCAGAAATGAGAGCAAGGCAATTGCTGTACTCTCGCACCCGAATATCGTAAAGATATACGACGTTGGTTTTAATGATGACATACAGTTCATTGTTATGGAGTATATCGACGGTATAACGCTCAAAGAATTTATTGAGCAGCAGGGCGCACTGCGCTGGAAAGATGCACTGCACTTTATAACGCAGATACTCAGAGCATTGCAGCACGCGCATGACAGGGGCATTATTCACCGTGATATAAAGCCGCAGAACATAATGCTGTTTGCTGACGGCACTATAAAGGTCATGGACTTTGGTATTGCCAGATTTTCAAGAGTTGACGGCAAGACCATGTCTGAAAAGACCATAGGCTCTGTTCACTATATCTCACCCGAACAGGCAAGGGGAGATTATACCGACGAGAGAAGCGATATATATTCGGTCGGTGTAATGCTGTATGAAATGCTTACAGGCAGAAAGATGTTTGACGGCGAAAACCCTGTTTCTATCGCGCTTATGCATATGCAGGAGCAGCCTACTTTTCCGCGTACATATGTACCTTCTATACCAGAAGCTTTGGAAGAAATAGTTATGCACGCTGTAGAAAAAGAGCCTGCAAAGCGTTATCAATCGGCTGCTGAGATGATAAAAGATATTGATACTTTCAAAATGGATCAGTCGGTCGTTTTCGGTTATATTCCGCGTGATGATGAGGATGAAGAAGACAGCGAGGGTACAAGATATTTTACTCCCGTAACGCCTGCTGCCTCTAAGAAATATGAAGAAACAGATGAAGAAGAATTTGACGAGGACTATGATGACGAAGAAGATGAAGAACCCAGAAAAAGCTATGTCTTTCCGATACTTTGCGCTTCTGCTGTTGCGGTAGTTATCATTGCTTGTGTTGTAATTTTCGGCGTAATAAGCAAGTTTAACAAGTCGTCAAAAGATGATTCTTTTGAAATGCCTAACCTTGTAAATACTGTATATACCCAAGCGGAGGAGCAGTATAAAGATCTGATAAATTTCAACGTTGTTGAGGAGTATAATTCAGAGTACGGCGAAGGATTGATCTTTGAACAGAGCGTTGCCGAGGGCAAGACCTCAAAGAAAGGCATAAACGTAAGCGTTAAGGTCAGCAAGGGACCGAGAATGATACAAGTACCCGACGATCTTGTAGGACATAAATACAGCGATTCTATTGAAAATGAATTGAAGCAGCTGGGCTTTGAGGTAAAGAAAATGTCCGACTGGAACGACCAGTATGATGTTGACGTTATATTCAAAGTTGACCCCGAAAGCGGAAAAAGCGCAGAAGCAGGCTCAACAATAGTTGTATATGTAAGCTACGGACCTCTTTCCAACAGTTCGGAAATGCCTAAGGTAATAGGTCTTACAAGAGAAGAAGCGCAGGAAGCCCTCTCGGCAAAGAGATTTACAAATGTACAGTTTAAAGATGTTGATGTAAAAGACCCTGCAAAGGGAACGGTAGTAAGCCAGAGCGTTATGGAAGGCACTACTATCCCTCGTGACCAGGAAATAATTATAGGTGTTTCCACGGGTGTTGAGGGAACAGGTTCTATTGACCTTTCAGTACCTATACCTGCCGGCGCAAGCGGTTCGTTCACATTCAACGTATACAATGATTCGGGAGCTGTTATACAGCACTCAACGCTTGATAAAGCCGAATACTATGCAGGCAACAATATAACTATAAAGGGCATAAGCGGCAAGGGTGTCCAGACACTTATGGTAGAGGCTGTGAACACAAAGACTAATAAAGCGGTCAAGTATGCGGTATTTACTGTTGATTTCAACGCAAAGACTGCTACACAGACTTCTGTTGACAAAGATGCATTCATAAGCATAGTTGAAACCACCACAAAGGCTACTTATACCGTAAGCTTCGCGCAGGTGGCAGGCGTATCGTTCTCGGGCGCATCTACTGTTACCGAGGGCAGCGATTACTCGTTCTCGGTAAGCGTAAGCAGCGGATATAATTCGGGCTCTATGGTAGTAAGAGTTAACGGCTCTGCTGTTTTGGCAAATGCTGACGGCACATATACCGTCAGGGGCGTAACCGGCAACCTTAGCATAACAGTAGAGGGTGTTACTATAGTAACAGAACCGCCTGTAACTCAGCCGCAGGAAGAACCTACTTATTATGATCTTCCTGACGAAGAGAAAGGTACTTATAGAGCTAATTCATCAGGTTGGTTCTTTGATCCAACCGATCCGTCAACACCTGTCAAGACTTTCAATGAGGGTGATGAATTTACGACGTTCGATGCATATTACGACAACTATATCGGATACCGGGATGCCGTCAAACATATTTTTGCTGATAAAAGCAAGTTTGATAAGATAGATTAAAATTTATATGGATTGTGAGAATAAAAAACTCTCGGGTACGATAGTAAAACTTATCGGAGGCATTTATTTCGTAGATGTCTCCGATAGTGTATATGAATGTACCGCGAGAGGTTCGTTCAGAAATAAGGGCATATCGCCCTGCTGCGGCGATATTGTTTCAATAGTGCAGACAGGCGAGGGCAAGGGCGTTATCGTTGAAGTCAGCGACCGCAAAAATTTTATCGTTCGTCCGCCGCTTGCGAATATCGATAATCTGATACTTGTTGTGTCGTCATGTCTGCCATCGCCGAATTTGCTGCTGCTTGATAAATTTATAGCCGTTGCAGAGTATAAAAACATAGACCCTATAATAGTCTTTACAAAAACCGACATAACGCCTGCCGACAAGCTTAAAAAGCTTTACAACGATTGCGGCGTTGAGGTGTTCTGTATAAGCGGCGGCAATGAGGCCCTTGCAGATGTACTGAAACAGCGCATAAGCGGTCAGGTGTCGGCGTTTGCAGGCAATACGGGGGTCGGCAAAACAACACTGCTCAATGGTATGTTTCCTGATCTTAAAGAAAAGACCGCCGAGATCAGCCGCAAACTTGGCAGAGGCAGGCACACCACGCGGCACGTTTCGCTTTATAAACTTTCGGGTGGGGGATATGTTGCAGATACGCCGGGATTTTCAAGCTTTGATACCTCGCAGTATGATATAATTTTCAAAGAAGACTTAGCAGAGTGCTTTCGCGAATTTCGCCCCTACCTTGGCAAATGCAGATTTTTAAATTGCAGCCACACCAAAGAAAGCGGCTGCGCGGTACTGGGGGCTATGGCAGAGGGCAAAATATGCTCCTCGCGCCATGAAAGCTATAAAGCCATGTATGAAGAAGCGAAACTTATTCCCGAATGGAAGTATAAACAATATAAAAAGCAATAAAATTATCCGCCGAAGATATTTCTCCGACGGATATTTCTTTTCAGTTCCGACACTTTTTTATGCCGAATACCAGTCTTAGCGCTCCTGCCACAACTTTAGGCGGCTTGATGACGATTATTTTCATTCAACTACCCCCATAACGAAATTTACTACATAATATTCCGCAGGCGGCAAATGCGTTACTTTTCGTCATTTACAATTTCATTCAGCCTGTTTATGGTGGCTATCAGCTTTTCACGGGTTATGCCTTTTGAAGCTACAAAGTCAAGCGTTGTGCGCACACTCATGTCTGCAAATACCTGCATAAGGTCGGCAGGGCAGTCGTCAACACTTTGTATGCCAACCTGACCGCCCTCTTTGGCAACTTCAGATCTTAAAAAGTCTACAAAAACTTCTGCCGCGGCAGGGTGGGCGAGAATGTCGCCAACAATGCTGTTAATTGTAAAATGCACTTTTGGCAGATAGCCGTTGTTTATGAAAATATACGCCGACTGCCTTATATCTCTTGAAGATGAGCCTATCTCAATGTCGTATCTGCCGTCCTCAACTACCCAGTCATGCTCGTCGGTGCTGTAATAGGCAAATGCCGTTTTATCCAGCTTGAAGAACACCTTTTTGCTTTCGCCTGCTTCAAGAGCTACTTTTTCATAGCCTTTAAGCTCACGAACAGGTCTGTCAACCGATGAGTGTTTGTCACTCACATACAGCTGAACAACTTCTTTGCCTGCACGGCTGCCAACGTTTTTAACGGTTACGCTCACAGTAAGTTCACCGTCGGCATTTATCTCATCTGCCGATAGTTTTATATCTGAATACTCAAACTTCGTATAGCTAAGCCCGTAACCAAACGGGAAAAGTACAGGCATTTTGCGCTTGTCATACCAGCGGTAGCCTACATATAAGCCCTCGTTGTAATAAACGTTGTCGCCGCAGCCAAATTCTCCTATAAATGCAGGGGTATCCTCGTGGCGGAGAGGGAAGGTTTCAGCAAGTTTGCCGCTGGGGTTCACTTTGCCGAACAGCAGGTCACAAGCCGCGCCGCCGCTTGCCTGTCCTGCAAGATACATCTCCAGCACGCCCTTTGCACTGTCAATCCACGGCATTTCCATAGGCGAGCCGTTGTGCAGCACGACTACTATATTTTTGTTTACAGCCGCCGCACGCTTTATAAGCTCGCATTGGCAGTCGGGCATACGCATATGCTTTCTGTCGCCGCCCTCATACTCGAATGAATCAGGCAGACCTGCGAATATTACTGCAATATCGCACTCTTTGGCAAGCTCTACAGCCTCAGAGATGAGCTTTTCATCGGGTTCGTTGCTCTCAGCCTCAAAACCCAAAGCAAATTTAACGTCGCAGTATTCTTTAACCGCATCAAGAGCCGAGGTTATCTCGGTGCATTCTATGTGTGAAGAACCGCCACCCTGAAAACGCGGTGTTTTAGCAAATGCGCCGATAAAGCATATCTTTTTACCCGTGTCAAGCGGCAGTATGTCGCCGTCGTTCTTCAAAAGAACAGCACATTCTGTGGCTATCTTCCGCGAAAGTTCGTGGTCTTTTTTCGGATCCCACTGACCGCCCTTGTGGTTGGTCTTGTATTTGTCGTAAAGTTTCAGAACGTTCCTTACACATTCGTCAACGTACTTTTCGTCAAGTTTTCCGCTTTTAACGGCTTCAACAATTATTTCGTCCGTCTTGCCGTGGCAGGAGGGCATTTGCAGATCAAGCCCTGCCTCAACGCCCTTTTCGCGCTCGTCAACCGCGCCCCAGTCACTCATTACAAGACCTTTGAAGCCCCATTTATCGCGAAGTATATCGGTCAGCAGATATTTGCTCTGCGTGGTGTATTCGCCATTGATGCGATTATACGATGCCATGACAGTCCACGGCTTGGCTTCTTTTATAGCATACTCAAACGCGCTGAGATATATTTCGTGCAGCGTGCGTTCATCAACGTTGGCGCTTACAGCCATTCTGCGCGTTTCCTGATTGTTGCAGGCAAAGTGCTTTATAGAAGTTCCCACGCCCTTGCTCTGTATGCCCTTTATAAGCGCCGCAGCCTGATGTGATGCAAGATAGGGGTCTTCTGAGAAATATTCAAAGTTTCTGCCGCAAAGGGGAGAGCGCTTTATGTTCACACCGGGGCCGAGTATTACAGCAATGTCCTCAGCCTGACATTCATCGCCGATAGCCTTGCCCATTTTTTCAAGAAGCGTTTTGTCAAACGAAGATGCCGTTGCGCAGGCAGCAGGGAAGCATACCGCAATTGCGGTTTCGTCGTTAGCTTCTGTTATGCAATGGTTGCGGTTGGTCTTTCTCAATCCGTGAGGGCCGTCTGAGAGCATTATAGGCTCGATGTCGAAACGCTCAAGCGCCTTTGTGTGCCAGAAATCGCTGCCCGAACATAAAGATGCCTTTTCTTCAAGCGTCATCTCGGAAAGTATTTTTTCTATATTCATCATTTGACCTCCTAAGAGCGAAAATACTCGGTAATATGTTATTTTAAGTATAGCATATAAAACGTTTTAGTGCAAGAATTATTTTATCAAGTGCGGCTAAGACTTGATTTTTGTGTAAACGCCCAAATTTTGGGGTAGAAATGCAACAAGTAATAAATAGTACATAGTATGTTCATAAAAATTTAATTTATTTGTGATATAATATGTAAACTAATTATGTAATGCTTAGAGGTGCGGATAAGATGACTGTCATCTTTGATCTCGACGGTACACTTGTCAATTCATTATTCGACCTTGGCGACAGTGTGAACGGCGCATTGAGTGAGATGGGTCTGCCGCTTCATTCTTACGAGGAGTACAGAATGTTTGTCGGCAACGGCACAAAAATGCTCGTTACAAGGTCTGTTCCCGAAAATATCAGGGGAACGGTTACCGAGAAGGCTGTATTTGATCGCTTTTCTGCTCTATATGAGGAGAAATGTCTGTGCAAAACGCTGCCTTACAATGGCATTGAAGAGGCTTTGCTTCGTCTTAAAGAAAACGGAGCGAAACTTGCGGTGGCAAGCAACAAGCCTTTTGAGTTTTGCAGAAAAATAGTCAATGCACTGTTTGGCGAGGGTATGTTCGATGTGATACAGGGAAGTCGGGAGAATGTCAGAAAGAAACCGCAGCCTGACATTATTTTCAGCATAATGGCGCAGCTCGGCGTATCGAAAGACGACTGCGTTATTGTGGGCGATTCAGACGTTGACGCGCAAACGGCGAAAAACGCCGGTTTAAAGTGCATAGGCTGCTCGTGGGGATACCGCGGCAGAGATGTGCTTGAAAACGCTTGCTGCGATATCGTTATAGATTCGCCGAAGGAGCTTTGCGGCTCTGTAATCAAGTTATTGCGAGGTTGATAATTTATGGAATATAATATGAAAGAAGTCGGCTACAGACTTAAAGGGCTAAGAACTGCCTGTGACCTTACTATAGAAGAATTCAGCGATCTTACAGGTATACCAAAGTCCGATTACGAAAAGATAGAAAACGGCGAAAAGGATTTCTCTGTTTCATTTTTGTATAAGTGCGCAGAAATATTTGGTTGCGATATGGTAGAGATACTTACCGGTGTTTCTCCCACGCTGTCTAATTTTTCTGTTGTAAGAAAAGGCAAGGGTCTGCCCGTTGCAAGGCGCGACCGCTTCGAGTATCATCATCTCGCATATCTGTTCAAAGAAAAGAAGATCGAACCGATGCTCGTCGTTGCGCCCTATATTGAAGAAGAACAGGGCAAGCCTATCAAAATGTCCACGCATGAGGGACAGGAATGGGACTATATCCTCAAAGGCACTCTCAGGTTTATAACCGAGGGACATGAGGTAATTTTATACGAGGGCGATTCGGTTTATTACGATTCGGGAAAAAGTCACGGTATGATAGCCGTCGGCGGCACAGACTGTGAATTTCTCGCCGTCTTGATTGACAAATAAGACGGAACAAACTAAATATTTTACAAAGCAGCGGCTTTTCGCAGATGCCGACCGCTTTGCGTTGCTGTGGAAAAACAGCGGCGATATTAAGAATGGAGTAATAAAAATGCACGAATTTGACCTTAATAATTTTTATAAAAATTTTGTTAAAGAAGAGTACGATAAAGACGGACATATAACAAAGTTTGAGCTTGATACGCCCCCTAACTATAACTTTGCCTACGACGTTATTGACAGACTGGCAAAAGAAGTTCCCGATAAGGCAGCTATTCACTGGCTGCATGAAGATGGCGAAGAGAAGATATTTACTTACAGAGATCTTTCAAAGCTTACAAACAAAGTCGCAAATATGTTCAGAGACCACGGCGTTAAAAAAGGCGATATGGTACTTCTGGTGCTTAAAAGAAACTATCAGTTCTGGCTGTGTGTTTACGGTCTTATAAAGCTTGGCGCAATAGGAATACCTGCCACCAACCAGCTGCTTGAAAAAGACTATACATACCGTTTTGAGGCAGCAACGGTCAAGTATGTTGTTGCCACGGGCGACGGCGAAGTTGCTGACCATATAGAGGGCGCTTGCAAAAAGTATGACGGAATTATAGAAAAATTTATAACACGCCACCCGCGTGAGGGCTGGACAGACTTTGATGCCGAGATAGAAAAGTACAGCGATGAACTTGAAAGGGTAGATACCCTTGTTGACGAACCTATGCTGCTGTATTTCAGCTCGGGAACAACAGGCTACCCGAAGATGATACTTCACAGCCACTATCTTTCTGCCGCGCATATAATGACCGCCAAGCACTGGCACCATGTTCACGACGGCACACTGCACCTGACCGTATCGGACACAGGCTGGGGCAAATGTGCGTGGGGCAAGCTGTTCGGTCAGTATACCTGCGGTGCTACGGAGTTTATTTATGACTTTGAAAGATTCAACAGCGCTAAACTGCTTTCTATCATTCAAAAGTATAAGATAACATCTTTCTGCGCACCGCCTACAATGTACCGTTTCTTTATTAAAGAGGGCATAGAAAACTACGATCTTTCCAGCCTTGAATATGCCTGCATAGCAGGTGAGGCTCTCAATTCCGAAGTTTTCAACAGGTTTTATGAATATACCGGTCTTAAACTTATGGAGGCTTTCGGTCAGACGGAATCTGTGCCGATAGTTGCAAACCTTTATGGCATGGAGCCTAAGCCGGGTTCTATGGGCAAGCCTGTTCCGCTGTATGACGTTGTTCTGGCAGACAGTGACGGAAACGAAGTACAGTGCGGCGAGGTAGGCGAGATATGCATACGCACTGAGGGTCAGTACCATAAAGGTTTGATGAAGTGTTACTACAGAAACGAAGAGGATAACAACGCTTCGTGGCATGACGGTCTTTATCACACAGGCGATACCGCTTGGAAAGACGAAGACGGTTATTTCTGGTATGTAGGCAGAACTGACGACGTTATAAAGTCTTCCGGCTACCGTATAGGGCCTTTTGAGATAGAGAGCGTTCTTATGGAGCACCCCTCGGTACTTGAGTGTGCTGTTACAGCCGTTAAAGACCCGATAAGAGGTCAGGCTGTAAAGGCTACCATAGTTCTTACAAAGAATTTCAAGCCCTCCGATGAGCTTGTAAAAGAGCTTCAGAACTATGTAAAGCACGCCACCGCACCTTATAAGTATCCGAGAGTTATTGAGTTTGTTGATGAGCTTCCTAAAACGATTAGCGGCAAGATCATCAGAAAAGAAATAAGACGTCTTGACGAGCTGAAAGGTATGTAAACGCTAAAGCGAAAGGTACGGCTTTATGCTGCTGTATGAGTATCCCGATAAAAAAGACATAGCCGCTGTTCGCCGACAAATGGCTGCGGTGGCTGTCAAAAGGAAAAAATTAAGGACGAGAAGCATAGTTATTTATATAATGTCAGCGGCGGTGTTCCTGCTGGGACTTACCGCCGAGGGCATTTTTGCAAAGATAGCTATATGTTTTCTGGCAGTTGTTTCTGCGGCGTTGAACGTCGTAACAGCGCAGCTTGCCTCTATGAGCGACCCGAAAGAGAAAACGAAAATTTCAGATGACGGTTTTACACATGAAACAAAGTCATTTTTCGGAAAGAAAAAGGCGTTTGATATACGTTTTGAAGATGTTGTAAAAACCGTTCAGAGCAGCAGCGGTGACCTTGTTATAACGCTAAAAAGCGGCGAGATACTGACTGTTCCGTTTATTGTTACAAAGACCAAGCTGTTTTTGTTAAATGAATTGCATGAGCAGCTAAAATATGATAAAAAGCAGTATAATGTCATTACCGATGACGATGAATATGAAGAAAAGGATTGGGTGGACAGACTATGAGCGAATTCAGATGCGAGCTTGTAAAAACGGTAGATGATTCTTACAATATCGAGATAGGCAGAAATCTTGAAGATAAGCTTATCGGCGATATTAAAAGCGGTATGTTCGGAAATATAAAGAATTTTGCCGTTATAACCGATACTAATGTTTTAAAGCTTTATGGCGCGAAAATTTGCGATATGCTTATAAACGAGGGCTATCATGCGCACCTGTTCGCCATTCAGGCAGGGGAGCTCAGCAAGACACGCGAAACAAAAGGCTTTGTTGAGGATTCTATGCTCGGTTCGGGTCTGCGCCGCGACTGCATGGTCGTTGCCGTTGGCGGCGGCGTGGTATCAGACCTTGCTGGTTTTGTTGCAGGTACTTTTGGCAGAGGTGTGCCGTTCGTTATCTATTCAACAACACTGCTCTCGGCTGCTGATGCATCTATAGGCGGTAAAGTTGCGGTAGATACTGCGCTTGCCACAAATCAGATAGGTATGTTCAACCAGCCTAAGAAAGTTTATATTGATATTGCTTCGTGGATAACTCTTCCCGAAAGAGAGATAAGAAGCGGTCTTGCAGAGACTATAAAGCACTCCTGCATAGGCGACAAGGACTTCTTTGAATATCTTGAGAAGAATATAGAAAGAGTGTTTACTTTCGATTTTGATGTGTGCGAACACGTTGCCGAATGTAACTGCAAGATAAAATATAATGTTGTTATGAGAGACGAAAGGGAACAGGATCTCAGAAGTGTTCTTAACCTCGGTCACAGCGTTGGCAGAGCCCTGGAAACCGCAAGCGGCTACATGATGCTCCACGGTGAAGCGGTGGCTATAGGTCTTGTAGCGCAGATGAGGCTTGGCGAAAGGTACGGTTATATCTCTCACGAAAATGTAAAGCGTGTTGAAGATCTGCTGAAAAAAGTCGGTCTGCCTACACGCATACCCGAAAATGTAAGAAAAGAGCTTATTATAGATAAGCTCTACACAGATAAAAAGGTTCGCAACGGCAAGCTGAGGTTTGTTTTCCAGAAAGAAATAGGCGCTATGATGTGCTTTGACGGCTGCTATACAAAAGAAGTTGAGGAAAACGAAGTTGCGGCTGTTATAACCCAGCTTTGATAAGGAGCTTTTGTATATGGATATAGCCATAACACCCTCAAAACTGCATGGCAGTATATCGGTGCCGACTTCCAAAAGCGATGCGCACAGATATATAATAGCCGCGGCTCTTGCAGACGGCAATACTACGCTTAAAGACCTCTGTCTGACTCCGAAAGATATACAGGCAGCTTTGGGCGCGTGCAAGGCGATAGGCGCTTCTTTGGATATCAGCGAAAGCGAAGGTACAGCCGTTATTTCGGGCGCTGTTTGTCCGTCAGATAACGTGAATGTAGACTGCGTTGAATCGGGCACTACACTGCGGCTTATAATTCCCGTGGCTGCCGCGCTCGGCGTGAATGCGACCTTTATAGGCGAGGGAAAACTGCCGCAAAGACCGCTCTCACCGTATATAGAGCAGATGTCAAAACACGGCATTAAGTTTTCGGGCAGCGGTCTGCCGCTGACTGTAGAGGGCAAGCTCACGGGCGGCGAGTATGAGCTGGAGGGCAATATATCTTCGCAGTTTATATCGGGGCTGCTGCTTGCTTTGCCTAAGTGTGAGGAAGATTCACACCTGAAACTGCTCTCGCCGCTGCAATCAAAACCGTATGTTGATATGACACTCAATTGTCTTAAAAACTTCGGCATACATATAGACTGCGGCAAAGATGAGTATTTTATAAAAGGCGGTCAGACTTATAAAGCGTGTACCCACAGCATAGAAAGCGACTGGTCGCAGGCGGCGTTTTTCTGCGTTGCAAATGCTCTGGGCAGTGATGTTGATATTAAAAATTTGGATCATAAAAGCGTTCAGGGTGACAGAGCTATTTATGACATATGCGCAGGCTTTGACGGCAAGGCAATAGATGTTGATTGTATGGATACGCCCGACATTGTGCCTGTGCTTTCGGTGCTGGCATCACAGTGTGAGGGTGTTTCGTATATAAGAAATATATCGAGACTTCGCCTGAAAGAAAGCGACAGGATAGAGACTGTATGCAATATGATAAACTCGCTTGGCGGTAATGCCAAGTGCATAGGCGAAGATATTGTTATAAAAGGCGGCAGGCTTTGCGGCGGCGAAGTTGATGCCTGCAACGACCATAGAATAGCTATGGCAAGCGCTGTTGCCGCAACCGTTTCAACGGGAAAGGTAATTATTAAAGGCGCTCAGTGCGTGACTAAATCATATCCTAACTTTTTTGAGGAATATGTTCGTCTGGGCGGAATTTTGCAGCAATTTTGAATAATATCAAGCAATATTTAAGACCATAAAACAGGGGGAATACAAATGTCATCAATTTGGAACAAAGGTATACAAATATCTATCTTCGGCGAGAGCCACGGCCCTGCAATAGGTGTTGTTATGGATCATCTGCCGTCAGGTGAATATATAGACCTTGAAAAGCTTGTAACTTTCATGTCAAGGCGCGCTCCCAAAAAGGAAGCGTATTCCACGCAACGCAGAGAAAAGGATATGCCTTCTATTATGTCGGGATTTCTTGACGGAAAGACCACAGGCACGCCGCTTTGCGCCTTTATAACCAACGATGACCCACATTCCCATGATTATCTTAAAGTAAGCAAGCTTGCACGCCCGGGTCATGCGGACTATACAGGCGCACTGCGATATAACGGTTTTAATGACCCCAGAGGCGGTGGGCATTTTTCGGGAAGACTTACTGCACCGCTGTGTTTTGCAGGGGCAGTTGCAGGGCAGATTCTTGAGCGCAGAGGCATTTACACGGGCGCACATATCGCTGAGATACATAAAATTAAAGACGACAGCTTTGATGCAGTCACCACCACAAGAGATGACATTATAAATCTTCGTAAAAAGGGCTTTCCCGTTATAAACGATGCCAAGGGCAGGCGCATGAAGAACGATATTGAACGTGCCGCTCAGGCAGGCGACAGCGTTGGCGGAATAATAGAGTGCATTTCGGTAAACGTTCCTGCCGGCATAGGTTCTCCTATATTTGACGGTCTTGAAAACAGCATTGCTCAGCTTGTTTTTGCTATTCCTGCCGTTAAGGGAATTGAGTTTGGCGTTGGCTTTAACTGTGCAAAAATGCTTGGCAGCGAAAACAACGATGAGTTTTATGTAAACGATCAGGGTCATGTTGTAACGCGCTCAAACAATCACGGCGGAATACTCGGCGGCATTTCTTCGGGTATGCCTATAACACTGAGGGTAGCTATGAAACCTACACCGTCTATAGGCAAGCCGCAGCAGACTGTAGATATGTCTACCATGAAAGAGGAAACTTTGAAGATAACCGGCAGGCACGACCCGTGTGTAGTGCCGCGCGCTGTACCGTGCGTTGAAGCCGCTGTAAATATAGCGTTGCTTTCTCATATGCTTGAATATCCGAACTTCTGATCGGAGCGATAAAAATGGATGCTAATTTTGAAAAGTATGTTTCTCCGAATATGCTCAATCTTACGGACATTTATGCTGTAAAGGTGCTTATCTGCTATTTTCTGTATCAGATAAACAGACCCGTTTCGCCGCGCCAGCTGACAGAAATTGCCACAGGTGACGGCATAGTAAACTATTTCTTTTTCATGGAGGCTGTGTCCTCTATGCTGGAAACGGGCATGGTATCTTTGGAGGACACAGGCGACAGCGAACAGTATGTCTTGCAGGAAAAAGGCAAGCGGTGCGCTATTGAGTTTAAATCTATAGTGCCGCAGAGTTTTCGCGACAGGATAATGACCGCAGGCATACAGTTCTTTACAAGGCTGAAAAATGATAACACCCTTAAAATTGATATAGAGGAGAAAAAAATAGGCTGTATGCTGCACTGCACCTGCAATGATGCGAATGATGTGATACTTATGCAGCTATCATTATTTGCGCCCGATAAAGAACAGGCAGAGCTTATGAAAAAGCGGCTGATGCTTGACCCTTCTGCGTTTTACAGCAAGGTGGTCGACTATCTGCTGGAAAACAAAGAGCCGGTGCCGCAGCTGCCGGAAGACAAGTGAGATAAATAAATATTTTAACTAACAAAAACTGTTGACATTCAAAATCGGCTGTGTTATAATACTAAGGTAGCTGTTTTGTTTTACTTGCTTTTTTCATTTGAATGGCTTTGGGCTTTATGCCCAAGGCAATTCTGGAGAAGTCGCCTAGCCCGGTTTATGGCGCACGACTGGAACTCGTGTATGGGTTGATAGCTCATCGAGGGTTCGAATCCCTCCTTCTCCGCCAAAAAAGTCCTTAACGTAAGTTAAGGACTTTTTTGTATTATTCACTATTCGTTATTCACTAATCACTTTTCACTACAAATTTACTGCCTTATGGCGGTCAAGTGCTGAAAAAAGCCCTCGCCCTTTTTACACGATTTTTACACGTTTATGCGCTTGAATTCATACCTCAAAATTTTTTATCTCCTCCTCAGCTATCACCAAAATAATTTCACTCAAAATCGGTAACTTTTCCATAGCGGTAAGAATACAATATAGAGAAGTAATTCTTCAAAATGCAAAACTGCAAAACTGTAATACTGCGAAAGGAATAAGTGATCAATATGAATGAAAACCCTAACGGCGCTTTCAAAGAAGCGGCTTGCATTGATGTTTCAAAGATCTTCGATTCATGCTCCGACAAGGATTGTCTGGAAGATATGCCTGTGACCTTTTCGGCGGCGGATCAGCAGCTTGTAAATTCGAGCTGTTATGTAAAAAGCAGCTGCGTTGAGGTAGACACCGTCAGCTTTGCTATCGAGCCTGTACCGTTCCATGCCGGCTTTTACTCGGTAGATATTACATATGCTTTTACGGTGTACGTTGATGTTTACCCGACGGCAAACGGCGTGCCTACGCAAATATCGGGCACAAGCGCATTCACCAAAAAGGTGATACTCTATGGCAGCGACGGTCACACCAAGACATTCTGCTCAAATCAGGTCAGCGAGTACGAGTCGAACGACGGCTGCTGCTGCACATGCAAATCTACTTTGCCTGTTGCCTGCGTAAGCGTGGTAGACCCCATTGTTCTTGACATCAAAACTACCTGCCGTCCTCTGCCGACCTGCCCTGCGACAGACGTTTGCCTCAGCTGCAACTGCGACGATGTTCAGCCTGTGCCTGTTGGCAACAAGTTTGTTTATGTAACGGTAGGAATGTTCTCTATCGTTCAGCTGCAAAGGCGTGTTTCGCTGCTCGTGCCTACGTTTGAATACTGCCTGCCCGAAAAGGAATGCACTTCCAACACCGACAGCCCTTGCGAGCTGTTTGACAAGCTGGCGTTCCCTGTATCCGAATTTTTCCCTAAAGATCTTGAAGATACTTCATGCGGCTGCGCTGTTTCAGATGAGCAAAATGACGGTCAAAACTGC
This sequence comes from uncultured Clostridia bacterium, assembly GCA_947630555.1. Classification (GTDB taxonomy): domain Bacteria; phylum Bacillota; class Clostridia; order Oscillospirales; family Ruminococcaceae; genus UBA7477. The sequence goes on from CANRIA010000002.1 coordinate 75,588, forward strand.
AATAACTAAAATTACCTCCTTAAATTACTGCGTGTCAGTGCGGCACGCAGTTTTTATTTTTCACGAATATGGAAGACAAAAAAGGGAATATTAAGCAAGGATGTATTATACCACTTTAAGGAGCATTGATCATGCAGTATAATAAGGTAGAGATCAGCGGTGTAAACACATCAAGGTTAAAGACGTTAAAAGAGAGCGAAAAAATTGAACTTATAAATCGGTCACGAAAAGGTGACAAGCTGGCAAGAGAGCAGCTTATAATATGCAATCTGCGGCTGGTGCTCAGCGTTTTGCAAAAGTATCTTGGCAGGGGGGAATGTCCTGACGACCTGTTTCAGGTGGGCGTTATAGGGCTTATAAAAGCGATAGATAACTTTGATACTTCGCTTCAGGTAAAGTTTTCAACGTATGCGGTGCCTATGATAGCAGGGGAACTGCGGCGGCATTTGCGTGATAATTCGCCTGTGAGGGTGTCGCGTTCGCTAAGAGACCTTGCATTTAAGGCTATGCAGAGCAAAGAAAAACTGACGGCTTCAATGCAGCGTGAACCGACTGTTTCAGAGATAGCAAGCGATATAAATGCACCTCTGACTGACGTAGTTATGGCGCTGGAGTCGATAACAGACCCTCTTTCACTGTATGAACCTGTTTTTTCAGACAGCGGCGATGATCTGTATGTTCTCGATCAGATAAGCGACAAGACCGACGATCAGGGCTGGCTGGACGAGCTTTCGCTTAAAGAGGCGGTAAAAAACCTTTGCGACAGAGAGAAAAATATTCTTTATATGAGATATTTAAAAGGCAAAACGCAGGTGGAAGTCGCAAAACAGATAGGAATTTCGCAGGCGCAGGTGTCGCGGCTTGAAAAGGGTGCGCTTGATACAATAAAAAAACAGATGCGCTCTTGACAATGAAGAGAAAATATGTTATTATAAATATCGTCATCAGTTTTTTATATTCTAAAGGCTGCGACGAGAAGAAGTAGCGATAGTGACGGGCAAAGAGAGCTGTCGGTTTGGTGTAAGGCAGCGCCGTTCATTTCGTGAAATACATCTCTGAGCCAAAGCGCTGAAACCCAAGTAGGCGTTTTCGTGTGCGCACGTTACAGCGCGTTTGAAAGGTTGCAGAACTGAATAAGCTGCAATAAAACTGAGGTGGTACAGCGTTTCTATTCGCCCTCGGAGAGTTACTCTTCGGGGGCTTTTGATATTTGAGCAGAGGTGATCTTATGCTGAGAAAAGCCGTTCAAAGCGATATAGAGCAGCTTGCGCAGATAGCTTTTGAACTTCACGAGATACACGTTAACAGCGACCCGACTGACTTTCGCTCTATGCCGCAGGAGTATTTCAGAGAGAGGCTTTCAGAGTATTTGCAGTCAGAAGATCAGAGTATCTTAGTACATGACGACGGCGGTGTAAACGCATACGCAGCCGTTAAACTGATAAACATAGACGAACCCACCAGATATCCGCGCAGGGTGTGTATGATAGACTGCTTTGCAGTAAAAGAGAGTTTTCGCCGCCGCGGTATAGGTAAAAGCCTTATGGCGTTTGTAAGTCAATATGCTAAAGAGCAGGGCTGCACCGACTTGCGGCTCGGCGTTAAGTCTTTCAACAAAGATGCATATAATTTTTACAAATCCGTGGGTTTTAACGAACGCACAAAAATATTAGATATGAAAATTTTATAGAAAATGAGGAGAAGAAAATGACAGTATTTGAAGAACTTAAAAGAAGAGGTCTGCTGGCGCAGCTTACCGACGAGGAGGAGATAAAAGAGCTTATCAACACCGGTAAAGCTACATTCTACATCGGCTTTGACCCCACTGCCGACAGCCTGCACGTTGGTCACTTTATGGCGCTGTGCCTTATGAAGCGTCTGCAAATGGCAGGCAACAAGCCTATTGCGCTTGTCGGCGGCGGCACGGGTATGATAGGCGACCCCTCGGGCAAGACGGATATGCGCAAAATGTTGACGAAAGAAACTATCGAGCACAATGTTGAATGTTTCAAAAAGCAGATGAGCCGTTTTATTGATTTTTCAGACGGCAAAGCAATGGTGGTAAACAACGCCGACTGGCTGCTTGACTTAAACTACATCGACGTTCTGCGTGAGGTCGGCGCGTGCTTTTCTGTAAACAAAATGCTCACATTTGAGTGCTACAAGCAGCGTATGGAAAGAGGTCTTACTTTCCTTGAATTTAACTACATGATAATGCAGTCTTATGACTTTTACAAGCTGTTTCAGGATTACGGCTGCAATATGCAGTTCGGCGGCGACGACCAGTGGGCGAATATGCTCGGCGGCACGGAGCTTATAAGAAAGAAGCTCGGCAAAGATGCATACGCTATGACAATAACTCTGCTGCTCAATTCTGAGGGCAAGAAAATGGGCAAGACCGAGAAAGGCGCGGTATGGCTCGACCCCGAAAAGACTTCGCCGTATGATTTCTTTCAGTATTGGAGAAACGTTGCAGATGCCGATGTTATCAAGTGCCTGAAAATGCTGACTTTTGTGCCTATAGAGGAAATTGAAGAAATGGAAAAGACCATGCAGGGCGCTGACTTCAACAAGGCAAAAGAGCTGCTTGCATTTGAGCTTACAAAGCTTGTTCACGGCGAGGAAGAAGCGCAGAAAGCTCTTACAGCCGCAAAGGCTATCTTTGGCAGCGGCTCAGATAGCGCAGATATGCCCACTACTTCAATACCCTCTGCCGACCTTGTTGACGGCAAGATAGGCATACTCGATGTACTTGTGCGTGCAAAGCTTGCTTCATCTAACAGCGAGGGCAGAAGGCTTGTTCAACAGGGCGGTATATCTGTAAACGATGAAAAAATAACTGACCCTTCTGTAAAGATAGAGATAGGCGACGGAATAGTTATCAAGAAGGGTAAAAAAGTTTTCCATAAAGTGGTAACAGAATGACCGTCGGAATTGTCAGAAATTTGTTGAAAAATATCTCGGAATGTGATACAATATATATGTATGCGATTTTTAAGAAAGTGAGGTGAACTGTCGTGAAATATACTATTGATATAAATAAGTGGGGAAGCTTTTTCAGCGTGCCGTGTGCGGTGGCTGATAAGCATCTCAAACTTTCGAGCGGTGATTTTATAAAGGTGCTGCTTTGCGTTTTTGCTGACGGTTCGCCGAGCGTTGACACCGCGTATGTTGCCCAAAAGTGCGGTGTAAGCGAGGAGACCGCCGAGGAGGCTCTGCTTTACTGGAACTCGCTGGGTATTATAATAATAAACGGCAAAGAAGAAGGCGTGATAAAAGAGCATACCGAAGCGAAAGCCAGCATCGTTTCACACAGCGCTGCCGAAAAGAAAACGGTCATTCGCTATTCGCCTGCTGACCTGCAAAAACTTGCTGAGGACTCGCCTGATATTCGGACTATGTTTGTTTCTGTTGAAAAGGCGCTTGAGCGCACTATAAATTCTACTGAACAGGCGGCTTTTGTAGATATTTATGAATACTACGGCTTTCCTGTGGCATCGGTAGTAATGCTTACGCAGTATTGCAGCCGCATCGGCAAGACCACAATGGCTTACATAAGAAGCGTTGCGAAAAACTGGAACGAGAGAGGCATTGTGTCTCCTAAAGATGTTGAGCGTGAAGTTATTCGTCTTGAAGAATACCACAGCTTTGAAAACGAGGTAAAACGTGCGCTGGGGCTTAGTTCAAAGACCACAAAAAAGCAGCAGGAGTATTTTACTCAGTGGCAGGAAATGGGTATTTCTGTAGACCTTATTGAAATGGCAGGGGAGATATCTATTGACAATACCGACAGCCACAGTGTAAAGCTCAGTTACATAAACAAAATACTGAATTCTTGGCATGATGCAGGCGTTAAAACAGTGCAGCAGGCGCAGGAGCTTTTAAATTCGCGCAAGGCTGGCTTGGGCGCAAACTCTGAAAACGGTAAGTCATATGATATAGAAGAGTTTGAGGAATTTATGAAAAATTATAAACCCAAACTTTCAACAAGCAATTAAAGCAGGGATCAAGGTGATCGATATGAAATACAACAGCAAAGCGCTTATGCGTGCCCAGGCGGAAATTGACGAGCGCAGAGCGGCGGTCAAAGCACAGCGCGAAGATCGCATAAAGGAAATTGAAAGCAAATTTCCGGAGATAGCGCGCGTGAATAAGATTTTGTCGGGTACGGTAAAAGAGATAGCGCAGGCTATGACAGAATCGAATGTAGGCGAGATAATAGGAAAGATAGCCGATAAAAATCTTGAAGCGCAGAAAACACGCAAACAGCTGCTTGTTTCTTTCGGCTATCCTGAGGACTATTTAGATATTCACTATAAGTGTGAAAAATGCGGCGATACGGGCTTTGCAGGGGGCAACAGATGCACCTGCCTTGAAACCCTTGCGCGGAAATATTCTATAGAAGAGCTTCACAAAGACTGCCACATAGCGCTGAATGATTTTTCTAAGTTTGACCTGAATGTCTACCCCGAAGAAAACAGGCAGGAAATGAAAGCTATTCTTGATATGTGCGTAAACTATGCAGAAACTTTTTCCATCCAAAGCGATATGTTGTTTTTCTTTGGCGGAACGGGGCTTGGCAAAACGCTGCTGTCATCAGCTATTGCAAAAAGAGTGTTGGAGCGCGGTTTCAGCGTGGCTTACGACAGCCTTTCAAATTTTTTAAGAAAAATAGAGCAGGAGCATTACGGCAGGTCGGAGGGCGACACTGTGGATATGCTGCTGAGTGCAGACCTTGTTATTTTGGACGACATGGGCTCGGAATTTCGTTCGGGGTTCAATGATGCGCAGATATACGATATAATAAATTCGCGTATAAATTACAGACTGCCGACTATAGTTTCTACTAATCTTTCGTATAAAGAGCTTAATGCGCGGTATAACGAACGTATAGTTTCGCGCTTGCTCGGTATGTTCGTTCCTGTGGAATTTCGCGGCAGGGATGTTCGCATGAAAAAAAGAATGTCGCATTAAGGCGGCGTGTAAATATATTTTAAAGGAGTCAATTTTATGAGATACAGCGGTGTGATAATGCACATCTCCAGTCTTGCAAACAAATACGGAATAGGAAAAATGGGCAAGGAGGCGTATGCGTTTGTTGACTGGCTGAAAAAAGCAGGTCAGCATTACTGGCAGATACTTCCGCTAAGCCCTACCAGCTGCGGAGATTCGCCTTATCAGTCGGTTTCTGTTTATGCAGGAAATCCGTATTTTATAGACTTTGAACAGCTTGAAGAAGACGGTCTGCTTAAAGCTGATGAATACAAAAACGTTGAATGGTATAAAGAAAAGGGCTATGTTGATTATGCCCTGATATATCAGAACATTTGGGGCGTGCTTAAAAAGGCTTTCTCGCGCTTTGTACCTGATGAGGATTATAACAAGTTTTGCAAAGAAAACTCTGCTTGGCTTGATGATTACGCGCTGTTTATGGCTATCAAGAACGATAACGGCGGCAAGGCGTGGTATGACTGGAACTGGGATCTTGTAATGTGCCGCAGTTTTGCAGTTAAAGAGGCAAAAGAGCGCCTTGGCGATGAGATAGATTTTCACCGATTTTTGCAGTATGAATTTTTCACGCAGTGGGGCAAACTTAAAAAGTATGCAAACGAAAACGGCATTGAGATAATAGGCGATATACCCATATATTGCGCGCTTGATAGCGTTGATGTATGGCAGCACCCCGAACTTTTCGACCTTGACGAGGACAAAAAGCCCGTGAACGTTGCAGGCTGCCCTCCCGACGGTTTTGCGCCGACAGGTCAGCTTTGGGGTAACCCCGTTTACGACTGGGAAGTTATGAAAAAGCAGGACTATAAATGGTGGATAGACCGCATAGCATTTGCGCAAAAGATCTATGATGTTGTAAGGATAGACCACTTCCGCGGATTTGATACATTTTACGCTATACCTGCTGAAAACGAAACAGCAGAACACGGAGAGTGGAAAAAGGGCTGCGGCGCCGAGATGTTCAAAATGGCAAAGAAAAAGCTCGGCGATGTAAGAATAATAGCCGAAGACCTTGGTTTTATCACCGAAAGCGTTAGAAAGCTGCTTGACGACTGCGGTTTCCCGGGCATGAAGATGATGCAGTTCGGCTTTGACCCCAACTGCCAGAGCGAGTATCTGCCGTGCAATTTTAAAAATTCAAACTGTGTTGCGTATACAGGCACGCACGACAGCGAGACTATAATGGGCTGGTACAACAGCTGCGGCGACTATTACAGAGATTTTATCCGCGATTATATCGGCGCAGACGACCAAAACGACGTAAACTGGAAATTTATTCACTGCTGCTTTACAAGTATTGCAGATACAGCTATAACGCAAATGCAGGAAGTGCTTTCGCTGGGCAACGAGGCAAGAATGAACGTTCCCTCTACCTGCGGCACAAACTGGCGCTGGCGCATTGACAGCGGTGATACTACCGATAATCTCGCAGAAAAACTTCGCAAGGTAACAGCAATAAGCGGCAGATTGCATCAGTGAGCAAATACATAAACATTTCAAAGGGCGTAAACGTATGAAACAGGAAAATATAAGAAACTTTTGTATTATAGCGCATATAGACCACGGAAAGTCTACGCTTGCCGACAGGATTCTGGAGCTTACTTCTACTGTTGCGCTCAGAGATATGGAAGATCAGCTTCTCGATAATATGGATATTGAAAGAGAACGCGGAATTACTATAAAAGCAAGGGCTGTAAAGCTTAAATATACGTCACTCAGCGGCGAGGAGTATATTTTTAATCTTATAGATACCCCTGGTCATGTTGACTTTAACTATGAAGTTTCGCGCTCGCTGGCGGCGTGTGAGGGCGCTATTCTTGTTGTAGATGCATCTCAGGGTATTGAAGCGCAAACGCTTGCTAACACCTATCTTGCTATAGAGCACGATCTTGAAGTTATGCCCGTTATCAACAAGATAGACCTGCCCTCTGCCGACCCAGATAAAGCTTGCAGCGAGATAGAAAATATTATAGGCATTCCTGCCATGGATGCGCCGCGCATTTCAGCAAAAACGGGTCTTAACGTAAGAGACGTGCTTGAAAGAGTTATAACCGATATTCCAGCCCCGAAAGGCGATGAAAACGCCCCCGTGCAGGCGCTTATATTTGACAGTTACTACGACAGCTACAAGGGCGTTATTATTTATGTGAGGGTAAAGCAGGGCACTATAAAAGTCGGCGATACCATTAAACTCATGGCGACGGGTGCGCAGTTTTTGACCGTTGAAATAGGCAGCATGGGCGCGACCGACCTTGTGCCAACAGGCGAACTTAAAGCAGGCGAAGTTGGCTATATTGCGGCTTCTATCAAAAATATAGGCGACACGCGCGTGGGCGATACCGTTACTACCGTTGAAAACCCGTGCAGCGAGCCTTTGCCGGGCTATAAAAAAGTAAACCCTATGGTGTTTTCAGGCGTATACCCGGCAGACGGAGCAAAGTATCAGGATCTGAGAGAGGCTCTTGAAAAGCTTGCGCTGAATGATGCATCTCTTTCGTTTGAACCAGAAACTTCGGTGGCGCTCGGCTTTGGTTTCAGATGCGGTTTTCTGGGGCTTTTGCATATGGAGATAATACAGGAAAGACTGGAGCGCGAATATGACCTTGACCTTATAACAACTGCGCCTTCGGTAATTTATAAAGTAACGCTCACAAGCGGTGAAACGCTTTATATCGATAACCCTACAAATTATCCCGACCCTACACTTATTTCATACGCCGAAGAACCTTTTGTTGAGGCGCATATATATTCGCCTTCGGAGCACGTTGGAAATATAATGGATCTATGCCAGCAGCGCAGAGGCGTTTTTAAAGATATGAAGTATATTGAAGAAAACCGCGTTGACCTGCATTATGACCTGCCGCTGAATGAGATAGTATATGACTTTTTTGATGCGCTGAAATCACGCACAAGAGGGTATGCATCGTTTGATTATGAACTTAAAGGCTATATGAGAAGCAAGCTTGTAAAGCTGGATATACTTCTCAACGGCGAAATGGTAGATGCACTTTCTTTTATTGTTCATGCTGACAGCGCATATGCTCGCGGCAGAAAAATGGTCGAAAGACTTAAAGAGAACATTCCGCGGCAGATGTTTGAAGTACCCGTTCAGGCGGCAATAGGCGGCAAGATAATTGCAAGAGAAACAGTTAAAGCATACCGCAAAGATGTTCTTGCAAAATGCTACGGCGGCGATATAACGCGAAAGAAAAAGCTTCTGGAAAAGCAAAAAGAGGGCAAGAAAAGAATGCGCAAGCTTGGCAGCGTTGAAGTGCCGCAGGAGGCGTTTATGTCTGTTCTCAAGCTTGACGAATAAGGAGCAGCGAATGGAATTTCTTATTGCGTTTGCCTTGGTGCTTGTGATACTTCTGTTAGTGGGCGTGAACTTTTTTGATATAGGTCTTTTGCTGCTTGGGCTGCTTGACCTTTTATGCCTTGCAATGTTTTGCTTCTTTGCGTTTTCGCTCTTTCGGCTTTTTACCTGCAAAAGAGTAAAAGCGCGCTTCAAAGAAATAGCAGAGAATGAAAAATCGCGCTTTAAAGTTGCATGGTACGTTATAGACGGCAAAGAGGCAAGCACTGTGTTTCCTGCCGAATTTTTGGGCAAGCGGCTGTTTTATAAACGCTCGGAAGATACAAATGTACTGCTTACCAAAAAGGGCGGCGTTTTTGACCTTAATGCAATACTTGCAATAGCGCTTGGGTTTGTATTTTCATTTGTAATGTTTGCCGTGATACTATATTTTGTCACGGCTTTGATAAAACTTTAGAAAGGCATACTCTTTTTATGGAGAACGAACAGAACTATATAAAACAGTCGATAACAGGCGGACTTATAGGTGCGGCTGTCTTTCCGCTTTTATATGAATGTTATGCAAATGTTATGCGTGGGTTCGCGGCAGCTCTCGCGCTTTTCGGCTGCGTTCTTATGGGTTTTGTGCTTGCAAAATACAGCCTGCCAAAGGCTTTGTGCGGTCTGGTTTTCTTTACGCTGCTTAGCGTGGGGTTGGGGCTGTTTTTGCAGATAATCGTTCACAGGCATATTGTTGACTTTCTTGAAAGCCATTCTAAGTATTTTTATCTGTCATACAGAGATATTTCTATCTATATCATAAAGATATTTACCTGTTATGTTGCAGGGTATATTGTGTGTATTGCAAGGTGCGGAGGTCGTGCGGCGCTGAAAAAAATGCGCAGCAATTCGCAGGATACCAAAAGCTTTATAGACAACGCATTTGGTGAAGACGATGAGTAAAGCAGGAGTTTATATACATATACCGTTTTGCGCGAGAAAATGCCCCTACTGCGACTTTTACTCTCTCGCAGGGGCAGAAAGTATGTTTGAGATTTATGCAAAAGCGCTTATACGCGATATACAGAATACAGGCAATAAAGATATAGCAGTAGATTCGATATATTTCGGAGGCGGAACGCCTACACTTATGCCTGCAAAGCTGCTTTGCGATATTTGTGAGGCGGTAAAAAACAGCTTTAACACCGCAGAAGATACTGAAATTACGGTAGAGAGCAACCCTTTTACAGCCGATAAAAATTACTATAAAGAACTTATAGAAGCAGGCTTTAACAGGATATCGTTCGGTGTGCAGTCGTGCTTGGACAGAGAACTTAAAGCCCTTGGCAGGCTGCACAGCTTTGAACAGGCTGAAAAATCAGTGCTTGAAGCGCACGATGCAGGCTTTGAAAATATCTCGTGTGATTTGATGATGGGCATAATAGGGCAGAGTGTTGAAAGCCTGATTTATTCTATAGATAAGCTGTGCTCACTGCCGATAAAACATATTTCGGCGTATATGCTGAAAATAGAGAACGGCACGCCATATGACTGCGATGAAATAAGAAATAGTATTGCTGATGATGATAAGAGCGTAGATATGTACCTAACGGCAGTTGAGGGGCTTAAAGAAAACGGCTTTGAACAGTACGAAATTTCAAATTTCTGCAAAGGCGGTATGCGTTCGCGGCATAATATGAAATACTGGCAGCTAAAGCCTTATTACGGCTTTGGGTCTTCGGCACATTCTTTTGTTGGCGGCAAAAGATATTATTATGGCAGAGATATTGTGGGCTATATAAACGCACCTGAAAAACTTTTGGAAGACGGCGAGTGTAATGCACTTGAAGAATACACAATGCTGTCTTTAAGGCTTTCAGACGGCATGAGTGTGCAAAGATACAAAGAACTTGGCGGAGATATTGCAAAGCTTGAAACGTTGGCAGACAGGCTTTGCAGGCATTGTATGGCAGAATATGACGGCAAAAGGCTTTCGCTTAATGCAAAAGGTTTCTTGGTATCTAACAGTATAATAGCTGAACTTATATAGTCAAGATATACAAAAATTTCCTTTGCGGTTTGTAGGTTTATACAATGTTTATAAATTGAATTTGTTGATATTGTAATTTTAATTTGATAATGCTAAAATATAAGTAGTATGTCTTGTTGTGTGAAGGGAGGTTTCCTTATGTTAAAAAGGTCGGCTGCGGCTTTAATGGCGGCGGTAATGATGCTTTCTTTGTCTGCCTGCGGTAAAAATGATAGCAGCAGCAAAGTAGATGACATTATTATTGATGCTACCGAGATAAAATACGATACCGAAACGGTCGAGGTAGGCTCAATAGGTTCGGTTTATGATATTCAGAATACCGAGTTTGGCTATCCTTATAGAGAGTATGTGTATATCAAGCAAAACGGTGTGATAAGCAAGCTTTTTACGGGCGACACCGTTGAAGAAGGTCAGCTTATCTGTGAGCTTATTTCCGAAGACCTTTCTGACGAACTGGAAACACAGAAAATAGTTACTGACAGCGCGAAAGAGACCTATGATAATCTGGCAGCATCGGGCGTTACGGGCGCAGAGCTTGAAAAAGCCGAAGTTAATTATGAACTGGAGCTGAATAACTACAATAAGCTGCTTGATAAGGCTTCTTTGTCTGAGATATATGCTCCTTGCAGCGGCAGGATAACCATGAGCGAGCTTCATGCAGGTATGCAGGTGCAGGCAGGGCAGTATTTGTGCGAGATAGCAGATACAAGCGAAAAATATCTCTGCGCGTTTGTAAATAACCAGCCTATTGAAAATGTTAATTTTGGCAGCAAGGTGCAGGTGTCACAGGGAAACTCGCAGCCTGTTGAAGGCAGAGTGGTCGATATAATAACCGTCGAGGGCGGTATTAACGGCGGCGGTGTTAATTATGTCATTGACCTTCCCGACGGCACAGAATTTAATGATTTTGGTCCTATCCATGTGTATTTCAGCGTGAACTATAAAGAGAATACCATTGTTATAGACCAACGGGCATTAAAGTCTTCCGGCGGCAGACAGTATGTAAACGTGCTTATTGACGGCACAAAGGTCGAAATGGACGTTGAAACCGGCATTGTTGACAAAAACGGCAGAAAAGTAGAGATAATAAGCGGTCTTGAGGGCGGCGAACAACTGATAGTCAATACTTCAAACGATGACCGCTGATAAATGAACGAAAGGCAGACTTTTCAAAATGAAAGACATCTTAAAAAACATATGGGTAAAGAGAGGCTTAGCAGTATTTAACCTTGTGTATATCGCAGAGGTGCTGCTTTTGACCGTCGCTACATTTTTATATGACCTGGAGATAAGGAAAGGAGCGCAGGGTGCGTTCTTTGCAGTGCATTTTATTTTAAGCGCACTGTTCCTTGTGTTTATGCTGTATACTAAAGACATTATCATAACGAAGATATCGGGGCTTTTGCTGCTTCCGATAGTGTTCTTCCTTGTTATATTCAATATGCACAATATAGTAATATTCGTGCCGCCGCTTATTGTTGCGATAATAATGTTTTTCTATATAACAGTACCGAATAATCTTAAAGTGCTGCTGGGTACTATTTATATTATGCTTTATGTGCTTGGCATTTTTGCATACTTTATATTTAATATGCTGTTCGGCTCGTCGGCTATAGAAACCGTGCTTGATGAAAATTTATCGCCTGATGACCCGGTGTATTCTATGTATGATATGAACTATGTTATGCAGCTTACGGCGAATGACAACACCGTTTCGCCCGATGGAACAATGGAGTTTTATCTGTGCGATGTTCAGAACAAGGAGGACGGACAGGTAATTATATATGTTGTTCCGCACGGACAGGATAAGAGTTTTAAGTTTTTCACGCTTAAACAAAAGGGTATAAAAAGAAAAGTAAAGTTTTTTTATGGCAGGGGAAAAGTGCCTGAGGTATACTGGAGCGGAAGTGATACGCTGACCTATAAAATGGAGGGCGAGAGCGAAGAAACGAACTCTACCGTAAGACTGCCTGAAAAGAACTACCTTGAATTTATAGGCGTGTATTAAACCGCGGCGGAACGGAGAAATAAAAATGAGCAAACAAAACGAAAAAAAGCCGCTTACTGTGTGGCAGAAAATATCGCTTAATATAAAGATAATAGTATTGATAATTGTGCTGATACTGCTCGGTTTCTTTGCGCTTTATATGTATAAAACTTCTCTTGATGATGTGCTGAGCAAGGAAAACCAGACGAGTGACGGAATGTCGGCAGCGGCGGTGACTACCGTTTATATAAGCGGCGGCGAAAGTATTATTGATACTGATGACAGCGATACAAATTTAAATGAATAGAATGTATATTTATATATTATAAATATATATATGATGACACACAGTCTGTAAAGTTTATTTCTTTACAGGCTGTTATTTTGCATTTGAACTGTTTTTAAAATATTGCACGTTTGACTGCCTGCGCCTAAGCAGCGCGGTTTGCATTTGTATGAGGTTGTAAAGGTGTGTTGTTGTTTGTGCAATGTAAACAAAAACTGCCTTAATAATTTTATCTTTCAAATGGCAAAAAAGTTGCCTTACCCCCTTGACTTGAAGGCTGCAATACTGTATACTGTTATTTAGCGACTTTCAACCACAATATATTGTGATTGACCTTGCCGCTTTCTGCTAGATGTACTAATTAAAAATACTAAAATAAAACAAGGGGAGATAGTCAAAATGATCACAAGGATTCGTAAAAGAGACGGAAGAACAGTAACGTTCAACATTGAGAAGATAGCTAATGCTATTTTCAAGGCCGCGCAGGCTGTGGGCGGCACAGACTATGATGAGGCTCTGCTTCTTGCAGGTAAGGTCGGCGACGAACTTATGGCAAACGACCTTGAAACACCTACCGTTGAGCAGATACAAGATATTGTTGAAAAGGTGCTTATAGAAGAAGGTCACGCTGCCACTGCAAAGGCTTACATTCTTTACCGTTCTAACCGCACAAGGGCAAGAGAAATGAACACCAGACTTATGAAGGTGTATGAAGACCTTACCTTCAAGGCGGCTAAGGACAGCGATATAAAGAGAGAGAATGCAAACATTGACGGCGACACCGCCATGGGCACTATGCTTAAATACGGCTCTGTAGGCGCTAAAGAGTTTTACGAGATGTATGTGCTTGACCCCAAGCACGCTAAGGCTCACGCTGAGGGCGATATACATATACACGACCTTGATTTTTATACCCTTACGACTACCTGCACCCAGATAGATCTTAAAAATTTGTTTGACCGCGGATTTTCTACAGGTCACGGTCACCTGAGAACGCCTAACGATATTTCAAGCTATGCCGCTCTTGCATGCATTGCTATACAGTCAAACCAGAACGACCAGCACGGCGGTCAGAGCGTGCCTATGTTCGACTATGCCATGGCTGACGGCGTAAGAAAGACTTTCACGCACCGCTATGTTGATAATATTGCAAGGGCTCTTGAACTGCTTGCAGGCGTTGAAGATGCGGAAAATATCGCAAAGCAGATAAAGGAAAAGCTCTCACAGCAGGGTCTGAAGCCTGCCCTTAATATGGACGAGAACTATTTCAAGGCTGAAAAAGAACTGCTGACAGGATTTACCGACAGCGCTGCTGCCGACAAAATACAGAAGTTTGCATATAAGACTTCCGAAAAAGAGACTGACAGAGCTACATATCAAGCTATGGAGGCTCTTATACACAACCTGAACACCATGAACTCCCGTGCAGGTGCGCAGACACCGTTCAGCTCTATTAACTATGGTACGGATACTTCTGTAGAGGGCAGAATGGTAATAAAGAACGTGCTGCTCGCGCAGGAAGCAGGTCTTGGCAACGGCGAAACGCCTATTTTCCCGATACATATATTCAAGGTAAAAGAGGGCGTGAACTATAACCCCGAAGACCCTAACTATGATCTGTTTAAGCTGGCTATACGCGTTTCAGCTAAGAGGCTCTTCCCGAACTTCTCGTTTATAGATGCCCCGTTCAATCTGCCTTACTATAAAGAGGGCGACCCCAACACCGAGATAGCTTATATGGGCTGCCGCACAAGGGTTATAGGCAACGTTTTTGACCCTAGCAGAGAGATTGTTACAGGCAGAGGAAATCTCAGCTTTACTTCTATAAATCTGCCCAGACTTGCTATAAAGGCTAACAGAAATATCGGCACTTTCTTTGACAGCCTTGATGAAATGATAGACCTCTGCGTTGACCAACTGCTGCACCGTTTCCGTATACAGAGCAGCAAAAAGGTAAAGAACTATCCGTTCCTTATGGGTCAGGGCGTTTGGATAGATTCACGCAAGCTCGGCCCTGATGACGAGGTAGGCGAGATACTTAAACATGGTACGCTTTCCGTTGGCTTTATAGGTCTTGCAGAATGCCTTGTGGCTCTTATAGGCAAGCACCACGGCGAAAGTGAAGAAGCCAGAGAACTCGGTCTTGAAATAATCACCAAGATGAGAAAGCGCATGGACGAGATGACCGCGAAGTATACGCTCAACTTCTCGCTGCTTGCAACCCCTGCCGAAGGTCTTTCGGGCAGATTTGTAAGAATGGATAAAGAGCGCTTTGGCATAATAAAGGGCGTTACAGACAGAGATTACTATACCAACTCTTTCCATGTTCCTGTATATTATCCTATCAGCGCATTTGAGAAGATAAAGATAGAAGCGCCATATCACGCTTTGACAAACGCTGGTCATATCAGCTATGTAGAGCTTGACGGCGATCCGCTGCAAAACCTGCCTGCATTTGAAAAGATAGTTCGCTGCATGAAAGAAAACGGCGTAGGCTATGGCTCTATCAACCACCCTGTTGACCGCGACCCCTGCTGCGGCTATACAGGCATAATAGGCGATGTTTGCCCCAAGTGCGGACGTACCGAGGAAGAGCATCAGGTGGGCTTTGAGCGTATAAGAAGAATAACAGGCTATCTTGTTGGTACGCTTGACAGATTCAACAACGCAAAGCGCGCCGAGGTAGAGGACAGAGTAAAGCACAGTCTGTAATATCGTAAAAGAAAGGAAAGTTTGATTTGAAGCTCAGGATCGCAGGCACGGTCAATGATTCTATAGTTGACGGACCGGGAATAAGATTTACGGTATTTACGCAGGGCTGTCCGCATCATTGCGAGGGTTGTCATAATCCTCAGACACATGATTTTAATGGCGGCAGTGAAGCAGATACCGATGAGATCATTTCAAAATTTTTGTCAAATCCGCTGCTCGACGGCATAACTCTGAGCGGCGGAGAACCGATGTGTCAGGCAAAGGCTTTAGTACCCATAGCAAAAGCAGCCAAAGAACATGGGCTGAATGTCATTACCTATACGGGCTATACCTATGAACAGCTTATTGAAGGCGCGAATGATACAAACGGCTGGCGCGAGCTGCTTGAATATGTTGATTTTCTGATAGACGGCAGATTTGAGCTTTCGCAGAGAAGTCTTGAGCTTCATTTCAAGGGCAGCAAAAATCAGCGTGTTATAGATGTTAAAAGCTCACTTGAAGAGGGTCATGCCGTTTTAGCCGACTGGAACTGACAATATTTTCTATCCCGATGTATATAAATTCTGCATCGGGATTTTTGTTTTTGTGACGGTTTTATGAAAATTTATAAAATCGCGCTGAAACTATGGAAATTTCTGAAAAGATGTGATATAATATATTTTAATGCATAAACACAAGTGTGATAGTGAAAGAGGTGCTTTTATTGCCTGTAAAATATGACAGAAAACAGCTTGCTGACGGCGTGTATATAAGTGAGATACGCGACGACAAGTTTAAGACAAATTTTGTAGCGGTGCAGTTTGTAAGCGATTTTGAACCGTCACAAACGCCGGCGAGAGCGCTGCTGCCAAATATTCTGTCGGTGTCAAATGCCGATTACCCCACGCGTGAGGCGCTTAATATGAAGCTTGCCTCGCTTTATGATGCGACTTTTTCGGACTCGGAAAAAATAGTGGGCAACAACTATGTAACAACGTTTCTGGCAGGCTGCATTGCAGACAGATATACAATAGACGGCGAACAAGTGACCGCAGAGCTTGTAAAAGTGCTGCTAAGCGCAATATTCTCGCCAAAGACCGAAAACGGCGCGTTTGACAGCAAAGAATTTGCTCTTTTAAAGCAGGAACTTTTAGACGAGATAGACTCGGAGATAAACAACAAAGGCTCGTATGCCCTGAAGCAGGCGACTTCAAAACTCATTTACCGCGGCGAAAAACTGGGCGCAGTAATATACGGCGAGCGAAAAGAAGCCGAGAACGTTACAAACGAGCAGGTATATGAGCTTTACAAGTCATTTTTGGCAGATTCACATATAGAAATATATGTAGGCTGCTCGGAAGATGTATCAGATGCCGTAAAAATGCTTGAAGATGCTTTTTCTGCGATACCGAGAGGAAATGTTCACAAGCCAAAGTATTATGTTCCTTCGCAGATAAAGCCAAAGGCAGAGAAAATGTCGGAGAATATGAATATAAAGCAGACAAGGCTGGTAATGGCGTATAAGTCGCCCAAATGTGATATGTATGCCGCAAAACTGCTGGCGGCGCTGTTCGGGCTTATACCCACCTCAAAGCTGTTTATGAACGTGCGTGAGAAAATGAGCCTTTGCTACAGCTGTTCTTCTGTTTTTGCCGAATACAGCAATACGCTTCTTGTTGAAAGCGGCATTGACGATAAAAACCTCGAAAAAACTACAGATGCAATAAATGAGCAGTTTTCTTTGCTGTGCGGCGGCGATATAACCGAAAAAGAGCTTGCAGAAACAAAACTGATGATAACAGGCGCTTTCCGCAGCAACTATGACAGTATGCTTTCGCTAATTTCGTGGTATATGGTGCAATGCCGCAGGGGCAGCAGCTATTCGCCAAATGA
Organism: uncultured Clostridia bacterium; assembly: GCA_947630555.1. Classification (GTDB taxonomy): domain Bacteria; phylum Bacillota; class Clostridia; order Oscillospirales; family Ruminococcaceae; genus UBA7477. Next base: position 92,797 of record CANRIA010000002.1, read on the forward strand.
AGTGATAGATAAGCTGAATGCAGTTACGCGTGAAGATATAATTTCTGCTGCAAACAGCTTCAGGCTTGATTCTGTGTACGCTCTGCGACCGACAAGCGGAGAGGAGGAACACAATGAGCAGTGAATATGAAAGAAAGGTCTTTACTGACAAAAAAAGCAGCGACAGCTATGTTTATGTAAAGCACCCCAGCGGACTTGATATTTTTCTTTGGCAGATGGAAGGCTTTACCACAACCGAGGCGCTGTTCGCGGCAAAATACGGCTCACTGCACAACAGTTTTCGCGTTGAGGGTGAAGAAAACTTTACCGACGTACCCGAAGGTATAGCACATTTTTTAGAGCACAAGCTTTTTGAAAATGAAGACTGCGATGCTTTTGAACTGTATGCTAAAACAGGCGCTATGGGCAATGCATACACCACATTTGACCACACCGCATACCTTTTCAGCTGCACGGCAAATTATGCGGATTCGCTGAGAGTGCTGCTGTCATTCGTGCAAAAGCCGTACTTTACAAAAGAAACCATTGAAAAAGAACTTGGCATAATAGGTCAGGAAATTCAGATGAGCCGCGATAACCCAGAAAGGCAGTCATTTTATGACCTTCTTAATTGCCTGTATGCGCAGCACCCAGTCAGGATAGATATTGCAGGAACGGTGGAATCTATTGCGAAGATAACGCCCGAGCTTTTGTACCAGTGCTACAATACGTTTTACAATCTGAACAATATGGTTCTGTGTATTGCAGGAAATATTGACGTTGACGAGGTGCTGAAAATTTGCGATGAACTGCTTGTGCCTTCAAAAAATATAAAGCCCGAGGTTAAGCCGTTTAGCGAGCCTGAGCGTATTGCGCAAAAGGAGATCACATCGGTTTTTCCTGTGGGGCAGCCTATTTTCAATATCGGTTACAAATGCCGCCCTTACAGCGGTAAAGAGCAGCTTAAAAAGAGCTATGAGGCATCTATGATAATGGAGCTTTTGCTGGGGAATACTTCTAAGCTTTACAACAAGCTGACGGAAGAAGGGCTGATAAATTCTTCGTTCTCGACCGAATGCTGCTACGGCGCAGGGTATTTTTACAACGTGTTCAGCGGAGAGTCAAAAGACCCTCATACCGTTGCAAAACGCATACAGGAAGAACTTTCTGCGGCTGCGAAAAACGGTCTTGACAGAGAGCGGTTTGATATTCTTAAAAAGGCAAGATATGGCAGCATGATACGCGGCTTTGACAAGGTTCAGTACTGTGCGGAGTTAATGCTGAGTTCCGCGCTTATGGGAATAGAAGTGTTTGATAATATTGAAGTCTTTGCTCAAATGACATTTGAGGATATTTCCAGAGATATTACCGAGCTTTTTGACCCTGAGCGCATGGCAATGTCTTTGGTGCTGCCAACTGACAAGAATAATAAAACATAATGGAGAGAGGAATATGACATCATTAAACGGACTTTTAATGTTTGCCGAAGAGGTGAGCAAAGAAACTATAGCCACCATTAAGGATAACCCGAACAAGACGTATTTCCCGTTCTTTGGCGATTCGGACAATATTTTCAATTCCGGCATAACCATTGACAGGGTGTGCTTTACGATACCCGGCATAAATTTTAAGGTATACTGGTATGGCTTTCTTATTGCAATAGGAATAGTGCTGGCGCTGTTTTACGGCTACAGAAAAATGGTGCCGACGGGTCTTAACCCCGATAAAATGTCTGATGCTATAATAGGTGGTCTTATCGGCGCGATATTCGGCGCAAGACTTTACTATGTGGTGTTCAACGATACAGGCGTAGGCTTCAAAGATTTCTTCAACACAAGAAGCGGCGGACTTGCAATATACGGCGGTCTTATCGGCGCGGTTCTGGTAGGCGGAATAATCGTAAAAATGCATAAACAAAGCCTGCTTGCCATGCTTGATATATGCGGCCCGTGCTTTTTGATAGGACAGTGCATAGGCAGATGGGGAAATTTCTTTAACCAAGAAGCTTTTGGCACAAACACAACGCTGCCGTGGGGCATGATGAGCCAAACGACGATAACCTATCTTGTAAACGTAAGCGACGATTATTTCTTAAAAACAGGCGACAGGCTTAATTGCTATCTGCCTGTTCACCCGTGCTTTTTGTATGAGTCGCTGTGGTGCTTGCTGGGCTTTGTGCTGCTGCATCTGTATTTCAAGCACAGAAAGTTTGACGGCGAGGTTTTCTTGCTTTATATCGGTTGGTATGGTCTTGGCAGATTCTTTATAGAAGGTCTTCGCACTGACAGCCTTTATCTTGGAAATATCCGCGTTTCTCAGCTTGTTGCAGGCACTTGCGTGCTGGCTTCTATTGTACTGATAATCATATTCAGGGGTATGGCAAAACGTGCAGGCGAAAGCAAGCTCTATTGCCAGACGGAAGGTTCAAAAGTTCAGCTTGCGGCTTATAGGCTGGATATTGAAAGAGCGGCAGAAAAGAAGACTCTCAGAAAGAGTATTTCAAAGGCTAAATCAGAAGGCAAGGATTTTTCAAATCTTCAGAAAGAGTTTGACGAGAAGTTTGGCGAAGATGGCGATAAAGCACATCTTGAAAAGCTTAAAGAACTTAAAGAGGCTGAAAAGAAGTATTTTGCCGACCTTAAAAACGGTTTGATAAAAGAAGATACCGAAGAATATGAGAGTATTCTTGATGAAGATGATGAAGATGATGACAACGAGGCAGTTGACGATGCTGATGAAACTGATGAAATTCAAGAAGGTGAAACTGCCGCCCAAGATAATGACAGCGACGAAAACAAAGACGAGGAGTAATAAAATATGGCAAACATTATTGACGGAAAAGCCGTTTCGGCAAGAGTGAAAGAAGAAATAGCAAATGAAACTGCGGCTGTAAAAGCCAAATACGGCATAAACATAGGTCTTGCAGTGGTTATTGTGGGCGACGACCCTGCATCACGCATATATGTAAACAATAAGAAAAAGGCTTGCGAAACGGTCGGATTTACATCATATGAGTACGCTCTTAGCGCAGATACCACGCAGGAAGAGCTTTTGCAGCTTATTGATAAGCTCAATAAAGATGACAATGTGAACGGCATACTTGTTCAGCTGCCGCTGCCGAAACACCTTGACGAAAAGGCAGTCATAAACAGCATTTCACCCGAAAAAGACGTTGATGCGTTCCACCCTGTTAATGTCGGCAAGATAATGATAGGGGAGTATAGCTTCTTGCCCTGCACGCCTGCCGGTATAATGGAGCTTATAGCTTCAACCGGAGTTGAGATAAAGGGCAAAGAATGTGTTGTAGTCGGCAGGAGCAATATTGTAGGCAAGCCGATGTCAATGCTGCTTTTGCACCAGAGCGGCACTGTGACTATATGCCACTCAAAGACGCAAGACCTTGCAGATCATTGCAGAAAAGCCGATATACTGGTTGTTGCTGTGGGCGTGCCTAAGCTTGTGACCGGAGATATGATAAAAGAGGGCGCGGTCGTTATAGATGTAGGCATGAACAGGCTTGAAAACGGCAAGCTGTGCGGCGATGTTGACTTTGACAGCGCTAAAGAAAAAGCAAGCTTTATAACGCCTGTTCCCGGCGGCGTAGGGCCTATGACGATAGCTATGCTTATGAAAAATACCCTTACGGCGGCAAAAATCAAGCACGGCATAGAGTGAGCAGACTGTAATTTTAAATAAATTCTTAATAATTTGTGAACACTCTTTACATTTTGCCTGTAATATGGTACAATTTAAATGTTGTGCAGTCGGTGTAAATCTGACTGTGAAATATTACCGTGAACGCAGATATTCGGATATAGCCGCAATGCGGAAACGTATCAGCCATTATCTTCGTCACAGGAAAAAATTTAAGAAAGAGGTACGAACCACTATGATGAGAAAAGAAGAAAAGAACGCTATTATTGAAGCGAACAGAAATCACGAGAGCGACACGGGTTCTCCCGAAGTACAGATAGCTATCCTTTCAAAGAGAATAGCAGATCTTACAGAGCATCTCAAAACACATCAGAACGATCATCACTCCAGAAGAGGTCTTTATAAGATGATCGGTCACAGAAGAAACCTTCTTAACTATCTTGCTAAGAAGGATATTGAAAGATACAGAGCAATTATTGCAAAGCTCGGTATCAGAAAGTAATCACTGTACGCTAAGGCAGCAGCATTCAATGTGCCGCTGCCTTTCAGTGTATATATGAGCAGTGGCGATTAGCATTAAACAGAGCGCTTTAATATAAGCGTTGTGTTTATTGCTAAAGCTGCTGCCGAAGAAAAATTTATAGGAGGACAAACCATGTTTGAAAATTTCAGGACATTTGAAACGACCTATGCAGGCAGACCGCTTGTAGTAGAAACAGGCAAAATGTGCGGACTTGCAAACGGCTCTTGTATCGTAAGATACGGCGAGACCGTTGTTATGGGCAATGTTACCGCCAGCAAGCAGCCGAGAGAGGGCATTGACTTTTTTCCGCTTTCGGTAGATTTTGAGGAAAAACTTTATTCAGTAGGCAAGATACCGGGTTCTTATCTTAAAAGAGAGGGCAAGCCTTCCGACAAAGCAATATTGGCTTCGCGCTGCGTTGACAGACCTATCAGACCGCTTTTCCCGAAAGATATGAGAAACGACGTTTCAGTCGTAATGACAGTTCTTGCAGTAGACCCCGATAACTCACCCGAAATTGCAGGCGCAATTGCAGCATCTATCGCTATTTCAATATCAGATATACCTTGGAACGGCCCTGTTGCAAGTATAAACGTAGGTTATGTTGACGGCGAGCTCGTTCTTAATCCTACGCTGGAGCAGCGCGGTGAGAACAACAGACTTAATCTTACCGTTGCAGGCTCAGCCGAAAAGGTAGTTATGATTGAGGCTGGCGCTGATGAGATACCCGACGACCTTATGCTTGAAGCTATAATCAAGGGTCACGAAGAAATAAAGAAAATGGTTGCTTTCATCTCTGATATTCAGAAGCAGATAGGCAAGCCTAAGTTTGAGTTTGAATCTATGGAGCTTGACCACGACATGATGGACGAGGTAGAGGCTCTTGTTGGTGAAAAAGTAAAGGTCGCTCTTGATACCGACGACAAGAATGTTCGTGATGCAAGACTTGTTCCTATCACACAAGAGGTTCTTGACACACTTTCCGAGAAGTATGAGAATCTGCCCGAGATAATAGGCGAGGTTATGTACAAGCTTCAGAAGAAGATAGTTCGTAACTGGCTGTATGAGGGCAAGAGAGTTGACGGCAGAGGTATTGACGAGATACGTCCGCTTGCTGCCGAAGTCGGTCTTTTCCCGAGAGTTCACGGTTCAGGACTGTTTACAAGAGGTCAGACACAGGTGCTTACAGTCTGCACTCTCGGCCCTGTAAGCGATGCCCAGAGAATGGACGGCATCGACGAAGAAGAATCAAAGAGATATATGCACCAGTATAACTTCCCGTCATACTCAGTAGGCGAAACGAAGCCCAGCAGAGGCCCCGGCAGACGTGAGATAGGTCACGGCGCGCTGGCTGAGAGAGCGCTGGTTCCTGTTATCCCGTCGGTAGAAGATTTCCCGTATGCTATAAGAATGGTATCGGAAGTGCTTTCTTCTAACGGTTCTACATCGCAGGGTTCTATATGCGGTTCTACGCTCGCTCTTATGGATGCAGGAGTTCCGATAAAAGCTCCCGTTGCAGGCATTTCATGCGGTCTTATCACCAAGGAAGACGGCAGCTGGATGACTATGGTAGACATTCAGGGACTTGAGGACTTCTACGGAGATATGGACTTTAAGGTAGGCGGTACTCACAAGGGTATTACAGCTATTCAGGTGGATATAAAGGTTGACGGTCTTACCTATGATATAATCAAGGAAGCGTTCGCTAAAACACATAAGGCTCGCGATTATATACTTGATGAGATAATGCTCAAAGCCATTCCTGCACCGAGAGAGACTGTTAACAAGTGGGCGCCTAAGATGCTCACCACCAAAGTGCCTGTTGACAAGATAAGAGAAGTTATCGGCTCGGGCGGAAAGGTAATTCAGAAGATAGCTGCCGACTGCGAATGTAAGATAGACATTGAAGAAGACGGCAACGTATTTGTTTCTGGTCTTGACCTTGAAAAGGCTCAGAAGGCTATTGACATTATAAATACCATAGGCTTTGACCCCGAGATAGGCGCTATCTATAAGGGCAAGGTAGTAAGAATAATGAACTTCGGCGCTTTTGTAGAGATAGCCCCCGGCAAGGACGGACTTGTTCACATCTCTAAGCTTGACAACAAGAGAGTTGAAAAGGTTGAAGACTGCGTTTCCATAGGTGACGAGATCGTTGTTAAGGTTATGGAGATAGACGACCAGGGAAGAATAAATCTCTCAAGAAAAGATGCTCTTGCTGACATTGCTGCAAAGAAAGCATCTGCCGAATAAATTACAGCATTGAAAGACCGCCTTGTGCGGTCTTTTTTTTGTACTGTGATTGACAAAGACGGCACGGTGTTGTATAATATTTTTATGTATTATTTTGACGGGTGATAAAAATGTTAGTTAGTGAAGCAATCGTAAAATGCCTTGAAGCGGAGAAAACTTTTGTAGTCTTCGGCGTGGAGGGATATAATATCGAGCCTGTGTGTGAGACGCTGAAAAATTCTTCAATAAGATATGTGCCCATGAACAGCGAGGAAAGCGCAGGTCATGCGGCAGGCGGCTGCGCGCAAATGACTGGCAAGCCGTGCGTGAGCGTGTGCGGCAGCGGTGCAAGTGCGCTTAAAATGCTTGCGGCGGTGGCGGCGGCGTATACCGACTGCGTGCCGCTTATTGCGATAACAGGTCAGGTGTCATCTGATGTTCTGGGCAGAGATGTTTCGGACGAGGCAGACATTATAGGTTCGGTAGAGCCGTTTGTAAAGCACAGCTATCTTGTAAGAAACGCGCAGGACATACCGCGCATAATAAAAGAGGCGTTCTATATTGCTTCTTCGGGCAGGCACGGGCCTGTGCTTATTGACATACCCGTTGATATACAGCGGCAGGAAATTGACCCTGTTTTCCCAGAAAGCGTTATGATACGCGGCTACAACCCTATACAAAAGGGCAATACATCGCAGGTGAAGCGGTTTGCGCAGGCGCTGCAAAAGGCAGAAAGACCGCTTATGATAGTAGGCGGCGGAGTGTTTTCTTCTAATGCCTGCGAAGAGGCGCGCGCGCTTTCAAAAAAGCTTGATATGCCCACCGTTTCTACCGCAGGGGGATTTTCGGTATTTCCGTATGACGACAAACGCTTTTTCGGCTGCTGCGAGCCGTCGTCACCGCTTACCGATATGGCAATTGCAAACTGTGATGTTCTTTTGATAGTCGGCGCGCGGCTGTGGTCTTTGAATACAGGTATTGAAAACAAAACTATACTTCACATTGATATTGACCCTGCCGAGATAGGCAAGAATATTTCTGCCGACCTGCCGCTTGTGGGCGACTGCAAATATGTTCTGAGTCAGCTTAATGATGCTGTAAAACAGTGCAAGCACGGCAGCTGGAGAAAGTATCTTGACAGCCACCGCACACAGATAAGCGTTGAAGAAAAGCTGAATGAGGAGTATATCTTCTCACTGCTGTCTGACGTTATATCGGAAAATGCAGCGATTGTCTGCGAAAGCGCAGGGATAAAGTCTCACGCGGTTAAATCGCTGAAAATAAAGCAGGGCAGGTTTATTTCGCGCATAGGAATGAACGGCTCGGGCTTTGCGCTGCCAACGGCTATCGGTGTTAAGGCATCGTGCGGCGAAAGCGAGGACAGTGAAGTCATCTGCATATGCAGCCTTCGGTCTCTCTGCTGTTCGTTTTCAGATATGACAATACTTGTGTCAGAAAACATACCCGTAAAACTGCTTATACTGAAATATGGCGAGGGTTCTTCCATAGATATCAAAAAGCTCTCTCAGGCTTGCGGTGTTGAATATTTAAAGATCTCTAAAACAGAGCAAGCGCAGGAAGCTTTGACTAAATTTGCCCAAAGCGGCGGCAGCGTTCTGCTTGAAGTTGATATAAAAAAGCAGGGAGGTAAGGAGTAATGAAACACACAATTTCAGTGCTTGTTGAGAACCACGCAGGCGTGCTTTCAAGAATATCGGGGCTGTTTACTCGCCGCGGATTTAACATAGACAGCCTTGCGGTGGGCGTTACCGACGACCCCGACATATCGCGCATTACCATAATAGTTACCTGCGATGAGCACATGACTGAGCAGGTTGAAAAGCAGCTAAACAAGCTTATAGAAGTACTTAAAGTAAAAACTATACCCGACGAGGAACTTATTGCAAGGGAGCTTATGATAGTGAAGCTTTCTGCCGATGCCTCCGCACGCCGTGATATACTAACGGTGGCAGAAGTTATGGAGGCAAAAATTCTTGACATTACGCCTACCACGCTTACTTTGCAGCTTGCAGATGTGCCCCAGCAGCTTGAGCGCTTTGTTCAGCTTGTTGAGCCATACGGAATTCTTGAAATTGCACGCACGGGAACTATAGCTTTGCAAAAGGGAAGCGATACGCTTTCTTTCAGAGGAAAAGTGTAGTTTTGTGTATGTTTAACAATACTTAAAACTGGTTTTTGTGTATTTCGCCGATTTTTAAAATTTTTTGTAACATTTTGCCCCTTTGATGTGTATATATTAGTGAAAGATTTTTTTATACACATAAAAAAGGGGCATTTTGTTTTTGCAAGGAATTTTAAAGGAGGAATTTTTATGTTTAGAATGGTCTGGAAAAATCTCACGGGGCAATTTAAAAAGCAGCGAATGCTGACACTTTTGCTGATTATGAATATTGTGATTTCATGCCTTGTTATATGCTTTTCATACGGGCTTTACCGCAATTTTCATAACACACTGTCGCAGGGCGAAGAAGAAAGCATTACCTATCTTAATGTTGAAACAAGTAAAGATAATATTACAGAGCTTGAAGATGCACCTGTTGCGCTGCCTGCCGCTGATATTTCGCTTGAAGATATTGCTGAGATCGCGCTTGCCTTTGACGATGATGTGAAAAGCGTTATTGAAAATATAGGAATGCTTTGTTACATAAAAACGCCGTTATTAGAGCAGCAGTATTATGATGAGGCATCAATGGAGGAATATGCAAACCATACTGAAGTTAATGCGCCTTACAGTGATGATCTAGACCCTTGCTATGAACAGATAAATATCAGCTTTGATGTAAAAGGCGGCTCTCTTTTGCCTTGTGAAAGTGATAAAAAGATCTTCACGCAGGAGGAGTTTGACAGAGGCGAAAAAGTAGTTGCTGTAGGGTGCGGCTTTTATGATCCTATCAAACATTATTATCATGGGATCGGGAGCAGTTCTCTTATGGTGGGTTCAAGAAAGATACCGGAAGATACCGACCATATTATTATAAACGGAGAAGAATATAAGATAAAAAGAATAGATGACAGAGATATCTTGGGTGACGATCTGATAAGGATCCCTTATACATCTGTACCGGAAGATCTGAAAATAAGCGCGGAAAAGGTTTTTGAGGCAGAAGATTATTTTGTTTTTGATATATCGTTTACCCGACCTGTTACACACAGTATCTACGATAAAGTTGCCAAGACACTTGAAGAAGCAACAGGCGGCAAGTTTTATCTTGAACCTATAGAATTTACCGATGTGAAAGAGCTGCAATACTACCGCACGGTAATGCTCATTTCTGTGGTCATAGCCGTTCTGGCTGCAATAAATATGGCGATACTTTATCGCTACATTCTTGAAAAGCGCACCTCGCAGCTTGCTATTTTCAGAATTTGCGGCTGCACAAAGGGCAAGGCTATACTTTCGTATCTGATCGAATGTCTGGTTATAAACATACCGCTTTTTGCCATTACCGAGCTTATCTATCACAAACTGATAATGCCACATCTTTCGGGGCTTTTCCCTTACATGGAGCAGTGTTACAGCTTTAAGCTGTATGCGGCGATATTCGGCATATACATCGCTGCTTCAATGCTAGTTATGCTGATAATGATAACCTTGACAGTTAAAAAGCACAGCCTTGTCACGCTGAAAAGTGCGCCGAAGTCAACCGGCAAAATGGGTGTAATGAAGCTGTTTGAAGTGCTTCAGATAGCGGCAGTTTTATCAATAATGATAATGATAACTTCTGCAATAACAGCCAGATATGAAATGTACGCCTCATTCAGTGATATGATAGAGCTAAAAGGTCTAATGCTGACATTAGATAATTTTGATGTATATCCCGAACAGCTGGAGGAAGTGCTGGGCGGCAAAGAATATATTGCAAACCAATTTTCAAATACATATGACGGCGATACGCCGATAGACGGAATAGCATATTCTGATGAGTATATAAATGCGTATAAACCGCCTCTTCAAGACGGAGTATGGCTCGATGAGGCTGACTTTACATATGCTGACAGCGGTTATATTCCTGTTGTAGTTACTTCCTGCGGCGGAAGATACAAAGTCGGTGATGTTATAGAAAATGATATAATCATGAGCTATGATGAAAACAACGAGCCGGCTGATGTTATTAACGTAAAATACAAGATAATAGGCGTTTTGCGTGACAAGGTGAATATTGCAGGGTATTCCTACGACCAGACAAGGCGCGGAAACTTTGCCGATCTTTATTCGGTATTCAGCGATGACTTTGAGGACAACGACTGGTTTTTGTCAAAGATATCCGACGAATACGCCTGCTTTGGAGCTAGCGGCTGCCTGCACGGTCAGGTGTTCATCTACTGCGATGATATGAGCGACAACGAGATAGCTCAGCTTAAATCGGATATTGTAAATGAGGTAGGTGCAGTCCCGGTCGAACTGTCGCAGGTATACGATAGCAGTATGCAATACATTTACGAGCAGATGTACACGCTTTTCCCGATAGCGGTTTGTATATTTATTCTGACAATAATTTCTACCGTATCTATCAGCGCGATATACACAAAACGGCAGCTTAGAAATTATGCTATTTTCTACATCTGCGGTGCAAGGTGGAGAACGTGTGCTTTGAGAAGCCTGAAAAACTCTGCAATTACCTGTGGGATAGCAAGCATACTGGCAGCGGTGGTACTGATTGTAGGCAAGCTCACACTGCTGAAAGAAACGGTAATATCTTTCGGTATATGGCATTTGGCTGTATGCGCTTTGGTAATTGTTTTGTACTTAGCGCTGTCAATGATAATGCCTTTGATGATAATAGGATCAAACGAGCCGAAAGAGGTACTTAAAGAAGAATAAAAATAACGGTCGGTGAGGTTTACTCATCGACCGCTTTGTTTATGCTCTTAAATATACTCCGTTGTTTTCAATGTAGTCTTCTATGTCGTCTTTGTAGCCTAAGTGAAGCAAATCTGGGTCGGCTTTAAGCGCGCGCTGACCGATATCTTTTCTGAAATGCACGTCTTTCCAGTGTATTTTTGAAACTGCTTCGTAAGACTTTTGCAGAGCTGATTGCAGTGTAAATCCCGTGCAGGTAACGCCAAGAACTCTACCGCCGTTGGTGTAGAATTTGCCGCCCGAAATCTTTGTTCCTGCGTGATAAACAAACGCACCGTCTACCTGCCCCATATCGTCAAGACCGCTTATCTCAAGCCCCTTCTCATAGGCGAGGGGGTAGCCTCCGCTTGCCATTACAACGCAGGTGCAAAATTCGCTTTTCCACTTTATGTCAACATCTTTCAGCCTGTGGTCGTATATCGCCTCAAAAACTTCATAAAGGTCTGTTTCAAGCAGCGGAAGGACAACCTGTGTTTCGGGGTCGCCGAAGCGGCAGTTGTACTCGATAACTTTCGGGCCGTTCTCAGTCAGCATAAGACCAAAATACAGGCAGCCCTCAAACGTTCTGCCAAGCTGTTTCATAGCATTTATAGTCGGCAGGAATATCTTTTCCATACATTCTTTGGATATCTGGTCGGTGTAGTAAGGGTTAGGCGCAACGGTGCCCATGCCGCCTGTGTTAAGACCCTCATCATTATCGTTGGCACGCTTGTGATCCATTGAAGAGATCATGGGCACAACGGTCTCGCCGTCGGTAAACGAAAGCACCGAAACTTCAGGGCCAGTCAAATATTCTTCTATAACAATGGTGGTACTGCTCTCGCCGAACTTCTTGCCGTCTATCATAGACTTAATGGCTTCAACGGCTTCTTCCTCGTTTTGAGCAAGTATAACGCCCTTGCCGAGAGCCAGTCCGTCGGCCTTTATAACGGCAGGATATTTGTTGTACTGCTTTACATATTTTATGGCATCATCGCTGTTTGTGAATACCTCATATTCAGCGGTGGGTATGCCGAACTGCTTCATCAGATTTTTAGAAAATACCTTTGAACCCTCAATTATAGCGGCGTTCTTTTTAGGACCGAAAGTTTTGAAGCCCTCAGCCTGCAAAGCATCTACCATACCCATAACAAGAGGGTCATCGGGCGCAACAGCTACCATATCAACATTAAGTTTTTTGGCAAGCGCAACAACGCCGTCAATGTCGGTAGCCGCAACGTCAAAACACTCCGCATACTTTGAAATACCGCCGTTGCCGGGTGTGCAGTACAGCTTTTCTACTTTTGGCGACTGCGCCAGCTTCATAATAATTGCGTGCTCTCTGCCGCCGCCGCCCACAACTAAAACTTTACTCATGGGGCTTACCTCCTATCAGTGGTGGAACAATCTCATTCCCGTGAACGCCATAGCAATGCCGTACTTGTTGCAGGTCATTATAACGTGGTCGTCACGGATAGAACCGCCCGGCTCTGCAATGTAACAAACGCCCGATTTTCTCGCCCTCTCTATGTTGTCACCGAATGGGAAGAAAGCATCTGAACCTAAGCACACATCGGTATTCTTAGCCAGCCATTCTTTCTTTTCTTCAGGTGTCAGCACTTCGGGCTTTACCTTGAAGATGTTTTCCCATGCTCCGTCAGCCAGAACGTCCATATATTCGTCAGAAATATATACGTCAATAGCGTTGTCACGGTCGGGACGTCTTATGTTGTCAACAAACTGCAAACCCATTACCTTTGGGTGCTGCCTGAGCCACCATATGTCAGCCTTATTGCCTGCGAGCCTTGTGCAATGTATTCTTGACTGCTGACCTGCGCCTATGCCGATAGCCTGTCCGTTCTTAACATAGCAAACGCTGTTAGACTGCGTGTATTTCAGCGTGATAAGCGAAATAACCAGGTCGTCCTTCTTGTCGTCGGGAATATTCTTGTTTTCGGTAACGATGTTAGCAAGCATATCGTTGTCTATTTTCAGTTCATTCCTGCCTTGCTCAAACGTAACGCCGAAAACCTGCTTTTTTTCAACAGGGTCGGGAACGTAATTTTCATCTATCTTTATAATATTGTATGTGCCTTTTCTCTTTGACTTAAGTATTTCAAGAGCCTCGTCGGTATAGCCCGGTGCGATTATACCGTCGGAAACCTCGCGCTGTATCATCTTAGCGGTTGGAACGTCGCATACATCTGAAAGCGCAATAAAATCGCCGTATGATGACATTCTGTCAGCACCTCTGGCTCTTGCATAAGCGCACGCAAGGGGAGAAAGCTCGCCGAGGTCGTCAACAAAATATATTTTAGCTTCGGTCTCGGTAAGAGGTTTGCCTATAGCCGCTCCGGCAGGCGAAACGTGCTTGAAAGACGTTGCCGCGCAGTATCCCGTAGCCGCTTTAAGTTCTTTTACAAGCTGCCAGCCATTGAAAGCATCAAGCAGATTGATATAGCCAGGCTTGCCGTTAAGCACCTCGATAGGCAGCTGATCTCCGTTCTCCATAAAAACTCTTGACGGCTTCTGATTTGGGTTGCAGCCGTACTTTAAAAGCATTTCGTTTGCCATTTGTTTCAACCTCCGAAAGTTTATTATTTTGTATACTTGTTTACTATCTTTGAAACGTACTTGCCGCTATTTATATCAATATATCTTACAAACAGCGATACCTTGTTGTCCTCATTAAGAGCATTCCACAGACCGTTTGTAAATTCATCTATATCGTTCGGGATAGCTATCTTCTTAGGCTCGCCCTCAAAGCTGGGCAGGGGAGAGCCGTCGCCGATATATGTATGAATGAAATGACCTATACCGTTTACAGGATTTGTATAAGAAAAAGTAAATCTTTCACAGCAATCGGGATTGCCGTCAGCAGATTTGAGTATGCTCATAGCATAGTTATACGAGCCGTTCTCAATGTGCATAATACCCGAAATTCTCGGTGTGTAGTTGGGCGCATCGTCCTCATATTCTCTGCCGCGAAGTGACTGCTCAAACGTTTGCTGCTTGTCCATAAGTTCATAAATGGTGTCCGTCTGGTCGCCGTTGGTAACAATAGTCTTGTTGCCAAGAACGCGTACAGGCGAATATATTATCAGGTGCGGATCTGACAGCTTTGAAGGGTTGGCAGCCTCAGTTTTAATGCCGTCGGCAGTTTCAGTAAACACCCTGTTGCGCGAGTTCACGCTTCTGCCCATTATGAAGTACGCGGTAACAGCATTTTTGCCGTCCTCGCTCTTGCCGATTATAATTCCTCTGCCGGGGTACGGGTTAGAGGAAAGCTCTTTGTAGATGTCAAGCGTTTTCATTTTAATTACCTCACTTTTTAATATATGTCCTCTCGCCGACTACTTCTATCTTATCTTCACAGAAAAGAGAAACAGCCTGCGGCAGCAGTTTCCATTCAACGTTTTCCATTATGCGCTTTTGCAGTACCTCGGGCGTGTCGTCGTCAAGAACGGGCACAGTGCCTTGCAATATAATAGGTCCGCCGTCGCATACTTCTGTAACAAAATGCACTGTTGCTCCCGATATTTTCACGCCGCGCTGCAAGACAGCCTCGTGAACGTGCAGACCGTAATAACCCTTGCCGCAAAACGAAGGTATAAGTGCCGGGTGAATGTTTATCATCTTATACGGAAAAGCTTTGACTATCTGCTCATCAAGTATAGTCATAAATCCTGCGTAAACTATAAGGTCAGCTTTTTCTTCAATCAGCGCATCAGTAACAGCTTTGGTATACGATGCAACATCTGCATAATCCTTGCGCGGCAATACCCTTGTGGGGATATTATTTTGCTTTGCCCTTTCAAGTGCATAAACGCCTTCTTTGGAGGATATAACACAGGTTATTTTGCCGTTCTTTATAACGCCGCTTTTTTCGGCATCTATAAGCGCTTGCAGATTTGTTCCGCCGCCGGAAACAAGCACACAAATATTTTTCATAAGTTATCCTCCTATTGCCATAATAATGCCGAGAGCCAACAGGGCAGCGCCCATTATAATGAGAATACGGCTGCTTTTGAGCTTTGAGAAGCTGTCATTTTCAAGGAAAAACTGATCTGCGCGCTGTGGGTCTACAAGGATATTTATCTTGTCACCAACGCCGAAATACATCTGCGTGTTGTTCATAACGCCTGCATAATGCGCTTTCTGCTCAATACCGTAAAGAGAATAAACGACCTCGGGGCAGTATGTACTCAAAGTACCCGTAAGGGTAGAGGAGACCGTGCGTATCTTGGTAACGGTAGCCTCAAACTTTTCTATTCTGTCGCTTGTGAGCTTTTTGCCGTATGAATAGTTTACACAGCCCAGCGCGGCAACTATAAATCCCACAAAAATAAACGAAAGTTCTAATGCACCCATAATATCTTCCTCAGCAGATGATAACACCTTCGTCGCTGTCAATAAGCTCGCCGAGAACATAAGCTTCCTCGCCTGCATTTTTGATAGCTGCGAGCGCCTTGTCAACATCATTTTTGTCAACTACTACCGTCATGCCTACGCCCATATTAAAGGTGTTGAACATATCTCTCTCGGGTATGCTGCCTTTTTCCATAACGAGCTTGAATATCGGCAGAACGTCAACAGCATTTCTCTCTATCTTTACAGAAATACCATTTGGCAGAGAGCGAGGGATATTCTCATAGAATCCGCCGCCGGTTATGTGCGATATAGATTTAACATTTACAACTTCGAGAAGCTGCATTATAGCCTTTACATATATCTTAGTAGGCGTGAGAAGTACATCGCCGAGGTTTGCGCCAAGGTCGGTGTCATATCTTGAAAGATTAGACTCCGTTACCGCAAACACCTTTCTTATAAGCGAAAAGCCGTTTGAATGTACGCCGCTTGACTTTATGCCTATCATGATGTCGCCTGCCTTCTGAGTATCGGGCTTCAGTATCTTGTCCTTGTCAACAACGCCTACCGAAAAACCTGCGAGGTCGTACTCGTCAACAGGGTAAAAGCCAGGCATTTCGGCAGTTTCGCCGCCTATAAGAGCGCAGCCTGCCTGCACACAGCCGTCAGCAACGCCCGAAACTATCTGCGCTATCTTTTCGGGGTAGTTTTTGCCTACCGCGATATAGTCAAGGAAAAACTGGGGCTTTGCGCCGCAGCAGATGATGTCGTTAACGCACATGGCAACGCAGTCAATGCCCACAGTATCATGCTTATCCATAAGAAAAGCAATTTTCAGCTTTGTGCCAACGCCGTCGGTGCCCGAAACAAGCACAGGCTTGCTTATATTTGTGGTGTCAAGTTCAAACAGACCGCCAAAGCCGCCTATTCCGCTCAGCACGCCTTTTGTTACAGTCTTTGCAACGTGCTCTTTCATAAGTTCTACCGCTCTGTAGCCTGCGGTAACGTCAACGCCTGCATTTTTATAGCTTTCAGAAAAACTTTTCATAAAACTGTTCCTTTCAGCAAATGTTATAGCTGGATCATTCGGCAGCGCCGGTTATCCTCTTCATCATTTCGTTGTAAGCCTCTTCAACACCGCCCATATCTCTGCGGAAGCGGTCTTTATCAAGCTTTTCGTGAGTGGTGGAATCCCAGAAACGGCAGGTGTCAGGAGATATCTCATCAGCAAGAATTATCTGACCTTTAAAGCGACCGAACTCTATCTTAAAGTCAATAAGGTCAATATTTATCTTCTTGAAGAATTTGAGCATAAAGTCGTTTACCATAAACGCATATTTGGTGATAGCATCTATTTCTTCTTCGGTTGCAAGGTCAAGACCCAAAGCGTAATATCTGTTTATAAACGGGTCGCCCAGCTCGTCATTTTTGTAGCTGAATTCCAGTGTAGGCTGTTTGAGAGGCGTACCTTCAGCAATGCCGAGCTTTTTAGAAAAGCTGCCTGCCGCAACGTTTCTTACTATAACTTCCAGCGGAACTATCTCCACCTTTTTAACTATAGTTTCTCTGTCGCTTATCTCCTCTACAAGGTGAGTGGGAACGCCCTCTTTTTCGAGCAGACCGAGCATAAGATTTGTCATCTTGTTGTTGATAACGCCCTTGCCGACAATAGTGCCTTTCTTTTCGCCGTTGAATGCCGTTGCATCGTCCTTGTAGTCAACGATAACGAGATCGGGGTCGTTTGTAGCAAAGACTTTCTTTGCCTTTCCTTCATAAAGCTGTTCGCCTTTGATGATGTTTTCCATTGATGTTTCCTCCTGTAATGTTTATGTTTTATTTATTCAATTTAATAGTAACTTGGTTATATCCTGCGGCGTTTCCGCAATAAAAAGAGCGCCTGCGTTTTCAAGTTCTTCGCGGCTTCCGTAGCCGTAAAGCGCGCCTATGCTGTCTATACCGACTTTATTCGCGCCATCTATATCGTGTATCCTGTCGCCGATCATCACGGTCTTGCGTTTATCAGCGTTCAGTATGTCCATAACATACTCAATCACCTGATCTTTGTAATCGCGCGTCCCGTCGGGCAGTGCTCCGCCTATGTAGTCAAAATAGTTGTCAAGACCAAAGTGCTCCAGTATCTGCCTTGCAATGTTTTCAAGCTTTGATGTTGCGACCGCCAGCCTCAACCCTGCGCTTTTCAGCTCATTGAGCATATCTTCAATACCGCTGTAAACAGCGTTTTCAAACAGACCTTTTGTAAAGTACCTTTCGCGAAAGTAGGCTATAGCCTTAATGGTGTCTTCTTCGTTAAGACCGCAGTCCTGAGAATAAGTTACTTTCAGCGGCGGTCCTATGAATACCCTGTACCAGTCGCGCTCATAAAGCGGCAGCCCCATTTTTTCAAATGAATATATAGCGCAGTTTATTATGCCCTCGGCAGAGTCGGTAAGTGTTCCGTCAAGATCGAACAGAACAGTATCATATTTGTATGACATTTATATTTTTGCAACTTCTTCCTGCAAAGCCTTGTCTTTTGCAATAACGCCGTCTATCATAGCTTTCTTTTCATCTTCAAGCTTTGCGGCAAGGGTATCGTCCGAAAGCGCAAGCATCTGCACAGCCAGAACAGCCGCATTTTTAGCGCCGTTTATTGCAACAGTCGCAACAGGTATACCCGAAGGCATCATAACCGTTGCAAGAAGTGCATCAATGCCCTCCAGCGCGGCAGACTTTATAGGTATGCCTATTACCGGCAGTGTAGTGTTTCCTGCGATAACTCCTGCAAGGTGTGCCGCCATGCCGGCAGCGCAGATTATTACGCCGAAGCCGTTTTTCTTTGCGTTTGCGGCAAATTCCGCAGCAAGCTGCGGCGTGCGGTGTGCTGACATTACCTTACACTCAAATGGTACACCGTATTTTTTAAGCTCCAAGAGTGCACCTTTAACAACGGGGAAATCGCTGTCCGAGCCCATGATAACAGCTGCTTTTTTCATAGTACAAACTTCCTTTTCTGTCAAAAAAGATAAGTGCCGCATAAAGCCGCACTTGTTTTCTTATCAATATTTTTCAGGTTTTGCGCAAAATAAATCATACGGCTGAAACAGCCGCACAGCCCTGTATCAAAAATGCAAGGTCTTGTCATTATTACGCACCCACCTGAAATTTTTTATAGCAGATGTCTGCAAAAACCGACTTGCGTTCGGCTCTCCACTGCTATATTTATATTGTACAATATTTGTTCGATATTTTCAAGCCATTTTATATATAAATTAAATCGAAATTACAAAATGCTATTAGGCATTTTAGACAAATTTCTGTCAGAACATTATGTCAGAGTACGATATGTTGTTGCCGCCGCGCCCCTGCATATCTATATATGATGAGAGAGAAGACGGTGTGCATATAGGCATCTGCGTGCAAAGAAGCGTTTTCTGCATATTCCCCTCCAAAGAAGAAAACTGTGCCATTGTAAGCTCGTCTGCTGACAGAGCTTTGCTAAGTGCTATCGGCATTTCTCCGCCGCGAGTAAATATCCTGTTTGTCATTTTTATCACCCCTTTAAAATAGTTTTATCACTTTTATAGGCGATTATCCTTGACAAATCAACAAAAATAGAATAGAATATTTTATATACATAAATAGGAGATTGTTTTTGTATGGAAGATCTGACAAATATCAGCGTTATAAAAAAGCTTTTTGAAGAAAGCGGCTTCAGCTTTTCAAAGGCGCTGGGACAAAATTTTATTATAAATCCTACAGTTTGCCCCAAAATAGCCGAAATGGGCGGCGCTGACAGCGACCACGGCATTCTGGAGATAGGCACGGGCGTTGGAGTTTTGACAAATGAGCTTGCCAAGCGCGCTAAAAAAGTTGTTGCTATAGAAATAGATACGCGCCTGAGACCTATACTTTCTCAAACACTGAAAGAATACGATAATGTAAAGGTCATTTTTGCTGATGTTATGAAGACCGATCTGAATAAAGTGATCAGCGATAATTTTGAAGGTCTCAGCGTTTCAGTGTGCGCAAATCTTCCTTATTATATAACTTCTCCTGTTATAATGATGCTTCTTGAACAGCGTTTGCCGCTTGATTGCATAACAGTTATGGTGCAGAAAGAAGCAGGTGTGCGGTTGTGTGCACCGCTGCCCAGCAGAGAAGCAGGTGCGGTAACGGTTGCGGTAAATTATTACGCAGAACCCGAAATGCTTTTTAATGTGTCTCGCGGAAGTTTTATGCCCTCGCCTAACGTTGACAGCTGCGTTATAAGGC
Source organism: uncultured Clostridia bacterium (assembly GCA_947630555.1). GTDB lineage: Bacteria > Bacillota > Clostridia > Oscillospirales > Ruminococcaceae > UBA7477. The sequence goes on from CANRIA010000002.1 coordinate 112,686, forward strand.
TGCGGCTCAATAACGATACACCCAAGGGCGTTGCAAACGAGGAGTTTTTCTTTAAAACGGTAAGGGGCGCGTTCTCTCAGCGGCGAAAAACTCTTGCAAATTCGGTTTCTTCTGCTATGGGAATAGACAAGCAAATTGTAAACAGCGCTATTTACTCTATAGGTCTGCCGCAGACGATACGCCCCGAAAACCTGACAATGGGGCAGTTTATTGCTTTTTCAAACGCTCTTGAAAGTATATTATAGTACAAAATATCTGCGCTTTTATAGGTGCGGATATTTATTTTGTTCAATATTTCGCACATAGCACAAAATGACAATATTTGCCAATTCCTTTTGTTATAATGTTTTCATATAGAAAAACAACAAAAGGGATGACAAAAATGAATAGTAGGACAAAAGGTAAATTTTCAAAAGAACATGCTGTATTTGCGGCGGTATCATCTGTATTTCAGATATTGCTCGCATTTATCAGCGCACGCGCACAGCTTGTGGGTATGCCGACGGTGCTAGGCATCGCGGTAATAGCTTCTTCGGGGCGGTGCGCGCTTTTATGCTATCTTGCGGCAATTGCAGGAATGGTAATGTTCGGCAGGCTAGACGACATGGTGTTTCAAGCCGCCGCAATGACACTGATAATGGGCTTTCGCTCGCTGTATTCAATAAGCAGAAAGAAAACCGACCCGTCCGGCAGTGCGGTATTTACGGTAGTGGGAATGACCGTAGCGCTTACTATAGTTTCAATATTCTTTGAGATTTCTGCGCGCGAGATGGTATATTTCGTAAGCGGCATAGTTATTTGCGCGGTATTATCTTACTTTGCCGTTTCTGCAAAGAACAGAACAGATGCAAACGGTCTGCTTGACATAAACGGCAGACATGGCATTTCGCTTGCAGTGCTTTATGTGGCGGCTGTATCGCTGCTGACATCAGTAAGCGTTTTTGGCTTTAATGCAGGCAGGATATTCGGCTCGGTGGTGCTGCTTTGTGCGGCAACGAAATACAAACACATAGGCGGCGCGGTAATGGGCGCGCTTACCACCTGCGGAGTGCTGCTTTGTTCTGTAGAGACGGCAGGCAACACTTTGCTTCTGGCAACAGCAGGGCTTATATGCGGCGCTGTATCTGTTGCAGGAAGTTTTGCCATGGTGCTGACATTTTTGATAGCCTCAATAATGGGTCTTGTGGTAATAGGCATAAATGCCGACACCTTTATGATGCTCAAAGATGTGGCAATCGCCGCAGTGCTGTTCAGCTGTCTGCCTGCTAATTTTGTAAGAAAGCTATTAAACCACATCGGCGGCGATACCAACGCCATAAGCATTGTGGGACAAGCTGCTTCTTCACGGCTGAATTTTGCATCTAAAACTCTGGGCGGCATACGAAACCAGCTTAACGAGATAGCCGAAGTTATCAGAAAAAAGTCGGTGCAGACGGATATACAAACTATCGCAGGAAATAGAGTATGTCTTGAATGTGCAGGCTGCAAAAGCTGCTGGAAAGAAAATTCGGGCGAAACGGTCAGCGCTTTTACAAGCCTTGAAGAAAAGGTTGAAAGATTCGGCAAAATACGAAACAGTGATGTTTCGGCGTGTATGCCCGACTGCCGCAAAACTGGTGAGCTTACTAAGGCTTTCAACACAGGCTATCAGGAAAAGCTGTATGAATATACAAACGGCGTTAGGGCAGGGGAACTGCGCGAAGTGGTAACTCAGCAGCTTTCTGCTATGGAAGATATCCTGAGCGACCTTTCGCACAGGATATGTCAGATGTCAAGCGTTGACCCTTCGCTTTCGGAGCGGGTAAGGGCGGCGGCTGTGCGGCTTGGCTGCAAAAATGCCAAAGCCTGCGTTAGCTGCGATGAAAATAAAAACTACCGCGTCGAGCTGTTTATTCCAAATCTCAGCAAGATAGACACTGTGAAACTGACTGTGGAAGTCAGCGAGATACTTAACGTTGATATGGAACTGCCGACCGCGACTTCATCTGACGGCATAACAAAGCTTATTTTTACGCCTATGCCCGAATACAAAATTGAAATAGGTATGTGGCAGTCATCAAGCAACAACGACATATACTGCGGCGACACCGTGGAACTTGTAGAGCTTAATTCCTGCGAAGAATATGTAGTGCTTTCAGACGGCATGGGCACGGGCAAGCGTGCTAAGCTTGACTCTATGCTGGCTTCGGGTCTTGCAAGAAAACTTCTTAAAGCAGGTATAAGCTGTCAGACGGGCATACGCATGATAAACTCGGTTATGAGGGTAAAAGGCTGGGAAGAATCCTTCTCAACAATTGATGTTGCGCATTTTGACCTGCGGCGCGGCGTGTGCGAGTTTGTAAAGGCAGGCGCGGCTTCAAGCTATCTTGTAAGAGATGAAACAATTCGCTCTTTTACACTTGATTCTCTGCCGCTGGGTATTCTTTCGGAAACTGATATTTCGTCGGAACGCGTAAAACTTTTTGACAAGGACATTATAATTCTTGCTTCAGACGGGATAGGCAGCAGCCCCGAGAACGCTATTCTTTCAGCCGCAGTGCAGGGTGATAAAAACTCTGATAAACTGGCGGCTGAGATAGGTAGTTTTTTCGTTCCCGAATGCGGTGAAGTGCGCCGCGACGACGTGACGGTTGCGGTAATAAAAGTTTGCGCACTGGTTTAACTGATTTTTGACCTGTTGTAGATGTTAAATTGTGGTAATATTTTTGTCATAATAACCAAAAACGCCTGTTCAAATATGTGTGATTATTAGAACATTCTATAAAACTCTTGAAAAAAATATTAAAATGGCGTACAATTATATTATAAAAATATAGGAGGTAGACATTTTGACAGGTTCAAAACAGATACCAAAAGATTATCAGATACCATTATATTTGTTCCACGACGGCGCAAATTTTAAAGCAGGGGAGTTTTTCGGTTCACATAAAGGCTTTAAAGACGGCGTTGAGGGCTATTATTTCCGCGTATGGGCGCCCCATGCTAAAAAAGTTTCGGTAGTTGGTGATTTCAACAACTGGGACGAGAACGCAAGCCCTATGGAGCTTATTGCCGATACCGAGGTGTGGGAAGCTTTTATAAGCGGTCTGAAGATCTATGACACGTACAAATACAGTATTCTCGGCTGTGATGACAAGATACATCTGAAAGCCGACCCTTATGGCGTTCATATGGAAACTGTGCCAAATACCGCCACAAAGATATTTGACCTTGACACCTACAAGTGGAAGGACAAGAAGTGGCAGGACGAAAAGGCAAAGTCGACCCCTTATGATTCAGCCATGAACATTTACGAGGTGCACCTTAATTCATGGAGGCAGTACCCCGACGGTATGTATTTCAGCTACACAAAGTTTGCCGAAAGCATAATACCGTATCTTAAAGAGATGAGCTATACCCATATTGAGTTTATGCCGCTTGCGGAATACCCGTTTGACGGTTCTTGGGGCTATCAGGGCATAGGCTACTTTGCGCCGACCTCGCGTTTCGGCACGCCGTTTGACCTTATGGAAATGATCGATATGTTCCATGAGGCAGGCATAGGCGTTATACTTGACTGGGTGCCTGCGCACTTCCCGAAAGATGCCCCCGGTCTGTATGAGTTTGACGGCTCGTGTTGTTATGAGTATACCGACCCGAAGAAGAGAGATCATCTATCTTGGGGAACAAGAGTGTTCGACTACGGCAGGAATGAAGTCATTTCGTTTCTTATCTCAAACGCTATACACTGGCTCAGCAAGTTCCATATCGATGGTCTGAGAGTAGATGCGGTGGCTTCCATGCTGTATCTTGACTATGACAGACGTGACGGTGAGTGGACACCCAACGTTTACGGCGGTCATGAAAATCTGGAAGCTATAGAGTTTCTTAAAAAACTCAATTCAGCAGTTTTCAAAGAATTTCCTAACGCGCTGATGATAGCGGAAGAATCTACTGCGTGGCCTTTGGTTACAAAGCCCACCGACATAGGCGGTCTTGGTTTCAATTTCAAGTGGAACATGGGCTGGATGAACGATATGCTCAAATACATGGCGCTTGACCCGATACACAGGGCTTTCCACCACGATATGCTGACGTTCTCGTTCTTCTATGCATTCTCTGAAAACTTCATTCTGCCTATATCGCATGATGAGGTAGTTCACGGAAAAGGTTCGCTCATCAACAAGATGTACGGCGATATGGATGCAAAGTTTGCTCAGGACAGAGCGTTCATGGCATACATGATGGCTCACCCCGGCAAAAAGCTTACATTTATGGGCAGCGAATTTGCACAGGTAAGAGAATGGGATTATGAAAACGGTCTTGAATGGTTCATGATAGATGAGTTTGAAAATCACAGGAACTTCCAGGCTTATATAAAAACGCTGAATAAGTTCTATAAAGATAATCCTCCGTTCTGGCAGGTGGATTACTCGTGGGAGGGCTTCAACTGGATCTCTAACGACGACTACAGACAGAGCATCATAATATTCAGACGTATCGACAGAAAAGGCAACGAGGTCGTTGTAGTCTGCAACTTTGTACCTGTCGGCAGGTCGAATTATTGCTTCGGCGTACCTTATAAGGGAACATATACCGAAGTGCTCAATTCTTCATCTCGTGACGGCTCGCCGTATCTTAACGGCACTGTAAAAACACAGGACGTTCCAATGCACGGTTATGAGCAGTCAATATCTATAGAGATACCGCCTTTCTCTGTAATGTACTTCAAACACAAGAAAGCTCCGACAAGAAAGAAAGCTGCTGCAAAAGCCACAGCCGACAAAACTGCCGAGGCTAAGAAAACAGAAAAGAAAACAAAATAATATAAATGGTTGGTGAATGACAATGTTTAACAAAAAAGAATGTGTAGCAATGTTGCTTGCGGGCGGACAGGGAAGTCGTCTGTACGCGCTCACGCAGTCGGTGGCAAAGCCTGCCGTGCCGTTTGGCGCAAAGTACAGGATAATTGATTTTCCTCTTTCCAACTGCATCAACTCGGGCATTGATACTGTAGGCGTTCTGACACAGTATCAGCCGCTCGTACTCAATGAGTACATCGGAAACGGTCAGCCGTGGGATCTTGACCGTATCCACGGTGGTGTTCATGTGCTTCCGCCTTATCAGAAAGCTTCGGGCTCTGACTGGTATTCAGGCACTGCTAACGCTATCTATCAGAACATATCGTTTATGGACAGATATGACCCTGAGTATGTAATAATTCTTTCGGGCGACCATATCTATAAAATGGACTATGACAAGATGCTTACCTATCACAAGCAGAACAATGCAGCGTGCACAATAGCCGTTATAGACGTTCCGCTGGAAGAGGCTTCACGCTTTGGCATAATGTTTGCGCGTGATGACGGCGAGATATATGACTTTGTTGAAAAGCCTAAGGAACCCAAGTCCACGCTGGCTTCTATGGGTATATACATCTTTACTTACTCAAAGCTGAAAGAATACCTTATCGCCAACGAAAACGACAAGGATGCCACCAAGGACTTTGGCAACAACATAATTCCTGCACTGCTTGCAAATAAAGAGCGCGTTTGGGCATACCGCTTTGACGGCTACTGGAAGGACGTTGGAACGATAGATTCTTTGTGGGAAGCAAATATGGATCTTATCAATCCTAAGATACCTATAGACCTTTACGACCCCGACTGGAAGATATATTCGCGCAACCCCGTTATGCCGCCGCAGAGTATAGGCAAAAATGCTGCTGTTCAGAACTCTGTTGTTACTGAGGGCTGCTACATAGACGGAAGCGTGGAGTTTTCTATGATTTCAAACGGCGTAACCATTGAAGAAGGCGCAATTGTGCTCGATTCTATACTTATGCCGGGCTGCGTTATAAAGAAGAACGCTAAGATAGAATATGCTATAGTCGGTGAAAATTCAGTTATTGAAGAAAATGCTCAGGTAGGTTCACGCCCCGAAAACGTTGAAAACAGAGACGAATGGGGAATTGCCGTTGTAGGTCATAACCTTACTGTTTCTTCCGGCTCTTATGTAAAGCCGAAGCAGATCATTTCACAGAGCATATAAGGGGGAGATAGAAATGGCAGTTAATATGGGAAATGTAATGGGCATAATTTTTGCCAACATGAATGAAAGTGTTATCAATGAGATAACTAAAAACAGAACTATGGGTTCGGTGCTGTTCGGCGGAAGATACAGACTTATAGACTTTCCTCTTTCAAACATGGCTAACAGCGGTGTTGACGAGGTTGCAGTTATAACAAAGGAAAATTATCAGTCGCTGCTTGACCACCTCGGTTCTGCAAGAGAGTGGGATTTGGCTCGTAAAAAGGGCGGTCTGCACATTCTGCCGCCGTTCGGTCACGTTGAAGCAGGTCTTTACAGAGGCAGACTGGAAGCTCTTTACGGCGGAATAAGCTTTTTGAAAGCTTCAAGAGCTGAGTATGTTATACTTGCTGACTGCGACGTAGTTGCAAACGTTGACTTCAAACCGATAGTAAATGCACACGTTGACAGCGGCGCTGACATAACTATAGTTACTCACACAGGACTTTATACCAACGAAGAGGCTTCTTCGTCTACCATTATACAGACAGACGAAAGCGGCAGAGTTTGCGATGTTCTTCACAAACCGAATATGGCAGGTGAATGCACCGCTTGCCTGAATATGTTTGTTATGAAAATGGAGTTTCTTATCCAGCTGCTTGAAGACGGCAACGCAAGAGGCTATTTCAGCTTTGAGAGAGACGTTCTTCAGCGCAAAGTAAACGAACTCAACATCAGAACATATGAGTATGACGGCTACTTCAGCAAGATACACGATATGAGAAGCTTTGTAAAGGCTAATACCGATCTTATAGATCCCGAAAACGCTAAGAAGCTTTATTTGCAGGACAGACCTATATACACAAAGATACGCGACAACGCGCCCTCTAAATACGACCTTAACTGCATAGTTAAAAGTTCGCTTATCGCAGACGGCTGCATAATTGAAGGCGAGGTTGAAAACTCTGTTATATTCAGAGGAGTTAAGATAGGCAAGGGCGCTAAAGTAAAGAACAGCATACTTATGCAGGATACCGTTATAGGCGATAATGCGGTGATAAACAACATTGTTGCCGACAAGGACGTTACCGTTGCAGACAACAGAATGCTTTCCGGCTCGGAAGAATTTCCGCTCTACATAGGCAAGGGCGCATCGGTATAATTTTGGACTAATATCAATTCAGAAAAGAGGTAAAATAAGTGAATATACTATACTGTTCTAGTGAGGCACTGCCGTATATCGCATCGGGAGGACTTGCTGACGTTGCGGGCTCTCTGCCTGCCGCGATAAATGAACTCGGTCACGACTGCCGCGTTGTTATACCATATTACAGCAACATAAAGCCCGAATTAAAGGCTACGCTTACTTATCTTACGAATTTTACCGTGCCTGTAGCATGGCGAAATCAGTATTGCGGAGTGTTCACGGGCGTTGCAAACGGCGTTACCTACTACCTGCTGGATAATGAATATTATTTTGCAAGAAACGGTCTGTATGGCTTTTATGATGATGCAGAAAGGTATATATTCTTCTCAAGAGCAATACTGGAGCTTCTGCATTATATCGACTTTAAGCCGAATGTTATAAACGCAAACGACTGGCAGACCGCGCTTGTTCCCGTGTATTATGATGTGTTCTACCGCTACCAGCAAGGTTATGAGGACATAAAGACTGTTTTCACTATACACAACATACAGTATCAGGGCAAATATGGTATGGAGCTTATAAACGACCTTATCGGCATACCTCTTTACCACAGCGACCTGCTTGCTTATGACGGCTGTGTAAACTTTATGAAAGCCGCTATTGAAACGGCTGACAAAATAACCACGGTATCGCCCAGTTATGCTTGGGAGATTCTTGACCCGTGGTATTCGCACGGTCTTGATAGGATACTTATACACAAGCAGTACAAGCTGTGCGGTTTCCTCAACGGCATAGATCAGAATATTTACAACCCTGCCACCGACCCGAAGATACCCAAAAACTACAGTGTTGATGATAAATCGGGCAAGGCAGTCTGCAAAGAGGGCTTGCTGCGCGAGCTGGGTCTGGCAGAAGGCAAGGAGCCTGTTATCGGCATAGTTACAAGATTTGTTTCGCACAAGGGTCTTGACCTTATAAAATACGTTTTTGAAGATATTATTCACCTCGGCTACAAGTTTGCAATACTTGGTTCGGGCGAGAAAATGTATGAAGATTTCTTCAGAGAAATGGCGTATCGCTATCCCGACAGGGTAGGGGTAGTTATAGGCTTTGTGCCCGACCTTTCGCGGCGCATTTATGCCGGCGCTGATATGTTCCTGATGCCGTCGCAGAGTGAGCCTTGCGGTCTGGCACAGATGATCTCGCTGAGATACGGTACTATTCCTATAGTGCGTGAAACAGGCGGTCTGCGCGACAGCATACACGATGCAGGCGGAGAAAACGGCAACGGCTTTACGTTCAAGACTTACAATGCGCACGATATGCTTGATGCCTGCACCAGGGCAAGAAGTTACTACGATCAGCGCATGAAGTGGGGCAAGCTGGTTTCTCACGCTATGCGTGAAGACTTCAGCTGGAAGAGATCCGCTCAGCTTTATATCGGTCTTTATTCTGATATTCACTGACATTCACTGACCATTCAGTAAAATACCGTCGGCTCTTAATTTTAGTCGGCGGTATTTTTTGCTTGACAAACAGATTTGTTTGGGGTATAATAAATAATGTTGTTATAGTATGCTGCTGTGGCGGAACAGGCAGACGCAAGGGACTTAAAATCCCTCGGTGGAAACATCGTGTGGGTTCGATTCCCATCAGCAGCACCAGCAGCGTGACGCTGCACCCAATTTCGGGACACAGAGTGTTGTGTCCCGTTTTTGTTCCCGTGAATAAGCCTAGGCATAACCCACACCATACTTTTTCGCGGACTACGTATCATTCGCGGCGACTTTTCTTTTATACTTGTGGAAAAGTCACCTCTCACTCACTCCTGTCGCTTACACTTCGCAAGCGAAGTGCCGAAAAATCCTGTCGGACTTTTCCAGCTTTCCAAAACAAGTCACGCTTGCTTATCCTGTTCGCTTGTAAACGCGCTCACAACGGCTAAGCTGCGCTACCAACTCGTTTTGGCATAAATGTGATAGTCTAGGAAATTTTTGTTCTATTCACTATTCGTTATTCAATATTCACTATTCACTAAGTATTATCAGTCGCTTTTTATTTCAATGCTTAAAAGGTCTTTTACCACTCTGAAAACATAATCATAATTATTTCTATTCAACTGTTGATTTTGAAATGTAAAGTCTTATACACCCTATTTCCCCTCCATCAACATCTGTTTCGGCTTGCGGTGGGAGAATATCGCGATTATCATAATTACGCTGATGAGTATCATAAAAGCATACATCATCACGCTGAAAAGCACGTTGTTTTGCAATATAACTGCGCCAAGCTTTTCTGCCTGACCGGTAAGGTCAATTATCTTCATGGCAATTAGCAGCAGCGCCGCCGAAATTACTTCAATTACCGCGATCATCGCAGTGTTTACTGCAATGCAGTCTTTTAGCGATGCGCCGCACAGATACAGTACTGCGTGCGTTTTAAGGCACAAAACGGTTATTATGCTTACGCAGCATATTGTGCCCAGCATGGCAATTATGCCTACGCACACAGCAACGGGAAATATCTTTTTCAGGTTATCATTGACATAGGTCTTGCTGCGCTCGTTTATCTCAGAAAGCGGCACGAACATACCGTCGCCTGAGTGTATTATCTCGTCATTATACGCTCTTTCTTCGTCGGTGGGAGGGAAGTTGTAATAAAGAAATTTCATTGTATTGGGCGCAAGAGCTTCATCTTTTACGGTCGAATACGCGGCTATCACAACAGGCTGCCTGTCGCTTTCGCTGTTGTATTCATCATAAAGATCTGAAACTTTCATTTCAAGAGAGCATTTTTGCAAAGATGGGATATAAGTATTCTCGGTAAGCACGCCGCTTATTTTTATTTTTGTACTGCCAACATTCACAGTGTCGCCGACCGCAATATCGCTGTTGCAGGTCACTACCGCACCTGAATAGCTGCCCTTTGAAAGCGGCATTGACAGCGCGTTATATATTTCATCAGGCAGGGCTAAAACACTATACGGCTCGTTTGAAAAATACCGATAAACTTCGGTATACCCAACATCGCCTTTCAGCTTGTCGAACATTTCATAAAAAATATCATTACCCGAAACAGGCTCGCTGAGGTCATTGCCGTTTTCATCAAAGCGCAAATCATCATAAAACATAAACAGACCGTCTTTTGAAAGTATATCTTCAAACGGCACATACAGCATATTGCGCGAGTTGTAGTTGCCTATCGCGATATTCAAAGCGCACAGCACCGCGGTCAGCTGTATAATTATTATCGCGCACATAAGTTTGTATCTGCTGAAAATTTTGCAGCCGTATTTTGCATAAGCAGTTATTTTCATAGTCTGCACCTCCTTAATTTGTCTGCGCAAGCGGTTTGGAGGTGAACCGTGACATACAAACTGCCATTATCATTATGCTGATCATGAGGTACGCGCCTGTTACCAGCAGATAATTTTTTGCAGTGTAACATACGTCTATGCCTCTGAAATACTTCTCTGCGATCGCTTTTAATACTTTGTCGTACAAGATATAGGATACGCATATGCTGAGGGCTGCGTGCAGTATAACTTCTGCGGTGTATATCAAGCGGCAGTCGGAAGAAGTCGCGCCGCACAGCCTGAACACGCGCAGGGTGCTTTTGTTTGTCAGATAGATATAGTAATAGCAGAAAGAGCAGTTGAACACAGCGAACAATATCATTATCACCGAAACTGCGATCTGCGTGCTGTTTAGCTGTTCGTCAAGCAGTTCAAGACCCTCGGGCATTTGTATCGAAGACGGCATTAAATACAGCTTTTGCATAAGCTTTTCGATTTCCTGCGCATCGTTATAAGAGGGCTTATTTTTCAGCGTTATAACAATATCTCTTACCTTGCAGTCATCGGGAATGTTGTTCATATCGGGAAAAGTAAGATCAAAAGGTACGTCCTCTAAAAATGCGTTTACGGTATAGTCCGAGCCGCCGATATTTACACTGTCGCCTATCTTTACGCCCTCAAAGGCTTTGCTGCCGGGGTTTATATTTACTATCCTTTTGCCTGTTCCACTTTTGGTAAAATCGCCGCCGCCCGTTACAAAGCGAAGTTCTTTGCCGCCTGACTGCATGATAGCGAAAGAAGAAAAGCTAGCCGCCTCGTTATTGCAGTCGTCTTTGATAAAGGCAAGCAGTTCGTTGGTAGCATCAACAAATGTTTTGCCGTCTAAGCAGGTAGAAAACCTGTCCGCATCTGTGACGGCATTATTGTTTTCAAAGGAAACATATATTTCTTTCTCGCTTTCCTCTGCGGCTTCAAAAACCGTGAATGCTCTGTATATAAGCCCGAAAACAAAGTATATGCATATAAGCGAAACTATCTGCATGAATATGAGAAACACATACAGTGCAGGACGGCTTGTGACGGAGCGTTTTATGTAGGTAAACATAAGCGATGAGTCTGACATATATTTCACTCCTGTTCATTAAATTTGTCAATGTAAATTATTATCAGTTTTATTATAATTCATCACAAAAACCAAGTCAATAATGTACAGGAAATTAAAAGGTAGTCTTAATATAATTTTAAGAAACATGCGAGCTATGTCAAAATATATGCCTCGCACAGTTTGCCGCCTTTAAGGCACTCGATGATACTTTCATTTTTCCACAGGTACAGGCAGCCGCTGCCCCTGTTTACGGAAACGACCTTGCCGTTTTCATAAAAGCACATGAATGTGTGAATTTTCACCATATCAAATTTATAAGCAACAATAGCGCATTTTGAAACTTTAAGAGCCTCTGTTGCTTTGTCGGGGTCGGTATGTACTGTAAAAGGTACGTCTCTTGACTTTAAAAATTCGCCAAGCTTTTTGTGGTCAGCGCCAAAGTGACCTGTGGAGATTACATAGGGCGCATTTACTTCAAGCTCGGCAGCTATTTTGAAAAATTCTTCAAAGCCGCTGTCGTTTATATAGTCTGAAAATTTAAGCGCATTGTAGCAAGCAAGAATCTCGCAGTTCACATCTGACATATCAGCCTTGCAAAAGCGCATTTTGGGAAAGTTTCCGCCATACTGACAATACAGAAGTTGCTTATCGCAAACGGTTATAACATTTGAATGTTTAAAAGCCTCGGCAGTGCCGCTTTCAACAATATCTGTGTCCTGTGCATCAGGGTCATCTTGCGTTTTTATTCCGATATTTTTATTTAAAGTATAGTTTTCAAAGGCGTTTTTATAACGCTTATCGCTGACAATATTATCGAATGTTACCCACTGCATAAATATCACCTCAAAATATGTAAAAAATTTTTAATAACTATTGAAAGTAAGCGTTTGATATGTTATAATAAATTCATGTGGCTATTTTAAATTTGCATGAAAGGATATTACATATGAAAGACTATAAGAACAAAAGCTTGTCCGCGCAGGATAGGGCAGAAGCGCTTGTTGACGAAATGAACATTGCAGAGCAGGCTTCTCAGCTGAGATTTGATGCCCCTGCTATTGAAAGACTTGAAATTCCCGAATATAACTGGTGGAACGAGGGTCTGCACGGGTTAGCGCGTTCTGGCGTGGCGACAATGTTTCCTCAGGCAATAGGCATGGCGGCAACGTTTGACACCGAGCTTATCGAAAAAGCAGGAGACATTACTTCTACCGAGGCGCGCGCTAAGTACAACGAGTACACAAAATACGGCGACAGGGATATTTACAAGGGCTTGACTATCTGGGCGCCGAATATAAACATTTTCCGCGATCCGCGCTGGGGCAGGGGACATGAAACTTACGGTGAAGACCCGTTTTTGACCGCTGAATGCGGCAAAGCGTATGTGCGCGGTCTGCAAGGTAACGGAAAGGTGCTGAAAGTGGCTGCCTGTGCAAAACATATGGCTGTTCACAGCGGGCCTGAAAGCCTGCGCCACGAGTTTGATGCGGTGGTAACGCCCAAGGATATGGAAGAGACCTATCTGCCTGCGTTTGAAGCGCTTGTTAAAGATGCAAAGGTTGAAAGCGTTATGGGTGCATATAACCGTGTAAACGGAGAGCCTGCCTGCGCTAATAGGTTCTTTGTACAAAAGCTAGATGAATGGGGCTTTGACGGCTATTTTGTTTCTGACTGCTGGGCAATACGTGATTTTCACGAACATCATAAAGTTACAAAGTCGCCGATAGAATCGGTCGCTCTGGCTCTTAAATCAGGCTGCGATGTAAACTGCGGCTGCACCTATGAAAACGTGCTCGATGCTTATGAATACGGCATGATATCGGAAGAAGACATAAGCAACGCCTGTGTTCACGCTATGAGAACGCGCATTCGCCTTGGTATGTTTGACGACGGCACGGAATATGATAACATACCCTATGAAGTTGTAGCTTGTAATGAGCACAAAGCTGTATCTCTTGAATGTGCAGAAAAATCTATAGTTCTTCTTAAAAACAACGGTGTATTGCCGCTTGGCAAAAACGTAAATACTATTGCAGTCATAGGGCCTAATGCAAACAGTTTTGCCGCTCTTGAAGGCAATTATAACGGCACTGCCGACAAATACAACACATTCTTGCTTGGTTTGCAGGACAATTTTGACGGCAGAGTAATTTATGCTGAGGGCTGCCACCTTTACAAAGACAGAGTTTCGGGTCTTGCACAGAAAAACGACAGGATAGCCGAAGCTGTAGCTGCCGCGAAACACAGCGATGTTGCAATTCTCTGCCTTGGTCTTGATGCTACTATTGAGGGAGAAGAGGGTGACACGGGCAATGAGTTTTCATCGGGCGACAAAAACGACCTGCGGCTGCCTGAAAGCCAGCGCATACTTCTTGAAGAAGTGAAGAAAGCAGGCAAGCCTGTAATAGTTGTTTGTGCGGCTGGCAGTGCGCTGAACATTGAGCAGGACGTTGATGCACTGCTTCACGCATGGTACCCGGGCTCTGAAGGTGGAATTGCACTTGCAGAAATACTTCTCGGCAAAATATCTCCTTCGGGCAAGCTGCCTGTAACATTCTATAAAACTGCCGATGAACTGCCTGATTTTACCGATTATTCTATGAAAAACAGAACATATCGCTATACCTGTGATAATATTCTTTACCCGTTCGGATATGGTCTTAACTACTCTCGCATAATCTGCTCAGAGCTTAAATATACTGACGGAAACGCTGTTGTAAAGGTATCAAACGAGGGCGAATATGACACCGAAGATGTCATTCAGATATACATAAAAGACAGCTGCGAATATGCAGTGCCGCGCCACAGCCTTTGCGGTTTTAAGCGTGTATCACTGAAAGCAGGGGAATCTAAGACGGTTTCAATACCCGTGCCGCCAAAAGCTTTTACTTCCGTTGACGAGCAGGGCATAAGAAAAGTGCGCTCCGAGCAGTTTACTCTGTATGCAGGCACACATCAGCCCGATAAACTCAGCGAAACTCTCGACGGCAGCGGTTGCCTTTCGATAGATATAGTTTACAAGCAGTAAGATTAAAAACACATTAAAGAAAATCCCATTTGTCGCTAGTGGCAAATGGGATATTTTTTGCAGATGATCAGATTATATCGTCTTCCTGATTAGGAATGGTGAGCTGCTTCTTAGGAACGCGCTTTATAGGATCGTACTCCCATTTCTTACAGCTGTAATCTCCTGCAACCAGACCTTGTTTTTCACAGAGGACTTTGTTACCCTCTTTAGCTCTGTTGCCATAAACGCAGTAAGAGCATGACGGCTGAATATTGTTTCCAAAGTATGTTTTCTTTGCCATAACTGACACCCTTTCATATTAGAATTCATCCTACGTAATAATTATACCACACTTTTTACTGAAATGCTAGTCTTTTTTTATTAAGAATCATAAATATCATTATTATTAGACAAATTGACGGTGCAAAATTGTCTATATTGACAACTAGACCGCCAAGTTCTGCACCCGAAGGCATATATCGGTCTGAAAAAGTGCTATAAATGGCCTTAAAAATTATGCCGCTGAGAACAGAAATGGGTATTCTGAGCAATAGTGTTTTTAATATTGAGAAACTTTTTTTAACGAGAGAGGCATTTTGCAGCCACACGCAAAGACCGCCAAATGATACCAGCGAGGTACAGCAGGGGAGAAGCGAAAGTTTTGCAGGCGAAAAAGAGGTAACATTTGTAATTTCAAACAGGGGCGCTAAAAGCATGGGGTCAATTGAAAATGCGGTGCAGGCTTTTTGCAATACCACCGTTACGGCGCTGAATGAAATTATCACCGCACACATTGAAAACATAGCTTTACCGCTGTCTGTTATTGCATCTGTAAGTGTATAGGCGCTCTGTGTACTTTTGCTTTCGTGTATAGAAGTCTTGCTTATGCTGAACACCCTGTTATATATTATGCATGCCGCCAGATTTGCAATCACGCACGAAAGAAACATCATAAAACCTAGGCTTTTGCTTTGGTAAACACACAGACCAACCGCGCCGACAAGAAATGCGGGGCCTGAGCAAAAGCAGTAAGATGCGCAGACCTCTGCTTGTTTTGGCGTTATTTCGCCGTTTTTGCACATTTGAGAGAGCATAGTTGCGCCGATAGGATAGCCGCCTATGTTGCTTAAAATGAATACTGTCATAAGCCTTGGCGAAAAGCCCAGCAGTTTTGAGGGCAATTTCATAAGCTTTTCAAGGGGTTCAAACAGCCCTTTTGAAACGATATAGCGCGAAAGCACCATCATTATAAACAGCGAAGGAATTATAACGTTTAAGCATCTTTCAACAGCGGTCAATACGGCAGACGTAATATCCGAAATATAAGCAATAACAAAAACAACGGCAGTTATTGCCGCAAGCGCACCTAAAAGCTTTTTCATAAAACTACCCCCACAGTTTGTATCTACCTTTATGTATATGACAAAGAAAAAAACAATATAATTAGTATTGGCAATACTAGCAATACAAATATAAAGGGGCGTTTTTATGAAAGGCACAAAAAAGAAACTTATCTTAAGAGAAATGCTGTGTCTTAATTCGTACATAAGCATTATAGATGACAGCAGTGTTTTGGTTGAAAATTGCAGATCTATAAACGAATGTAATGAAATAATGGTAAGGGTATCTACAAAAGAAAACGACGTTGAAATATGGGGCAGCGAACTGAAAGTGACAAACTACACAAACACATCTATGCTGGTAGAGGGCAGGATAAACAGCGTAAATGTTACGAGAAAGAGCAGCAGAGTATGATAACAGAAAAAATCGGCATTGCGCATATAAAGATAGTCGGCGACAGGCGGTATCAGCTTTTGAATGAACTGCTTAGGAGCAATATAAGCCTTATTGAAATGACTGATGCAGGCGACAGCATTACAGGCGGCATTGAGCTTGGCAAACTTAAAAGATTAAGAAAACTGTGCGATAAATATAGTTTGCAGCTTGAAGTTTTGGGCGAGAACGGCGTAGTAATCAAAGGCAAGCGTTATTATAAGCACTATGGGCTGCTTGCAGGCATTATTTTTTCTCTTGCGGTGATGTTTTATCTTTCAAATATTGTGCTGCATATACGGATAATCGGCGCTGACTACAAAACACGGCAGGAGGTAAATGCCGTTTTAGAAGACTTTGATATAGACTTTGGCACGCATATTTCAGATATTGATCTTCACAGCCTTGAAACTGCGCTGACTGACAGAACAGACGACATTGCATGGGCAGGCATTCGTGTAAACGGCAGCGAACTTGTTATAAACATAAGTCAGGCAACGCAAAAGCCCGATATTAAAGAAAACCGCTATCCTGCAAATATTGTAGCGAAAAGAGATGCGGTGATCACTGATTTTCAAGTATATTGCGGAAGTATAGATTTTATGCTGGGTGACGGCGTGGCAAAAGGGCAGATTCTTATAGCAGGGGAGTATATTGACCGCTTCGGGCAGCTGCGCTACAGATATTCTCAGGCAAGTATAACGGGTAGATTTACCGACACGCAGACTTTCTTTGAGCAGTTTCAGAGTATTTCCAAGGAAATAAACGAGGGCGCTGAAGAAATGAATTTTTTCAGATTTTTTGATACTGATATAAATTTCTTTAAAAAGCCGCCAACAGGCAGATTTATCGAACATGAGGACATAAGATACTGGAATTTTCTAGGCGTGCAGCTGCCTGTGGGTGTTACATACAAAACATACGACAGCTATGAATACAAAGAAACAGTGCGAAATGAGGAAGAAACAAGAGAAGCACTCAAAAAAGATATTGAAGATTACGAAAACAATTTTCTTTCTGGCTGCGAGATAATAGACAAAGATGTTAAATATGAAAAGACCGACACAGGCATAAAAGCAGTGGTAACATATGTTGCAGAGGGTGAAATAGGCGAAACTCAGATAATATTTCCTGAAAAATCTTAAAAAGGTACTTTTAATTTCCGCAAAGTTGTGTTATAATGTATATTGGACGGTTGTAAGCATGACTGTTTGGATATTTTGTAAAATTTTACGGTGATAACAAATATGGCGGAAAGAATAATAAATGTTGAGCGCTCAGAGCTTGTACTTAGCCTTTACGGCAGTTTTGACGAAAACATAAGGCTTTTGCAAAAGCAATACAATGTTTCAATAGTCAACCGCGACGGTGATATTAAAATAACCGGTGAAGAAGATGATACTTTTAAAGCGGCGCAGGCTATAGAAACGCTTATTTTCCTGGCAGGCAAGGGCGAGCAAATAAACGAGCAGACTATAAGATATGTGCTTTCAATGGTCGATGACGGCACGCAGGACGAGCTGAAAAAGCTGACTGACGACGGCATTTGCATAACCATGGGCGGAAAGATAGTAAAGCCGAAAACTTTGGGACAGAAAAGGTACATCAGCAGCATTAAAGAAAATACTATAGTTATCGGCATAGGCCCTGCCGGCACAGGTAAGACATATCTTGCGGTTGCAATGGCAGTAAAGGCGTTCAGAGCGCATGAGGTAAACAAGATAATACTTACAAGACCTGCTGTTGAGGCAGGGGAGAAGCTTGGCTTTTTGCCGGGGGATCTGCAAAACAAGGTAGACCCATATTTAAGACCGCTGTATGATGCTCTTTTTGATATGCTGGGGCCTGAGGCATTTGCGCGTCAGCAGGAGAGAGGGTGCATAGAAGTTGCACCGCTTGCCTATATGCGCGGCAGAACGCTTGACGACAGCTTTATAATCCTTGATGAGGCGCAGAACACCACGCCCGAGCAGATGAAAATGTTCCTGACCCGCCTTGGCTTTAACAGCAAGATAGTTATAACTGGCGATATTACGCAGATAGACCTGCCCGACAAGAGAAAGTCGGGACTGGTAGAAGCTGTGAAAGTCTTGAAAAATGTTGAGGATATATCTATAAACAGATTTACTGAAAAAGACGTTGTAAGGCACAAGCTGGTTCAGGATATAATTAAAGCTTACGACAAGTATTACAATCAGTAGGTGACAATATGGGAAAAACAAAAGTGCTGTTTTCAAATTCACAAAAGATATATAAGATAACGCCGCAGCTTCGCTCTCTGATAAGGCGGTGCTGCGAGCAGACTCTTGCTTTTGAAGATATAGACGACAATGCACAGGTGAGCGTTACTTTTGTAGATAACGAAGAAATTCACGCGCTGAATAAAGAGTACAGAAACGTTGACAGACCGACTGATGTGCTGTCTTTTCCTCTGGGTGATGAAAACGGTTTTGACGTTGACAATTCCAGCAATGCTATTTTGCTTGGGGATATAGTTATATCGGTTGAAAAGGCTATAGCGCAGGCTGAGGAGTACGGACATTCAACAGAGCGCGAGATAGCGTTTCTTACGGTGCATTCAATGCTGCATCTTTTGGGGTATGACCACGAAACGAGCGAGCAGGACGAAAAAGATATGTTTGCAAAGCAGGAAGAGATACTCTCACAGCTTGGCATAACACGAGATACATAAAGACAGGAGAATATATGGAAAATCTTAAAACAAAAAGCGCATTTATAACTATAGTAGGCAGGGCAAACGCAGGCAAGTCCTCTCTGCTGAATTGTTTAGTAGGGGAGAAGATAGCGGCAGTAAGCAACAAGCCGCAGACCACGCGCACAAAGATAACAGGCGTTCTTACAAAGGGCGAAACTCAGCTTGTTTTTATTGATACGCCGGGTATGCACAAGCCGAAGAACAAGCTTTCAGACCACATGGTTAAGACTATAAACGAGGCGGTCTCAGACGGCGAGATAATTGTTATGGTAGCCGACTGTACAAAAAAGATCTCCGACCATGAAAAAAATCTGATAAAGAGCTTCAAGGCAGGCAAGATGAAAGTTATTCTTGTGCTGAACAAGATAGACCTGCTTGAGGACAAGACTGCGCTTATATCGCTTATTACAGAATATTCGCAGCTTTATGTGTTTGATGAGGTAGTGCCTGTTTCTGTAATTGAAAAAGACGGCACGGTCGAGCTTTTAGATGTGCTGATAAACTATGCGACACCCTCGCCGCATTATTTTCCTGATGACAAGTTTACCGACCAGCCGGAGCGAGTTATTATGGCTGAGATAGTCAGAGAAAAGGCTTTGCGCGCACTGAATGACGAAGTACCGCACGGTATTGCAGTTACGGTAGAAAGCCTTAAAGAGCGCCGCGACAAAAGCGGTGAAGATATTCTTGATATATCAGTAACTATATACTGCGAGAGAGATACACACAAGAGCATAATAATAGGCAAAAACGGCTCAATGCTGAAAAAAATAGGCAGCGATGCAAGAGCAGAATTGCAGCGATTTTTCAGAATAAAAGTAAACTTGCAGTGCTGGGTGAAGGTCAAAAAAGACTGGAGAAACAGCGAGGCGCTTATTAAAAATTTCGGGTTGTCGGATAAATAATTGTCACGGCGTATGCAGATAATAGTTGCATACGGGGTGATGATATGACTGATGAATTGTGGGAAAAGTTTGCAAAAAGCGGAAAGATATCGGATTACTTAGAATACAGACGTTCAAAACATCAAGAGGAGCATGGTGTCATTGGAAACAGTGAACGGGGTAATAATTCGTGAAAAGCAGATAGGGGAGCAGGACAAGGCGATTGCAGTGCTAACCAAAGAAAAGGGCGTTATAGAGGCGCTGGCAAAGGGCGCTATGAAGATAAACAGCAAGCTTGGCAGTGCAACGCAGCTTTTCACATATTCAAAACTTTGTTTCAACAAAAACAAGGACAGATACTACCTGAACAGCTGCGAGCCGATAAATTTGTTTTATAACATACGGCTGGAAGTTGACAAGTATGCTCTTGCCTGCTATTTTGCAGATATTATTCATTACACTATTCAGATAAACGAGCCGTGCGAAAATGTTGCAAGGCTTATGATGAATACGCTGTATTTTCTGGATAACGGCAAAGTCAGCAACGAAACGCTGAAGGCAATTTTTGAATTTCGCCACATTTGCGAGATAGGGCTGATGCCTCAGCTGCTTTGCTGCCGCAGGTGCTACAGATATTCTACAGACTTAGGTCTGAATATGTATTTTGACATGAAAGACAGTATGCTGCTTTGTGAAGACTGCTACAACAGGCAGCACGCAAACAATAACGAAGAAGATGAAGAAGATACTTCACATATGTACAAGCTCTCGCCGCAGACGGTGGAAATACTTCGATATATCGCACTTTCGGATCAGAAAAAGCTCTTTCACCTAAAGATGAGCGAAAAAAGGGAACGTTCGGTATCATTCATAACAGAGGAGTATCTTGAAACAAAACTGGACGTAAGGTTCAAATCGCTTACGTTCTATCGGTCAATTAGTTGAGGAAGGTTTATGATCAATAGTTTTAATGACAATGTTTTGGAATTACATAAAATTCTTGAAATGCTCAAAAACGAGTGTTCAAATGATGCATCGCGCGATATGGCGCTGAAAATAAGGCCAAACGCAAGCGTTTCAGATGTTAAAGAAGAAGTGCAAAAGACCGCCGATGCGCTGGAACTGACGGTCAAATTCGGCTCGCCCGTATTTTATAATATTACAAATGCCGCCGCACTTGCTGACAGGGCATCTTCGGGCTCAATTCTAAGCCTTGCGGAGCTTATTGAAGTGCGCAAACTGCTTCACCAGATCTCTGCTCTTACAGAGTGGCACGACAGGTGCGGAAATGATGCAAAAAGTCTCGAATTTCTGTTTGAATGTATCTTTCCTAACAGCTATCTTGAAAGGCTGCTTGATTCTTCTATACTAAGCGAAGAAGAACTTGCCGATGATGCAAGCCCCGAACTTTCTTCTATACGCAGGAGAATTTCAAGGGCAGGCGTTAAGATAAGAGAAAACCTGGAAAGCATGATAAAGTCATCTGAAACGAAGAAATATTTGCAGGAAGCAAGAGTAACGCTTCGTGACGGAAGATATGTTCTGCCAGTAAAATCTGAGCATAAAGGCGCGGTTAATGGTCTTGTTCATGATACTTCATCTACAGGCGCAACGCTGTTTATAGAGCCTATGTCGGTAGTAGAGGCTAACAACGAGATACGCCTTTTAAAAGCGCAGGAGCAGGAAGAAATACACCGAATAATCACGCATTTATCGGCTTTGTGCGGCGAATTTGCTTTGCAGTTTGCATCAAGCTACAAAGCCTGCGTAACGCTCGATCTGTACTTTGCTAAAGCGCAGCTTGCCGCAAAAATGCACGCCTCTGTGCCTGAAATTTCAGATGACGGAATTATTGTGCTGAAAAAAGCCCGTCACCCACTTATTGATAAAAGCAGGGTAGTGCCTATTGATCTCACGATAGGGGAGAGCTACAATTCTTTGATAATAACAGGCCCTAACACGGGCGGTAAGACTGTTATTCTTAAAACGGTGGGTCTGCTTACGCTGATGACGATGTGCGGTCTGCTGATACCTGTTTCAGACGGCTCAAAAATATCGGTCTTTCAAAATGTTCTGGCAGATATAGGCGATATGCAGTCTATTGAAGAAAGTCTTTCTACCTTTTCTTCGCATATGACAAGAGTTGTAGATATACTTAAAAAAGCGGACAGCGAAAGCCTTATTCTTCTTGATGAACTTGGCTCGGGCACCGACCCGATAGAGGGTGCGGCGCTTGCTGTTTCTATCATAGAAAAACTGAAAGAGTGCGGCGCAAAGATAATTTGCACAACGCACTATCAAGAACTGAAGCTATATGCCATTGACAGCGAGGATACAGAGAACGCCAGCTGCGAATTTGACGTTGAAACGCTGAAACCGACGTACAGGCTTATTATAGGCTCTCCCGGTAAATCAAACGCTTTTGCTATTTCACGTCAGCTTGGTATGCCTGATGACATAATAAATAATGCAGAAAGCATGATAGGCAGCGAAAACAGGCGTTTTGAAAACATTCTGGAAGGACTGGAGAAGTCGCGCTTGGAGCTTGAAAAACTGCGTGACGAAGCAGACAAGAATCTTACCGAAAGCGAGAAGATAAAGGAATCTCTCGCCAAAGAAAAAGAGCTTTTAGAGCAGCACAAGGAAAAGGAACTGGAGATTGCCAGACGTGAGGCAAATGCAATAGTTCGCCGCGTTACGCAGCAGTCTGAGAAGCTCATTGATGAACTTGACAGCCTGCGCAAGGAAAAGGATAAGGCTGATTTTGCGCAGAAAGCTATAGATGCAAAGCACGCAAGCAAGTCTGTTCTTAATAATATGTATAATGAATCCAACCCTGTGACAAAATCTGGCAGTGATTATGTTTTGCCGCGACCGCTGGTAAAAGGTGACAGAGTTTTGATATCTGACATGAACAAGAACGGCATAGTTGTAACTCCGCCTGATGCAAGCGGAAACTGTTTTGTTCATTCGGGTGTTATGAAAACGAAGATACATGTCTCGAAACTCCGGCTTATTGAAAAAGAAGCTGCTCCTGTGCAAGGTAAGCAAAGTAAGCCGCAAAATAAGGCAAAGTCTTCGGGCAGAGTTACTTCAAGCGGCGTTGAAAGCAGAATGACACGCCGACCGCAAATGGAGCTTGATATACGCGGCTATACGGTAGATGAAGGTATCTATGAGGTTGATAGCTTTCTTGATGCTGCGGTGATGTCAGGCGCAAATTCGGTTACGATAATTCACGGCAAAGGCACAGGTGCTCTGAAAAACTCAGTGCGTGAACATCTCAGCTCGCATAGGCTTGTAAAGACATATCGCCGCGGCGTTTACGGCGAAGGTGAAGACGGAGTTACTATTGTGGAGCTTAAATAATTGAAAAGCAGCCTTGCAAACTAAAAAGCGAAAAGGCTGCTTTTTTATATTTCTTATAGATTTTGCTGAAAATCTCTTGACAAACAGCTAAAAAGAGGGTATAATAAAAGCAGAATGAATTTCGCTAAATCAAAATTTAGCGAAATTGAGGGGAGAGAAAATATTGAAAAAAGAGTATATGGACGACTGTCCGCCGTATTTAATGGATTTTTTGACTGACCTGAAAGTGGTGCGCGGTCGCGGTGATCGCACCGAAGAAGCTTACTACTTAGACATAAGAACGTTTTTGCGCTATCTAAAAATAAGCAACAATCTCGTTGATGCTTCGGCTGAGTTTGAAGAAATTACTATTGCAGATCTTGATAAAGAATACGTTGCTGAAGTACGGCTGTACGATGCCTACAATTATCTACGTTACCTAAAAGATGTACGCAACAATACCAAAAAGACACGTGCGCGCAAATGCTCGGCGCTGAAGCAGTTTTATCAGTATTTAAACAAGAAAGCCATGATTATCGAAAACGATCCGCTTACAGAGCTTGAAATACCAAAGCTTGACAAGCAGCTGCCAAGGTATCTATCACTTGAACAAAGTCAGTCGCTTATTGATACTGTAAATAACGGCAGTTCTCTGCGCGATTACTGCATTATTATATTGTTTTTAAACTGCGGTATGCGGCTGAGTGAGCTTGTAGGGCTTGATCTTAACGACTACAGTCGAGATAACAAAACATTGAGAATATTTGGCAAAGGCGGCAAAGAACGCATTGTATTTTTGAATAATGCTTGTGTTGCGGCGCTTGACGCATACCTTGCAGAGCGCAACGCTGACGAAAAAAACAAAGGTCTTAACGCTATATTTATATCGCGAAATCACCGCAGGATAACCACTCGGCGCGTTGAGATGATAGTTGAAGAAAACCTAGCAAAAGCAGGTCTTAACAACCTTGGAATATCGGTACACAAGCTGCGGCACACGGCTGCAACGCTTATGTATCAGTACGGTCACGTTGATATGCTGGTGCTGAAAGAAATACTCGGTCATGAAAGCACCTCCACGACCGAGATATACACGCATTTGGCAAGCGAAAATCTTAAAAACGCTGCCGACAGCTCTCCGCTTGCAGATATTAAGCCTGCAAAAAAGAAGCAATAAATCGATATTTTACTGCAAAGTCTGCTCGTCAAGAGTTAAACTGTAGGCAGGCATGAATTCGGCTATAAATTCGTCTGCCTCGGCTATATTCATGGCTTCTATGGCTTTTCTTGTAGAAGCAAGAGCCTGCTCAAAATCGCGGTTGCCCATTTGAATTTCTTCAGTACATTTTATATATGCGGAAATTTTATCAGCCGCTTTTACCAAAGACCAAAGCTCGGCATCGTTATCGTTCGGGCAAAGAATATCTTCATACTCGCCGCGAATGTCCTCCGGCAGATATGACAGCAGCTGGCGTTCGGCGCGGTGCTCGACCTCTTTATAGGCAGATTTTATCTCCTTATTATAATACTTTATAGGGGTTGGCAGATCGCCGGTGAGTATCTCGGAGGCATCGTGGTACATTGCAAGCAGCGCACACCTCTGCGGATCGACATTGCCTGCGTGGCGCACATTTCTGAGCACGGCAAGTAGGTGCGCTATATACGCAACTTCAAGGCTGTGTTCGCTGATGTTTTCGGTTATGGTGTTGCGCATGAGCCCCCAGCGGTTTATATATTTCATACGTGAAATTATAGCGAAAAATCCGCTGTTTTTCATATTGTTACTGCTCATATAATTTACCTCCGTATATTTATTATTCAGGGTCAAACTCTCTCAAAAACAGCATATTATCAATAGTAATAGCAGTTTTGCACCAGTTTTCGGCAACGTACCACTCGTTATAATTGCTCCACTGCCACGGAACATTGAACGAGCCATCGTCGAGCTGGGTGTTTTTTATATACTCACATTCGGCTTTATACAGCTCTTCTAAACTTTCGCTGTAAAATCTGCTGTTTTTAGATGTTATGAAAGCAGACGGTCTGGGAATATAATCGCCCCAATGTGAAACATCTCGGCAGATACTTTTATCAACAATTTCATCTAGTCTTGATAAAAATGCCGTTTCATCAAAAGGCATAATGCCTGTATCTTTGCAGTCTTCGTACATCGTGATAAAACATCTTGCGATATGCTGTTCTATAGGAGCGTTTTTTATAAACCATTCTGCCGCTTCTTTCACAAGCTGCAAGCCTTTTTTGTAAATATTGCTCCCCTCTTGCGCATACTTTACTATAAAGCCTGCAAGGGCAGCAGTCGGGTTGTATTCAAACAAACTGCCGTTTTCGGTATATTTCCACCAAAATGCACAGGGGCATTCGTTGTTTGAAGGCAAAGTATTCTGCCACTGTTGGTGCGCCTCGTCAAAGCCGTCACCGCTTTCAAGATAGCGCAAAATATCTGAAATCATTGGGTGGACACTTTCAATACCACCGATACTGCGAATATATTCTGTTGCTTTCCACACGCCCATAGGCAAAGAATTGCGGTTGAAGTTATCAGCTTCAATTCCCCAGCCAAAGCCGCCGTCAGCGTTCTGATAAGCTGAAAGTGCGGTCAGCACATCATCACGGCTGCCGTTTTCAAAGTAATACTTAAATATCGCCAAGTCAACGGGTCTGGCATTTCGGTAGATAAATTTTCTCGCTTTTTCAAATGTGTTCATTAAAGGTTCTCCTTTACAATAAATTTGGAAAGTTCCCTTTAATATCTTACCGTAAAAATGTCAGACTGTCTTGTAAAAATCCGACATAGCAAAACTAAAAGCCTGTTTTGGTGTCATGCCATGTCGTTTGCGAAAATCGTTCAGAAGATGTGCCTGATCGGTATAGCTGTATTTTTCTACCATATCAAGAATATCCGCGCTGCCTTTTGAAACTTCCTGCCACACAAGCTGATAGCGAATAAGATTAGAAAAAGTTTTCGGTGTAACGCCCACGCTTTCTTCAAACATACGCTGCATTTTACGCTCTGAAATTACATTGCGCCCAGCAATTTCGGAAATTTTCATACGGCACCCAAATGTTATCATGTCGTTTATAACATTCATAAGATCGCTGCTTAAACGCCTTGTACTTAGCCAGCGCAGGAGAATTTTCTCAGCCTCCCCTGCCCTTTCTGTTAAATGATCAAAGCGGAGAACGATATCAATAAGTTCGGCGGTCATGCCGCGAAAAAAGTCTTCGGCTAAATACGCATTATTTTTAGTATTCTTAAAACTTTCAGATGTGAAAAGCATGGCGCTCCAGCCGAAAAAACGTATGCCAAATATTGATATGTTGCTTTCGCGAATACCGCTTTGGTATGTTCTGTCGTCAAGTGCGCAGAAGCTGGCGGTGCAACTGTTATCTGAGCGATCTACCCTTATGATAATATCCATACAGGTATCGGGTATAACAAGCCGAGCGGCATTTGAGCTTTGGCTGCCCCAAAAGCAGCATACATACGGCGCTAATGCGCGGCAGGGCGGAATCTCACAATAATCGCTGCTTTTAAGATATGGCGTTGAGGTTATAGGTCTGTATCTATACAACATAAAGTTCACCATACAAACAGAAAAATCCTTACTACTTTTGGCAGTGAGGAATTTTTCTTATAAAATTTAATATTAACTTATATTATGCTGAGCAGAACGCCTGCGGCAACGGCAGAGCCGATAACACCTGCAACGTTCGGGCCCATAGCGTGCATGAGCAGATAGTTGTTAGGATTTTCTTCCTGACCGACCTTCTGCGAAACACGAGCTGCCATAGGTACTGCCGAAACGCCTGCTGAACCGATAAGCGGATTTATCTTGCCCTTGGTAAATACATACATTATCTTACCGAAGATAACACCAAACGCTGTACCTATTGAGAATGCTATAACTCCGAGAGCGATAACAAGCGCAAACTCTTTATTCATTATCTTGTCGGCAGTAGCTGTCGCGCCTACTGAAACACCAAGGAAAATGGTGATTATATTCATAAGTTCGTTTTGTGCGGTCTTTACAAGTCTGTCGCAGCAGCCGCTTTCTTTAAGGATATTGCCGAGCATCAGCATACCTACGAGCGACGCAGCCGACGGAACGAGCAGCGCGATTATTATGGTAACGGCTATCGGGAAAATCATTTTCTCGGTCTTTGAAACGGTTCGCAGTTGATCCATAACGACGGAGCGCTCTTTTTTGGTAGTCAGCAGCCGCATTATAGGCCGTTGAATGAACGGAACGAGCGCCATATAGGTATATGCCGCAAGAGCAATAGTACCTGTACTTATCGAAGAATCGGGGCCGAGCAGCCTAGTTGAAACGTAAATTGCTGTTGGGCCGTCTGCGCCGCCGATTATAGCTATTGCGCCCGATTCTGCGGCGGTAAATCCGAAAAGAGCCGCGCCGACAAACGTTAAAAAGATACCAGCCTGAGCCGCTGCACCAAGAATAAAACTCCTTGGGGCGGCTATCAGAGGGCCAAAGTCAGTCATGGCGCCTATTCCTAAGAAAATAAGCGGTGGGTAGAGTCCTGCTTTTACGCCGATATACAAAATATCCAGCAAGCCTCCGTACTTCAAGACTCGTCCAAAATCTATCAGGTGGTTGCCCATTTCGTCCTCGTAGCCGTCAAAAAGCTCGGGGTGATACATTTCGGTAAGCGGCAGGTTTGTCAGCAGCATACCGAATGATATGGGCAGCAGCAAAAGAGGTTCAAAGCCTTTGGCAATAGCGAAATACATAAACACAAAAGAAATAAGTATCATTACAATGTTTTTCCAGCCGCCGCTTTCAAGCAGCTGTGCAAGACCCGACTGATTAGCAAGGTCTGCAATAGTATCAAGGAAAATTCTGAAAACTTCACTCATATATCGCGCCTCCTTGCTCAGAATGGTCTGGTGTTGTCGTTAAGACCTGCTTGCGCCCAAAGTTTTCTTGAACTGCCCGATGCCTTAACGCTCATAAGTTTAAGTTTTTTGCCGCTTGATGCGCTTATTGCGGCTATTGCGGCAGAAATAACGGCTATTATCTCTTCGCTGATGCCGTCGCTTTCGGGCGGCACTGCTGCGGTGGTATCTTCAACCTTAGCTGCGGCGGCAGGAGGTGCACTTTGTTTAACTTCCTGCTCCTGCTTTACTGCTTTTGCTTTTTTAACTTTCTTGGGCTTTGGCTTTCTTGAAAAGACAAGTCCGAACAGTTTGAATACAATAATAAGCAGCAAAAGCGCTAAAAATACAACTGCAAGTCCCGTCAGCACGACTGACGCAACATATGAACCTTCCATTTTCATAAATGAAGTGGGTATGCTTATCTGCATTATGTTCTCTCCCCTATACGCATTATGATTTTATTATACACTAAAACGAGAAATTTTACAAGATGTTTTGGCATATTTTCTGAAAAAATCGCCCTGCAAATTTAAAGAGCAGCTTTCCTGCACTGCTCTTATAAATATTGTACTAATCAACTAAGCGACTAAGAGATTAAGAGACCAACTGCGACAAAATAACGGTCTGTTCCTTGCCGACTTTTATAAAGCCGCCGTCACAAGTCATACGCTTTTCGGTATTATCGCTGTAGATAACGCGAAACTCGCCTTGTTTCAGCATTGAAACATATGGAACGTGATCTGCCATTATGCCTATATCGCCCGATGTTGTTTTGACTATAGTTTTAACAACATTTTCTTCGGTGCGGCTCTCTTTCGGGGTAACGATCTTTAAAGTATATGTTTTCATAAAACGCTCCCCTATCGTTTACTGCTGGGCTTTAGCCTTTTCGACCGCCTCATCTATAGTTCCCACAAACAGGAACGCAGATTCGGGAAGGTCGTCGTGCTTGCCCTCAATTATCTCTTTAAAGCCGCGGATAGTTTCCTTTATAGGCACATACTTGCCCTGCATACCGGTAAACTGCTCGGCAACGCTGAAAGGCTGTGACAAAAATCTCTGTATCTTTCTTGCTCTTGCAACGGTAACTTTATCTTCGTCGGAAAGTTCGTCCATACCCATTATAGCGATTATATCCTGCAATTCGTTGTATCTTTGAAGTATAGACTGCACGGCTCTGGCGACTTCATAATGCTCCTGACCGACTATTTCGGGATCGAGTATTCTTGAAGTAGAATCAAGCGGATCTACCGCAGGATAAATACCGAGCGAAGATATGCTTCTTGAAAGAACTGTCTTAGCATCAAGGTGTGCAAACGTTGTTGCAGGGGCAGGGTCTGTAAGATCGTCGGCAGGGACATAAACTGCCTGCACCGACGTTATAGAGCCTTTATTTGTAGATGTAATACGCTCCTGCAAAGCGCCCATTTCGGTAGCAAGCGTTGGCTGATAACCAACTGCCGACGGCATACGACCAAGCAGAGCGGAAACCTCCGAGCCTGCCTGAGTAAATCTGAATATGTTATCTATAAACAGAAGAACGTCCTGTCCTTCAACATCGCGGAAGTATTCAGCCATAGTAAGACCCGAAAGACCTACTCTCATTCTTGCTCCGGGCGGTTCGTTCATCTGACCGTATACAAGAACGGTCTTATCAATAACGCCAGACTCTTTCATTTCGTTGTAAAGGTCGTTGCCTTCACGGGTTCTCTCACCAACTCCGGTAAATACCGAGATACCGCCGTGCTGATTTGCAACGTTGTTTATAAGCTCTTGAATAAGCACGGTCTTGCCAACGCCAGCGCCGCCGAAAAGACCTATCTTTCCGCCCTTAAGATACGGAGCTATAAGGTCTATAACCTTTATGCCTGTTTCAAGCACTTCGGTAGAGGCAGCCTGTTCTTCAAAGGTCGGGGCAGGTCTGTGTATCTCCCAGCGTTCGGTGTCGCTGTCGTCAAAAGGCAGGTCGTCTATTGGCTCGCCGAGGAGATTGAATACCCTTGAAAGCGTTTTCTTGCCTACCGGCACAGAGATAGCTTTGCCGGTATCTATGGCATCTACGCCGCGTTTCAAACCGTCTGTAGAGCTCATAGCTATACATCTTACTGTATCATCGCCTATATGCTGAGCGACTTCTACAATAAGTTTATTGCCGCCGTTGTCTATCTCAATAGCGTTGAGAAGGTTAGGCAGTGATTCTTTATCAAATTTTATGTCAACTACCGCTCCGACTATCTGAACGACTTTGCCGACATTTCCTGCTTGCATTTAAATCAGTCCTTTTTATCTGGAATGTTAATTATTTCTGAGAGTACCCGACATTATCTCGGTGAGTTCCTGCGTTATCTGAGCCTGTCTTGCTCTGTTATACAGCAGTGATAGGTCATTTATCATGGCATCGGCGTTGTCGGTAGCATTTTCCATAGCTGTACGCCTTGCGGCAAGCTCGGAAGCATAGGAATCTGCAATAGCGCTGTAAACAATGCCGTTTAAATACTGCGGAATAAGGCTTTCAAAAAGCTCCTCCTCTGAGGGCTCGTAGATAGTCAGGCTTTTAGCCTTTTTATCGTTTGAAAGCGTATCTATCGGCAGCACCTTTACCACCATAGGCTCCTGCGAGAGCGTAGAAACAAACGTTGTATACACAAGTTCAACACTGCCTATCTCCTGCAATTTCATATTGCTCATTATATAGCCCGAGATCTCATCAAGCACCGACTGCTCGGTATTGTCAAAAATGCCGCTGTATTTCAGTTTTACATCATAACTGCGCTTTTCAAAGTAATCTATTGACTTTTTGCCTATTGCGATTATCTTTATCTTATTGCCCGAGGCTGCTATCTCATCGCACCTTGCCTGCGCGGCTTTCAGCACGTTATGGTTAAAGCCTCCTGCAAGTCCCCTGTCCCCTGCTATAACGATAAGCAAATTTGTCTTTCTGAACTGCGGCGCGACAAACAGCGATCTTATGCTTCTGTCGTTTGATATATCGCACATGGTCTCATACAGAGTATTGAAAAAAGGCTGGGCGGCATCGGCTTTTTCTTTAGCTTTTCTCAGCTTTGAAGAAGCAACAAGCTCCATAGCTTTGGTTATCTGCTTTGTGCTTTCAACGCTTTTAATACGCCTGCGCACGGCTTTCATATTAGCAGTAGCCATTTTTCACACTCCTTTACCGCAAATTATTATTTCACTCGCCCAAAAACTTCTTGTTGAACTGTATCAGCACATCATTAAGTTTCTGCTGGTTTTCTGCTGTTAAGTCTTTGGTATCTAAAATAGACTGATAAATATCAAAATTCGTATGCTCGATATGATCGAACAGCTCTTTCTGATACCTGTCTATATCTTCAACCGGGATATCTTTAAGATAATTATTTACTACCGCATAGATTATAACCACCTGCTGCTCAACTCTCAGCGGCTCGTTTCTGCCCTGTTTGAGCACGGCAACAATTCTTTCGCCCTGCGCCAGTCTGTCTTTGGTATCTTTATCAAGGTCAGAACCGAACTGCGAGAACGATTGCAATTCTCTGTACTGAGAATAAAGCAGTTTAAGCGAGCCGGACACCTTTTTCATGGCTTTTATCTGTGCTGCACCGCCAACACGCGATACCGATATACCCGGGTTTACGGCAGGTCTTATACCCGAATAGAAAAGTTCTGTTTCAAGGAATATCTGACCGTCGGTAATGGATATAACGTTTGTTGGTATATATGCTGAAACGTCGCCTGCCTGCGTTTCTATAATAGGCAGTGCGGTCAGTGTACCGCCGCCGTACTTTTCGTTAAGACTGCAAGCGCGTTCCAAAAGTCTTGAATGAAGATAGAAAACATCTCCCGGGTATGCCTCACGACCCGTAGGTCTTTGCAGAAGCAGCGACATCGTTCTGTATGCCACCGCGTGTTTTGAAAGGTCGTCATACACACAGAGAACATCTTTGCCTTGCAGCATAAAATGCTCACCTATAGCGCAGCCCGAATACGGCGCAATATATTGCAGCGGTGCAAGCTCCGAGGCTGTGGCGGCAACTATTATCGTATAATCCATAGCGCCTGCTTTTTCAAGCATTTCATAAACGTTTGAAACTGTAGAACGCTTCTGACCTATAGCTACATATATGCAGATAACGTCTTTGCCCTTTTGGTTGATTATGGTATCGAGGGCTATGGCTGTTTTACCTGTCTGTCTGTCGCCTATTATAAGTTCTCTTTGTCCTCTGCCTATGGGTATCATAGAGTCTATTGCCTTTATACCTGTTTGCAGAGGCTTGCTTACTGGCTTTCTTGTAATTATACCGAACGCAGGCGTTTCAATAGGTCTGCTTTCTTTTGTAAGAACAGCTCCTTTGCCGTCGATAGGCTCACCGAGAGCATTAACAACTCTGCCGAGCATTTCTTCGCCGACGGGAACAGAAACTATCTTGCCTGTGCGCTTTACCTGCATTCCCTCTTTTACTTCGTTGTCAGAACCCAGGAGCACCGCGCCGACAAAGTTTTTTTCAAGGTTGAGAGCCATGCCGGAAACGCCGCATTCAAATTCAAGCAGCTCGCCGCTCATGCAGTCATCAAGACCGTGAATTTTAGAAATACCGTCGCCCACGGTAACAACAGTACCTACGTCATTGAGCTCCAGCTTGCTTCTGTAATTCTTTATCTGGTGCTTGATAATATTTGTAATATCATCAGTATGCAAATTCATGTTTATCAGACCTTTCCTATGCTATAACGCTGCCAAAGCCGTTTTAAGCTTAGCAAGCCTGCCTTTTATGCTGGCATCTATCTGCGTATCGTTATAATTTACTACAATACCGCCGATAAGAGCCTCATCTATCTCTTCAATAAGAATGATATTCATTCCCGTAAAGCTCTCCAGCTTGCTTTTAAGCTTCTGCCTTTGCTGTTCGCCGAGATGCATGGTAGTTTTAACGGTAACTTCAACGATATTTTCGTCCTGATAATACAGCGACTTGAAACTTTTGCAAATCTGTGAAAAATCGGTGATATGCCTGTTTTCGGTCAAAACGCATATAAAATCATAGACGGTATCGGAAATATTGCCCTCAAAGGCATTTTTGAGCATATCAAGTTTTTCTTCTTCTGTAATTACAGGAGAAGACAGCAGCATTACAAAATCGCCGTTATCAGCAAAAATTTGGTCAATTCCACAAAGCTCGTCATAAACGTCTTTAACGCTCTGTTCGCTTTCTTTGCACAGAGAAAACAACGCCAGAGCATAATTATTGACATACTGCTCAATCATCGCTTTCACCTATGTTGTCTATAAATTCATCGATCAGTCTCTCGTTATCCTGCCTGCTGATCTCTTTCCCTACAAGCGTCTGAGCAACGTCGAACGCAATATCGGTTATATCATTCTTTACAGAGTTTACTGCACGGCGTTTTTCGCGCTCTACTTCTGTATGAGCCTTGTCTATGATCTCCCTTGCTTCACGGTTTGCATCGTCAATTATCTTGTCTCCGCGCTCCTGAGCTTTCTTGGTTGTATCGCGCATTATGGCTTCGGATTCTTCATGAGCTTTATCCAGTTTTGCGGCATACTCTTCTTCAAGCTCTTTAGCGTGAAGTTTGGTTTCATCTGCCTCTTCAAAAGAATCGGCAATCTCCTTCTGCCTGTTTTCAATTACAGAATTGACACGCTTAAAAAGTATAAATTTGAGTATCAGAAACAAGATCAAAAGATTCAACAGAGTTGCAATTATCGAAGTAGGATTGATAGAAATGAACTCAGTCACTTTTGCGTATAGCATTTTCGTATACTCCTCGCTTTTAAATTAAAGCTTTTTGATGAGCGGATTTGCAAACAGCAGCACCAGCGCTATTATAAGCGAATATATACCGGTAGACTCTGCCATTGCAACGCCTATGAACATAGTTCTTGTGCAGTCACCCTGCGCCTCAGGCTGACGGGCTATAGATTCGATAGTCTTGCCAACGGCGTAACCTTCGCCGATACCCGGTCCGAGACCTGCTATCATAGCAAGACCTGCACCTATTGCAGAACATCCCAAAACAATTGCTTTTTCCATGATAAATTCCTCCAATTTACGATTTATCAGCAGCCATGCTGACGTTTACCATTGTTAACATTGCAAATATATATGCTTGAATACATCCTGTAAACAAGTCAAAATAAATTGAAAGCACCGCAGGTATGAACACCTGCACTACATTCAGCTGCAGCGCCCCAAGCTGGAAAGACAGGTGCAAAGCTTTTGAAGCCGCGCCCAGTGCCATATACAGCAGCATTGTTATTATAGAGCCGCCTGCGATATTACCGAACATACGGAAGGACATTGACAGCGGTGTTGCTATCTCACTGATGACATTCAGCGGTGCAAGCAGCACTATAGGTGAGCCAAAGCCCTTGATATATCCGAAAAATCCGTTTGTTTTTATCTTAAAGAATGTTATCAGCACAAACGTTACAAGCGCCATAGCTATCGTTGTATTCAGGTCTGCTGTGACAGAGCGCAAACCTATCAGGCTGACCAGCGAGCCGAGCAGCGAATACAGCATCAGCGCCGCAATATAGGGGGCAAAGTAGCTAAATCTTTCGCCCATTGTTTTCTTGACGGTATTATTTACAAAACCTACAAGCATTTCGGCAATGACCTGGCGCTTTGTATTCGGTATCTTTTTCAGTCCCGAAGTAAGATAAAGGCTTGCAATCAGAACAATAAGTATCACGAACCAGCCGATAACAATAGTTTCGGTTATCTCTATGCCGCCGAATATAGGTATCGTAAAAACGACCTTAGGTCCGTCCATCAGCTTTTCCCTTCTTTACAAAATGTACATAGTACAGAATAAATTTTGGAAAGAATTGCGGTATCAGCACGCCGAGAGGATTATAAAGGCTGGTTTCAAAGCCTATAAAGCACAGGGCAAACAGCAAGGCAAATCTTGCCATATAGCAGATACGCATTTTTCTTTTTGCCTTACGCACGTCTTTCATTTGCGAAATGGCATTTACGGTATCGGCAAGATAGATATAACACACCGCCATACAGCCCCAGCCGATAAGCAATCCACAAAACATCGAAAAGTCGGGGTTTATTATCAGGCTGACAAGGAATGACGCGGCAGTAAGCGCACCGCCCATGCGAACTATGGCTGAAAGTTCTCTGCTCATAGGAGAGGACTTAAAAAGCTGTCTTATATTTTTTAGCATGACCCAGCCCACTCCTTTCACAGCTTGTTATATCCATTAAATAACATACAAAATTATTATACACCAAATTTTGTGCCTTGTCAATCATTACAAGATAAATTTTATCTATATTTTGATTTTAAGTAAAAACAAAGAGGGCTACCCCGTTTAAAGAAAGCCCCCATTGACTTTATATTCAGTTATTTTGTGAAGAACAGCACGCCCAGAGTGCCTTTACCACAGTGTGTGCACACCGTTGCGCCTGCCGAAGTTACAAGTACCTCTTTGAACGGCTGATACTTTTTGACTTCTTCAACTGCCATATCAACAAGCTTTTTATCCATAGGCGAATGTGTAACGAATATCCTGTCAAGCTGAACGTCCGTTCTGTCTTTCAGCTTAGATGCTATATACTGCGGAAGCACCTTGTCCAGATTTCCTCTGAATTTTTTGCCAACGCCCATTGCGCCGTCGTGTACTTCGATACAAGGTTTCAGATTTAAAAGGTTTGCGCCCAGCGCCGCCAGCGCCGAACATCTGCCGCCTTTACGAAGATTATCAAGCTTATTTATAACAAAGCTGACATCAAGGCGTTTTTTCATCTCGTCAAGCTTATCGGCAATTTCTTTGGCGGTCATCTCGCCGTCAAGAGCCATTTCTGCGGCTGCAACTGCCAGATGCCCCGAACCTGTAGATAAATTGTAACTGTCTACCGGGTAAACATCGCCCAGTTCCTCAGCGGCAAGGCAGCAGTTTTGGTAGCATGAACTGAATTTGCTGCTTATATTGATATGAACTATCTTATATCCGCGCTCAATATAGGGTCTGAACTTTTCGATATACTCAGACACCGTAACTGCCGAAGATTTTGGCAGTGCCGCCTTGTTTTCAGACATATCAAGCAGTTCTTTGCCGTTTATATCAACGGTATCGAGATACTCATTATCATCTATAAGCACATGGAGCGGCATAACGCCTATATCATACTTTTCGTACAAGCTTTGGCTAAGATCGCAGGTAGAATCGCAAAAAACCTTTACTCTTTCCATATAAATACCTCACAGCGTAAGACTTGGGGTGACATTTCGTTAAAAATATTATACTACACTTTTTAAAATAAATCAATAGTTATTTATTAAATTAGTGAAATTTTTCCGCTTTCAGGCGAAATGCTTATCTTTCCCCTGCTCTTGCAAAGAACTATGCCTTCGGTAATAGAGGTTTCCATGGTCGGCGTTGTTCTTGTATAGCCAAAGCACCTTGCAACTTCTCTTGTAAGGTCTGCACGGGTAAGGGTGAGCTGTTTTTCAAGAACATACATAGCGGCGTTAGCTATCTCCTCGGCGCATATGTCATCTATCGGGCGCCTCTCGCCGTCTGCCATTCTGAAATAGTTCATATTTTCAGGTGTAACTTCACCACTCCACACAAATGCAGAATTATTTGACTTTGTAATGGTGCAGTCAAGGCTGCCTAGAATATCTGTAAGGTATGCATCTGCTTTAGCGGTGCTTCTTGGTGCGCCGAAAGCCGCAAGAGTTTGTTTGAACAAAGTTTTCCTGCTAACAGGCGCTAGGGCATTTATAACGTCGCGCATGGTCTTTTTCAGCATAGGCGCATACCCGGGTGAATACAGGTCTGTCGGCGTACCTATAGCGGCAGGCGTGAACATCACAAATTTCTTTACCCTGTCGCTTGTTTCCTCAGTTTCGGTATCCTTCGCAAAGCTGTTTTCACTTACCGAAATGCTTGCCTTTTGTTCCTCCTGTTCAATATTGCCGTTCAGTGCAT
Source organism: uncultured Clostridia bacterium (assembly GCA_947630555.1). Classification (GTDB taxonomy): domain Bacteria; phylum Bacillota; class Clostridia; order Oscillospirales; family Ruminococcaceae; genus UBA7477. The sequence continues at coordinate 149,853 of CANRIA010000002.1, forward strand.
CATTTATTGCTGCAAGAATAGTTTTCATTACCTTTTGCTTGTCATCAAACCAGTCAAGCGACCATATATGTATAAGATTCCAGCCCAGACCGCGCAGTACAGAAGGCAGCGAAAGATCGCGGTCATTTGCGGTTTTTGCAAGCTTACAGCTGTCACCGTCGCACATTATGCCTAAGATATATTCACTGCTGTTTCTCGGGTCTATAACGCCTATGTCTACTTTACATTCCGAGCAGCCTATGTTGCATCTTACCGCATAGCCTGCCTTTTCTATCTCAGCCGCAACAAGCTTTTCTATGCAGCGCTCAGACCTTTCCTCTGCTGCGCTGTGTACTGTAAGAGCGGCTCTGCCCTTTTGAGCAAATTCAAGAAAACCTTTAAGCCCCTCAACGCCCTCTGAAGATGTGCGCGACATATCTATCATATCATAAGTAATAGTTGAAAATACCGTCATGCACTTTCTTGCGCGTGATATAGCAACGTTAAGCCTGCGCCAGCCGCCGTCTTTGTTGATAGGGCCGAAATTCATTGAAACTTTGCCGTTTTTGTCAGGTCCATAACCTACCGAGAACAAAATAACATCTCTTTCATCACCCTGAACGTTTTCAAGGTTCTTTATAAACAGCGGCTCGTAAAGCTCGTCAGCAAGCTGTTCAAGTTCGGGTCTTTCGCGGAATTTGTCGCTGAGCATATCGTCAATAAGCGCCTGCTGAACAATGCTGAAAGTAACAATGCCTATGCTCTCTTTTCTAAGCTCCTCGTCGTCAAGTCGGCGTTCTATCTCTTTAACAATAGCTTCCGCCTCGGCGCGGTTCTGCTTTGTGCCGCCCTTGTCGTAATAGCCGTCAACTTTAACCAAAGTTACCTTGCTTTCAAGGTCGTTGGGCGACGGGAAAGTATACAGCTTGTTATCGTAATAACGGGCGTTGCTGTATGCAATAAGGCTCTCATGCCTCGACCTGTAATGCCAAAACAGGTGTTCCTGCGGCATTGAGATCGCAAGACAGTCATCAAGAACGCTTTCAAGATCTTCTTTTTCGTAGTTTTCTTCGTCAACATGGCTTACCGAGAAAAAGCTGGTAGGCGGCATCTGCTTGGGGTCGCCGACAACAACAACGCTGCTGCCCCTTGCTATCGCTCCGACAGCCTCGCTTGTAGGCAGCTGAGAAGCCTCATCAAATATAACAAGGTCAAATTTTGGGTATGACGGGTCTATATACTGCGCCACCGAGATAGGGCTCATCAGCATACACGGGCATATTCTGTGCAAAAGCGAGGGTATGCTGTCAAACAGCTTACGTATGGGCATCAGTCTGCCGGCCGATTTGATTGCTTTCAGAAGTATGCCTATTTCAGAAGAACCTGCCATTTGACCGCCTGAGAACGGCACTTTTGCCGAAAGCTTGGCGACAAGTTCATTTATTGTAAGCATACGGAATTCATCAGTAACATCGGAAAATTTAGCGATAAGGTCTTCAAAACTTCTGCCGCTGAATGATGACAATACACTGCTGCCCTCTATCTCATACACTGCGGTAGAATAGCCCAAAGCGCACAGCAGGCTCTCGCACATGTCATCGGCTGTAACAGTGCCATTCTCAAGCGCTGTGCTCAGCTGCGGCAGACCTGCGCCTGTTACATCGTCCATAGCTCTTAAAAGCTGCGAACGCTCTTTTATTTTGTCAACATAAATCTGCCAGCTTGAATAACGCTTTTCGCACTCCGAGAGCCAGTTTTCGTTATCAGCCGCGGCGTTGTATTCGGTACAGAAAGCATCATATGTTTGCGTTAACGTATTAAACTGCTCAACATAATTTTGTGCAATTGCGCTGTTTTTAAGCGAAAGACAGCTTTCAACCGTGATACCGTTTTCTTTCATAATACTGTGGGCGGTAAGATTATCTTTTATAACACTTTCAGCCTGCTGCCATTTGGTATTCTCACCGAGCCACACATTTTTAATAATGCTTGTGATAGTTGCATCTGCCGAGGTTATCGTTTTGTAGAGTTCCTCGCGGCGGCAAAGCTTATCAATAAGCTCAGGGCAGTTTTCTTTGCTTATGCTGTCGGCATTTTTAGCGTGTAGTTTCAGTTGTTTTGCCGTTTTGCTCTGCCCTATCGCCTTTGCCAGAAACCAGCTCGAAGATGCTTTTTTCCATTCAAGCTTTAAATTTTGGGCGTTTATACTAAACACGCTGTTTTCAAATATCTGCGATAGCTCTTGCGCGGCGGTATCAAACTGCTTGCCGCTTTCTATAAGCGATAAGATATAGTCAGTCCTCTGCCCCTCTGCGCTGCCGTTTAATATATCATTTATATATATCGGGCAGCGGACGGATATTTCACAAAGGTCTGATAGGTCTTTGCATGTTTGCCTGCTGTTGCAGCCGCTTAAATTCAGCGCTTGGCATACAGCGTTCAGGCTTTCTTTAAAGCTGTTTACGACCTTTTCTCCGTTTGCAAGATCTGAAGAAAACTTATCGCGTAAAGTTACAGAATAATCGCGCCTGCCATAGCCTGACAACGGGTGATTATAAACCGTGCCAAACTCTTCTGCCGCACTTTTCAAAGCTGCCGCGGTGTCTTTCCATGCCTGCACCGTTTGCTCAGTCATGGCATCATACTGCTGCTTGGTTATTTCAAGCTTGCCGCTGTGCTCGGCATATGTTTCATACATAGTTACTGCATCATAAACCGAAAGACCGTTTTTGCGCTTTTTGTGAAGCTCGGTCATAACACTGTTAAGCTGAGTGCGTATCTCATAAAGTCTGTCGGCGGTCTGCTGATACTGCTCAGGCTGCTTTATTCTGCCGACTTCCATTGTTCTTTCAAGCTGAGAAAGCACTGCCCTTTTCTGCGCCTTGTTTGAATGAAGCTCCAGGCAAAATGCGCCCAGACCTATCTTTTCAAGCCTGCTTTGCACGACCGACAGCGCAGCCATTTTCTTTGCAACAAAAAGTACGGTCTTATCGTGGTACAAAGCGTTTGCTATCATGTTTGTTATAGTTTGCGATTTGCCTGTTCCCGGAGGGCCGTGCAAAACAAAGCTTTGACCCCCGGCTGCGAGGCATATTGCCAAAAGCTGCGAAGAATCGGCGCTGCTGGGTACTGCAAGGTCAGAGGGCTTTATGCGCTCATCAAGCGTTTCGGCGGTAATATCGCACTGCTCCGGCTGCCATTCAAGTTTGCCCGAAATAAGGCTTGCTACCACTTTGTTAGAGGCGATGTCGTCACTTCTGTTGCGCAGGTCGTTCCACATTATAAACTGGCTGAATGAGAAAAGCCCGATAAACGCATAGTTTACAACGTCCCAGCGTTTTTTGTCTATAACGGCATGTCGCACGGTATTGAACACCATTTGAAGGTCAACGCCGCTTTCATCTGCCGGCAGAGGGTCAAGTCCTGTTATATCTATACCGAAATCCTGCCGTAAAAGCTCCAGCAGGGTAACGTTCATCTGTGTTTCTTCATCGCGTATCTTTATTTTATAGGTCTTGCTCTGAACGTTTCTTATAATGTCAATAGGAACAAGAACAAGCGGCGCAAAACGCTCTTTTTCGCTTTTATCCGTTTCATACCAGCGCAGAAAACCAAGTGCAAGATAAAGAGTGTTGCTGCCGTTTTCAAGAAGGCTGTTCTTTGAGGCGTTGTAAAGAGCCTTGCAGTTTTTTTCAAGCTCGCTCTCACTTACAAAAGAGCGTATACGCTGATTTTTAAATTCAGACTCGGAAATAGTGGTGATAAGGTCTTTATCGTTTTCGGTATCGAAAATCGCGCTGTCTTTTACGGTGCTTGCCCAGTCGCTAGGCTGAGGCATTATTGTAAAAGCCTTTCCCGATGCGAGATTGTCCTCTAAAGCGGCAAGGTCGGCGATCATAAGCTGCACAGAGTTTTTCTTTGCACGGAAGTTTAGCAGAGAATTTCGTAGACTGAGATCAAGCAGTTTTCTTTCCCACATCTGCTGCTTTGTAAGCGGCGCGGCATTTTCTGAAGGAGCTATCCTGCCGTCGTTTACAAGCTGCTGAGGGGCGTTAGTATTCTGTGTGGTTTTCTCTGCTGAAGCAGTATTTTCGGCAAGCTGATATATACCGTTACTGAGTACACGCTGTGGTATAGGACGTATACCGCCGCCGCGGCTGCGCTTAACATCAATGGCAAGTTCAAATTTTGCTGTATATGAAAGTGCTGACAGAGCATCTTTTTCTGCCTGCTCAAAGGTAACGCTTCTGCCTGACACCACATCTGTACATTCTATAAGAGCAATTTCATTTATACCCTCGGCACAGCGTTTTGTTATTGCGGAAACGTCGTCAACGGCACATTCTGAGAAGGTCTGTTCATTCAGCCACAGACCCACAAAAGCGTGACTTTGTAGAATAACTATTATCGGGTGTATAGAAACAGCTTCAAGGCAGCTTGCAAAAAGCAGAGTTAGATCAAGGCAGGTAGCAAGTTTGTTCTGCACAATATCGGAGCAAAGACGCACCCTCTGACCTGTTGCCTCAAAGCTGGCAGGCGGAACGCAGTAGGTTATCTGCATATCCTGCAAAGCGGAATATATAGCAGCCGCCTGATTGCGCACATGGTTCGGGTTTTGCGTAAGGTATCCGGTGAACGACGGGTCGCCGGTCCACTTTTTAAGGTACTCCCCTGCCGCAGAAATTATACCGCTTATTGCAGGATAGTTAGGCGTTACAAAAGCGCTGATTATTTCGGGAATATAGTTTGTGCCGTTCCACTCGTCAAATGCCAGAAGTTCAACGTCAACGGAATCTTCGGCTTCTGTAATATCGCCGTTTAAGACAGAAATATTAAGCCTAGCGTTAAGTTTTTCTGTAAGAGAATATAAAAATTCAGCCTTTGCCTTGAAAGGTACAGGGCGCACTTCATATGAACTGTGCGCGGCTATTGCAGGCAGCGGCAGTGTAAAATTATCTGCATAATCGGGCTCAGCAGAAACGGTAAGAACAAGTCCGCTGACGGCTTCATCACCGTTGTTTGAGACCACTATGCTGTATATGCAGGGAACATAATTTTGCTGCATGGCAAAGTTTACAAATCTGCATACCTCTGATCTTATAGAAATATCCATTCAAAACACCTCACTGTGTTATTATGACTTTATAGAAAATGCAACGTTGCTTTCACCAAAAATGTCTTGCAGCTGCGAAAGAGTATCTATATCCGCTTTTATGGTCGGGCAGCTTTTCAGCCTGACGATTTTGCCTGCATCGCTTATCTTTATAAACAGCGGCGTGCTGCCCTGCGCAGTATTGCATAGCACTTTAAGTTTGTTGATTTTGTTTTCATCGCTTGTCGGCATATTTATATATAGCGGAAATTTTTGCAGCGAATCGGCATACTGCTGTGCAGGAATTACCGAATTTGCAACTATTTTTGCAGGCTCGTCCTCTTTTGTAGATACCCTGCCGCTTACAAACACAGGTTCTCTGCTTTCAAGATACTGCCTTGCCTGCGCGAAAACGGACGGGAATACTATTATCTCTATTTCACCGCTCATATCTTCACAGGTGGTAAACGCCATTATTTCGTCTTTTTTGGTACGGTGCTGCTTTATGCTGTTTGTTATCACCATTACGTTTACTTTTGCGCCGTCTTCATAGCCGTTTTCGTTATCTTCCGAAGTATCGGCTATTTCGGCTAGCTGGTCAAGCCTTGCCGTCCTGCTTACGCTGACATACTTTTCAAGTGGGTGCCCCGAAAGATAAACACTTAGCGAATTTTTCTCCATTTCAAGTATCTCTTCGGGCGAATAATCGGGCTCATCTGGAAAATCGTCTTTTTCTGTATCAAGCGGCGTATCTTCCGTTATATCAAAAAGGTCAAGCTGTCCGTCCGCCTCTTTTTTAGATTTTGCGTTTAGCTCTTTTATAATAAACTCAAAATTGTGTATCTGCTGTTTGCGGTTGCAGCCTCCTGTGCTGCTAAAAGCGCCGCTGCGTATAAGCGCTTCTACAGCCCTTGCATTTATAAAATGTATCATTCTGCTGCAAAAATCGGTAAGAGATCTGAAGCTGCCGTTTTTGCATCGTTCGTCAATTATGCAGTCTATTATCCCCTCGCCAAGATTTTTTATTGCAAGCAGCCCAAAGCGTATTTTGCCGTTTTCTGTAGAAAAGCCTTTTTCGCTCTTATTTATATCAACGCCGAGTATCTCAACGCCGTTTTTTCTGCTGTTGCTGCAATATACCGAAAGCTTAGAACCGCCCTCGCCTACTACCGAGGTCATCAGAGCCGCCATATAATCGGCATAATAGTGGCATTTAAGATATGCTGTCTGAAAAGCTATGGTAGAATACGCCGCCGCGTGTGACTTATTGAAAGCATACGAAGCAAACGAAGTCATATCGTCAAAAAGCTGATTTGCAGTTTTTTCGTCGACACCGTTTGCAATGCAGCCCACGCAGTTTATACTGCCGTCGGCATTTTTTTCGCCGTATATAAAAGCGTGCCTTTCAGCTTCAAGAACAGCAGATTTTTTCTTTGCCATTGCGCGCCTTACTATATCTGCCCTGCCATAAGAATACCCTGCAAGTGCTCTGAATATCTGCATTACCTGCTCCTGATAGATTATACAGCCGTAGGTGCCCTCTAAGATAGGCTTCAAAAGTGGGTGCTTGTACTTTATTTTAGAAGGGTCGCGGCTGTTTTCTATATATATCGGTATGCTGTCAACAGGCCCGGGGCGATAAAGAGATATTGCCGCAATAAGGTCATCAATTCTTTTTGGTGCCATTCTTACAAGTGTTGATGTCATTCCTGCGCTCTCAAACTGAAAAACTCCCTCAGTATCACCGCGCGACAGCATATTGAAAACTTCTTTGTCATCAAGCGGTATTTTGTTTATGTCAAAATACGGTTCTCTTTTCTGAATTTCTCTTTCACAGTTGCGTATAACAGTTAAGTTGCGAAGACCCAGAAAGTCAAATTTAAGCAGACCCATGCTCTCAAGTATGCCTGCGGTGTACTGCGTTGAAATTTGCCCGTTCCTGCTGAAAAGCGGAGAATAGGTATCTACAGGCTCTTTTGTAATTACCACACCTGCCGCATGAGTGCCGACACTGCGCGGCATACCCTCAATATTCATAGCTGTGTCGATAAGGTCTTTTACGCGCTTGTCCTCGTTATACATACTTCTGAGTTCCGAAGAAGTATTCAGCGCTTTTTTAAGGGTAACATCAATGCTGCGCGGTATTCTTTTTGCAATATCGTCCGCCAGCTGATAAGGCATATCCATAGCCCTTGCGGCATCACGCACCGCGCCCCTTGCCGCCATTGTGTTGAATGTGGCGATCTGCGTTACATATTCACTGCCGTATTTTTGCTTTACATAGTCTATAACGCGCTGTCTGCCGTCAATGCAAAAGTCAATGTCAAAGTCGGGCATTGAAACTCTTTCAGGATTAAGAAATCTTTCAAACAGCAGGTCGTATCTCAAAGGGTCTATGCCAGTTATGCCTATGCAGTAAGCGCACAGGCTGCCTGCACCGCTGCCGCGCCCAACACCCACGGGAATATCATTTCGCTTGGCGTAGTTTGTAAAATCCCAGACTATCAGAAAGTAATCAATATAGCCCATTTTTTCTATAACAGACATTTCATATTCCATGCGCTGACGGGCGGCAGCATTGTTTTCGCCGTACTTTTCTTTTAGTCCTTTTTCACAAAGCTTACGAAAAAACGCTTTGTTATCGTCAACGCCTTTCATAGTGAACCTAGGCAGCTTGATCTTGCCAAATTCAAACTCAATGCTGCACATATCGGCTATTTTTGTGGTGTTTTCAACTGCCTGCGGATATGCCGAGAACAGCTCGCTCATTTCGTCGCCGCTTTTAATATAAAACTCATCGGTCGGAAATTCCATGGAGCTTGGTTCGCTGAGCGTTGATTTTGTAGCAATGCACACAAGCACTTTTTGCATATTAGCATCTGTTTTGCTGATGTAGTGAGCATCGTTGGTTGCAACAAGAGGTATGCCTGTCTCGCGCGAGAGCCTTGCAAGCAGCGGCAGTATTCTTTTTTGCTCTTCAATGCCGTGGTCTTGAATTTCTATATAGTAATTTTCCTGACCAAATATTTCGTTATATTCAAGCGCGGCTTTTTTAGCTTCATCAAAATTGCCGTTATTTAAAAGGCGCGGTATCTGACCTGCAAGGCAGGCAGAAAGGCAGATAAGCCCCTCGCTGTACTTTCTAAGACATTCAATATCTACTCGCGGACGAGAATAAAAGCCCTCTATATAGCCTATAGAAACGAGTTTTATAAGATTTTTGTACCCCTGCATATTTTTACACAGCAAAACAAGGTGATAGGGCGAGCGTTCAAAACGCTTGTCCTTTTCAAAGCGAGATCTTTCAGCAACGTATACTTCGCAGCCGATAATAGGCTTTATACCCTGCTTTTTACATTCATTATAGAACTCTATCGCGCCGTACATATTGCCGTGGTCGGTTATAGCAAGCGCCTTTTGCCCTATAGATGCCGCGAATTTTGGCAGCTGTGATATTTTGCACGCGCCGTCAAGCAGGCTGTATTCGGTATGCACATGCAGATGCACAAAATCTTTCATAGAATAAGCCTCCTGTCTAGGTCAGATGCGCAAGTTCAATAAGTTTGTTTAGCCGCCTGTTGAGGCTGCTTTTGGTAACGCCTTCAAGTTCTGCGCAAAGCTCACTTAATGACATATCAGGATTTTCAAGCCTTGCATTTGCGGCAGAAACAAGTTCATGCGGCAGGTCTTCAAATTCTCCGCTTTCTTTCAGAATATTTATAGCTTTTATCTGTCTTGCCGCCGCATCTGTAGACTTTTTTATGTTAGCAGAAGCGCAGTTTATAGAGCGGTTAATGCGGTTGTTTCCCTCTTTGTCAACCTTTATTGTAATATGTTTCAGTGCAGACATCGGCGCGCCCATATAGGTCAGAACATCTTGTATGTTTTCGCTGTCTTTAATATACACAACTTCGCTTTTGCCGCGTGTGGTATGCTTTGCGGTTATGCCGCATTCTTCAATAAGTGTTATGCCTATATCGTTGCAAAGGTCAACTGTTGGCATAACAAATTCAAGGTGAGAGGGTTTGTTGGGGTCGTTTACGCTGCCGCACACCAGAAACGCCCCTGCAATGACCGCATGAATAAGCTTTCTTTTCGGCATATTGTATTCTGTAAGCCTCTGCACCAGCGGCTGGGTCTGTATATGAAAATAGTCAAACAAACTAAGTATTTCCTGCTTATCTGATATATCAATATTATAAAAGGTCTTGTCGCCTCTGCTGACAGAGCTGAGCGAGGGTTTATGTTCGATAATTCGCGATATATTGACATTAAAAAACTCGGCAGTTCTGTGATTTTCGGTAATAAGGCGCAAAGCATCATCGGTAAGCCCTTTGCAGAAAATGAGCATACCGAAAATGCAGGCATCACACTTTGCCCGTGAATTCATATTATCAAGAATTTCGTCCTTAACATCGGCAGAAAACGGCTGCAATACCCCACCCCATTATTTGTGCTTTTCTATATCTCTGTGCGATATCCTTACTTTATGATCATTTTGTATCAGGTGTTTGGCAAGAAGTTCTGCAAAAGTAACGCTTCTGTGCTTGCCGCCTGTGCAGCCAAATGCTATAACAAGCTGCGATTTGCCCTCTTTGATATACAGAGGTATCAGAAAATCTATCAGATCTTCGAGCTTTTTGAGAAGCTCTTTTGACTCTTCAAAGTTCATTACATACTCACTGACTTCCGTCTGCAAGCCTGTTTTTTGTTTAAGTTCGGGAATATAAAACGGGTTTGGCAGACATCTTACGTCAAAGATAAGATCGGCATCGGGTACTGTGCCAAACTTAAAGCCGAACGAGCATATATCTATATGAATAAAATCGTCCTTATCTTCAAGAAAAATGCTGTACATTCTGTCCTTGAACTGTGCAATAGGCATATCGGAAGTGTCAATGTAATAGTCAGCCTGCGCAAGGGCAGAAGCCAGAAATTCTCTTTCTGTCTCGATAGCGCGCCTTATATTTCCGTATGATACCTCATCAAGGGGGTGTTTTCTGCGCGTTTCTTTATAGCGGCGTACAATGCAGTCGTCGTTTGAATCAAGAAAAAGTATTTTAAGGTCGGTATTTTCTGAACGCAGCTCATTTATGGTATCGCTGAGCTTTGTAATGAAATCGCGCCCTCTTATATCAACTACAAACGCTACCTTTTCAACGCTTGAATTTACCGAAGAATATATCTGCGCAAACTTTGATATAAGTTCGGGCGGCATATTGTCTATGCAATAGTAGCCTATGTCTTCCAAAACGTCAATAGCGGTTGATTTTCCGCTGCCCGACATACCTGTAACTATCAAAATTTTCATATTATTTCCCCCTCTATTATTCGATTATCCGTACTTCACATTCAAGTGTGTAGCCTGTTTTCTCTTTGACAATTCTCTGAACATCTTGCAGAAGTGTTTTTATATCGCTGAAAGTGGCATTGTTTTTGTTGATAACAAATCCACAGTGCTTTTCTGATACCTGCGCGCCGCCGACTGTATAGCCTCTTAGCCCACATTCCTGAATAAGCTTGCCTGCAAAGCTGCCGACAGGTCTTTTAAAAGCCGAACCTGCACTGGGGTATTCAAGCGGCTGTTTTGATTTTCTTCTTGACATAAATTCGTCCATTTTTCCTTTAATTTTATCACTGCTGCCCTTGCTTAGTTTAAGCCATGCTTTTGTGATTATATAACCGTTGCTTTGAAAAATACTGGTTCTGTAGCCGAGAGCCATTTCATCTATACTGAAAATGCGCTTGTCGCCGATTTCATTTATTGCTTCAGCCTTTGTAAGTACAAAAGACATCTCACCGTCATATGCACCTGCGTTCATAAATACCGCGCCGCCTACCGTTCCGGGTATGCCGTATGCAAATTCAAGCCCCGAAAGGCTGTTATTAAGCGCAAACATACAAATCTGCCCCAAAGTACAGCCTGCTTCGACTTCAATGGTATCATCAGCAAGTGAAATATTCTGAAAGTCTTTGCCAAGCAAAAGCACAGCGCCGTCAAACCCTTTATCTGAGCACAAAACGTTTGAGCCGTTGCCCAGCACAAGCTTTTTTACATTCTCTTTACTGCAATATATAAGGCACTGCGAAAGCGCTTCAACGCTGTTTATAAATATCATAACTGCGCAATTGCCGCCTATCTTGAAAGTTGTGTGCCTGCTAAGCGGCTCCTGCGTAAGATATTTACAGCCGTGTTTTTCTGCAATATCAACAAGCGCATTAAGATGTTTTTCATTCATAATAAAACCTCATAAGTATTAGTCAAATAATATATCGGGGTGCTTTTTAAGTATGCGGTCTCTTATCGTTTCCCAGTGTGCGTTGGCTATGAGCCTTTCGGGAAAGTCTATGCTTTCTGCCATTTGCAAAGCTATGGGCGCTTTTCCGATAAGCTCATGAAAATGCGCATCTGTATTTATGCAAATCAAAGCATCATACTTTTTGCATAGCTTCATCAGCTCCAGCGCGTTTTCACGAGAGCCGCGCTTCCACATTATTGAGCTTTCATTTATCTCAATAAGCTTGTCGTATTCTTTGAATTTCTTAACGCACTTTTCCATGTCATACTCAAAATTTGCGGTGGTCGGGTGACCTATCATATCTACATTTTCGTTTTCTGCAAGTTTAAGATAACCTCGCGTGTGCTCCTCAATATTTGAGGGCGCAAGAGTATATTTGTGATAAGATGCCACTATCCACTCTACAAAGCGGTAACTGTCTTTATCAAGGTCTAAAGTGCCGTCGTAGTCTACAACATTTGCCTCAGCGCCGTGCACCACATAAACCCCATTTATTTTATGCGGAAGTATCTTGTAATTATGAAAATGCCAGCAGTGCGGCGAATCCGGCATAGTGCCGACATGATCTGTCATGCCCAATGCTTTTATTCCTGTGGCTGCCGCAAAAGTGCAGTTTTCAGTGATGGTTGAATATGCGTGCGTTGATGCAACTGTATGAGTGTGCATATCCGCTTCAAGTTTTATCATTATATTTTCTCCTATCTTCAGAATGCTTCCCAGTCGTTTACCTTTTCCTGACCGTCCATTTGCAGACCGAGTTTATTCAGAAGTTCCTGTGCTGCATTATAGCCCATTTTCTTCTGACGGTTGTTCATAGCGGCAACTTCAATAATAACTGCCAAGTTTCTGCCCGGTTTTATAGGTATGGTAAGGCTGGGCACTTTTATACCGAGAATGGAAGTATATTCGTTGTCAACACCCATTCTGTCATAAACTTTGGTATTGCTCCAAGTTTCAAGCTGAATTATAAGGTCAATTTTTTCTGATACTTTAACAGCGCCCATACCGAAAAGGCGGCGTGTATTTATGATGCCTATGCCGCGCAGTTCAAGAAAGTGCCTTATATTATCGGGCGACTGACCTACAAGGCTAATATTCGATACCTTGCGTATCTCTACCGCATCGTCGGCAATAAGTCTGTGACCTCTTTTTATAAGCTCTATAGCAGTTTCGCTTTTACCAACGCCGCTTTCGCCGACTATAAGTATTCCCTCACCGTAAACCTCTATAAGTACGCCGTGACGTGTTATCCTCGGCGCTAATCTCAGGTGCAGAAAGGCTATCAGTTCCGAAATAAAGTCTGATGTACTTTCATTTGTGCGCACTATCGGCACTTCATACTTTTCGGCACACTCGCTCATTTCGGGGTAAAGCTCATGACCGCGGCAAATTGCAAACAGCGGTATTTTCTTGGAAAAAAGCATTTCTACCTTTTCACGCCTTGACTGCTCGTCAATAGATGCCATATAAGCAAATTCCATATTTCCGCATATCTGCACTCTGTCAACGTTGAAATATTCATAAAAGCCCATAAGCTGAAGCCCCGGTCTGTTGCAGTCGTTGCATGAAATGTTTATCTTATCTGTCTCTTTGGGAGTATACACAACTTCAAGATTAAGTTCATCAACTATTTCTTTCAATGTTATGCTGTAATTGTCTGCCATATTTATCACCTTTCTTAAAATTTTATAAGACCATTGTTTATCATTTCCTGAGCGGCTGTCATAACGCCTGCTTTGCCGCTTGCATATGTAAGACCGCCTTGCAGCCACGCAGCAAACGGAGGACGTATCGGTGCATCTGCCGAAAGTTCAATAGATGCGCCCATTGTAAATGCGCCTGCCGCCATTATCACTTTGCTTTCATACCCCGGCATATCCCACGCTTCTGGGGTAACAAAGCTGTCAACAGGCGAGCCTTTCTGTATTCCCTGACAAAACGCTACAAGGTTTTCCTCGTTGCCAAGCAATATTGACGAAATTATATCCGTTCTCGTTTCGCTGCTTTTTGGCAGAGTAACAAAACCAAGTTTCTCAAAAAGCCTGCAAGCAAACACCGAAGTTTTCAGCGCGTTTGCCGTGACCTCTGGGGCGAAGAAGAAGCCCAGCAGCATTTCCCTGCTCTGTCCCAAAGTGCAGCCTATCTCTTTGCCCATGCCAACGCAGGTCAGCCTGTCGGCGCATTTGTTTACAAGATCTTTCTTTCCTGCAATATATCCCCCTGTTGAGGCTATGCCGCCGCCGGGATTTTTTATAAGCGAGCCTATTATAAGGTCAGCGCCGACGGAAAGAGGCTCATTTTTCTCTACAAACTCACCGTAGCAGTTATCTACCATAACTATAATATCGCTGTTTGCGCTTTTTGCGACATTTGCAATTTTGCCTATAGTTTCAACGGTAAGCGAAGGTCTTAAAGAATAGCCTCTCGAGCGCTGAATATAGCACACTTTTGCTTTTTTTGACATCTGCGCTATCATGTCAAAGTCTGGCGTGCCGTCTTCAAGAAGATCGACCTGCGCATACTTAACGCCGAAATCTGCAAGAGAGCCGCTGCCAAGGCTGCCGCGCAAGCCTATAACTTCTTCAAGGGTATCATATGGCTTACCGGTAGCTGCAAGCATTGTGTCACCGCTGCGCAAAACACCGAACAGCGCGGTAGAAAGTGCATGAGTGCCGTTTACAAATGTATGCCGCACAAGCGCATCTTCACCGCCGAAAGCCTGCGCAAAAACTTTATCTAATGCTTCTCTGCCGCAGTCGTCATAGCCATAGCCCGTTGTGCCTTTAAGGCTGCTCTCGCTAACTCGGTTGTCAATAAAAGCTTTAAGCACCTTCTGACCGTTATAAGCGGCTGTTTCAGCAATTTTGCTAAACTGCTCTGCACATTCGCGCTCGCTCTCATCAGCAAGATTTACAAGCTTTTCATCAAATTCAAAAATGTTTTCCAAATTTTATTCCTCACTTTTTCTGTCAAGTACATGGTCTACGCTAATCTCTTTAAAGCCTATCTCTTCATAGTAGCTTTTACGGTGGTTTCTTGCAAACAGATAAACCGTTATGCCGTCTATGTTCAGTTTTTCGCCTATCCAGTAAAGCAGGCTGCGCGCATACATTTTGCCGCGATACTGCGGCAGCGTTGCCACCTGACCTATAAGCGCCTTTTTATTGACTATATACTGTATAGTTGCCGTTGTACAATTGTTAAGTATAAACGCCTGCGCGTAACCCCTGCGTATGCGGTGAGAAGTGTCTGTCAGCCAAGTTTCATAGCACTGTGCAAGGTTGGGAAAGCCCGTTTTAAGTATATCAAAAACATCATCAAGCCTAGGAAATTCGTTTATATTAAGCTGCGGCAGCTGATTGCTGCACACAAACTCAAACTGATGCCTCTCGCCCAGCGTGTAGTCATCTTCTACATAGGCGATAAGCCTTTGTGAATATTCGTCAGCGATCTCGGCGGTCTGCGTCTTGTTGGTTCTTATAAGAAACGCAATATCTTCAAGCGCTTCGTCGTCAAACTGCTTGCCTTTGTAACATTCGGCAATCAGCGAGCTGTTGAATATGCTTACAATGCCCTTTTCCTCGCCGTCCGAAAATACATAAAAGAATCTGCAAAAATCATACTTTATGCGGTATGCATCGAAGTGCGATATTATTTTGCGCGAATAATGGCTTTCTTTCAACATTCGCAGCTTTGTTTTGAATTCTGTTGCTTCCGTTAATACTTGTTTTATCATATAGTAATTATCCTGTCCAAAAGTTTCTTTGTAAGTCTGTATGTGCTTTCAATGTCGTTTACATCTGCAACGCAGCTTGCACTGTGAAGATATCTGCACGGCACCGAGATGGCACAAGTCTTTACGCCCGAACGCGAAATGTGTATCGCTCCGGCATCATTGCCCCCTGCGACCTTTGTTTTTGTCTGGCAGGGTATGTCGTTTGCTTTTGCGGTTTCAAATGCAAGGTCATAAAGCTGCTTGTCGTATATCGTGTGCCTGTCCATAAAAGATACTACCGCGCCTTTGCCAAGCTCACAAACTCTTTCATCACCCTGCGAAGGAGGTATATCGGCGGCTGTGGTGGTCTCTAAAACTATTGAAATGTCAGGCGCTATGGTGTATGCCGCACAGGTCGAGCCGCGAAGCCCTATTTCCTCCTGCACTACAAACGCAAAATATGTGTCGTATTCAACGCCCTCGTCTATCATTCTCAGCATAATTGCACAGCCTGCTCGGTCGTCTATAGCTTTTGAGCATATCTTGTCTTTGCCAAGGCAGAGAAATTCACTGCAAAATGTTCCCATATCGCCGAGAGAAACCAGTCTTTCTGCCTCTTCTTTTGAAGATGTGCCTATATCGGCAGTCATATTTTCAAATTTGACCGTCTTTTTGCGTTCATCAGCAGAAAGATTGTGAACAGCTTTTCCGCCTATGACAGCAATTTTGCCGTTTATTTTGATTCGCCTGCCGAAAACCACCTGCTCATCTACACCGCCCACGGGAGCAATTTTTATTGTGCCGTCGCTGTTTATATGTGTTACAATAAACCCTACCTCGTCCATGTGTGCGGAGATCATGACTTTTTTGGCGGCAGGTTTTTTGCCTTTCACAAAAGCAATAACGTTGCCAAGATTATCTGTGGTTATGCTCTCAGCTTTGCCATTGAGCCTGCTTATTATATACTCTCTTACTTTGTCCTCACGCCCCGAAACGCCGTCAATGGCGCATAAAGCGCGTATTTCATTTATCATATCGGTCATTTATATCACCACTATTTTATATATTCATATATCAGCCGCGCCGTGTTTTCTATATCGCGCATATCAACAACTTCAACAGGCGTGTGCATATGCTTCAGCGGAACCGATAGAGTAACAGTTTTTGCGCCGCCTTTGCTTATGCCTATAGCATCTGCGTTAGTGCCCGTTTTGCCGCTCATTACTTCTATCTGATACGGAATATTTTTTTCTTTCGCAATATTTATAAGCTCGTCTGACATTTCTCCGCTAAGAGAGGGCGCAATGCCTATCATGCCGCCATTTTCGCACACGCCGCAGTCAGCTGCATCTTCGCCGTGGGTTAGCCCGAAAGATACATCTACAACAATAGCTTTGTCGCAATCGACTGTAAAAGCACCCGTTTTTGCGCCGCGCTCCCCTACTTCTTCCTGAACAGAAAGCAAAACGCATACGTTATATTTAGTATCTACATTTTCAAGCATATCTGCGGCAAGAATTACGGCCGCGCAGCCTGCCCTGTTATCAAGCGCGTGGGAAGTAACAAAGCTGCCTTCCAGCCTTTCAAGACGGTTATAAATACACACCCTGTCACCGAGTGAAATTATTTCTTTTGCATCTTCGCCCGTCATGCCTGTGTCTATATAAATTTCAGAAATATCAGCAGTGGCAGAACTCTCTTTTTTCAGGTGCGGCGGAGTAGAAGCAATAACGCCGTCAACGATTTTTTTGCCGTATATCTTCACAGTCTGACCAGTCAGCACCCTGTTATCAATGCCGCCGACGTTTGAAACTTTAAGAAAGCCGTCATCGGTAATATAGGTAACTATCATTCCTATCTCGTCAATATGCGCATCGAGAAGCAGTGTCGGCTTGCTGTTGTCAAACTTTCCTACCTTGCAAAGCACATTGCCAAGAACGTCAATGTTTGTTTCACCATATTTACTCAGTATTTCTTTTGCATACTGCGCCGCACTGTTTTCAGCTCCCGAAACGCCGTTTTTCTCTACAAGAGCTTTCAAAAGCTCATAAGTATCAAGACCCATAAATTTCACCTGTTATTTAAGTTCATTCACACATTGTTTGAAATGCTTGCCGCGTTCTTCAAACATTCTGTACATATCAAAACTTGCGCACGCCGGCGAGAGCGAAACAATATCGCCCGGCACTGCGTTATCATGCGCCGCCTGAACAGCTTCTTGCATATTTGCAACACGGATTATCTTTATTCCGCTGTCTTTAAATAGAGGCGATGCAGTTACAGCGTCCTGTATTTTCTGCGCTGTCTGCCCCATAAGTATAAGCACCTTGCACTTTTGGCAGATAGGGTCAGCCATAGGTTCAAACGATATGCCCTTATCAGAGCCGCCTTGAATAAGTATCTGTTTCTGGTCGAATGATGCAAGGCAGGCTAGCACTCTTGTCGGGCTGGAGGCAATTGAATTGTTGTAATACTTAACGCCGTCAAGTTCGCGGACAAATTCTATCCTGTGCTCAACGCCTGCAAACTCTTTGGCTGTCTTTTTTACCGTTTCGGGAGATACCTCCGGGTAGGTCATCGCAATTGCGGTCAGGTAATTTTCAACATTGTGCATACCGGGTATGCGTATGTCGTCTTTGTGGCAGTATTCTGTTATATTGCCGTGGTCGTTATAACAAAGCATACCGTCATCACGCAAAAATGCGCCGTTATCCACCTTTACCCTGCGGCTGAAATACCGAAGGTCTCCCCTTACTATATCGCAAAGCTTACGCGCAGTCTCGTTATCATAGCTGAGTACAGCGCGTGAAAAAGCATTCTGGTGCAACAAAAGATTGCATTTTGCGCCTATATATTCTTCCATAGTGCCATGCACGTTAAGATGATTCGGCGTTATATTCGTGATGCCTGCAACATCAGGCGATTCGCGCATTGAAAGCAACTGAAAGCTTGAAAGCTCAACAACCGCTACATCATCTTCTTTAACGCTCTCTATCATCGGCAGCAGCGCCTTGCCTATATTGCCGCCAAGATGCACATTCTTTCCTTCAGCCTTGAAAAACTCAGACACCAAAGTCGTTGTGGTGGTCTTGCCGTCTGAGCCCGTTATTGCATATATCTTGCAGGGGCACAGGTCAAAGAAAGCCTCAGTTTCCGAAGTTACAACTATCCCCTTTTGTCGTGCCTGCATAAGCGCAGGCGAATTATAATACATACCGGGCGTGCGGAAGATAACGTCGCATCTGAGCATTTCGTCAAGGTAGCCCTCACCCAGCGCAAACTTCGCGCCGAGGCTTTCAAGTTCATTGTAAAGGTTTGTGCCAAATTTTTCCTTATCCGCCTTATCACACACGGTAACGTCTATACCCTTTGAAAGGAAAAGCTTTATCATATCAAGGTGGCTTACCCCTGCGCCTATAACGGCAATTTTCCTGCTTTTAAGCCCTTCAAAAAATCTTTCTGTCTTTGTCATATTGCTCTTTTCTCCTTGTCTTATGTCAATTTATAGTTATACACTCTTATATTATATAACATTTTAAGAAAAATAGCAATATTTTTTATACAAAAAAGATGAAAAGCCGTATGCATATCGTAAAAATATATTGACCGATATTTAAAATTTTTGTAAAATAAACAGAAATCAATATTTAGGTATTGTAAATTAAGTTTAAATAAGTTATAATCTATATATAGACGTGGGCTGCTGCCCTTCAAAAACGCGGAGAGGATAATGGTTATGGAAAAAAATGATATGCTGTTTAATCAGCAGGACAAAGTGGCTAATCTTGGAATTATTGCAATGAACGGTACTCAGGAACTTGCCGAAAAGATCAACAGATACCTTGTTGAATGGTACAAGCAAGGCGGCTCGGAGCAGGATTCATATCTTGTGGAGACCGACTGCCCAAGGTTTTCTTCGGGTGACGGCAAGGCGCTTATTAAATCTACCGTTCGCGGCGACGACCTGTTTATACTGTGCGATGTGGGAAATTACAATGTAAAGTACGATATGTTCGGCTCGCACAACTCAATGTCGCCCGATGACCATTATCAGGATCTTAAAAGACTTATACAGGCGGCAGGCGGCAAGGCTCACCGCATAAACGTTATAATGCCGATACTTTACGGCGGCAGACAGCACAGAAGAAGCTACCGCGAATCTCTTGACTGCGCCGTGGCTCTTCAGGAACTAGAGTCAATGGGCGTTGCGAATATCATAACTTTTGATGCACACGATCCGCGCGTTCAAAATGCCATACCCCTTATGGGTTTTGACAACGTTATTCCCACCTATCAGGTACTGAAAGCGCTGTTCAGGGCTATACCCGATATAAACGTTGACAAGGAACACTTCATGATAGTTTCACCCGATGAGGGCGCTATAAACAGGAATATGTACTATGCCTCCGTTCTGGGCGTTGACCTTGGTATGTTCTATAAAAGGCGTGATTATTCGGTAATTGTAAATGGCCGCAACCCTATTGTTGCACATGAGTTTCTCGGCAATTCGGTAGGCGGTAAAGACGTTTTCATAGCCGACGACATAATATCTTCGGGCGAATCAATGCTTGAAGTTGCCGCCGAGCTTAAAAAGAGAGACGCGCGCAAAATTTACGCTTATGCTACATATCCTCTGTTTACTAATGGTCTTTCGCTGTTTGACGAGGCATACAACAAAGGCATGATCGACGGCGTGTTCGGCACTAACCTGACATACAGAACACCGGAGCTTTTGTCAAGAGAGTGGTTCCACGAGGTCGACTGTGCAAAATACATAGCTTACTTTATAGCTTCGCTCAACCATGATCTTTCTATATCCGCAATAATTGATCCGCACGAAAAAATAACCTCTCTGCTGAAAAATACAGGCAGGCTGAAATAACCAAACATAACTAACTCCCGATACTTAATGCGGTATCGGGAGTTTTTTATTTCATGCCTTTAAGTTTTTGTATAATTCTTACGTTTTCAAAAATATTGGTCTGCAAAAGCTGTTCAAGCGCGGTGTCGCTCACTTTTGTTATCGCTGTGCACATACTTATAAGCTGTGAGGCGTTGTTTTCTATAAGCATAGAAATAATATCTTTGTCACTTTGTTTCATTCTCCGCCCTCCAGAATGCCCAGCATGGCGTTGTACTGATTTCTGTGCTGTGCAAGCAGACTTTGAACATCACTTCTAAGCTGCGGTTCGCGTATCTGCTGCAAATAGTTCTCGTATTTTTCTATAAGCTCACTTTCTCTGGCTATTACCGACTGCAAAATGTTAAGATCGTTCTTTTCAAGCATTGCCATGACCTCCGTATCAGATATACATAATATATCCGAAAGGTCATTATTTATACATCTGAGCTTTTGTCTTTGCCGCCGAGCGGAGTAATTGCAATAGTGCAGCATATAACATTTTGCGCACCTGCCAGTTTAAGAGCCTTAGCGCAGTAGCTTAAAGTACTGCCGGTAGTTAGTATATCATCACACAAAAGCACTGTTTTGCCGCGGACAAAATCTTCATTACCTATAAATCTGAATGCCTTTGCGGCGCGCTGTTTTCGCTCTTCGGCAGAAAGATCATGTTGAACCAGCGTTTGGTCTGTCTTTATAAGCAGCTTGCCGTTTACAGGAATACCTGTATGCCGATGTATCATCTTTGCATAAATATGCGCGTGGTTATAGCCTGTTTCACGCATTTTGCGCTTTGTAACTGGCACAGAAGTTATAATGTCTATTTTCCCTGCAAGCTCATTATCTTTGAGATATTCTGCCGCCTTTATTGCAAAATATTCCGCAAAGCCTGTGCCGTGGCGCTCTTTCAGCGCAAGCACGCCGCTTTTGCCTGCATCTTTATAAAATATAAATGAAAAGCATCTGTCATAATAAAGCTTTTCTCTTTCGCAAATACACTTTATCTGTCCGCAGTGTGGGCAAAAATTTTCGCCGATAAATTCAAGCTGCTTCTCGCAATCGCGGCAAATAAGTTCATCATAACCTATATCTTTGTCGCACACAGGGCATTTGTTGGGAAAGAAAATATCCAGCAAAAACGCCTCAACTTTATATATCCACTTCATCGCCGTTATCCTCTGCCAGCATTTCTTTAAGGCAGGTGTATCTGTTTGTTTTATGGTTGTGCTGTATCATATAGTTTATAACAGCGGCAGAGCCCACAATAATGAACATCTTTCTTGCTCTTGTAACGGCTGTATACAGCAAATTGCGGTAAAGAAGCTTTTCATTGCACTCATCGGCGGCATATATCACATAGTCAAACTCGCTGCCTTGACTTTTATGTACCGTTACGGCATATGCAAGCTCAATATTTTCCATCATTGTTATAGTATACAAACATTCTCTGCCGTCAAAATCAATAGTAACAAGACCTGTAGAGCGGTTTATATCAAGAATAGTGCCTATATCGCCGTTGTATATTTCAGCGCCATGTTCAACGCCTTTTTCGGTTTCTCTGCGCCATACTATGTCATAATTATTGCGGTTCTGCATCACCTTGTCGCCAACGCGGAAGGTATTCATAAAGGTTTTTATCTCTGCTTTATCGCTTGCAGGGGGATTTAATTGCTCCTGAAGAACGTGGTTTAGTTCTGTAGTACCGCTCATACCTATACGCGTGGGCGACAAGACCTGAATATGCTCGGTAGGTATTATTCCGTACTCGGCAGGAAGCCTGTCCTTGCAAAGGCTTACAATAAGTTCTGCCACTCCCCTGCCGCTTCTTGAAAAGAAAAAGAAGTCGTCGCAGTCGCCTCTGATTATCTGCTCACCTTTTATTATTCTGTGTGCATTTGTAACTATGCGGCTGCACTGCGCTTGTCTGAACACCTCATGCAACTGCACAACGGGCACTTTTCCGCTTTCTATAATATCTTTCAAAACGTTGCCTGCGCCTACCGAAGGCAGCTGGTCGCTGTCGCCGACAAGTATAAGTTTGCAGGTAAGCGGCAGTGCACGCAAAAGGGCATCAAATAACAGCGAATCTACCATAGACATCTCATCTACCACGCACACATCACAACCGAGCAAATTTTCTTCATTATGTGTAAAATGCGGCACATCGCCGTCGGCATACTTAACTTCAAGCAGGCGGTGTATGGTTTTGGCATCATGTCCTGTAAGCTCGGTAAGACGTTTTGCGGCTCTGCCGGTGGGGGCTGTTACCATAACGTTAAGCCCCTGCTGCTCAAACAAAGAAATTATTGCATTCAAAGTGGTGGTCTTGCCAGTGCCGGGGCCGCCGGTAAGGACTAAAAATCCTGTGGAAAGGGCATTGTTTATCGCCTCTCGCTGTATTTCCTCATAGGTAATGCCGTTTTGCTCCTGCGCAATATCTATAACATCGCTGAAATCTTCTTTACTGTCATATGCAAGCTGACTCATGATGTTGAGGCGGCGAGAAATGTTGACGTCTGCTTTTGCAAAGTCAAGCAGCATTTCATATGTTCTGCCGCTTTTTTTGGTATACCTGATAACTACTTTGTCATCGTGCAGCATTTGAAGTATCTCGTCAAACTTATCTTCTGTCACAGCCAGAAAATTGCAGCTGAGCTGACAAAGTTTATCTGTAGGCAGGCAGGTGTGCCCCTCTGTTGAATTTTTAAGAAGAACGGTCATTATACCTGCACGCACGCGTTCCTCGCAGTCGTTTGCAAGATTTTGCCGCTGACCTATTTCATCAGCTTTGCCAAACGGCAGACCTACCTCAAAAGAGCACATACAGTAAGGGTTGCTCTCTATCATTTCAAGGACGCAGGTGCCCCACGCTTTATATGCGCGTATGGCGTATGCTGCGGCTATGCCGTTTGACGAAAGATACGACATCAGCCGTTTTACCGCAAACTTATCGGCAAATTCTTCGGCATACTTTTTAGCCTTTCTGGGTGAAATGCCGTCTATCTTGGTAAGCTGCATGGGGTCGTTTTCAAAAACTTCAAAAACTCTTTCGCCGAACATATCTACTATCTTTTTTGCAAGCACAGGGCCTATGCCTTTGATAACACCGCCTGCAAGATACTTTCGTATATCGGTAATTTTGGCAGGCAGGGCGCGCTCGCAAAGGTGGGCTTTGAACTGCTCGCCATACTTGCGGTGTGTGGTATACTCTCCGACCAAGTCAAGAACTTCGCCCTCGTCAACGTCGCCTATCTCGCCAACGACTGTAACAGGTTTTCCGTCTGCGTTGAGCATTATAACGGCAAAACCTGTTTCCTCGCTGATATGTACTACACTGTCTACCGTGCCTTTAAGCGTGGTATATTTTTTTGTGTTCATATTCTTCATTCCTCAGAAGCTTTATAAGTCTTTTGTTGTTTTTTATCGCCAGCTGCGGCAGGTCATCTTTAAGCCTTGCCGAAAGCTCTTTGCGCAGTTTTTTGCTGTCCGTTAGTACAAAAATGTTGCGGCACGCGCTGTCGCTGTTAAAGCGGTCTTCCCACCATATCTCGCGTATACGCTGTTCGAGTTCATCTGTATTTGCAAAGCTGTCGGCGCAGATGATATGTAACTGCTTTTTGCCCTGTTTTTCCGAAAGGCATACAAGAATAACTATCGGCAGCACGGACAAAAAAGCAACAATAAGTGATATTATATACAGACCGTTCATAAGGCACACCCCCGTACTACAGGATATGCCGTACGGCTTGAATTTGCTATACACTATATATTGTATCATACTTTCATGCAAAATGCAACAATTAGTTTCAACAAATCGGTCAGAAATATTCTGATGTAAAAAATATCAAAAAGCACTTGACAACAAGAATTTGCTGTGATATAATAATAAAGTCGTAAAAATACAGGGGTATAGCTCAGATGGTAGAGCAGTGGTCTCCAAAACCACGTGCCGAGGGTTCGAGTCCTTCTGCCCCTGCCAAATCCGTTCTGACCGCTTTAGCGGTTGGAACGGATTTTGTTAGTGTAATAGGACTTGAAGCCGAGGCACGGAACGTGCCGGGCAACTCCGCTGAGCGCGCCCGGTGGGCGAAACAGCGAGGCGGAGTTGGCGCAGCGGTCGAAAAAGACGAGGAAAAGAGCCGTAAAGGCGACCGAAGTCTTTTTCGGGCACCGCAAGAGGGGTTGCGAAGCAACTTCGAGTCCTTCTGCCCCTGCCAGAAACGCCTTTAACTATCGTTAAAGGCTCAGTGAATAGTGAATAGAGAATAGTTTATAGATAATAGTAGTCTGTAAGGCGGCGTTTCTGTACTATTCGTTATTCACTATTCATTTTTCATTATTCACTAATTTTTAGATAATATGTTACAACAATTTTGTCAAATAAACTGCCCGACAAATCAGAATTTTGTCCGCTATATCTGCCTTGCTATTGGGGGAGACCCTTTTGGAAAAGGGTCTTCCCCCAAGCCCCCTCACTAAAACTTCTGTATTTTTTGGCGAGGGGTAATTGTTCTCTTTAAAAAACAGATAACTTGCAATTTATCGCTGATTTATCAAAGACATTACCCCTCGCCAAAAAACAATATAAAAGTCTTTGGAAAGGGGTATGGGGAATAACCTTTCTTCAGAAAGGTTTTCCCCAAAAGAAAAATAGGTAAGGCAGATAAATTCTAATTTGTCAGTGAGTTATCGAAAAAAATAAAGCATATAAGATTATCAAGTAAAATTGATAGTCTTTTTATATTGACTTGCAAAAAATTATGTTGTATAATTGTATAAGACAGAATATACATAAGAAGGCATTTAACTATGAAACGTGAAAAGGGTGTAAAGCACTCTCAGATGGATATACTAAGCGGCAGCATTGTTGACAAGCTTATACTGTTTGCCCTGCCGCTTGCTTTTACAGGAATGTTGCAGCAGCTTTTCAACGCGGCCGATGTTGCGGTAGTGGGAAGATTTGTCGGAAAAGAGGCTATGGCTGCGGTAGGCAGCAACAGTGCGATAATAGGTCTTTTGGTAAACGGATTTGTAGGTCTTACGCTTGGCGCTAACGTTGCAATTTCAACATACATAGGTCAGAAAAGACCCGACAGGATACATAACTGCGTTCACACATCGGTGCTGTTTTCTCTGATAGGCGGCGTGTGCATAACCGCTGTGGGAGAGATTGTTGCGCCTATACTTATTGACAGTCTGTCGGTGCCGTCAAACGTATACCCTATGGCACTTGCTTATCTGCGGATATATCTGCTCGGTATGCCTGTAATTTTTCTTTACAACTTTGAAGCTGCGATATTCCGCAGTCAGGGTGACACGAAAACGCCGCTGATATGCCTTATTGTTTCGGGTGTGCTCAACGTTGGACTGAACCTTTTGTTTGTGCGCGTTTTCGGCATGGATGCAGACGGAGTGGCGCTGGCAACGGTGATCTCAAACCTTGCAAGCTCCGTGCTTCTGTTTGTATTGCTTGTTCGCCGCAGCGATGCGATAAAGATAAAATTTTCTGACATTCGCATACACAAGACAGAGCTTATACCCATGATTAAAATAGGTCTGCCTGCCGGACTGCAAAGCATGGTGTTCTCTATCTCAAACATATGCATACAGTCGGCAATAAACAAGCTTGGCAGCGACGTTATGGCTGCTTCTGCGGCGGCGTTCAATATTGAAATACTGGCATACTATCTGCTCAACTCGTTCGGTCAGGGCTGCACGACGTTTGTTGGGCAAAATTACGGCGCAGGAAATATATCGCGGTGCAGAAAGATAACGAGGATAAGCCTTATTATTGACGTTGCGGTAACTACTGCGGTATCTTTGATAATACTGTATTTCGGCAAGCCGCTGCTTGGCATATTCAACAGCGATTCGACTATAAAAGATATAGGTTTTATTAGGCTGGCATTTATACTGTCGGCAGAGGGCATAAATGCTGTAATGGAAATAATGTCGGGCGCTATGAGGGGTTACGGTCACTCGCTCTCCCCTGCCCTGATAACCTTTTTCGGCGTATGCGGCATAAGGATAGCTTGGGTCTACACAATATTCGCATGGTCGCCTAAATTTATAACGCTTATGCTGGTTTACCCGATAAGCTGGGTGGCTACGGCAATTGCTCTTGTGATAGCATACATACTGTTTATGAGACATTTTTTACGAACTTTTATTGACAGCAAGATACATCTCAGAAAGGAACAGTTATGATAGGTCTTGAAAGAGGCACTGTGAAGCTTTATCCTCACGAAAAACAGTGGGAAACAGAGGCGCAAAGAACTATTACTTTGCTTAAAGAAATTCTTGGCGATACGGCTAAGGACATTCGCCATGTTGGCAGCACGGCAATAAAGAGCATAAAAGCAAAGCCGATAATTGACATAGCTCTTGCTGTAGACAGTTTTGAAGATGTTTTGTCATATGAGCAAAAGCTGAAAGATGCCGGCTTTTATTACCGACCGAAATCGCAGAGCTTTTTGAGTGACCAGCTGCTTTTTGCCTGCGGAAGCTATTACGACGGCACGGGAAATATGCAAACTCATTTTATACACGTTGTAAAAACGGGCAGTATGGATCACCGAAATTACATTAATTTTGTGGAGTACATGAATGCTTTCCCTGCCGCTGCCAAAGCATATGAGCGCGTAAAAGAACGCCTTGCAGAGAGTACAGATGACAGAGGCGTATACATACAGGGCAAAGCGGAGTTTATAACATACGCTTTGAGAAAGGCGCTGAACTACTCTTTCTTTGGTAAGGTGGTCAACATAGAAATAGACCGCCCGATAGGATACGTTCACAAAAAAGGCGAAAAGGTGCTGCACTACCCCATAAATTACGGATATATACCAAGCGTAATAGGCGGCGACGGTGAAGAACTTGATGTATATTTGCTGGGTGTTGACAAGCCTGTTGAAAGATACACAGTAAAGATAATAGCTGTGATACACCGCCGCAAACACGAGGAGGACAAGCTGGTAGGCGCGCCTGTGGGAATGACATTTACAGAAAAAGAAATAGCCGAAGCGGTGTACTTTCAGGAAAAGTTCTACTCCGACTACATTCAGACCGACAAAAACGATTTTTTCTTTGAAGACAAATATTTATAAAGCAAAGCTCCGAAGCGTAAACCTCGGAGCTTGATTTTATCTTATAGCATCTTTCATCGACTTTACATACTCACCGACATATTTGGGCGAATCTTTGCCGTATTTCTCGATTATCTTAATAATCGCAGAGCCAACAATTGCGCCGTCGGCTATATCGGACATTTTCTTTGCCTGCTCAGGCGTTGATATGCCGAAACCTATCGCGCACGGGATATTTGTATTTTCTCTGACTATCTTGACTATCGAAGCAAGGTCGGTCTTTATCTCGCTTCTTGTACCCGTAACGCCAAGGCTTGAAACTATGTAGAGAAATCCCTCGGCTTCTTTTGCGATCATCGAGATACGATCGGCGGAAGTCGGCGCTATCAGAGATATAAGGTCAACACCGTATTTTTGGCAGACTGGCAGGAATTCGTCCTTTTCTTCATACGGAAGATCGGGCAGTATCAAGCCGTCAATGCCTATTTCTTTACAGGTCGAAATAAACTTTTCCGCACCGTAAGAGAACACAACGTTTGCATAGGTCATAAACACCATTGGTATGAAAACTTCTTTGCGAATCTCTTTTACAAGGTCAAAAATTTTATCGGTAGTAACGCCGCCATTCAGCGCTCTTATGTTCGCTCCCTGAATTACAGGCCCTTCGGCTGTGGGGTCTGAAAAAGGTATGCCGAGTTCTATAAGGTCAGCACCGTTTTCCGCGGCAGCTTTTACTGCTTGCAGGGTGGTTTGCAGATCGGGGTCGCCGCAGGTGATGAACGGTATAAACGCCTTGCCGTTAGCAAATGCCTTATTTATATTACTCATGGATATCCTCCCCTCTGTATCTTGCAATAGCCGCGCAGTCCTTGTCGCCCCTGCCCGAAACGGTTATAACAATGATCTTATCTTTGCTCATAGTCGGGGCAAGTTTCATCGCATACGCCACCGCATGGGCTGATTCTATTGCAGGTATAATGCCCTCGGTCTTTGCGAGATACTCAAAAGCGCAGACCGCTTCTTCATCGGTAACGGGAACATACTGTGCTCTGCCAATGTCGTGCAGATATGCGTGCTCAGGACCAACGCCAGGATAGTCAAGACCTGCCGAAATTGAGTAAACAGGCGCAATCTGACCGTATTTATCCTGACAAAAATATGACTTCATTCCGTGGAAGATGCCAAGGCTGCCTGTGTTCATGGTCGCGGCTGTTTCAAAGGTATCAATTCCCCTGCCTGCCGCCTCGCAGCCTATCAGCTGAACGTCTTTATCCTCAATAAAATGATAGAAACTGCCTATAGCATTTGAACCGCCGCCAACGCAGGCAAGAACGGCATCAGGCAGCCTGCCTTCTTTTTCAAGCATTTGCTGCTTTATTTCTTTTGAGATGACCGACTGAAAATCTCTTACTATCGTCGGGAACGGGTGCGGCCCCATTACAGAACCAAGACAGTAGTGAGTGTCGTCAATACGGCTGGTCCACTCTCGCATAGCCTCGGAAACGGCATCTTTCAGCGTAGCCGTACCTGTTTTTACGGGTATAACTTCAGATCCCAGAAGCCGCATACGGTAAACATTGAGCGCCTGACGTTTAGTGTCCTCCTCGCCCATGAAAACCACACATTCCATACCCATAAGCGCGGCTGCTGTAGCTGTAGCAACACCGTGCTGACCTGCGCCCGTTTCGGCAATAAGGCGTGTTTTGCCCATTTTTTTTGCAAGCAAAGCCTGACCGAGCACATTGTTTATCTTATGCGCGCCTGTATGATTAAGGTCTTCACGCTTGAGATATATCTTCGCACCGCCGAGGTCAGCGGTCATTTTTTCTGCATAATACAGCCTTGAAGGTCTGCCTGCATAATCATTAAAAAGCGCCGTAAGTTCGTCATTGAACTGTTTATCGTTCTTGTAAAAGTTATATGCTTCTTCAAGCTCGATAACGGCGTTCATAAGCGTTTCGGGTATATACTGACCGCCGTGTATACCGAAACGACCGTTTTTATTAGTCATGACTTTTCTCTCCATTTCTTACTATGCGCACAAATTCACGCATTTTATTCTCATCTTTCAAGCCGTCTGTCTCAATGCCCGAACTGACATCAACAGCATATGGGTGCAGTGTGTTTATAGCTTCTGCAACATTTTCAAGCGCAAGACCGCCTGCAAGAAAGTACGGTCTGTGCAAAGCCTCAAGCAAGCCCCAGTCAAAACGCCTGCCTGTTCCCTTTCCGGCATCAGCCATAATATAATCGGCAGAAGACTTTTCGGCATTTTCTATATCATCAATACCGGATATTTTGAAAGCCTTTATTATGGGCTTGTCAGTCAGCCGCCGAAGCTCGCTCATATAGCCGTCGTCCTCGTTTCCGTGAAGCTGTATAACGTCTATAGTACCGCTTTCAGCAAGCTGTGCTACTCTTTGCGGCGTTTCGTCAACGAAAACACCTACCGCCTTAATTTTGCTGTCAAGCATTTCTTTAAGCATTTTTGCCTGTTCATCTGAAACCTGCCGCTTGCTTTTATTCCAGAACACAAAACCTATAAATTCGGGTAAAAGCTCATTGACAACATCTATATCGCACGCTCTTGAAAGACCGCACAGTTTTATTTTAGTATCGCTCATTTTAAGCACCTCTGAGATATGCAAGCTTTGCTTTTTTATCCTCGGCACGCATAAGCGTTTCACCAACAAGAACTGCATCTGCGCCTATCTCACGCAGATTGCTGACATCATCAGCAGTTTTTACACCGCTTTCAGAAACAAACAAAACATTGCTCGGTATAAGCTGGCGCAGTCGTCGGCTGTTTTCGGTATCTACAGAAAAATCTTTAAGATTGCGGTTATTGACACCTATTATTCTTGCACCTGCCGAAATTGCCGTTTTAACTTCCTGCTCATCATGCGCTTCAACAAGTGCCGAAAGCCCAAGTTTATCGCATATGCCTATATAGCGTTTTATCTGCTCTTTTTCAAGAATAGAACATATCAGCAGCACTGCCTGCGCGCCAAGAAGCTTTGCTTCATATATCATATACTCGTCAACGGTGAAATCCTTGCGCAGACAGGGTATTGAAACGTTTGCCGCAATTTCTTTCAGATACTCATTACTTCCCAGAAACCACTTAGGCTCAGTAAGCACCGATATGCAGTCCGCGCCTGCCGCTTCATATTCTTTTGCAATTTCAAGATACGGAAAATCTGGAGCTATAAGCCCCTTTGACGGCGATGCTTTCTTGCATTCGCATATAAAAGATATACCGTCTTTTTTCAGAGCATTTTCAAATGCAAAAGTACCCACAGGCAGAGAAAGCGCTCTATCAGCTATTTCTTCGGCAGAAACTTCAAGCTTTGCTTTTTTTACGCGCTCTTTGGCATACTGCGACAGCTGATCGAGAATAGTCATCTGTTGCTTACCTCTATAAACTTATTGAGCGTTTCCAGTGCCTTACCGCTGTCGATTATCTCGCCTGCAAGCTTAATGCCGTCAGCCATGCTTTCAGCTTTTCCGCCGATATACAGAGCCGCGCCTGCATTCATAAGCACAGCATTTCTCTTGTGACCCTTTTCACCTTTGAGGATATTCAGGGTTATCTGCGCGTTTTCTTCGGGCGTGCCGCCTACAAGGTCAGACTTATGGCATCTTTCAAGACCGAACTGTTCGGGAGTGATAACATAAGTTTTATACCAGCCGTCTTTGAATTCACAAACTGTAGTAGGAGAACTGAGCGATATTTCATCAAGCTTATCCTGACCGTAAACCACCATGCCTTTTTCTACGCCGAGATTTATAAGCACCTGCGCGAGCGGCTGAACAAGATACTCGTCATAAACGCCGAGAAGCTGCATTTTCGGGCTGCCGGGGTTGGTAAGAGGTCCGAGGATATTGAAAACAGTTCTGAAGCCAAGCTCCTTGCGGATAGCACCGACATACTTCATAGAAGTGTGATACTTCTGTGCAAAGAAGAAGCACATACCGACTTCGTTAAGCAGCTCTATGCACTTATCGGGGTCTTGCTGGATATTTACGCCGAGAGCTTCAAGGCAGTCTGCAGTACCGCACTTTGAAGATGCAGCCCTGTTGCCGTGTTTTGCAACTTTCATGCCGCCTGCCGCAGCAACAAGCGCAGAAGTCGTAGAGATATTAAAGCTGTGAGCGTTATCTCCGCCAGTGCCAACTATCTCAAAGATGTCCATGCCTGTGTCTACCTTGGTGGCGTGGTCGCGCATTGCGGCAGCGCAGCCTGCTATCTCGTCGGTAGTTTCGGCTTTTGCGCTCTTTGTAGAAAGCGATGCAAGAAATGCCGCATTCTGTGTTGGCGTAGACTCGCCGCTCATGATCTCATTCATAACGGTGTAAGCCTCGTCATAGGTAAGATCCATTTTGTTTACCACTTTTTCAATTGCTTCTTTGATCATAACTATCTCTCCTTGATATATCAATAAAATTTTTTAGCATTGTTTTGCCGTCGGGTGTCATTATAGATTCGGGGTGGAACTGCACGCCGTAAATCAGGTATTCTTTGTGCTGTACTGCCATTACCTCGCCGTCATCTGTAAGAGCCGTAACTTTCAGACAATCAGGCATTGTTTTTTCATCAGCCGCAAGTGAATGATACCTTGCAACAAGCGCGCTGTCGGGACAGCCACAGAACAGCGAACAGTCTTTATCAAACTTTACATTTGACTGCTTGCCGTGCATAAGGCGTTTGGCATATGTAACTTTTGCGCCAAACGCCATACAAATTGCCTGATGACCAAGGCACACCCCTAGTATAGGTATCTCGCTGCCAAGCTGCTTTACAACATCTATAATAATGCCTGCGTTTTCGGGTCTTCCGGGGCCGGGTGAAAGAATTATGCGGTCGGGAGAAAGCTTTCTTATTTCATCCACGGTCATTTCGTCGTTGCGTATAACCTTTATGTCCGGCGAGATTTCGCCGACAAGCTGAAAAAGGTTATATGAAAAGCTGTCGTAATTGTCTATAAGAAGTATCATTCGTCAGCCTCCTCTGCCATTTTAAGTGCGTTTACTACCGCCTGCGCCTTGTTTATGCACTCCTGAAATTCCTTTTCGGGAACGCTGTCTGCAACAATTCCTGCGCCGCTGCGAACAAACACCTTGCCGTTTTTCTTGTAAGCTATGCGGATCGCAATGCAGGTATCCATGTTTCCGGTGAAATCAATGTAGCCTATCGCACCGCCGTAAATGCCGCGTTTGTTCTTTTCAAGTTCTGCAATAAGCTGGCAGGCTCTTATTTTTGGCGCGCCCGAAAGCGTACCGGCAGGCAATACCGCGCTTACGGCATCTAAAGCATCAAACTCATCGCGAATAACGCCGCGCACGGTAGAGCCTATGTGCATAACGTGCGAATATCTCTCAATTGAATGAAGCTTTTCAACTTCTACACTGCCAAAGCGGCTTATCTTGCCAAGGTCGTTTCTGCCAAGGTCTACGAGCATATTATGCTCGGCAAGTTCCTTTTCGTCCGCAAGAAGTTCTTTTTCTAAAGCCTTGTCCTCTTTTTCGGTCTTGCCGCGCGGTCTTGTTCCTGCAAGAGGAAACGTATGCAGCACGCCGTTTTCAAGCTTTACGAGCGTTTCGGGTGATGCTCCTGCAACTTCAACGTCAGTTCCCGAAAAATAGAACATATACGGAGAGGGGTTTATTGTTCGCAGTATTCTGTAGGTATTGAACAGGCTGCCTTCAAACTCTGCGCTCAGCCTGTTTGAAAGCACTATCTGAAAAATATCGCCCTCACGAATATAATTCTTGGCTTTCTCTACCATATCACAATATGTTTGCTTATCAAACAGCGGTGTGACTTCTGAAAGCAGCTTTCCGCTAGGCTCATTTTTCTTCTCGCCGTTTACAAGCAGATCTCTTAGCTGACCCAGTTCCATGACTGCTTTGTTGTAGTTAGTTTCGGGGTCGTCAAGCTGCATATTTACTATTAAAATTATCTTCTGCCTGAAATTATCGAACGCTATCACCTTATCAAAAAGCATAAGGTCAACATCTTTGAAATGCTCGCTGTCGGGCACATCGCAGCGGACTGAAGGCTCGCTGTAGCCCAGAAAATCATAGGAAAAATACCCTACAAAGCCGCCCGTGAACGATGGCAAATAATCAAACTTCGGGCTTTTGTAGTCTGCAAGAATCTGTCTTAAAAATGATGACGGGTCGTCTGTCTTGAAAGAAAGTGCGCCTGCTTTCATTTCGCCGTCTGAACATGATACTGCCATTTTCGGGTCAAAGCCTAAAAAAGTATATCTGCCCCATTTTTCCTTATCTGCTACCGATTCGAGCATATAACAGTGCGTTGAGATATTTTTCAGTATTTTCAGAGCCTCGATAGGCGTGCAGATATCCGAAAGTATCTCACAGCTAAGCGGCAGAACGTTATATTTGCCCTGCGCGGCTATTTCTTTGACCTCTTTGAGATCAGGTAAAATTTTCATTGTCATTCCCCCATAAATGTATTTTGCAAAACAAAAAGTCCCTGACAGAAATTTTTCTGTCAAGGACGAATAATTTATATCCGTGGTGCCACCTTGATTCGCGAAAGATCGCGCACTTTGCAGGATACTATCATACCCCCGACAACTAACGTATGTCACACGTCGCAGAATACTGGGCATATCTCTATGCTGTTGACTGCGCCCTCAGCGGTCCATTTGACGAACTGTTTCATACCCGATTTTCACCTGCGCGGGCTCTCTGTAAAGTCATATTTCGCCGTTATCTCCGCCTCAACGGTTTAATTTAAGTTTTATGAACGTATATAGTATAACACACAAACATCTTGTTGTCAATAGCTGTTTATTATTTGTTTACACTTTGTTCATTGTTCTGTAATTTATTCAAAGCTGCCGAGCATAGAATTTTTACACATTTGCATACAAGCGTTACACATACGACCATGACTGCACCAAAAAGGTGCTTAAGCACATTTATCACCTGCTTTCCGAATACTTACAGCAAAAGCCGCTGTAATATAATATTCATAAGAAAGCAGATGCGCTCGTTAGTTTTTCTTTACTTTTGAAAATACCGAATAGAGATACTCAGCCTGCGATTCTACAGTGTTTTTCTCATAGAGCACTGTATTGCAGCAATATCTGAATTCCTCTACAAGATCGTCATTTTCAAAATATGGGCTCAGAACAGACAGTTCGTCAAATTCATTCATTTTTTCATAAGCTTCATACTGTATGCCGCTGAGCATATTATTATCTGAAAGATACTGTCTGCCTGCTTTGCTTAGCGGTATGCCCTTCTCCACACCCTGAAGCTGCGCTATTTCCTCAGAATTGAGAAGATAGTCAAGCAGCATTGCCGCCTCTTCCGGGTGCGAGGTGTTTCGGCTCATGGCATACATAGTGGCAGGTTTTGCATACCAGCCGTCGCCGCACTGCGCGCTGTCCGTCACGGGGTAATCTGCCACAACATACTCATAGCCGTTTTGCGCGGCTTTGCCAAAGTATGAAGAACCATCGCTCAGCCATGCAAGCGTGCCTGCATATTTGCCCGAATTTATCTCGTTGCGGTCAAAATATTCCACCTGCGGCATGACATTTTCATTTATCAGTCTGCAATAAAATTCAAGCATTATTTCAAAGTCTTCCGCCGTGAAATTAACAGTTCCGTCCTGCTCCATGAATTTTTTGCCGCACACCTGCTCTGCATAAGCAGTGACAAAAAAGAACATAGGCTTTGCCGCCATTGCTATAGGGTAAACCTCGCCTTTCATAGCCTTTGCGGCTTCAAAAAAATCGTCCCACGTTTTGGGAATGTCAACACCATACTGCTGATAAAGAGTTTTATTTATATAGACCGTCTGGGTATTCATAGCAATAGGAATGGCGTTTAGCTTGCCTTTTTTCATTCCATAGCTTAGTTCATACTCGCTGAAATTTGTAAGGTCTATAACGTCGCTGAGCTGATTGAGGTCGTAATAGCCGTCACCGTCTGGTGAATACTGCTCTATCCACGCATAGTTTATAAGCATAACGTCTGATTCGGTGCCCGAACGCATCAGAACATCGCTTCTTGTCTGATAGCCCGACCATTCGGTATAGCGGCATTTCACAGATATTTCAGGGTGCATATCTTCAAAACGATCTACTGCTTCCAGCATATATTCGTGTCTTGCATCGTTGCCCCACCATGAAAGAGTTATCTCAACCGGCGTTGTGAATGTAGTTACGGGAGCTGAACTTCCTGCACACGAAGAAAACATCAATGCAGCCGCCGTGGCAAGCAGCATGATAACAGACTTTTTATGTTTCATTTTTGCCGCCCTCGCTTTCTTCGCCAAACAGCCTGAACGAATCTTTGCCGTTTCTCTTGGAAATATACAGTGCGCTGTCCGCACGGGTATAAAGCTCCTGAAAATCGCCTGCATTTTCGGGGAACAATGACGCTCCTGCGCTGACAGAAACATTATAACTCTTATCGCCCGAATTATAGGTAGTGCGCAGCGCCTCACAAAGTTTGGCGCATCTAGCCTTTACATACTCTTTATCATCTGCAAGGCGTTTTGGCAGCTCAAAGAATGCGCTGAATTCATCGCCGCCCAGCCTGCCGAGATACGCTGATGCCTTAAACTGCTTTCTCATAACATTGCCGACCTCAGCAAGCACCTTATCGCCTGCTGCATGACCGAAGTTATCGTTAAGTCCTTTAAAGTTGTCAATGTCAAAAAGTATCATGCAATACTTATCGCTGGTATGCGCATTATGCAGCGTATCGGAAACTATTTCTTCATACGACTTTTTATTAAGAAGCTGCGTAAGCTGATCCATGGTGGCTTTCTTTGCCAGCAGTTCTACCATATCGCTTACAGGGTTTGAAATTTTGTTAGATACAAGTATATTTATCAGAAATGCAACTACTGACAGTGCGACTGCCACAAGAATAATATAAAACTGCACTTCGTTCTTTTCTTTAAGAATTATCTCTGTAGGCACCGAGCAGATAACTTTCCAGTCGTCGCCGCAGAGGTTGACTGTAATAAGATAATCGTCGTCCATTATCGTTGCGGAAGACTGACCCTGTATGCGGTCGGAAATATCGTTTTCCAGCAGACTTCCTGTTTCGTTATCAAGAGAAGAATAAATTATATTGTTGTTGCTGTCAACAAGGCGCACCGAAATATCTTCAATACCACCTGGGTGTTTGAATACGTCCTCCAGTTCGGAAGTATAGAAAGATGTGACAAGAATAGCGTTGTCGTTTACTCTTTTTACATAGTATATACGCTTGAAATTATTGTTATAGCCTGCCGACCAGCCGTCGTTGGTGCCTGCGCGGTTTATCATAGCGGAAAAGTCTTCATATATCTTACTGCCGAAAAGCTCATTCGTTCCGTTAGATATTTTGCCTACTGTATGATTGTTGCTGTAAACCATGCAGAAGTCAACAAAGTTTTCCATAATGCACAGGCTGTAGAGCTCGTCTGAAATATCATCTTCGGTGCTTATGGCATCATAGCTGTCATCAGGGTCGTCGGAAGCACTGTACTCATAGACCTCTTTTGACGAGAAAACCAGCGTACCTATAGATTCCAGTCTGTCAAGATAGCTGTCCATGTTCATCTTCATCTGAACGTTAAGAGCGGAAGTCATGCTGCTGACCTTCGATTTTAGTATCTCATCAGTCCTGTTAAAAACAAGCGCTGCAATAAGTATTATAACTGCCACTACTACAGCCGTATAGCCGAATGTCATGGCATATTTAAGTCCGCGAAGTCTGCTGCCTTGTCTTTTCGTAACAAACGCCCCCTTTTCCAACAATTTATACTGTACTTTATATTATATCACCATTTGTTCCCGATGTCAACATTTATTCGATTTATCGGTCTTTTCTGTTAAATAACTTAGCAAAAATAAAGTTATATAGCTTTATAATGTTGCCGACCGCCACCGCAGCAATAATGCTGCCCTCTCGCACACCGCTGAGTTTTCCTATAAATACAAGGCATATCGCGGCTGAAACGGCTATGTAAAGAATATCAAAAAATATCTTTACGTTTTCATACTTTTTGCCTGTAACGCGGCTTATGGCGCGGTTCATAGCCTCGCCCGGGAGCATAGCCACGCCGCCTTTGAATTGCACCCATATGCCAAAGCCGAGTACAAAGCAGCCTACAGCCATAAATATAAACTGCATCACATAGCCGCTAACGCTTATGCTGCTTAACAAAAAGCATGAAAAATCGGTAAGATAGCCATACACAAACGCAAGCACTGTTTGTATTATTATCTCTAAAGGATTACAATTTTTACGCAGCAATGCCACCTGCACGGCTATCTGAATAACGCTCCAGACATTCAGCCAGCCGCCGAAAGAAAACAGCTTACTCACAAGCGACACCGAATACGGCACAGATGCAACAGGTGATGTGCCCAGCCCTGCTTTTGTTGAGAACGCCACGCCGAGCGATGCTATAAACAGTCCTATTAAAAATAAAACATATCTTAAAATAATGCTGCGGTATTTTAACATTTAATTACCTCTGAACAAAATTACAAGCGCATGACAATAAAGCCACACGCTTGCAAATATAAATTTTTATCTTACTTGTTTATGAGAGAAGCTACCTCGTCAGCAAGGTTATCTTCTTTCTTCTCAACACCCTCGCCTCTTGCAAAACGAACATATTCTGCAATTGCAATATTGCCGCCAAGCTCCTTAGCGGAATTAGCAACATACTTGCCAACAGTCTCCTTGTTTTCAGCCTTTACATAGGTCTGGTCAACAAGGCAGTTTTCCTCATAGAACTTATTGAGCTTGCCGTTTGCGATATTATCAAGCACCTGCTGAGGCTTATTTGCCATTTTGGGGTCTTCAGCCATCTGGGCAAGAGTTATCTTCTTTTCCTCTGCCAGAACATCAGCAGGAACAGAGTTTCTGTCAAGATATGCAGGGCTCATAGCAGCTATCTGGAGAGCACAGTTTTTACCTACCTCGTAAACCTTATCGGCAGGCAGGTCGGTATCGAGCTTTACAAGAACGCCTATGCTTCCGCCGCCGTGAACATAAGGAACGAGCACGCCTTCGAGTCTCTTGAAACGGCGAATGAGCATATTTTCACGGATCTTTATGAATATATCCTGAAGTGCTTCTTCAACGGTCTTGTCGCCGCCGCTTATAGTGCACTTTTTAAGAGCCTCAACATCGGCAGGATCTTTTTCTATAACTGTTTTTGCAACGGCTGCAACAAAAGCCTTGAACTCATCGTTGTTGGCTGCAAAGTCAGTCTCAACGTTTACTTCAACAACAGCGCCTACGCTGCCCTCAACAACGGAAGTAACGATGCCTTCTGCTGCAACTCTGCCGGCTTTCTTAGCCTGAGTAGCAAGACCCTTTTCACGAAGTATAACAATAGCTTTATCCATATCTCCGTCAGATTCAACGAGAGCCTTCTTGCAGTCCATCATACCTACGCCTGTTGCGGTCATAAGCTCTTTGATCTCTTTAACACTTACATTTCCCATAATTTCTTACCTCACTTTTAATATTATACATTTTAGTCTTACACAAAATATGGCGCAAAACCATAGGTCACACGCCATATCTGAAAGTTCACTTCAATTACTCGGCAGCATCTTCTGCGGCTTCGTCTTCCGCCTCAGCAGCCGCAACCTGCTCGCCCTGTCTGCCCTCTATGATAGCATCAGCCATGCAGCCGGCAATAAGCTTAACTGCTCTGATAGCGTCATCATTTCCGGGGATAACGTAATCAACGTCGTCGGGGTCGCAGTTGGTATCTACTATAGCAACTACAGGTATACCGAGCTTCTTTGCCTCCGATACGGCTATCTTTTCCTTGCGCGGGTCAACAATGAACAGCGCGCCGGGCAGCTTGCCCATGTTCTTTATACCGCCAAGGTATTTTTCCAGCTTATATATCTCAAGATTGAGCTTTGTAACTTCCTTTTTGGGAAGAAGTTCAAAAGTGCCGTCGCTTTCCATAGTGTGCAGCTGCTCAAGTCTCTTGATCCTTCTCTGGATAGTCTTATAGTTAGTCATCATACCGCCGAGCCATCTTGCGTTTACATAGTGCGCATTAGCTCTCTCTGCCTCTTCCTTTATAGAATCGGCTGCCTGCTTTTTGGTACCTACAAACAAGATCTCCTCGCCGTCTGCGGAAAGGTCGCGTATGAACATATACGCCTCTTCCAGCTTCTTAACGGTCTTCTGAAGGTCGATAATGTAGATGCCGTTTCTCTCCGTAAAAATGTACGGAGCCATTTTCGGGTTCCATCTTCTGGTCTGGTGTCCGAAATGAACGCCTGCTTCCAAAAGCTGTTTCATTGATACTACTGCCATTTGATTTTCCTCCTGTTGGTTTATCAGATCATTGATCTCCTCCATTCGGCTTAACTGCGAATAACACCGCATAAGCGGAGAACCGTTCGCAAAGCGCGAATGTGCGAAATACATTTAATATTATATCATAAACTTCCGATTTAAGCAAGAGGTTTCTCACTAGTATTTTAACAAATTTTCCACCGAAAAGCTCCTCGATTTTGTAAAAATTGAACTATCAGACGTGTTTACAAGGATAGTATCTTCGCCTATAAGCTGGATATTCTCGCATTTTATGATAATATCATCATCTCTGCCCAGCACGCCCAAAGCCCTCGGTCTTCCGTAAATTATCAGCGAAAGCACCGATTTATCTGCTGTGTTTATCTCAATATCGTCGATATATCCAAGTTTAAGCCCCGTCTGCACGCTTACGACTTCCTTGTTTCTTAAATCACTAAAATTACATATCATAAATATCACCGCCAAATACAATTTGTAA
This sequence comes from uncultured Clostridia bacterium, assembly GCA_947630555.1. Classification (GTDB taxonomy): domain Bacteria; phylum Bacillota; class Clostridia; order Oscillospirales; family Ruminococcaceae; genus UBA7477. The sequence continues at coordinate 189,740 of CANRIA010000002.1, forward strand.
TAATTATGATTTTCTCAACTTGTACTATTCGCAAACGGCAAAAAGATTTGTTTCCCATGCAGGATAATACGGAAAATGCCGTACATACAGCTTGTATTCCGGGCACATCTGCGCCACCGCCAGCGGCAGAGAAAATATATCTTCTGCACGGTGATAAAGCGCTACACACAGCTTAGGCGACCACTTTTTAATAGTTTCTTTTGTACCCTCCAAGGCCTGCGCTTCAGCGCCCTCAACGTCATACTTTATATATGTTGCCTGTCCGCCCTGCAAAATACCGTCTACCGAAAGCGCCGCCGTTTCAACGCCTTTTGAAGAAAGCTTGCCCTGCCTGCCGCCTGCCGCATTAAAATAAAGCGTGTCATCATCGCTCCATGCCGCGGCATTATAAAGCACAACATCTCTCATATTTTCGGCATATTCCGAAAGCTTGCGGAAATTGCGCTTATCGGGTTCTAAGGCATAAATCTTTTTATATCTGCCGTCTGTGAATGACAGCAATTCTCTTATAGTATCGCCGTTATACGCGCCGAGATCGACATATATTTCATTTTCACGCGGACGTAAAATATTATTATATGCTTCTTTTGGCGGCGTGCAGCATTCGCGCAGATATGATATATCGCCTGTAATTTTGTATTTCAGTACATCAACATACACCTGCTTTGACTTGTCATCTGCAAGCAGAGAGTACACCTTTTCTATACTTTCAAGATTTTCTTCAAGCGTTTGTTTTGTAAATGCGCCAACGCCCACAACGTCAGTATCAGGCACTATAATGATATTGCGCTGCGCTATGCTGTCTATCTGCTTTATAAGGCTCTCATAGCCAGCCGCGAACGCCAGAGCTATAATAAAGTTGCCGCAGCCGAGAGCATCTTCGACCTCTGAAAGCTTATGCACCAAATGCCCCTCAAAGCTGTGACCGCGCACAAATTCATCGCTTGCAAAAATGCCTGCCACGGGAATACCGTACTTTTTAAACTCGCGCATAAGCTTTAAACAGCCGTCACCCATGCCATATATAAACACAGGAAGATCTGTTTTCTGCATACGCTCCCAGCTTGATGTAAGCTCTAAAATTTCTGATATTTCAGACATTTAAAAGTACCTCGTCAAGTTTCTTAGCCATTTCAAGGGCATCTTTGGTGTAGTAGTCTGCGCCTATCCTTTCGGCAGTCTCCGCATTCAGCACCGCGCCGCCCACAAAGATATTGACTTTGCAGCCTGCCGTCCTCACGGCTTTTATTGTTTCTTCCATGCTCGGCACGGTAGTCGTCATAAGCGCCGAAAGCCCTAATGCAAAGGGGTTGTGCTGCTGCACGGCTTTTACAACATCTTCAATCTCAACGTCTTTGCCAAGGTCAACCACCTGCCAGCCGTATGACTCTATAACAACTTTTACAATATTCTTGCCTATGTCGTGAACATCGCCTTTGACTGTCGCAAGCACCACTTTGCCTTTTGCCTCGCTGTCTTTCGGCAGATATTCCGTCACTATCGCAAACGCTGCCTTTGCTGCCTCGGCAGAAGAAATAAGCTGCGGCAGAAACAGTTTACCGCTCTCGTAAAGGCTGCCAACTTCATCTAAAGCTTTGATAAGCACATCATTTACAACTGTCATAGGGTCTTTGGTCTGAAGCTCTTCTTTTGTAAGCTGTGCCGCGTGCGTTTTAAGTCCCTGTTTTACGCAGTCATACAAAGTCGCTGCGGCAGTCTCGGTCTTAGTCTTAACGGTGGTCTGAACCACAGCTGTCGGCGAATAGTCTTTATAAAGCTCGATATAACGCTGCGAATTTACATCTATACCCGAAAGCAGTTCATAAGCACGCGCAGTGCCCATCATTTCGCTGTCCAGTGGGTTGAGTATCGGCATATTGAGTCCGCGCTCAAACGCCATTGCAAGAAACGTTCTGTTGAGCAGCTGTCTGTACGGCAGACCGAACGAAACATTTGAAACGCCAAGAGCCGTTTTAACGCCCAGTTTGCGAACCATTTCAAGCGCACGCAGCGTTTCTTTAACAAGCTGCTGCTCCGCCGAGGCTGTCACAACAAGGGTATCTATCATTATCCTGCTGCGGTGTATGCCGTATTCTTCGGCTGTGGCTATAATTCTTTTTGCTATCTCGCAGCGCTCCTGTGCAGTCTTTGGCACGCCGTGGCTGTCCATAGCAAGCCCAAGCACCACTGCGCCGTATTTTTTTGCTATCGGGAAGATCCTGTCCATTACTTCGCGCTCGCCGTTAACGCTGTTAATAAGCGGTATACCATTATACACGCGCACAGCGTTTTCAATAGCAACGGGGTCGGAAGAATCAATTTGCAGCGGCAGGTCGCAATACTCCTGTATTTTTCTGATTATATCAGGCAATAGCGTTTTTTCGTCAATCTGCGGCAGACCTGCATTTACATCGAGAATATCAGCGCCGCAGTCCTGCTGTTTTATAGCTTCATCAACAAGGTGATCGAGATCGCGGTTTATCAGCGCTTCTTTAAGAGCCTTTTTGCCTGTAGGATTAAGCCTTTCGCCGCATATTTTAACGCCGTCTATCTCGCAGCTTATGTTTGCTGAATTTACAATGGTTTTGGGCGTATACTCTCGCTTGACAACATCTTTTCCCGAAAACTTAGAAATGCGCTCTATAAATTCGGGCGTTGTGCCGCAGCAGCCGCCTATTACTGCAACACCCATATCGACCATTTTTTCTACATATTCTTCAAACTCATCGCAGGAAAGTTTGTAGACCGTTTTGCCGTTTTCAAGCACGGGCAATCCCCTGTTGGGCTGAACTATTATCGGGAGGTTTGTAGAGGCAAGCAGCCGCTCTACTATCGGCATAAGTTCTTTAGGGCCCAAAGAGCAGTTAACACCAAGAGCATCAACACCAAGCCCTGTAAGCGTATTTGCCACTATTTCGGGTGTAGAGCCTGTCAGCGTTCTTCCCGTACTGTCAAATGTCATAGTTGCAAATATAGGCAGGCTAGAATTTTCTTTAAGAGCAAGTATACACGCCTTAGCCTCGTAAAGATCAGAAAAAGTTTCTACAATATAGCCGTCTGCAATATCGCGTGAAATTTCTGCTACCTGCTTGTAAGCATCATACGCTTTTTCAAAAGACAGTTCGCCCATAGGCTGCATCATAGCGCCTGTAGGGCCTACATCAAAAAAGACGGCGTTGCCCGAAGCCCTTGCGTTTTCTACCGCTTTTTGCGCTATCTCACGCAGAGAATACCTGCCATGATACTTTATAGGATTCAAGCCGAAAGTATTAGTGGTTGCTATGTCTGCACACGAATATGAACGGTGGATCGACTGAATTTTGTCAGCGGCGGTTATGTTAAGTTCTTCGGGTATGCCGCCCGACAGCCCCAGCCGCTCCAGTTCGCTGCCAAAGCCGCCGTCAAAAACTATTACTTTACCTGCGTTTGCTCGTAACATTTTGTGCCTCCGTTCAAAAATTTGCAGTCTTTGAGCATTATGCAGCCTTTGCAGCTTTTTCTGCTCTTTTTGCCTATAGCTATAATGCCTGCCATTGACTTTGCAGGCAGCATAAAGTTTCTTTTGTTAAGCGTTATGCCTATCTTTTCGGGGTGTATAAGTTCAAAAATATATTTCAGATCTTCTACCGTGCTGCCGCCGTAACCCGGGCAAAAACGAAAACTAAGGTCGTCGCCGAGCGTTTTTTCATACCCGTCAGACAAATATTCAAGATACGCGCTTGCGGTGGCATCCATTACAACTGCTTTTGACATATCCGTTCTGAAAAGGCGCTCTATAAGTTTGTCGGTCTGTATGCCTAAGGTCATAGCACAAAGTATAACGCCGCCTGCGCCCTGCAAAAAGTCAATATAAGGCTCTTTTTGCAGGAATTCGGGCGTATTTTCAAAACTCATATAAATATAATTGAACTGCGCTGTTTTTTCAAGCTGAGATATGCAGTGCGTGATAAGTGCATCTGTCTGCTCGTTTGCCTCAACGCCGTAAAAGCCGAGATACTTGTATATCTGCGGCTTTATTTTTTCTATGTCAGAATAATTCATTGAATACATTTTTCAGCCTTTCACAAATTTCTATTGCCGTGTCGGCTTTGTTCATGATGTAAAGATGTATTCCCGGCGCACCTTTCGCGATAAGGTCAATTATCTGATAAACTGCGTAGTTCAGCCCTATCTCCCTCATAACGTTTGGGTGGTCAGAATATGTTTCTATCATGTTCCTGAAATCAAGAGGGATAGTTGAACCGCACATTGATTTTATTCTTGCAATATTTTTCGCACTTATCAGCGGCATTATGCCCGGTATTATAGGCACGGTAACGCCCATTTTGCTCGCCTCGTGCACAAGCCTGTAATAGTACGAATTATCATAAAATATCTGCGTTATTAAAAACTTTGCGCCAAGCTCCTGCTTTTTCTTTAAGTTCACTATATCGTCTTTAAGGGTGTTGCATTCAATATGCCCTTCGGGGTAGCACGCCGCGCCCATGCAGAATTTATCGCCGATATATTCCATAAGGTCGGTGGCGTGAGGAAAATATTTGCAGTAATCGCCAACGTGGTCAACCGGTCTGTCTCCGCGCAGAGCAAGAATATTTTCAACGCCCAAAGCTTTAAGCCGCTGAGTTAGTTTGTCAATATCCTCGGGACTGCTGGGGCCTCCCGTTATATGTGCAAGCGGCTCTATGCCTATATCTTTTATACAGCCCGAAATTTCAGCCGCTATGCCTGCGTTAGTTCCGCCTGCGCCATATGTTACGCTGATAAAATCGGGATTCAGCTCTTTCAGACGTTTTATAGTATTTAAAAGCTCGTCCTTTTCTTCTGCGCTCTTTTTCGGCGGAAACACTTCAAAAGAAAGTGTACGCTTTTTTGAAAGTATCTCGTCTATCTTCATTTTACACACCTCTATATTTTCTTTGCCGCTTCAAAGGCTTTTTTAAGCGGTATAAAAAGTACAAAAGCGCTCACCGCAGCACATACAGTCTGCGGCAGCATTGCAAGAAAACTGCTGTAAAAATACGCTGTGGCTGCTTCTTTGGAATAACCCATAATAAGCGGCGTTAAAACGTCGTCCAGCAGCGTGAACATAACGGTCATCACTGCTGCAAAAGTGCATACTGTAATTGTTTGCCGTGCAGCGGCTTTCTTCATCGCAAAAATACCAAATACAAGCAGTGCGGCAAATAGGGCGCACATCACCCAAAGCAAGACCGTTACTTTGTGCTTATACATTATGCTTACTTTTAAGCCTTTTATCGCAGTATATGCGCTGGCGGCAGACATAGCGGCAAGCAGTATGATATTTACAAACAGCGGTATCCTGCATTTTCCCAAAAGCGCAAAGACTACTGCAAAAAGCGTATAATAAACAAGGTACAGCACTATTACATTCGGCACGAAGCCAAAGATGATACACCGCAGCAGCGAAAACGCAACAGCCGTAAGCACGCCGCTTTTTGCCCCAAACACAAAGCAGAAATCCGAAAACACCGCTGTCACAAGTTCAACGCCCGAAACAAAGCCAAGCGCATACTGCACGGCGATCAAAAGCGCGGTCATCACCGCACAGCGCGCAATTTCTTTAACGGTCATCAATATGCAGCAAGCACGACTGCGTACAGTTCGCCCTCAACCATAGGCAGACCCGATGCACCGAACGATGCGCTCGCGCACTCGGTACCGTCATAGTCGTATGTGCCGTATTCTGCGCTTGAATAGCTTACGCCGTCAATTTCGGTCAAAGTGGTATATACTGCCCAGTATTCGTTCTTAGCCGCATCTGCCGTTCTGCCGTTTACAGATTCTATGTACAGACCATACTCGCTTTGCGAACCGGTAAAGTCCAGTGCATTTGAATCTTTAAGAGCGTTAAGAGCATCTTCAAGACTGCCCTCGGTAGTGCTAGCTTTGATGACTACCGCATCATCGGCAGTAAACACAACAGAATATTTTTCATCGCTTTGCGAAGATGTTTCTTCTTCGGAAGAAGAAACTGATGTTTCTGAAGAAACTTCCGCAGTTGTCGCTTCTGAAGAAGTGTCCTGAACTACGCTTTCTTCTGTAACGGCAGTGCTTGTCGTACTGCTTGTGCTGTCAGTAGAGCTGTCTCCGTTTCCGCAAGATGCAAGCACCAAAACAGATGCCGCCAAAAGTGATACTATTTTTGCAAATTGTTTTTTCATGATTTACTCTCCTTTTTCTTTTTGACAAAACAATCATACCACATTTTAAAGCAATTTGCAAGAACGATTTGCTGATACTTATGTATAGACAAAATCTATAGCTTGCAAAGTATTCAAAAGATAGTTTAGCTAAAAATGCTTCTCCGCTTGACATACAGGCGTAAATGTGGTATTATAATAATGATGTAATTTATACTCTACCAATGTTGACGAACCATGCAAAAGTTTAATATGCGGGTATGGCGGAATTGGCAGACGCGATAGATTTAGGTCGCGTTACGTTGTTGAAGTATCTTCTGCTGCTAACGCAGATACATAAAAATTAAATATGCGGGTATGTGTGAAGCAGTCGAACAAGTTCGATGCACAGACACGATATATTTAGGCGCGTTGCATTGTTGGAATATCTTCTGCTGCTAACGCAGATACATAAAAATTAAATATGCGGGTATGGTGAAACTGGCAGACACGATAGATTTAGGTTCTATTGCCAATGGCGTGCAGGTTCAAGTCCTGTTACCCGCACCAGCAGCGTAACGCTGCACCTGTTTTCG
>CANRIA010000003.1 GCA_947630555.1 uncultured Clostridia bacterium
AGCAAAACGAAAATTATTATTATCGTTACCAAAGTGGCAGTCAAACTTTTGTCAGCCCTGAAATGATGTTTTTTGTTTTTCTCCATATGCTTCCTCCCGATGTAATGCAATAAAAACATAACTATGTATATTATATCATAATATATAAATTTTTGCAACTATGCTTACTTGATTTTCGGCAGCATATGTGTTATACTTTTTTCAGACCCTTTTTACATAGTTTATTATTTGCGCTTACGCGCAAGCCTGCAGGAGCGCACACGTTGCCAGACTGTGAACAGTCTGGCAAGTGCAGAAAAAATCCCTCGCCGCCAAAAACGGTCGGCGGCGCACACCTTGCGGTGTGACGGGCTTTTTTCCTGTTCTATCCCAACTTTGTGTGTATCTGAATTGTAACTTTTCAGCGAGAGCGTTCAACGCCCACTGTACTTTGTAAATTTCGCAGTACGGACAAATCCACACATCTTGCCTCTTGCCTCTATCTGAACCGCAGGAATGGTAAGCACGCGCTAAAGCTGCAAAACCGTTTCTAACCTCTAACTTCTCACCTCTAACCTCTAATAGCGAAAACTTTAATTTCTTGACAGGTTTTACAACCTTTGTATAAAGGGTACTCAAATTAAAATCTAAAAGGACTGTTATTATGAAAAATGTCAAGCTTACTTTAAACCCTCGCGACCGCAAAAGCAAGATTAACAAAGAGATATACTCAAACTTCTCCGAGCACCTCGGCAGATGCATCTACGACGGCATCTATGTCGGCGAAAACAGCGATATACCAAATATCGAGGGCTACCGCAAAGATGTTGTCGAAGCTTTCCGCCAGCTGAAACTTTCCGTGCTGCGTTGGCCTGGCGGCTGCTTTGCAGATGAATATCACTGGAAAGACGGCGTGGGCGATAAGTCTCAGCGCAAAGGCGTTGTAAATAACTGGGGTCACGTCTCTGAGGACAACAGCTTTGGCACGCATGAATTTCTGCGATTCTGCGAACTTGTCGGCTGTCAGCCCTATATAAGCGCAAACGTCGGCAGCGGCACTGTAAGAGAACTTATGGAGTGGATAGAGTACATCACCTTTGACGGCACCTCGCCCATGACCGAGCTTCGCCGCAAAAACGGCAGGAAAAACGCGTGGAAGCTTAAATACCTCGGCATAGGCAACGAAAGCTGGGGCTGCGGCGGCAACATGACACCCGAATTTTACTGCGATAATTACAAACGTTACGCCACTTTTTGCAGAGAATACAGCGGCAACAGCTTTTATAAAATTGCCTGCGGCCCTAACGCTGACGACTATAACTGGACTGAAGTCTGCATGAAGAAAATAGGCCCGTGGCAGATGAACGGGCTTTCAATGCACTACTATACCGTGCCCACCTGCAACTGGGATCATAAAGGCAGCTCTACCGAGTTTGACAGCGACGAGTATTACAGCACCCTGCGCTGCACATGGCGTATGGAAGAGCTTGTAACGCGGCATAGCGCTATTATGGATCGCTACGACCCACAGCACAGGGTAGGTCTTGTGGTAGATGAATGGGGCTGCTGGTATGACGTTGAACCGGGCACCGACCCGTCTTTCCTCTATCAGCTAAACACCATGCGCGATGCCATAGTAGCAGCAATAAATCTCAACATTTTCAATGCCCACAGTGATAGGGTGTATATGGCAAACATAGCGCAGGCAGTCAATGTTTTGCAGTCCGTGCTTCTCACCGAGGGCGCGCAAACTGTAAAAACGCCTACCTTCCATGTGTTTGATATGTTCAAAGAACATATGGAAAATACCCTCATCTATTCGCATATTGAAAACGAGCAGGCAGCCGAAGGCGTTCCCACATTCTCGCAAAGCGCCAGCGTGAACGACAGGGGAGAGATAGTGGTAACTCTTGCCAACTGCTCTCTTGAAAACGAATATACCGTAAATATCGCAGGCGCAGAAAATGCAGCCAAGGCAAGCGGCTGTATCCTCACGGGCGAAGTCCATGCCAAAAACGATTTTGATAATCCCGATAACGTGCATACCACGCCTTTGCAAGTAAAGTGCACAAACGGCGAAGTTTCCGTAAACGTGCCGCCGTGTTCGGTGGTTCGCATTATCATAGGCTGATGGAGTACGGCAAACCTTGTACGCGCTGTCTTTTAGAGCAAGCAGGCAGACAAGACACTGCAAAGCTTATAGAAGAAAAAATAGCGATAATGCCGCAAAAAATGCGTGCTGATGATGCTATCTACAAAAGCCGCCTTGATATATGCCTTTCCTGCGATGATCTGGTAGGCGGCGTTTGTATGAAATGCGGCTGTTATGTTCAGATTCGCGCAGCGGCAAAGCAGTCGCACTGCCCCTCGTCAAAACGCAAGTGGTAAAAATACAACGGACAGCTTAATTTGCTGTCCGCTTTTTTGTACTATTCGGGCACTGCTTCGTCGCCGTTTTCTTTCGGCAGCACTTCTCCTTTGCATTCGCTTTCTACATACTTTATAAACGCTTCCGTCTTGTCTTTGCCGATGTAAAACGCCTTTCCCGTGTCCAGAATGTTCGTAACAATGTACCCGTCCTCCGTCACACCAAGGCTTATATTTTTGTACCCCAGCAGCGGAACATCAACACCTATATCCATTTTAACGTCGTACCAGTCATTGTCACTGTAAACGTTGGCGGCAGTCCTGTCACTTAGCAGCATATTCCATATTACGCCGCCGTCTGCGCCCGTGTATTTCATGCTGACATACTCGCCGTTTTCAAAATAGTTGCAGTAAATATCGCCGAACACCAAGTTTTCTTCAAGACTGAGGTCATCAATAAACTGCCCCAACGTCTGCGGTCTGTAGTAAGCATTCACAAACGCATATGCATTTTCCTGACCGTCATATTTCACCGCCACAGCGCAGTTTTGATCTATGCCGTCAATAGCGAAAACTTCGCACCCGAGGGTGTGTTTTTTGTCATTGAAAAGGTCATACCCAACCGCCTGCGCACTGCCTGCCTTTTCGCCCAGAAATTCCTGCGGCACAGCCGAAAGCCTGCTGTCATAGCTTTCGCCGCCGTATTCTAATAATGTGTATCTCTCCTCGTCGGTCATCTCGTTCCATTGTTTTTCGTATGCGATCTCAGACTTATATGTCGTCACCGCACTTGTCACTACGCTGCTCTCGGGAGCGCTTTTAACTTCATTTCTGCCGTGCTGCAAAACAACCGCCGCACCTATGCATACCGCCAAAGCTGCCGCCGCGCATACCACCCAGACTGCGCCGTGTTTAATACTTTTTCTGTCGGTCTGCTCCTGCGTGTCAAACATTAAAAATCTGTCATCAATTCCGCCTATGGCTTTAAGCAAAGTTTTTTCGTTCATATATCAAAACCCTCTTTCTCCAAAAACTCTTTCAGCCTGCCTCTGCTCCTCAGCAGCGACATCTTCACCCTGCTCTCGCTCACCGAATACCTCTGCGCTATATCTTTTATCATGTAAAGATACCAGTACCGCAGCACGAAAAACTGCGCATCCTGCTTTTTAAGACTTCCAAGAAATTCATTTAAAAGCCCCTGCAAATGCCGCATATCAACTTCGCGCTCGGTGTCGCATTCGGAGGGCAGACACTGTGCCAGTTCTTCAAGCACAGCCTCGGTCTGACCGCCGCCGCGCTTTTTTGCCCTTGCCGCTTCATATCTGTCCAAAGCGAGATTTCTTACTGTCCTGCCCAAAAACGTTTTCAGATCATAAGGCTTCTGCGGAGGTATGGAAGCCCACATTTTTGCGTATGCATCGTTTACACATTCTTCTGCGTCCTGCGCGCTGCCAAGAATGTTCACGGCAATTTTTGCGCAGTAGCCGCCGTACTTTTCTTTCATAGCCGCAAGCGCGTTTTCATCGCGTGCAAACAGCATATCGATCATCTGCAAGTCTTCCATATTCTCAGCTCCTTTCGCCTTCTGTATATATAGACGGAAAACTTTCGCTTCACGTCACAAAATATTATATAACACTTTGCCGCTATTTTCAATACTGCCTTTGCTATGTTGTACAAAAGACAAGCCTTTTTTGCTAAATCGTTTGTATTGTCTTTTAGTTGATTTTTGAAAAGCCTTGTGTTATAATACCCTTAGCCGAAATTTGAAAGGGTGTACATATGGCTTATCAAGATTATTTAAAGGCTCAGAAAGCAGCCGAAAAACAATATAGAGCAGCAATATCAAAAGGTCAGTATCCGTATCTTCCCGTGCTAGAAGATCTTCTTCGCGGCGGCGGTGAGGTCGGCAGAGTGCCGCTGGGGCAGCTTGAAATACCTATCTCGCTTATCGCAGGCACAGCATCAGCCGAGAGAACAACAGCGTTCGCATCTAACTTTATGCCGCTGCTGGCGTATTCAACGGAGTTTGCAAACAAGTGGTCGGAGCTTTATGATTCCGTACAGCAAACGGGCGTCCGCGACCCCATAATCGCGTTTGAGTATATGCACAGGTTTTACGTTGTCGAGGGCAACAAGCGCGTCAGCGTTTCAAAGTTCAACGGCGCGGTAAAGATAGATGCCACCGTTACGCGTATTCTCCCCAAACCTTCCGAAGAGCAGGAATATAAAGTCTATGCCGATTTTCTTGATTTTTATAAGGTAACGGGCATATATGATATTCTTATGAGCCAGCAGGGCTCGTATTCAAGACTTTTAAAAGCTATCCCAGCCGACGACGGCACCGAAAAATCGCCGCTGTGGTCTGAAGACAGGCGAAAAGATGTGCGTTTTCTCTACTCGTCATTTGAAACACACTATATACAGAAGCACTGGCAAAGGCTGCCCTTTACAACGGGCGATGCGTTTTTGCATTTTATAGAGATATACGGCTTTGATACTTTGAAAGGGCTCTCTTCTGCCGAGATAGACAGGCACATGGATCGCATATTTGATGAGTTCCGCGTTCTTGCAGATGAAAAGCCCGGTCTGCGAATACTTCACCCGACCGACGACAGCAAGAAAGTCGCTCTTACAAAGATGATACCCCTTGTGGGCAGCAGCGTTTTGAAAATAGCTTTTCTCTATCCTAAAGATCCGCAGAATTCCTCGTGGAGCTATAACCACGAGATAGGCAGAAGATATATTGAAGATGCGTTTGGCAGCGCGATTGAAACAAAAGCTTTTGTGTGCAGCGAGGCTGAAGCCGAAAGCACCATTCAAAAAGCCATTGCAGACGGCTGTAAGGTAATTTTCACAACTTCGCCTGCCTATCACGCGGTAAGTATGCGTATGGCGGTAGCGCACCCCGAAAGCATAATAATGAACTGTTCGCTCAATACCGCCTATAAACAGCTGCGTACATATTACCTGCGTATATACGAGGCAAAATTTATAACAGGCATAATAGCAGGCTCAATGACCGAAAACGAGCGTGTGGGCTACATTGCCGATTACCCTATACTCGGCACGCCTGCCTCTATAGATGCCTTTGCACTAGGCGTTAAGCTTGTAAATCCGCGTGCGCTGGTGTATCTTGACTGGTCTACTCTTATCGACCACGACCCCTGCAAGTATTTCCGTTCAAAGCAGATAGACCTGATCTCCGACCGCGATATAAACGCGCCTCTTTCAGAGGACAGCGGTTTTGGTCTGTATGGTCTGTATGGCGGCATATCCTTCCGCCTTGCCGCGCCTGTGTGGAACTGGGGAATACTCTATAAAGAAATGGTGCACTCAATAATGATAGGCGCTTGGAAAAATGACGCCAACCGAAACGAAACTCAGGCGCTCAACTATTTCTGGGGTATGTCATCGGGAACTATAGATGTAGCCTGTTCAGAAAGGCTGCCCAGCGGCACTAAAAAACTTGTCAGAATGATACGCGAAAAAATAACAAGCGGCGAGTTTGCCCCGTTCACAGGCGTTATGAGAGCGCAGAGCGGCAAAATACTCGTCGGTACAGATGAAGAACTTTCTCCCAACCAAATAATAAAGCTTGACTGGCTTTTGGATAACGTAGTCGGACGTATACCGGACGTAGAAGAACTTGCCCCTCAGTACAGAGGATTTGTAGAACAGCACGGACTTAACTCACAGACGAATTTAGTCAAGTAAAGTACAGGAATTTAAAAACTAAGGAGAAAGCTATGAAGATCATGGTCATGTCGGATCTGGAGTCCGACTATCTCTGGGATCATTACACTCCCGAGCAGCTTGAGGGCATCGAGCTTATAATAGCCTGCGGCGACCTGCACCCGCACTATCTGTCTTTTGTCGAGACCTTTGCAAAAGCGCCTCTTTTGTATGTCCACGGCAACCACGACGAACGCTATGCCACAGTGCCGCCCGAAGGCTGCTACAGCATAGAAGACAGAATATATGTGCACAATGGGCTCAGGATACTCGGGCTTGGCGGTTCAATGCGCTACAGCGTAGGCGAGCACCAGTATACCGAAAGGGAAATGCAGAGGCGTGTTCGCAAACTGGCACTGAAGCTAAGGCGCAGCGGCGGTTTTGATATTCTTGTTACCCACGCGCCGATGTTTGATTTTCATGACGGCAAGGATATGTGCCATATGGGCTTTGAGGTTTTCAGAGAGCTTATAGATAAATACAGCCCAAAGTATTTTGTGCACGGTCATGTGCATATGAATTACAGCAGAAAATATCCTCGCCTCAGTACATATAACGAGACTGTTGTGATAAACGCCTACCGCACCTACACTTTTGACTATGATTCCCTTTATGAAAAGACCATGAATGAAAGCGATGAATGAGCACGTCTTTAAAGGCGTGCTTTTTGCTTGTCTTTTCACGCTTAATTGCCGCTGTGAATAATATACATAGGGTGATAGCGTGCGCAGATATGTTTCAAGAAAGACCGCACTTTTAAGAAGAGTGCTTGCCTTGGCGGCAGTGATAACTTTGTCAGTGTTTTTGTTTGCAGACTATAAAATAAAGCAGTATGCCGACATCATCTGTAAAAGCCACTGTTCTCTTATAGGCGAGAATATCATAAACAGCGCCGTGGCAGATGTTCTTTCGCAGTTTGATCTTTCCAAAACACTCTGCGAGAGCGATACCGGCTTTTGTGTTGACAGCGCACAGGTCAGCAAAATAACAGCAAGCCTTGTTGCCTCACTTAATACAAAAATAGAGCGCGACCTTGAAAGTTATGTAAAAGTGCCGCTGGGTGCGTTTACGGGCATCAGCTTTTTCAGCGGCAGCGGCCCCGATGTAAGAGTTGATATTTATGCAGTCGGCAGCCCGCAGGTAGAGCTACACCACACCTTTGAAGAAGCAGGTTTGAACCAGACCTGTTTTTCGCTTACGGCAGAAATTTCGCTCACGTTCGCAGCCGTCATGCCCTCGCAAAATATCACGGTAAATGTGAGCCGCAGCGTGCCGCTGGTGCAAAAGGTCATCGTCGGAGAAGTTCCGCAGATGTATTTTACCGAATAAACACCTTGCATTTTATAAGAAATCGTGTTATACTAATAAGGATAGTGGGGTGTTAAACATGGATATAAACGAGGCTAAGAAAGAGATAGACCAGCTTGTCGATACTCTTAATTACCATGCGCGGCTGTATTATGTGTATGATTCGCCGCAGATAGACGACTATGACTACGATATGATGAACGACCGTTTGCGCAGGCTAGAAGCGCAGTTTCCACAGCTTGTAAGAGCGGACAGCCCGTCGCTTCGTGTAGGCGGAGAGATACTTTCGGGCTTTGAAAAGGTGCAGCATACCGTTAGAATGGAAAGCTTGCAGGACGTTTTTTCTTATGATGAGGTGCGCGCTTTTGTAGATAGGGTGCAGACAGAACTGCCAAGTGCAAAATTCTGCGTTGAGCCTAAAATAGACGGTCTTTCGGTCTCTCTTGAATATACAAACGGCGTGCTGACAAGGGGCTCTACTCGCGGCGACGGCAATATAGGCGAAGATGTTACCGCAAATATTCGCACAATAGGCGCTATACCGCTAAAACTTTCAAGAGATATTGAGCAGATAGAAGTCAGGGGCGAGGTGTATATGCCGCGCAAGGCTTTTGAGCAGGCGGTAGAGCAGCAAGAACTGAATGGCGAGCAGCCTTTTAAAAATCCGCGAAATGCCGCGGCAGGCTCACTAAGGCAGAAAGACCCCAGAATTACCGCAAAACGTAAGCTTGATATATTCTGTTTCAATGTTCAGAGGATAGAAGGCGAGGAAATAACTTCGCATAAGCAGTCGCTTGATATGCTCAAAGAACTGGGCTTCAAAGCTATCCCCGAGTATGAAGTGTTTTCTACAGCCGATGAAATTATCTCTAAAATTGAGAAGATAGGCGAGAAGCGTTTTTCTCTGCCTTATGATATAGACGGCGTTGTAATAAAGCTTGATGACCTTGCGCAGCGCGAGGTGTTCGGTTCTACCGCAAAATACCCTCGCTGGGCAGTGGCATATAAATTTCCGCCCGAAGAAAAGGATACCAAGCTTTTGGACGTTGAACTAAACGTTGGCAGAACGGGCGCGGTAACGCCTGTTGCGGTGTTTGAGCCTGTTTTTCTTGCAGGAACGAGCGTTTCAAGGGCAACGCTGCACAACCGCGACTTTATTATAGAGCGCAATATTGCTGTCGGCGATATAATTCGTGTGCGCAAGGCAGGGGATATAATTCCCGAAGTGCTGTGCGTTTCCGAAAAGAGGGGCAGTCAGGCGCATTTTGAATACCCCGAATATTGCCCCGTGTGCGGCAGTAAGCTTGAAGTAAGCGAGAGCGAAGCAGCAATTCGCTGCATAGACCCCTCATGCCCTGCGCAGCTTCACCGCAGCATAGTGCACTTTGCATCTAAAAATGCTATGGATATAGACGGCCTCGGCCCTGCGATTGTTGATGCTCTTTTGAAAGGCGGACTTATAAGCTCTATTGCAGACCTTTATGAACTTACCGAGGAGAAACTGCTGACACTGGAAAACTTCAAAGAAAAGTCTGCTTCAAACCTGATAAACGCCATACAGGCTTCAAAAAACAACGGTCTTGACAGGCTGATTTACGGTCTTGGCATACGCAATATAGGACAAGCCTCTGCAAAACTTATGTGCGAAAAATTCGGCAGCCTTGAAAGCATCAGAAACGCGACCGCCGATGAGATAGCGCAGATAGACGGCTTTGGCGAGATCATGGCGCAGTCGGTGGTAGATACCTTTAAAGAGCCGCATTTTAATAAGCTTGTGGACAGGTTAATATCTTACGGGCTGAATACCGTTTACGAGGGCAAAAAGATAGATGACCGCTTTGCAGGCAAAACGTTTGTGCTTACGGGCACTTTGCCGACTCTGAAACGTCAGGAAGCCAAAGAAATTATTGAGAGCTTCGGCGGCAAGGCGGCAGGCTCGGTCTCTAAAAATACCGATTATGTTCTTGCAGGCGAGGATGCTGGCAGCAAGCTTGTAAAGGCTCAGCAGCTGGGTATAAGGATAATAACCGAGGAAGAATTTCTTGAAATGACAAAATAAACACGGAGGAATGTTTTATGGATATCGACATCAGGCATATCGCAAAGCTGTCGCGCCTTAAAATAAGCGATGACGAGTTTGCAAAGTTTGAAAATGAAATGAAAGGCATTGTTGACATGGTGAACACCCTGCCGCAGCTGGGCGAAGACCTTGCTATTGACGAAAACAACGTTATGCAGCTGCGCAAAGACATAGCTGAAACAGGCAAATTTACCCGTGATGAACTTTTTCAGAACGCTCCGCAGGTAAAGGCAGGCTGCCTTGTTGTGCCTAAAACGGTAGAATAGGGGGTCGGCAGTATGGAACTTTATGAAATGACAGCAGCGCAGCTTTCGCAAAAGCTTGAAAGCAAAGAGATAAGCTCCTGCGAACTGACACAGTCTGTAATAGACAGAATAAACAGCGTTGACGGCAAGGTAAAAGCGTATCTTACCGTGAACGAAGAAGAAGCTTTAGAGCAGGCAAAAGCAGTCGATAACAAGCGTATGGGCGGCGAAAAACTGCCAAAGCTTGCAGGCATACCCATAGGCATAAAAGACAATATCTCAACCAAGGGTATAAAGACCACCTGCGCTTCAAAAATGCTTGAAAACTATGTTCCGCCGTTTGATGCAACGGTTATAGAGAAGATCAAGGCTAACGGCATGGTGCTGCTCGGCAAGCTGAATATGGACGAGTTCGCCATGGGTTCATCTACCGAAAATTCATACTTTAATGTAACGCACAACCCGTTTGACCTTGATAAAGTGCCCGGCGGTTCTTCGGGCGGTTCTGCCGCAGCCGTTTCGGCAAGAGAGGCAATAGTAGCCCTCGGCTCTGATACGGGCGGTTCTATACGTCAGCCGTCTGCAAACTGCGGTGTTGTAGGTCTTAAACCTACATACGGCAGCGTTTCAAGATACGGTCTTGTGGCGTTCGCTTCTTCGCTTGACCAGATAGGCCCTATAGGCAAAAGCGTTAAAGACGTTGCCATGGTTCAGGATATTATCTGCGGTCGTGACAAAATGGACGCAACTTCGGCAGTCAGAGAGCATGCAAGCATTGCCGACAGCCTTACAGGAGACGTGAGCGGCGTTAAAATAGGCATACCCAAAGAATACTTCGGCGAGGCTATTGATGATGATGTAAAAACTGCCGTTATGAACGCCGTGCACGAGATTGAAAAAGCAGGCGCAAAGGTGTGCGAAATTTCGCTGCCGTCTGCTAAGTATGCTCTGCCTGCGTATTACATTATTTCTTCGGCAGAGGCATCTTCAAACCTTGCAAGATTTGACGGCGTAAGATACGGCTACAGGGCAAAAGATTACACAGATCTGGTTGATATGTACGAAAAAACGCGCTCCGAGGGCTTTGGCAGCGAGGTAAAAAGAAGAATAATGCTTGGCACCTTTGTTTTAAGTTCAGGCTATTATGATGCGTATTACAAGCAGGCAAGGCTTATGCAGAGAAAGATAGCAGGGGAGTACAAAGCCGCATTTAACGAGGTAGACGTTATAGCAACCCCGACAGCCCCTTTCACAGCCTGCAAAATAGGTCAGAATATTGACGACCCTCTGAAAATGTACGCCTGCGATATATGCACAGTTACCGTAAATATAGCAGGTCTGCCGGCGGTAAGCCTGCCGTGCGGTATGGACAGAAGCAATATGCCCGTAGGTTTGCAGCTCATAGGCGACAGCTTCTGCGAGGATAAAATTCTCGGCGCCGCGTATGCGTATGAAAAACTGGTCGGCGGTTTTGCCGCACCTGCGCTTTGATGCCGCGAAAGGAGAGTGCTTAAAATGAATGACGAATATGAAGTAGTTATCGGTCTTGAAACTCACGCAGAGCTCAGCACCGAATCTAAGATATACTGTTCCTGCAAAAACAAATTCGGCATAGAAGTAAATACCGAAGTATGCCCTATATGTATGGCTCTGCCGGGCACACTGCCAACGCTTAACGAGCGCGTGGTAGACTATGCAATAAAAATGGGTCACGCGCTGAACTGCAAAATAAACCGCGTGTGCAAGCAGGACAGAAAGAATTATTTCTACCCCGACCTGCCTAAAGCTTACCAGATATCGCAGTCTGATATACCCCTTTGCGAGAACGGTTATGTAGATATTCTGGTAAACGGCGAGAGCAAGCGCATAGGCATTACGAGAATACACATTGAAGAAGATGCAGGCAAGCTTCTGCACGCTACCAGCTTTGAGGGCAGCTCGCTCGTTGACCTCAACCGCTGCGGTGTGCCGCTTATAGAGATAGTTTCCGAGCCCGATATGCGCAGCAGCGCCGAGGCTAAGGCATACCTTGAAACGCTCAAGTCAATACTCAGCTATCTTGACATATGTGACTGTAAAATGCAGGAAGGCTCGATCCGCTGCGACGTAAACGTTTCTGTTCATAAAAAGGGTACGCCGTTCGGCACGAGGACTGAGATGAAGAACGTCAACAGCTTTTCTGCTGCCGTGCGCGGAATCGAATATGAGCAGAAACGCCAGATTGCCGCTCTGGAGGCAGGCGAAACGGTCGTTCAGGAAACACGCCGCTGGGACGATGCACAAGGCATAAGCGTTTCAATGAGAACTAAGGAAGATGCCCACGACTACCGCTATTTTCCCGAGCCCGACCTGCTCACTATTTCTGTAGATGAAAAAAGGGTAGAGGAGCTTAAAGCGCAGATTCCCGAACTGCCCACGCAGAAGATACTTCGCTATGTGCAAAAGCTTGGTCTGCCGCAGCAAGATGCCACTATTATTGCTGAGAATGTAGATCTGGCAAACTTCTTTGACGAGTGCACGCAAAAGGGCGGAGCCTCGCCTAAAATAGCCGCAAACTGGCTGCTCGGCGATATTTCAAAGTATCTTAACGAAACGGGCAAAACGCTTGGCGAAACAAAGCTAACCCCCGAAAAAATGACCGAGCTTATCGGTTATATTGAGAAGAATACTATATCTACCGCTTCGGGCAAAAAGATATTTGAGATAATAGTCGCCGAGGATAAGCCTATAAAGCAGCTTATAGACGATATGGGTCTTGCACAGGTGTCCGATACATCGGAACTTGAAGCGCTTGCAGATAAGGTGCTTGCCGAGAACGAGCCGTCTGTAACAAGCTATAAAAACGGCAAGACCAACGCACTCGGCTATCTTGTGGGTCAGTGTATGAAAGCCTCAAAGGGCAAGGCTAACCCCGGCATGATGAAAGAGATCATACTTAAAAAGCTTGGCGAATAAAATGTTCCATGTGGAACATATGTTCTTTTTGATAAGTATAAACAACCCCTGCCGACTCTTTTGCCGACAGGGGCATTTTGTTTTTATATGAATTCTTCGCCGACAGTCTGCACTTTCAGAAGATTTGTGTTGCCCGATACGCCCAGCGGCACGCCTGCGGTAATTACCACAAGGTCGCCCGTGTTTATAAGTCCCTCCTGTACCGAAACTTCAAGCGCGTTTCTTATAAGGTCGTCGGTGTTCTCCTGCTCCGAGATAAGCGAGGGTATTATGCCCCACGACATATTCATCTGGCGGCAGGTGGTCTCATCGGTCGTCAGACCTATTATCGGGCATGACGGACGATATTTTGAGATCATTCGCGCAGTGCCGCCGCCCTTTGTAACGGTTATTATCGCGTGTGCGCCAAGGTCGTGCGCGGTGGTAACAGTCGCGTGAGAAATGGCATCAGTCACCGAGGGCGAGTAGTTCGGGTCGCGCTTTATAAAGCTGTTTTTGTAGTCTATGTCGTTCTCGGTAGTCTCCGCTATCAAAGCCATGGTCTTCACCGCCTCAACAGGGAACGAGCCTGCCGCAGTCTCGCCCGAGAGCATTATAGCCGATGTGCCGTCGTAAATAGCGTTTGCAACGTCGGTTATCTCGGCTCTTGTTGGGCGCGGATTGTTTATCATCGATTCCAGCATCTGCGTTGCGGTTATTACCTGCTTGCCTGCGTTGTATGCCTTTGAGATTATCTCTTTCTGTATGGCAGGTATCTGCTCAAACGGTATCTCAACGCCCATGTCGCCGCGCGCTATCATAACGCCGTCAGCAGCCTGAAGTATCTCGTCAATGTTTTTAACACCGTCGGCATTTTCTATTTTCGCGATAATGCGCGGTTCGTACCAGCCCAAGCTGTGTGTAAAGTTTCGCAGATAGTTTATATCCGCAGCCGTGCGCACAAACGAAGCCGCAATAAAGTCGTAGCCCATTTTTGCGCCGAATTGCAGGTCTTTCATGTCCTTGTCGCTGATGTACGGCATAGACAGCATAACACCCGGCACATTAACGCCCTTGTTGTTTGATACCGTTCCGCCGTGAATTACCCTGCAAATAATCTCGCAGCCGCTTATTTTTTCTACCGTCAGGTCAATAACGCCGTCGTTTATAAGTATCTTGTTGCCCGGCTTTACGTCCTTTGGCAGCCCCATAAATGTTATAGAGCATTTTTCCGCCGTGCCCTCAACGTCCTCGGTCGTCAGCGTGAAAAGGTCGCCGTCATGTATCTCAACGGGCTTGTTGTCCTTGAATGTTTTCAGACGTATCTCAGGGCCTTTTGTGTCCAGCAAAGTGGCTATAGGCAGTTTCAGCTCCTCGCGCAGCTTTACTATCTGATGAAACCTCCGCTCATGCTCCTCATAATTTGAGTGTGAAAAATTGAACCTCGCAACGTTCATTCCTGCCTTCATAAGCTCGCGCAGAATGTCATCGCTGTCTGTCGCAGGCCCTATGGTGCAAACTATTTTGGTTTTTCTCATTTTAAACGCTCCTATCCTAAAAATTTTATAGATGTAATATTCAAATGCTTGCTATAGCTTTGCTGAAACTTTCTTTATCCGATATAACATTTTCAGTCAATGCTTTTATCAGTTCTTTTGAATGAAGAAGATATTCTTCTGCGGCTATATAAATCATTTTCTGCTCGGTGAATTTTGTTTCTCCGTTATATATAACAACTTTCGCCGATATTTCTGTTCCCGATTTTCTTTCAAAACCGCTGCAAAACGCCTCATCGGTCAGATGTGTAACGTGATGTTCTGACAGAGCGGCTTCTATCAGGCACGAAGTCTTTTTTGCAAAATTTGAGATATATATTGCAGTATCTTTTCCGGCACCGCCGCCATATCTCGATACGAAAATATCATCTGAATCTTCTGTATCTTTTGCGGTCTGATATAAAATTATATCTTCTAAAATACCGCTGCAAACAGCCTGTTCTTCACTAAAATCCGCCTCACGCGCCCGACGGTACATCATACCCGGCTGCGTAAATAAATACTCCTGCCTGCCGCCGAGGGTTGGCAGCTTATACAGAAAATCTATGTCGTTAAGATATTCAATTACTGCCCTGACACAATCTGGGTCATTATCCGTCATATCGCTGCCGATGATTTCAATGATTTTACTTATAAACGAGGGCAGATCGATGTCAGCTATCTTTCTCAGCGCGGTGTATTTTCTGTCATTCCATTTTTTAAGACTATTGATAATATTTAAAATCACGGCTGAATTTATATATTCGTTCGTTGTATCTGCGCTGCGAAAAACATTCGATAATGCACCGCCGTATTTTATATATTCCGTCAGCCCTTTGCCTGTCAGCTTGCTGTACTCTTTAAAGGGTATATATGTTGTATGGATAAGCCTTGTCCTGTCGTATAATTCGCCGCCTTTTGCAAGAAAGATCGTGAAGGAGTCGTCTCCTGTCAAAACGACCTTTATGCCCTCTGCCGCATATTTGTTTGCAAGAACGCTGCTTGCACTTATAAAGTCTTGCGCCTTGGTCACTTCGTCAACAAAAATATACTGCGCCTCGGGGCATGAATCTATTGCCTCACGCAGCTGCATCATGGTGCAGCCATAGCCGCATTTTATAAAAAGGCATTTGCCAAAGTCAGCAATCTTTCGTATTTGCTGAAGCATCATCGTAGTCTTCCCCGTAAAGAGCAGACCGTAAAGGCAGCAAACCCTTCTGTCGTTTGGCGAGGTAATATATTTATGCAATGCTTCGGATATGTCTCTTTCAGTGTTTATGCCGCTCAGGGCTTGCAGGATATGGGCTTTCAGGGTATCGCCGCTGTAAATTATCATATCTTTCATACGACCGCCCCTCTTGCCTTTAATATAGTGTGTACCTGAATATTATTATACTATACAAAAATGCGAACTGTCAATATGTTGGTTGATAAAAAATTGTGTAAACTGCTTAAAATGCTCAAAAGCCCTTGACAAACGGGCAAAACGGGTGTATACTTTAATGCATAAAAGCTTAAAAGCGCTAAATTATTTCAAAGAAAGGTCATGATGATATGATAATCGTACTTAACAACGCAACAAAGCAGGAGGACGTTGACAGCTTTGTAGAAAAGCTGCACAGCGACGGTCTGCAAACACATATAAGCGCAGGCGAACACACCACTATAATAGGTCTTGTAGGCGATACTTCTAGGCTGGATATAGGCACAATTCAGGCGCTTCCTTTTGTAGAGGACGTAAAGAGAATTTCAGAGCCTTACAAGGCCGCAAACCGCAAATTCCACCCTATGGATACTATTGTTGACATTTCGGGCAAGACCAAGATAGGCGAGGGCACTTTCAGCGTTATCGCAGGGCCTTGCTCGGTCGAGACCGAAGAGCAGATGACCGAGGTAGCAAGAGACGTAAAGGCAAGCGGCGCAACGCTTCTTCGCGGCGGCGCATTCAAACCGCGTACTTCGCCGTATTCTTTCCAAGGACTTGAGGGCAGAGGACTTGAGCTTTTGCTCCTTGCCAAAAAGGAAGTCGGTCTGCCTGTAGTTACCGAAATAATGGATATAAACACGCTTGATATGTTCGCTGACGTAGACGTTATACAGGTCGGCGCAAGAAATATGCAGAACTTCAATCTGCTCAAAGAGCTCGGCAAGTGCGATAAGCCGATACTTCTGAAAAGAGGTCTTGCCAACACCATTCAGGAGTGGCTTATGAGCGCGGAATATATAATGGCAGGCGGCAACAACAACGTTATCCTCTGCGAGAGGGGCATTAGAACGTTTGAGACCAAAACAAGAAATACCCTCGATATTTCGGCTGTTCCCATGCTTAAAAAGCTTACGCACCTGCCTGTTATAGTAGACCCCAGCCACGCTACAGGTCTTTCGTGGATGGTTCCCACACTTGCAAAAACCGCCGTACCTGCCGGGGCTGACGGCATTATGGTAGAAGTGCATAATAACCCTGCAAAAGCGTGGTGCGACGGCGACCAGTCGCTTGACCCCAAGCAGTTTGATGACCTTATGAAAGATTTGAAAAAGCGCGTTGAGTTTGAAGGCAAGAAGATAGTCTGAAATTCAAAAGAATACAATATTTATAAGCCGTGCAGTTTATACTGAGCGGCTTGTTTTTATAAAAATGTACAATTACTTTCGGTTTAACATCACTTTTTTACGCCAAATAACGAATTGGCAGGAATTAGGTCGATTTGCTTGACATAAAACCGACAATATGGTAAAATAAATAATATATACTCGGTAAGTATGTCTGTTTGGCGATTTTTCAGAAAGGTGATGTTTTTTATTCTTAATTGTAATAATAAACCTTTGTCGTTGCAAATGCTGGTTTCTTGTATGTATCAGAAGGATATGAGCATTGTTGAGAAACTGGGAATAACAGGCAGCGCGGTGGTTGTAAATCAGTGCGACACGACCGCTTCAGAGAGCATAAAAACACCTTTCGGCAGCGCTGAAATGTATAGCGTTACCGAGCGCGGACTTACCAAAAGCCGCAATATGGCAATAGACAAAGCCACCGCTGATGTATGTATGATTTCTGATGATGATGAAAAGTTTTGCAAAAATTATCGGCAGAAGATATGCCGTGCCTATAATATGCTGCCGCAGGCTGATGTTATTATATTTAAAGTTACAGACGAGGGCGGCAACGTTGCGGACAAGCCACAAACTTTTCCGAATAAGGTGATGCGGCTCAAATTTCCGCAGACAATGCACGTGGCTTCGTGGCAGATTTCGTTCAGAAGAAGCTCGCTCATTGAAAGCGGCGTGAGGTTTGACGAGCTTTTGGGCGCAGGCTCGGGCAACGGCGCGCAGGAAGAACTGAAATTTTTGCTCGACTGCCAAAGGGCAGGGCTTAAAATATACTATGTGCCGTTTGAGATTGCCCGTGTGCAAAGAACCGAATCAACATGGTTTGGCGGCTTTGATGAAAGCTTTTTTGAGCAGCGCGGCGCTACGACAAGATATATTTTAGGCTTCTGGCTCTCATCGCTCTATGCAGTGTATTATGTGCTTAAAAAGCATGAAAAGTTTGAAATTTCCGCAGGCAAAGCGCTTGCCGCCACATTCAAAGGCATTTTAGAAAACAAGATAAAACGTCAGCCTAGGCAAAGGAAGTGATGAAGTGGACAAGATAGTCAGTTTTATAGTGCCCTCTTACAATTGCGATAAATTTTTAGATAAGTGCCTTATGTCGTTTATAGACAGCGATGTACTTGATAAAATAGAGGTAATAGCAGTAAACGACGGTTCTTTAGACAATACAGAGAAAATCGCGCTTGACTATGCCGCAAGGTATCCGCAGAGTTTCCGCGTTATATCGCAGGAAAATAAAGGTCACGGCGGTGCGCTGAATACGGGCATTGCTGCGGCGTGCGGCAAGTATATAAAAGCAGTAGATGCCGACGATTGGGTGGAAACGCAGAACCTCAAAGAATACGTTTCGCTGCTGGAGCAGTGTGACAGCGACGTTGTTCTCACTCACCACCACACCGTTGACGCATCTACAGGCGAGATAAAGAACTGGAGAAGCTATCCGCCAAAGTTTTTCAAGGCGTATGACTTCATATATATAATGAAAAACTGGAAGTCTTTTGACAGAAGCCTTACCTTCCACGGTATCACATATAACACGGCATTTTATAAAAAGTATGGTATGCAGCTTTCAGAGCACGTTTTCTATGAAGACCACGAGTATGCCACACTGCCGTGCTGCTATGCAAAAAGCATTACGCCGTTTGATATGTTTTTATATGACTACCGCGTGGGCGACGTTGAACAAAGCGTTTCTGAGGCAAACCAGCTTAAACGCTCAGGTCATACAAAGACAGTTATAAACAGGCTTATTGACGAGTATAAAAACCTGCACCTAAAAAAAGGCTGCCGCGGCAGAGATTATTTTTGCATGAAAACGCAGGGGCTTATGCTAAGCTATTTTCGCACCATGCTCCTTGTAGACGACGACAGGAAAGAGGGCAGGGCTGCTGCTAAGGAGATAATGCTGCGCGCAAAAAATGAAATGCCCAAGGCATATGAGTTTGCAAAAAAACAGTATAATGCGTTTTTGCTGATGAACAGACTTCACATCGGCAAGAAAACATTCGATAAGATACTTGCCTCAAAGATATACAACAAAATAAGGGGCAACCACGATTTCAACTAAAACAGGAGGCATGACAGAAATGTCATCTTTATTGCAGAAATTCAAACCAAAGGAAGGCTCTTTCTGGGAAACGTTCAAGTACAAAGACCTGCTCTATCAGCTTGTCGCTAGGGACATTAAACTAAAGTACAGAAGAAGCTTTCTGGGATATGTATGGAGCGTTCTCAATCCGCTGCTGATAATGATCATAATGGCGGTCGTATTCTCATTTTTGTTCCAGAGAAATCTCGCGCTCTTCCCGATATATTTGCTTGCAGGACGAACAATGTTTGAGTTTGTCAATAATTCGGTCGGCAAGGCGCTGGGCGCTATAACCGATAACAGCTCGCTGCTGAAAAAGACGTATGTGCCAAAATATATGTTCCCACTCTCAAAAGTTACATCTACAATGGTGGATTTTGTATTCAGCCTTGGCGCGCTGGTAATAGTTATGGTCGTGTTCTCTTTTATGGAGGGCAGGGTAATATTCTCGTTTTGGAATATCGGCATAATAATACCTATAATACAATCGTATATTTTTGCGCTTGGACTTGGCTTTTTCTTAGCGCAGCTGCACGTTTTCTTCCGCGATATAAGATACATCTATAATGCGTTTGTTACAATGTGGCTGTACTGCTCAGCAATATTTTATGATATAGGTATGTTCTTTGAAAAGGCAGACAGACAGATAGCCGAGGGTTCTTTGCCTTATGCAAAATATCTTGCATTTATTATAGAAAATCTGAATCCGCTGTACATCTATATCAAGCAGTTCAGGTATTTCGTGTGGGTGCCCGGAATTGAAAATGTTCCTTACTGGGCAGTGGTAAATCAGTGGGATTTTATTTTGGGCATGATATATGCTATAATAATGTTTGCAATAGGAACATTTTTCTTTAAACGCTCGCAGGATAAGTTTATCCTGTATATCTGATATAGAGAGGTAAACATATAAATGGTAAACAGTAATTCGGAGCTGCTGAGCGGCGACAGTGAATACATTATAGATGTAAATGATGTTACCGTAAGGTTTAATAAAGCTACAGAAAAAATAAACGATCTTAAAGAGTATTTTGTAAAGCTTGTAAAGCATCAGCTAATGTTTCAGGAGTTTTTAGCTCTGCAAGATGTTTCACTGCATATAAAAAAGGGCGAATCATGGGCTATAATAGGCACTAACGGAAGCGGCAAATCTACACTTTTGAAAGTAATAAGCAAGATACTGAAGCCCTATAAGGGCAGTGTTGAGGTAAGGGGTACTGTGGCTTCTCTTATAGAGCTTGGCGCAGGCATTGACCCTAAACTTACCGCAAGGGAAAATATATATCTTAACGGCTGCCTTTTGGGTTATGATAAAAAGTTTATAGACAGCAAATTTGACGAGATAGTTGAGTTTTCTGAGCTGGAAGATTTTCTCGATTCTCCTGTGCAGAACTTTTCTTCAGGTATGAAATCGCGCTTGGGATTTTCGGTAGCCACTATAGTGCAGCCCGATATACTTATTGTTGACGAGGTGCTTTCGGTAGGCGACGTTTTGTTCAGAAAAAAGTGTATGAATAAAATGAACGAAATGCTTTCAACAGGTACAACACTGCTGTTTGTTTCGCACAATATGCAGCAGGTTCGCGCCATGTGCAATAAGGCGATCTGGCTCAACCACGGCAAGGTGCTTAAAATAGGAGATGCAAAGGAAATTTGTGATGAGTATGAAACAAATATAGAAGCTATAAAAGCTGAGGAACGCAAGAAACGCGCTCAGGCTGAAAAGGCTCTTAACGAACAGGCTGAAAATATCAGAAAAAAGAGAGAACAGATGAATGCAGCCAACAAGCAGTAGAAAAGAAAGGAAGATGTAAAAATGTCGGAAACAACTATAAAACTGCAAAATGTCATAATGCAGTATGATGCTGATGCCAACCTGCGTGAGTATTCTGAGCTTATGCACAGAAGCGCCATGACTCAAAAAATGACACATATCATATATGATGCTGAAGATAACAGCCATATATTAACAAAATATAAGTGCGTTGATTTTACTTCTTATTTCAACTGCCTGCAAGTAGGCTATCTTAAAGAACATACAGCGGCTAAAAGTTTTAAGTTCGGCATAACTTTCAAGGGCAAGGGCTCTATTGAATTTACCGAAGTTTTCAGCAATTCAAAGAACGTTAACTATTCTGTTCTGCTGCAGCAGCCCCTTGCAAGCAAAGAAAAAACCACGGTGTTTATTGATATTCCCGATACCGACAAGCCGCTTGTTTCATTCACTATAACTGCTACAGAAGAAATGCGGATATACGGCGCTGCATATTATGCCGATATAGAGGAGAGCGATATAAGAGATATAAGCATATCGCTTGTTTCAACAACGTTTAAAAAAGAAGCCTTTATAAAGCACAATATAAAGCTTCTTAAAGATAGTATTCTTAATAAAGATACCGATATGAACGGCAAACTGTTTGTTCATATAATGGATAACGGCAGAACACTTGACCCTTCGCAGTATGACAGCGAGAACCTTAAAGTTCACCCGAATCAAAACGTTGGCGGTGCAGGCGGCTTTACCAGAGGCATGATAGAATCGCTGCATATGGAAAACAAGCCTACCCACGTTCTGCTTATGGACGACGACGTTATGGTGATGCCCGAAAGCATTTTCAGAACGTTTTATCTGCTTAGAATAGTAAAGCCCGAATTTGCCGACTGCTTTGTAAGCGGCGCAATGTTTGACTACGACGAAAGATATACGCAGTATGAGGACGTAGGTTATGTTCACAAGGGGGACGGTTCATACGGGCCGCTGAAAAAGAGCCTTGATATGCGCAAGGTGGAATCGCTGATCAAAAACGACCAAATGGCTAAAAGAGTCTGCGAGGATATGTACGCAGGCTGGTGGTTCTGCTGCATACCTGTAAAAGCTATAGAGGCGAAAGGTCTGCCGCTGCCTGTGTTTGTTAGGGGCGATGATGTTGAGTTCAGCATACGCAACAAGGCAAGGTTTCTGACACTGAACGGCATATGCATTTGGCACGTTGGCTTTGCAGGCAAATTCAATGCCGCTATGGAGCTTTATCAGGTGCACAGAAACAGCCTTATAATTCAGTCGGCAAGCAATATCTGCGGCGATGTTGATTTTATAAAGCGTATGAAAACGCTGTTCTGGAAAGAACTGACGAGGTTTGCTTATAATAACGCCGAGCAGATAATTGATGCTATTGACGACTATATGAAAGGTCCCGACTATTTAAAAAAGCTTTCGGGTGAGCAGTGCCTTAAAGAACATTCGGCAAAGAACGATAAACTTGTGCCGTATGCAGACCTGCCGGCTGAATATAACCTTTCAAAAGCAGATGCCTACAGCTACACAAGGCTGAACATCATAAAGAAAGCTATATATGTGCTTACCATAAACGGTCACTTGCTGCCGGGTATATTCCTCAGGCGTTGGCCGGAGATAATATCGTTTGACTGGTTCTTCGTTCCCGGAAAGAACTTCCGCAGGAAAATGCTTGTGGCAATAAATGAAAAGGACGAAACTGCGTGCGTTCGCAGAATAAACCGCCGCCGCTGTTTCAAGCTTATAAAGCGTTACAGAAAGGTCATGAAAAATTATAATAAGCACCATGAAACTGTAGACAGAACATATGCTGAAGCATTTTCTGTTATGACTTCGGAAGAATTTTGGAAGGAGTATCTGGGCATATGAATAAAAAGGGCAGAATATACAGAACACTTGCCGCTGCAAAGCACGCATTTTTTGAAAATCCTGAACAGCCGCCAACAGATGAAAATAAGCCGGAAGAAAAAGTATTGCCTACAAAAGTTGAAGACCCTGTAACGGTGGCAGATCTTAAAAGTGAAAACTGCACCGGCTGTGGGGCGTGCTATGCTGTCTGCCCTCAAAATGCAATAGAAATGAAAAAAAGCAGCGAGGGATTTTTGTCACCTGTTATTGATCATAGTAAATGTATAGAATGCAAAATATGCGCTAAGACTTGTCCTGCTATGAACGAATGCAAAGACAAAAATACAGAAACCCCGGAATGCTTTGCGGTAAAAGCCGACGATGATATAAGAATGAAAAGTTCATCGGGCGGCGTTTTTACTTTGCTGGCGAATAATGTTTTCAGCCGCGGCGGAGTAGTTTGCGGCGCTGCGTTTACAGATGACTTTCATGTTGAACATATTATTATAAGATCTCCCGAACAAATGTATAAATTGAGAGGTTCAAAATATGTTCAGAGCAGCTGCCACGGTGTTTTCAGAGAATTGAAAAAACTCCTTGACGATGGCACGCCGGTTTTGTTCAGCGGTTGCCCTTGTCAAGTGGCAGGTCTTAAGGCGTTTTTGAAAAAACATTATAAAAATCTTATCACTATGGATATAGTATGCCATGGTGTGCCGTCTCCTGCGGCATTTGAAAAATATCTTGAAGAGACCTGCGACATTTCAGATATCAAGGAATTTCGCTTCAGAATAAAATCAGCAGGGTATAACTGCCTTAATCTTGAAATAATTTATAAAGACGGCACAAGTCAGCTGAGATGTATCGAAACAGACCCTTATGAACAATGCTTCCACGGTTCGGTGATGCTGAGGGAGTCTTGCTATAATTGTAAATTCGCCGAGCTGCCAAGGCGCGGTGATATAACCGCAGGCGACTTTTGGGGCATAAGTCAGTTTGATAATACTATCAATGACGGCAAGGGCGTTTCGCTGATGCTTGTAAACAACAAAAAAACTAAAGCTTTGCTTGAGAATATCAATACAAGCGCTCAGAGTGTCCAGCCGGCGCCTTTGGAGGTTGCACTGCGCAATAACAGATTTGGCGCGAAGATCGGTCTGAATGTGAACAAACGAAGAAACTTCTTTGATCTTCTTTCAAGGCAAAGTTTTCTGAAAGCGGCGGAGTATTCAACAAAAGATAAATATGATGTAGGCATAATGGGCGTGTGGTACGGCTGCAATTACGGCAGTGTTGCAACATATTTTACACTGCATGAAATTATATCCGAGATGGGTCTTTCGGTGCTTATGATAGATAAGCCTAACGTATATAAAGATGATCCCGAAAATGAAATGACACATTCAAGGCGTTTTGCCGCAGAACATTACAAAATGAGCCGCAGATATGACCTGCATGAGCTGGGGCAGCTTAACAGAAACGTTGATACTTTTGTTATGGGCTGCGATCAGGTATGGAACCGCGGCATAAGCCTAAACTTTGGCATGGCAAATTACTTTGACTTTGTTGATGATGATAAAAAGAAGATATCTTATGCTTCATCATTCGGTCATAGCAAAGATAATGCCAACGAAAGAGACAGGGTCGTTATAAAGCAATATTTTGATAGATTTGACAGCATATCTGTAAGAGAGGCTGACGGCGTAAAAATATGCGAGGAGGTATACGGAGTAAATGCAAAGCAGGTTATAGACCCGGTATTTTTGTATGACAAAACAAAATATGCTCAGCTTTATAATAAGTCTGCCGCTGCAAAAAGAACCGATCTGCCGGAAAAGTATATATGCACCTATATTTTAGACCCTACACAGGAAATAAAAGATGCCATAGCTTGGGTATCAGAAAAAACGGGCATGAAGGTAATAAATATGCTTGACGGTTTTCCGTGGAGGTTTGATATAAACGTTGAAAAGATGGCAGGCTGCACCGGAGAAATAGCCGAAGACGTTCAAGTGGAAGACTGGCTGTATTATATAGCTAACTGTGATTTTCTGATAACCGATTCCTGTCACGGAACAAGTTTTGCAATAATATTTGAAAAGCTGTTTATCTGTATAGGAAACAAGGAGCGCGGTCTTTCGCGGTTTGAATCTCTGCTTGGCATGTTTGACCTTATGGACAGAGTATTTTTAGATCCAAAAGAAATAATAAATAATGATAAGGTCTTTGAGCCTATAGACTTTGGCAGGCTTAATGATATAATTGAAAGAGAAAAGAAAAGTTCACTTGAATGGCTGAAAAATGCACTGTTTTCACCAAAGAAATATCGCTCGCACCGTGCGTATGCGGTATATGACGAAAGAATGGAGGATAAAAAATGAACAAGCATTACGATTATCTGATAGTCGGCGCAGGTCTTTACGGGGCTGTGTTTGCATATGAGGCAAAAAGAAACGGCAAAAGCTGCCTTGTTATTGACAAGAGAAGTCACGTTGGCGGAAATATATACACCGAAAACAGGAGCGGCATAAACGTTCATGTTTACGGTGCGCATATTTTCCACACCAGCGATAAATTTGTGTGGAATTATGTGCAGAGGTTTGCGGAATTCAACCGCTACACAAACTCTCCTATAGCAAGATATAAAAACGAGCTTTACAATATGCCGTTCAACATGAACACCTTCTCAAAGATGTGGAATATAGTCACCCCCGATGAAGCTATGGCTATCATAGAGGAGCAGCGCAAAGAAATAAAAGGCGAGCCGAAAAACCTTGAAGAGCAGGCTATCTCGCTTGTCGGCAGGGATATATACGAAAAGCTTGTAAAGTGCTATACCGAAAAGCAGTGGGGCAGAGACTGCAAGGAGCTTCCTGCGTTTATAATAAAGCGGCTGCCCGTTCGCTTTACCTATGACAACAACTATTTCAACGACAGCTACCAGGGCATACCGATAGGCGGCTATACCGCTGTTATAGAGAAGATGCTTGACGGCATTGACGTGATGCTTGATACAAATTATCTTGAAGACAAGGA
Source organism: uncultured Clostridia bacterium (assembly GCA_947630555.1). GTDB lineage: Bacteria > Bacillota > Clostridia > Oscillospirales > Ruminococcaceae > UBA7477. The sequence continues at coordinate 25,562 of CANRIA010000003.1, forward strand.
AAAATTTGATGCCATGGCTGATAAGGTGGTATACACCGGCGCTATTGATGCTTACTTCAACTATTGCTTTGGCAACCTTGAATACAGAAGCGTTCGTTTTGAAACCGAGGAGCTTGACACGCCGAATTATCAGGGCAATGCGGTTGTCAATTACACCGACAGCGAACACCCTTACACCAGAATAATAGAGCATAAGTTCTTTGAATTCGGCACGCAGCAGACGACCATTATTTCTAAAGAATATTCAGCCGAATGGAAGCCGGGCGACGAGCCATACTACCCCGTGAACGATGAAAAGAACGGCGCATTGTTTGCAAAATACAAAGAGCTTGCCGACAAGGAAAGCAAGGTAATTTTCGGCGGCAGACTTGGCGAATACAAGTATTACGACATGGACAAGGTAATTATCGCCGCGCTGGAAACCGTTAAGAAAGAGTTTGGGAAAGTATCGGAATAATGCTATCAGTACAAAAAAACAGCCCGGAAGGCAGCAGTCTTCCGGGTTTTGTATTTTGGGGCTTTAGCAGGTGCGGGCGGTCAATTATTGCGCTTTACGATTATTTATATCTTCAAGCAAATTGTCAACTTCATCATAGCTGTAAGTCTTTCCTTTGTAAGTTATGCTGTCAAGGCTCGTGCAGTCTTTAAAAGCATATATGCCTATATCTGTCACGCTGTCGGGAATAACTATGTTTTCAAGGCTTTCACAAAAGGCGAAAGCGCCTCTGCCTATTTTGCTGACACCTTCCGGGAGGCTGATGCTTTTAAGGCTCTTGCAGCCCAAGAACGCAGCAGAAGCTATTTTTGTCACACTGCCGGGGATATTTATGCTTTCAAGATCTTCACAACAGCTGAAGGTGCCTGTGCATATTTCGGTAACGCCGCAGGGCAGTTTTATGCTTTTAAGGCTCTTGCAGTTTGCAAAAGCTAAGGTAAATATCATTTTTACGCTGTCGGGAATATTTATGCTTGCAAGGCTTTTGCAGCCCGAAAAAGCAAGGTGGCGTATTACGTCAATGCCGCATGGCAGTTTTACGCTTGTAAGGCTTTCACAGTCTGTGAAAATCATAGAGCCTATTTCTGTCACGCTGTCGGGAATGGTGATGCTCACAAGGTTTTTGCAGCCCTCAAAAGCGCCTTCGCCTATCTCGGTAACGCCGTCTGCAATAGCCACGTTTACAAGGTCGAGCCTGCCCTTATACTCTTCTTCGCCTGCGCTGTTAAGCACGGCTGTTTTGTTTTCTTTATCATTCATGATCTTAACCTCCTTTTATCTAAAATTTTAATTGATACTATGCATATATAAGATGATACTTGTCGGCTGTATATATTATAGCATATATATTGTTATTTGTCAACAGTAATTTTGAAAAAACCGCCGACAAAATTTATTGTCAGCGGTCAACGTTGATTGTTATTATATACCTATCAGCAGGCAAAGGGCGTGTACTAAAAATGCAAATATCCACGCAATAGCGCACTGAAAAACTATTATGTACAGCGACCACCGTGTGCCAAGCTCGCGCCGAATGGCGGCAATTGCGGCAATGCACGGCGTATATAAAAGGCAGAACACCAAAAGCGCTGCACCAGAGGCAGGTGATATAGTCAGCAAAAGCTGGTCTATGTTGGTGAAAAGCACAGAAAGTGTAGAAACAACGCTCTCTTTTGCCATAAAGCCCGAAACAAGCGCGGTAGAAACTCTCCAGTCGCCAAAGCCTAAAGGTGCAAATATCGGCGCGATAAAGCCTGCTATTATTGCCAGTATGCTGTCCTGCGAGTTGGTAACCATGTTGAACTGACCGTCAAACGTCTGCAAAAACCATATAACTATTGATGCCGCAAATATCACAGTGAAAGCGCGCTGCAAAAAGTCCTTTGCCTTATCCCACAGCAGCCGCATAACGTTTTTAAGCCCCGGCAGACGGTAATTCGGCAGTTCCATAACAAACGGCACAGCCTCGCCGCTGAACGTGAACACCTTTGCCACCAGCGCGGTAAGTATGCCTACCAGTATGCCGAAAAGATACAGACCTATCATTATAAGACCGCTGTATTTTGGAAAGAACGCGTGCGCGAAAAAGCCGTAGATAGGCAGTTTTGCGGTGCAACTCATAAACGGTGTGAGCATTATAGTCATCTTTCTGTCGCGCTCCGAGGGGAGCGTTCTGCTTGCCATAACACCCGGCACTGTGCAGCCGAAACCTATAAGCATAGGCACAATGCTGCGCCCCGAAAGACCTATCTTTCTAAGCAGTTTGTCAGTGACGAACGCCACCCTTGCCATATAGCCTGTGTCCTCTAGCAGTGAGAGGAAGAAAAACAGCGTAACAATTATCGGCATAAAGCTCAGCACGCTGCCAACGCCGCCAAATACGCCGTCTATCACCAGCGAGCGCAGCACACCGTTAACGTGCATGGCAGAGAGTATGTCGTCAGTTTCCTGCGCGAGAAAGTCAATGCCCTTTTCCAAAAGCCCCTGCAAAAACGCGCCTATGACATTGAACGTCAGCAAGAATATTATTGCCATTATCGCTATAAAAGAGGGTATAGCGGTATATTTGCCTGTGAGTATTTTGTCAATCTTTCGGCTTCTTTCACGCTCTTTGCTCTCAACTGGCTTTACCACCGTTTTCTGCACAAGCTTCTTTATGAAAGAAAACCGCATATCAGCAATGGCAGCAGCCCTGTCAAGACCGCGTTCCTGCTCCATCTGCGTTATAATGTGCTCTATCATTTCCTCCTCATTCTGGGAAAGCGAAAGAGCCTTTTTTATTACCTCGTCGCCCTCAATAAGCTTTGTTGCCGCGAACCTTACGGGTATGTCAGCCGCGGCGGCGTGGTCTTCAATAAGGTGCATTATTCCGTGCAATGCGCGGTGTACTGCTCCTCCGCTCTCGGAGCTGTCGCAAAAGTCGGTGCGCATGGGCTTTTCCTGATATTTTGCAATATGCACCGCGTGCCCTACCAGTTCGTCAATACCCTCGTTCTTTGCCGCCGAGATAGGCACAACGGGTATTCCAAGCTGCTGTTCCATTTCGTTTATATGTACCGAGCCGCCGTTGCCGCGCATTTCGTCCATCATGTTAAGGGCTAAAACTATCGGCACGTCAAGTTCCATAAGCTGCATGGTAAGATACAGATTTCTCTCAATATTCGTAGCATCTGCAATGTTTATAATGCACGCAGGCTTGTCTTTTATAATAAATTCACGTGTGACTATTTCCTCGCTCGAATACGGCGACATAGAGTAAATACCGGGAAGATCGGTTATAAGCGTGTTGGGGTAGCCCTTTATCTCGCCGTCTTTTCGATCTACCGTAACGCCGGGGAAGTTACCAACGTGCTGATTTGAACCGGTGAGCTGATTGAATAGGGTAGTCTTGCCGCAGTTCTGGTTGCCTGCCAGCGCAAACGTCAGTTTCACATCATCAGGCAGAGGCTTTTCACCCGTTTCAATGTGGTATCTGCCGCCCTCGCCAAGACCCGGGTGTTCGGTGTGGCGGCGCACCTTGAAGTCTGCTTTCGGCTCGTTTTTTACCGCGCCTTCTTCTTCGGGTAATACTTCTATCTTTTTCGCATCGTCGATTCGCAGCGTTAGTTCATAGCCGTGTATACGCAGTTCCAGCGGGTCGCCCAGCGGCGCAAGTTTTACTGCTGTTACCACAGCCCCGGGTATAACGCCCATATCAAGAAAATGCTGCCTCAGCGAGCCCTCGCCCCCGACAGTCGTTATTCTGGCACTGCTGCCTATTTTTAGTTCATTCAGATACATATACATCGTTCTTTCTTTATCTCAATAACATAGATTATTATATATCATAAAGGTTTGTTTGTCAATATTATTATACGTATATAAGTATATATATTAGCTATTGACTTTTTGTATGCGCTGTGGTATTATATTAGTTAAGTAATTCAATATATAGAGGTAATTATCATGATGACATTCGATGAAGTAAAAAAGTTCTTTGCAAATGATATTTTCGCGGTAGATACCACGGGTATAGAGATATTGCAGGCTGATGAAAACGGCGTAAGGTGCAGCCTTAAGACCGATAAACGTCATGAAAATGCCACGGGTCATGTAATGGGCGGCGCAATTTTTACCCTTGCCGACTTTACGTTCGCGATAGCTTCAAACCTTGGCGGTGTGCCCACGGTCACGCTTTCAAGCAGTATTACATACCTTTCTTCACCCAAAGGCGACACCCTTTTCAGCGAGATAAAGCTTTTGAAAGACGGCAGGCGCGCCTGCTTTTATGAGATATCTATAACCGATAATTTAGGAAATAAAGTTGCCTCGGTGACATCAACGGGAATGAGAACAGGCGGCTGATTTTAAGGAGGACAAAATGAGCGAATATCTGCTTACAACGCAAGACCTTACCAAAACATACGGCAGGCATAACGCGATAGACCATGTTTCTATGCACATACCGAAAGGCGCGGTGTATGGCTTTATAGGCCGCAACGGCGCAGGAAAAACCACACTTATGAAGATAATAGCAGGGCTTTCTACCCAGACGAGCGGCAGTTATGAGCTGTTCGGCTGCTTTGGCTCACAGCTTGGCGCGGTGCGTGAGAAAGTCGGCTGCCTTATTGAAGCTCCCGGCATTTACCCCGATATGACGGCGTTTCAGAACGTTAAGGCAAAGTGCCTTGTGCGCGGCGTTTATAACGTGGGTTATGTGAACGAGCTTTTGCAGGCGGTTGGGCTTTTCGATGCAGGCAAGAAAAAAGCGAAAGACTTTTCTTTGGGTATGCGCCAGAGGCTCGGCATTGCAATAGCGCTTGTCGGCGACCCCGAATTTATGGTGCTTGACGAGCCTATAAACGGTCTTGACCCTCAGGGTATAGTTGAGGTCAGAGAGACCATACACCGCCTTGCGATAGAGAGAAACATAACTATTCTTATATCCAGCCACATACTTGATGAGCTTGCTAAAATTGCCACGCACATAGGCATTATAGAAAACGGCGTGCTGCTCAAAGAACTTTCGGCACAGCAGCTTAAAGACGAGTGTGCCGCCAAAATTGAGATAGTTGCAGATAACGCTGCCGCTGCAATGAATGTACTACAGAACATGGGTATAACGCAGTTTCAGCAGATTAACGCAAACCAGATAAACGTTACCGAGCGCATTGAAGAAAGCGCGGCTGTAAACAAAGCTCTGGTAGAAGCAGGCATAGCGGTATCAAAGCTGAATGTGAGCGGCGAGGCTCTGGAAGATTACTACATAAGAATTACGGGAGGTGCAAGATAGTGACAAACCTTATTAAAATGGACCTTTACCGTTTGATAAAGATGAGAGGACTGTATATTGTGCTCATCATCTCAACGATCTTGCAGTATCTGATGACAAGAGGCATGACCATAATGTTCACTATTGGAGGGGATATAACGAACACCCCTGCTCAGGCTTCCGATTATCAGCTCAGTGAGTTTATGCAGGTAGTTATGGGCGGAGGATTCATTCAGCTTTTTGTGGGAATAGCAGTAATACTGTTTTTGACGAAAGATCTGCACACGGGCTTTATAAAAAGCTATATAGGTCAGCTCAACAGCCGTTTGGAGTATATTTTTTCAAAGCTCATTTGCTGCGCGATATTTTTGCTTGCCTACTATGTGCTGATAGTTGTGCTTGAATGTATCATGCTCATGATATGCACAGACGGCTATGAACTTGGCGATATGGCAGAGCTTTTGCAGATAATGGGAATGAACTATCTGCTGCAATTTGCGCTTGTGTGCGTATTTTTGATGTTCTCGGTGCTGATACGCTCGCACGCAGGCTCGATAATGCTGACCGTTGTAACATCGCTCGGCTTTGCAAGCATGATAACTTCAATACTTATGCTATTCTCCTATAAATACGACTGGGATATTGACTTTAACAAATATCTCATCACGCAACAAATGCTGGAGCTTGGCGAAAACGGCATAGACGTTGGCGAAATGGTGCCGCTTGCACTTGTGTACATTATAGCATCGCTGCTGATAAGCTGCCTTGTTTTCAGAAAGAAAGACATATAAAAATACAAAAGACCTCTTTTTTCAAGAGGTCTTATTTTTGTGCGCTTTCTTTTCGGTATCGCTTGCATAGCCGAAACCGTGTATTTTTATGTACAGTTTGTTGTAATCGTCATACATATACTGAACCTGATTTTCAAGAAAGAAATAATGCGCTATATAGGGTATAAGCAGGCAAAGCAGCATAAGCGTCAGAATAGCGAACGAGATAGAATTTGTAACAGCCGTTGCGATTATCGTCATCACTGTTGCCAGCGCAAAAAGGAGCGTTACAATAAGGTGTATCAGCCGCTCGTGCTGGAAAAACTCTATCTGCCGCAGGTGGTATTCAAGCAGTTTTTCGGGGTCAACGCCGCTTTCCAAAGCTTCTTTGAAATACTTTCTGTAAAGCGTTAAATATCTTCTCATATCCCACCTCAGATGTCGATTATCTCGGCAGGGTCAATGTGTATGCCCTTGTCGCGCTTTATGTATTTGTCGGGGTGGGCTTTAACATCTCTTTCAAGCCATTTCAGCGTTACTTTGTCGGCAGCCGAGTTTAGTGCGCCGTTTACGCGCTTGTAGTTTTTCTTGAATTTTTTCATTGTCTTTTCGGGCTTTTTGCTGCTCGTCAAAAGCAAAGCCGCCAGCGCGGAAGATGCTGCAATTGCAGCGTATGTCATGCCGTCATAAATTATCTGCCTGCCCTCGCGCTCTTTATCGGTAAGCTTCATAAAACATCGTTCCTTTCAAGAAAATATACACTACATTTATTATATACTATTTTGTCGCAAATTGCAAGAGTAATGTTTAGCAAATATCTTAAGTTAAAATATTAATAAAAATTAAAAAGTTTCTATTTATATGCAAGTGCTATTGAAAAACCAAAGCAAGTGTGGTATAATTATTATGTATGAAATTTGCACAGAGGTGAAAATTTATGCCCGAAAATAAACTGCGCATAGCAGTGGCATATGCAGGCGTAAACGCAGAATATCAGGACAAGATTTGCAAAGGCATTTTAGATGCCGCAAAGCGCAAACGCTTTGACACGGCGTTTTTCTGTCCGCTTAGTAATACCACTAACCATTCGCTTCACGACAGCGGAGAGGAAAAAATATTCGACCTTATAAACTTTGAAAAGTTCAGCGCGCTTATTGTCCTTCCCGAAACCATACCCACGCAGGAGGCGCTTGACAAAATTTTAGCGCGCGCACATCAGAGCGGCGTGCCGGTTATTTCGGTAGACAGGAAAATATCGGGCTGCCACAGCGTTGATATTGACTATTGCGGCGGACTTTATGAGCTTGCAGAGCATCTTATAACAAAGCACGGATTTACCGAGATAAACTATGTTGGCGCTTATGAAAACGACCTTGAAAAAGACGAGCGTTTTTCGGTATACAGAAAGGTGCTTAGTGAGCACGGCATACCATATGAGAAAAAGAGAGTGTGCTTTTCGGGGTTTGATGAGTACAAGGCGGTAACTAAAATTCGCGAGTATTTGCAGCAGGGCGGCAAGCTGCCGCAGGCTTTTGTTTGCGCTAACGACAATATTGCAATGGGCATAAGTGACGAGCTTTCAAGGGCAGGCGTTAAAGTGCCCGAAGATGTTGCTGTTACAGGCTTTGGCGGAATAAGATTCTCATCGGCACACTGCCCCTCGGTAACTACGGTTGAGATAGACTTTGCATCGGCAGGGGAGAGCGCGGTAGACATAATTCCCGAAGTTATGAAGCTTCGCAGCGGCGAGTTTTTGCACGTTAAGATAAAAAACAAACTGTCGCTTTCAGAAAGCTGCGGATGCGTTACTTTCGGTGATGATAAGCATAACGCCATGATACGCGATATAAACTCGGATAACGAGCGCTTCAAAACTATGTCAAAGCGGCTTATAAGAATGAGCGAAGACCTTACATATGTAAACAATTTTGATGCGGCGTTCCAAAAGCTGCGCTATTATATTGAAGATATTTATGTTGACAGGTTTTATCTGTGCCTTAATACCCATTTTGAAAGCGGCGACGAAAAGCAGCAGACCGATCACTGCGATTATACAGATACTATAGACTGCCGCATAGCGCGCGAAAAAGGCGATTATCTGCCCAACTTTACTTTCAGCCGAGGCGAGATGCTGCCTGCGCTGTTTGCTAAAAATGCGTTTGCGAATGTTTTCTTTATAACACCGCTGCATTTTCAGGACAGAAATTTCGGGTATATAGCGCTGAGCTGCGACGGCTATATAGGCAGCAGCGTTATTTTCAACACATGGAAGATGAACATTAGCACCGCGCTTGAAAATATCAGAGTGCGCTCAAAACTTACGCTGTATTCAAGTATGCTTGAAAGAATGTATGTGCGCGACCCTCTTACAAATCTATATAACAGGCGTGGGGCTCAGGGCAAGGCGGCAGAGCAGTTTGAGGCGGCTAAGTCGCGCGGCAAAATGGTGTTCGTGCTGGCTGTTGACCTTGACGACCTGAAAGTTATAAACGACAAATACGGACATCTTGAGGGGGACAATGCTATTTTGCAGGTGGGCAACGCGCTGAGCAGGGTATCAAAGCACAGAGAGATATGCGCGCGTTTTGGCGGCGATGAGTTTGAAGTAATGGCGTTCAATTATTCCGAAAAAATAGCCGAAGAATATGTTGCAGCCGTGCAGAATATGCTTGACGGTTATAATAAAGTCAGCGGCAAGCCTTATGAGGTCGGCGCAAGCTGCGGTTACATTGTTGATATACCAAAAGAAGATGATACCCTTGAAGACTTTATACGCCGCGCAGATGCAATTATGTATGAGACCAAAAAGCGCCGCAAACGCGGAAGAACGCAGACCGAGCAATAAACCAAATCATGAAAGGAAGTATAAATATGAAGTATGTAGTAATGCTGTGTGACGGTATGGCAGACCTTCCTATACCTGAGCTTGGCGGCAAGACACCTATGGAGGCTGCAAACAAGCCGAATATGGACAAAATGGCAGCTGTAGGCGAAGTGGGTCTTGTAAAGACGGTCGACGACGGCATGAAGCCCGGCAGCGATGTTGCAAATCTCTCAGTTTTAGGGTATGACCCCGTGAAGTATTACAGCGGTCGTTCGCCGCTTGAAGCTGTATCTATAGGTGTTGATATGAAAGAAAGTGATGTGTCGTTCAGGTGCAATCTTGTTACTCTTTCAGACGAGCCGAATTACAGAGACAAGACCATGGTAGACTACTGCTCGGACGATATTTCTACCGCCGAGGCTGCAAAGCTTATTGAAACCCTGGCAGAGCATTTTAATTCGGAGGAATTTCAGCTGTACTCTGGCGTAAGCTACCGCCATTGCCTTATATGGAACGGCGGCACTACCGATGTTGGCACGCTCACACCTCCGCATGATATAACGGGCAAGCCTATAAAGAATTATCTTTCAGACAGCCCGAACGCCGCAAAGCTTCTTGACATGATGATAAAGAGCTACGATATACTTAAAGACCACCCCGTCAATCTTGCGAGGATAAAGGCAGGCAAACGCCCTGCAAATTCCATGTGGCTGTGGGGCGAGGGCGTTAAAAAACCGCTTTCGTCTTTCAAAGACAAGTACGGTCTGAAAGGTTCGATGATTTCGGCTGTTGACCTGCTGAAAGGCATAGGACATTTAAGCGGCATGAATGTTATCGAAGTAGAGGGCGCAACGGGCTATATTGATACCAACTTTGACGGCAAGGCGCAGGCGTGCATAAATGAACTGAAAAACGGTCAGGACTTTGTTTACATACACGTTGAAGCCCCCGACGAGTGCGGTCACCGCCGCGAAATGGAGAACAAGGTGCGCTCTATTGAGCTTATTGACGAGAAGATACTAGGCCCTGTTATGAAGGCGCTTGACGAAATGGGCGACTATAAAATACTTGTCTGCCCCGACCATCCGACACCTATCTCGCTTATGACACACACAAACAAGCCTGTGCCGTATCTTATATACCACAAGCAGGAAGAAAAGCATGGTGTAGACTGCCTTTGTGAAAAAACCGCCGAAAAGACTGGCATATTCATAACAAAGGGCTGCACGCTTATGGACAGGTTTATTAAGGGCTGATATTAAAAAGGAGCGATCTATGAAAGCAAAAAGGCTTTTGAGCATAATAGCGGCGGTCGTGCTGTGCGTTTTTAGTCTTGCATCTTGCAGCGGCAGCGACAGTTCTTCAAAGAGTGAAAGTTCTTCGGGGGCGGCTAATGACAGCAGCGTTGAAAGCACTGTAGAAAATACCGATAATAACGATAATACTGATGTTTTTGAGGCTGTAAACTTTACCGGCAGCGGCGAAGAAGTTACCGACACAAGGTTTTTCAATACAGCTGTGAATATAGGTATAACATATCCTGAGGGCGCTCAGGTATACTACACGACTGACGGCAGCGAACCGACAAAGGATACTAACCTGTATACAGAGCCTATAAAGCTTGAGGGCGCAACAGGCGATTTTCCGTCGTGTCTCTCGCTCAGGGCAAAGGCTTATTACGCTGACGGCAGCGAGTCGCAAACGGTAACGCACACGTTCTTTTCGCTGCTGGGTATAGACCAGCGGTTCAATAACATAATTTTCTCGCTGACGGGCACACCCGACGACCTTTTTAATGCGCCTGACGGTCTGTTTTACGGTAAGAATTTTCAGCTGCGCGGCAAGCAAAGTGAGCGACCTATATACGTTGAAGCTATAAACGCCGACGGCACGCTGATGTTTGAACAGGGCGCAGGCGTGAGGATATTCGGAGCGGCATCGCGCGAGTCTTCAATAAAATCGCTGAAACTGTTTGCGAGAAAGTCTTATGACCCAGACCACGGCAAGTTTGAGACCGATATTTTCGGCACGCCGCACATAAACGGCAGTACCATTGATAAATACGACAAACTTGTTTTGCGCAACGCAGGCAACGATTTTCAGTTTGCGTATATTCGTGATGAACTTAACCAGCGGCTGGCGGCACAGGCAGGCTATACCGACTGCGAGGGCGTAGTGCCTGCGGTCACTTATCTCAACGGCGAGTATTACGGTCTGCTGTGGCTGCATGAAACATTCTGCGACGACCTTTTGAAGGACAAGTATGGCGGTGAGGACGGCAGATATGAAGTTATCGAGGGCAGCGAGCAATATAAAAATACAGATGACGATGACGAAAACACAGCCGCGGCAGCGCAGGAATTCAACGATATGTACAGCAGGCTGGCGTATTCCGATCTTACTGATGATGCAAATTACAACGAACTTGCCTCGCTTATCGACGTTGAAAATTATCTTGACAACTATGCTTATAATATAATTGTCAACAACTTTGACTGGCCTAACAACAACTACAAGTGCTATCGTTATTACCCTGCCGAAGGGGAGGAAACGAGCGGAAATGCTGACGGCAGGTGGCGTTTTATTCTGCACGATACCGACTATTGCATGGGACTTTATGAGCAGGACGTTACCATGGCAAGTTACAATAACTTGCTTGATATAATGCTTGATAACTATAATGTGATGAACGAGAATGGTGAGAGATTTTCTCCGCTGTTTGCAGCTCTTTTGGAGCGTGGCGACTGCAAAGAATATTTTCTTGCAAAGGTAAAGGAGCTTTTGAACGGCGCTTTGTCGGAAGAAAATATAATTCAGACTCTTGACGATATGAATAATGAACGCTACAGCGAAATGCAGGTGTATTACAAGCATCTTGAAGAGATGAAAAAGACCGACAGCTCGATCTGGTCGTGGTATGAAGAATATCTCAACAGGACGGAGAATATACGCAAATTTGCACGCAGCAGGCGCGGATATATTGTAAAATACCTGACGCAGCAGTTTGACCTGCCAGACGGATATTTTGACTAGCATCAGGGGGCGTTTTTGTGGACTTTTTGTTTGAAGAGCTTATCGAGATACTTCTCGAAATAATTATTGACGGCTCTTTCGGCGCATTAGAAAGCAAAAAATGCCCCTTTATTCTGCGAATTTTAGCCGTGCTTCTAATAGCCGCGGTGTACGGCGGACTGCTTGGCGTTATCGGCTTTATAGGGTTTGTTTTGCTGCGTGACGGAGCGGTAGTTGGCGGCATTATAGTCTTTGCCTGCGACCTTGCGGTACTTGCGCTTATGCTTTTTGAGGTGAGAAAAATTATCAGAAAACGCGCCGCAAGAAAAAATAGTGATAATATATAAATTGAAATACTGCGTATAGAGCGTATTTGTTTGTTTCTACAAAAGTGATAAATTTATCACTTTTTTATTGACATTGAAAATTAATAGTGATATAATTATCACATAAAGTGATTTATTTATCACTCGAAAGGAGAAATTTCAATGTCTGAAAATGAAAAAAGAGCTGTTCAAAAACCTGTCATCTCGCTTCTGACCTATCGAAAAAAATTGGCTGTTATATATGGTCTGGGGCTGATATCGGCGGTAACATTCACCGTATTCGATCACTTCAACATGGAAAGCGACCTTATAGCTTTTATTCTGCTGATAATTATTGTTGCCGTTTTCATTATGTACATGAGGATCATCATAAAATACGACGTTGAAAAAGACGATGAGCTTTCAAATATCAATATGCTTAAAGTCCACGACTTTATGATGAGTACGTTTATCGCGCTGCTGGCTGTGTTTGCAATAGTAAGCTATTTAGCTGATATGAAGTTTTCGCTGAATTTTAACAAGACTTCTATCGGAAATGCATGGCTTATCATATGGGTGAGTTATAATTTTCTGGAAAACCTGCTGTTTGTGCTTATTGAAGGCAAAGCAGAGGGCGAATAAATATAAAAGGTTGGTGACAAAAATGATACGAAATTACAGAAAAAAGCACATTACAATTATTTTTACGCTCCTGATACTTGTGATATTGCAGATACTGGGTATGCTGCCTATCAACATACCTAAAACTGCCGAGAAAATTATCTTTCTGGTGTATGCTTTCGGGCTGGGGTATTTAGGGCTAGGCGACAAGACCGAAAAGGGCGACGAAATGACGAGATATAATCTCTCACAGGCGAACACGGTGACAATGGTATGTTCGCTGATATGCATTTTTGCCTACTCGCTTTTATGCTTTGACGACAGCGACATTGTAAGCCTTAACTACAACGTGTTTGTGTTCAGCTTTTGCGGACTTGTGATACTGCGCAGCGTTATTTTCCTGATACTTGACAGCAAGGGCAGCGTGCCCGACGATGAGGGATAAGCAGTGGCAGAGTTTAGGACAAAACTTAAAGAATACCGCGCCAAAACAGATATGCGGCAGGACGAGCTTGCGGCAAAGGTAGGCGTGCGAAGGGAAACGATAATCCGCCTTGAAAAGGGGCAGTATAATCCGTCGCTGAAACTGGCTATGGATATTGCAAAGGTGTTCGGCGTTACCGTTGAGGAACTTTTCATTTTTGACGAATAGCGTATTGACAAATGCACAGGAATAACTTATAATTATAGTAACGGCTTTGAGTTTTTCAGAGCCGTTTTATCAAATATGAAAGAGGTATAGTTATGCTTGCAAAAACACCGCCTATGGGCTGGAACAGTTGGGACTGCTACGGAGCAGGAGCAACAGAAGAAATTGTTAAGAAAAACGCAGAATATATGGCGAAAAATCTCAAACAATACGGTTATGAGTATGTTGTGGTAGATATACAGTGGTATCAGCCCACAGCAAAAACGCATGATTATGTGCCGTTTGCCGATTTGTGTATAGATGAATATTCGCGCTTGCAGCCGGCAGAAAATAAGTTTCCGTCAGCGGCAGGCGGTAAGGGCTTTGCGCCGCTTGCAGAGTATGTGCACTCGCTGGGGCTGAAATTCGGCATACACATTATGCGCGGAATACCAAGGCAGGCGGTACACAACAATTTGAAGATACTCGGCAGCGACAAGACCGCAAGGCAGATTGCCAAAACGGGCAGCATTTGCGTTTGGAACAGCGATATGTACGGCGTTGACCCCGAAAAAGACGGCGCAAAAGAATACTATGACAGCATAATGAAGCTGTATGCCTCGTGGGGCGTTGATTTTATAAAGTGTGACGACATCTGCCGTGAACTGCCGCACGAAGAAAGCGAAATGAAAATGCTTTGTAATGCAGTGAAAAACTGCGGCAGAGATATAGTGCTGAGCCTCTCGCCGGGGCCTGCGCTTATAGAGCGTGCCGAGCTTTACAAGCAGGTGTGCAATATGTGGCGAATTACCGATGATTTTTGGGATCAGTGGGAACTGCTTTACAATATGTTTGAACGGTGCGAAAAGTGGGCAACACACTGCGGCGCAGGTCACTGGGGTGATGCGGATATGCTGCCTGTAGGCGCGATTTTGCAGGATTATGATGAAAAGGGCCGCACAAAATTCACCGAGGACGAGCAGAAAACCATGATGACCTTGTGGTGTATATTCCGTTCGCCGCTGATGATAGGCAGTGAACTTACCAAGCTTGATACCTTTACAAGCAAGCTTTTGACAAACAATGGTATACTGGATATGCACAAAAATGCGCGGCATTCTCATCAGGTGTGGCGAAAAGAGATAGGCGGCACCGAGCACATTCTCTGGGCGGCTTCGTGCAGCGAGGGCGGCGAATACATAGCCATATTCAACGCAGGCGACAAAGACAGCGATATTATACTTGATCTTGAAGATATAGAAATATATAAAAATGTAAATGCGCAGGAGCTCTGGAGCGGTGAGAAGCTGACAGGTGCAGTCCAAATAAATACGCAGATAAAAGCGCACGGTGCAAAAGCGTATCTTATCACATATTAGCGAGAGGAAAATTAAATGAAAAAAATATACTCCATGCTGACAGATGCCCTTGAAAATAAGAGTGTAGAAGAATGTACAGAAATTATTGAACATCTCAAGCCTCGGATTCTTGAAGACTATAACTCAGTGATATACAGCACTGCAATACTGCTTAAAAAAGTCACATCAGGAATAAGAGATGATGAGCAGAGCGATGAGAAAACGCAGGCTCTTTCGCTCTGTGCTGACTTGCTTATGGCTGTTGCAGTCAAGGGCGAAAATGACGAAGCATGGAACAATTTTGCGGCGCTTGCAACATGGAAACTGGGGTATCCTGCCGAGGCTATGCAGTATGCTGTGCGCTGGCTGGATCTTTCTGACTATGACGAAGATGCGATCGAACTAGTAAAAATCATACAGTTTGAATTGCTCGGAGGTAAAATGCCGCTGATGTACAATGAGGACGAGCATGGTGCGATCGAGAATTATATAATTAAAAACTTTGGCGATATTTATACGGTGTTTCATGAAATGTATTCGCCCGATGTGCACGTTGATATTTGTGTTTTGCCGCCGCAGCGTGGGCAAGACTTTTGTACTTTGATAACTTCGGGCATGGGCGCTTATGAAATGAATGTTCCCGAAGACCTTGAAGAATATGAGCTTGAAAGGGCAGAGCTTATTATGTGCCTGCCGCCTGAAATGGTCGACCTTTCAGACAGCGACAGCTGGTTTGTAGATATAATGAGAATTGTTGCCCACTTGCCGTCGGAGCGCAAAAGCTGGATCGCGCACGGGCACACGGTAGGGGGTGGGAAAGGCAACCCTCTTGACAGCAGCGTGCCTTTTACTACTGTAATACTGAAAAGCGCGAATGAATTTGGCGGCAAAAGACTGCAAAAATGCTATCTGCCGAGCGGCGAGGTAGTTAATTTTTATTATCTTTTGCCCATTTTTGACGAGGAACTTGATTTTAAACTTAGCAACGGTGCAAATGCGCTGTTCGGGCTTTTCAAGGCTTCGGGTGATGACCCAAAAGATTTTTACGTTGTAAACCCCTCTCGCCGCAACATTTGTACACCAAAAGTTATGCGAGAGCCGTGGGTGAAAGAGTATCTTAGATCGCAGAATATCGAGCGTGTTGAGATTTTTGACTGCGCCGAGTGGCACGCTGAAAAAATACCCGAAAAGAACCTGCCTGTAGATGTTATGTCGGCATATTCGCATTTAGCGATATATCTGCGCTGGTGTATTGAGCACGACCTTATGAGCGATGAATTTCTGCAAAAACTCGGTGATGTTGCATCATGTGTAAAGTCGGGTAAAAATGTCGATCTTCGGCATGTTCTTAAAGATAACGAATATCTCAGTTACAAGCAGGGCGCGATAATGTATGACTGCTTTAATGAACTTGGTCAGCAGTTTGCAGAGTATTATTACGGCAGAAACAGCTGTCCGCATTATCCTTCCGATATTGACGAGTATGCCGAAAATTATTTCGGTACGGAAAAATATTACAGCGAAGAATTCAAAGATGAAGCTTATTTATTTGTACCATTTGATGAGAATTACTACAACGGCATGGCTAAGGTGATCCAAAAACGCTGGGATACTTGGCGCAGAAATCTTTTGTATGATGTTCCGACCGCGGACACACCTTTGGCATCAGCGCTGAGGAAATATCTTGACTGCGAGTGTCGGTTCTTTCCGCCTATGCCTGATGCAGATAAAGTTATGACTGCTTACAGATATGCATATAAAGACAGCATAATTCATCACAGCAGCGGCGAACTTTATGTGCCTGTGCTTGCCTTGGCGGACGACCCAAAGCTGTGGGAAGGGATTATGTTCAACTGCGACTGCGCGGTGTATGACGAGTATATTTTTGACGAGGCGCAGGTTGAGATATGCCGCAATGAAATTCTCGATATGCCGACAAAAGACAGCGAAAATGTGCTTGCGGCAATTGTTGCTATGCGAAGTGAGCTTTTTGAAAGTGACGAAAAATTGTGCGGTGGTGAGGCTGTTGATTTTCCAAACGCACTTTATGATCTTGACAAAGGTATGACACGCCCCGTGCTGCTTGCAAAGCTGCCTATTAAAGATGCGTGGGACGTTTTTGCGTATCTTTCGGTTGGCGGCAAAAACTGCCCCGACCCTGCCGATGTGCGGCTTGCGGCTCGTGAGTGGTATTTCAAATATGGCGCAGCGCCTATGCTTTTTTCGGGCGGCGAGATGTACTTTACACTGCCAAAGCCTGTGCCCAAGCGCGAGGCGCTGAGTGCCGCAAAAGAGCTTGCAGCAGTGTGCCCGAATCTTTTGAAAGACAGCACTTTGGGCGCTCTTGCTGATACTATTTCAAAATCAACCGTATGGCGGCTGACATGGAAATAATAAAAAAGAGAGGACGTTTAAACGCCCTCTTTTGTTATTTTAAAAGCCTTTGCAGCATAACGCCGCGGCAGTCTTTTTCCAGTTTGTCGCTAAGCGGTGAAAGCCCGCTGCCATGCAGGCAGTAACTTATCATATAGTCGGCAATTTCAGGGTTTTTTGAAAGCATAGGCCCGTGCATATAAGTCGCGATAACGTTCTTTTCAAAATAGCCCTCGTTTTCGCCCTTTGAAACATTGCCGTTGCCGTAAAGCACCTTGCCAAGCGGCGTTTTTATGCCGTGAGTCTGTCCGCCGTGGTTTTCAAAACCGACTATCTTTATTTCTTCCCCCGTGATGCTAGTGCTTACAACAATGTTGCCTATGCAGCGTTTTCTGCGGCTGTCGGGCGCGACTGTGTAGTAATCAAAAAGCCCAAGCCCCGGAATATCGTTTCCGTCGGCATCGCGGTAATACTTGCCCATAAGCTGATAGCCGCCGCAGATAAGAAACAGAAAAGTGCCGTTTTTGTATGCTTTTTCAATGCCATCTTTGCATGAGAGCAGGTCGTTTGCAATGTGCTGCTGCTCTAAGTCCGCGCCGCCGCCGATGTATATCATATCATACCGCGAAAAATCGGGCGTGGGCATATCTATCGAATATTTGTCAATTTTGCACCCAATGCCTCGCATACGGCAGCGGTAGGAGAGTATCTCCATGTTGCCGCTGTCACCGTAAAGGTCAAGCATATCGGCGTACATATGAAGTATTTTTATCTCGCTCATTTTAACAGCTCCTTTATGTCGGTAAGATCATTAAGTGTCACGTCCTGCCCGAAGTTCGCGCCGCTTTTTCTGCGGTCTATAAGCACAGATTTGCAGCCGAATCTCTTTGCGGTGATGATGTCTTTCTCCTCGTCGCCTATGAATACCATATTGCTTTTTTGCGCGGCGTATTTTTCTGCAATATCTTCAAGACCTTTCGGGTTTGGCTTTCTGTATCCGCACGACTGCGACGATACATACATATCAAAATATGGCAGAAGCTCTTTGAAATAGCTCTTGTGGAGCTCGTCGGGCATACCCGTTGCAACATCGGTAAGCGTGGCAATAATACAGCCGTGTTCTTTCAAAGCTTTTAAAGCCGCTATGCTTTCGGGGTATGTGTAAGCGGTAAGGTGCATAGACTCAAAAAACGCGCTTATAACATCATCAAGCTTAAAATCGCACTGCCAGTGAGCAGTGACCTCGCCAAAAATCTTCACGGGCGAGTAGTCGATCTCACGGTAGTTCACCTTCGGGTTGTATGAGCGCATTATCTCCAGCGAGCGCTTGATCTCGCCGTCCGTCAGCTGCGGAAATTTCTTGCTTATGTGCTCAAACGCCTTTGGGTAGAAGTCCAGCCACACGTTTGGCATACCAACATACTCCATCAGCGTGCCGCCTATATCAAAAACTGTTATCTTCATGGTTCACCTCGAAATATCGCTGTAATGAATCTGTTCTATGTCATATTCTGAATTTTCGTGCAGGGTGATGACCTCCGCTCCTCGCTGTGCAGTGTCTTTATCTATGCCGGGCATTGCAAGATAGTCAATGCTCAGCCCATATGTAAGCCGTATGCCCTGATACTCTACCGAAAGATTGTTATAATGGTCATGACCGCAGAACATCGCCTTGGTGCTGCCAAGCTCTTTCGCGGTCTCAAACAGCTTGCTGGGGTAGTCGGAGCAGCATACTTTATCTATCATCTTTTCACCGTTTTCTCCGAAATAGTATGTCACTTCATCACTGCCGCTTTCATACAGTTCATACGCCGTTTTGTATTCCTGCAACGGTATGTGAAAAAACAGCATTGAAGAAACGGTTCTTCCTTCCTGCTCATTCAGCCTTTTTACATTTCTTGCATACCAGTCGACCTGATCGTCATGAATATAGTCATAATCGTTGATACCGTCACCGGTATAAGAATTTGAATCTATAAGAAAAAGCGCCTGACTGAGACTTTTGTCTGCGTTTCGTATCTCTATTATCTGATTGTTTCTGCCAAAGCACCCCGGCTGAGTATATGGGTACAGCAAATTACCCGATGTTTTGAAAGACTGTTCTTTGAACAACTCGTCAATTTCAGCCGCCGTGCCTGTAGCCATATTTTCGGTATCGTGATTGCCGTATGTAAATGCCCATGGTATGCCGATATTTCGCATAAATTCGCAAAACTGCCGCACGGGCGTGTAATTGTTAAGCGACAGTGACATTATACCCATAGGGAACGTAAGGTCGCCGGTTATAATGATAAGGTCGGGCTTTGAGTATTCAATAAGGTCATATACGGTTTTAAGCGCCTTTATGTCCTTATCGGCAGAAAAACTGCTTCCGCCAAGATGTATATCGGTAAGGTGAAGTATCTTAAAATCTCCGCCGCCTGAAGTTATAGTGTAAACCCCGGTGTCCTCGTTATATTCAATATTGCTGTCTTTGTGTTCAACGGCAGCAACGCCCGATATATACGGCTGGATCATATACGAATCTGCCTGCAAGGCGTTATAAGACGCAACTGCTACAGCCGCCGCGGTAAATACTGCTATACGCCGTTTGTTTATAATAATGTTGCGAAAAACTATCTTCTTTCTAAGTGTAAGATCATACACCAGCAGAGCTGTAAAATATACGATAGCCGCAGAGCCTAATATCAGAATTTTTCCTATAAAAATAAGGGAAAGCAAAACGACCAAAAACCAGTATCCTGACGAAATGTATACAAAGATAGTTAGAGACTTTTTATAGCCTGTCGGTACTGTGTTCCCAAGCGCTCCTTTGATCAGGCGCCTGCATAAACAGTTCTTTGTAACTATGAACATACAGATGTCTAATACAATAATACTGCCAAACAGACTTGAAAGAGCCTCCATGAATTTCATGTTCATGCCCAGCAGCATATATGCGAGCAGTGAAAACATTACAAACGCAAGCCCGACGGAATTTATCAGCCGCTTTGAATATTTGTCATATTGCTCTGTAAGATATTTGCGGACATCTTTTGCATAGGATATATCATCAAACAAAAACTGTTTGCCAAGTCTTTTATACCTGATGAAAAACACCGCGGAAAGAGCCGCGCATATTCCACATAGCAGCAAATAGAACAAACTGCGCATTACTATAGCACCGATAGGGTAAGCTATGGCAGCCGTAAAAAATACCGAACAAAGATAGACCGCATGGCGCGATCTTCTGAAATATTTTTTTGTATCGGACAGCTGTATGCAGCCGCCCTCATCTGACCAGCTTTCAACGTCTTTTTCGTTATACCCTGCAAGAGCGGCGGCGTTTTGCAAATTGCCGTATTCGCACATTATGCTTCCCAGAGCCTCTATCTGCGTGCAGTCTTGCAGGCGCTTTTCATATTCGCTGCACAGAGCCTGTGATATTTTTGCCTTTGCCGTTTCTGCCGCGGCAGAGCAGGGGAGTGGTTCAAACAGTTTGTCGGTAAGGGTTTGTATTTCGGTGTACATTCTATTTTCCCCCGTGCTTGCTTATATACCTTTTCAAAGCGGCTCTGGTGGGCTGAACGGCAGTATAATTTGCTATAACAAACTTTCTGCCTGCGTTTCTGGCAAGTTCTTCAACCGCGCCGTCAAGGTCGGGGATAACGGTAATTAGGCTCTCATCATAGCCCGAGCATTTTATTCTTACCGCAATGTCATAAGCCCTTGTTCCCGAAGTCACAACACGCGTAACGTTTTTGAAAACGCTGAAATTTATATCCCATATCCACGAAACGTCAAGACCGTCAGCAACGTTGTCATTAAGCACAAAAAGCAGTTCTTTTTCGCCTTTCATTTCGTTCATAACACGCAGTGTCATGTTCGCGCCGACGGGGTTTTTCGCAAGGTTCAACGTGGTCTCGCGGTCGCCGAGCATAAACGTCTCCATACGACCGTTCTGCACGGTATATTCGTTTATAACGCCGTTTGTAATGCTTTGTTCAATGCCGTAAAGCTTAGCCACCGCCGCAACAGCCGTCATGTTGTATACGTTGTAAATGCTGCCCTGCTTAGGCGAATAGGTAACTCCGTCTGCTGTAAACACAGGCTTTTCAAGGTTGATATTGCTTGCCGTGATGTACGGCTGATAGTCGCCGAAGCCGCAGCCCTCGCAGATAAATTTGCCGATGTGCGAGTACTGATAGTATTCGTATTTGAGAGCCTTACCGCAGAACGGGCAAAACCGCCCTTCCGAAGCTTCAAAAATGCTGTCAGTCGCGTATGCATACTTTTCGGCGTGAAAGTATTTTACGTTTTTGTTATTCGGGTTTTGTCTGCCTATGCGCGCGGTGTTCGGGTCGTCGCCGTTGAGGATAAGATTGCCCTCAAATGTCTTTGCAAAGCCCTCTATCTTGCGTATTAAAGTTTCCATTTCACCGTTGCGGTCAAGCTGGTCGCGGAAGAAATCAAGCACAACAAGCGTTTCGAGTTTCATCTGTGAATACACAACGGGAACGTGCGATTCGTCCGTTTCTAAAATAAGCATATCAGCCTTTACACGCCCCGACATATCACAGTGGCGCAAAAGCAGAGAACATATGCCCGTATCGAGATTGTTGCCCTCGCTGTTGGTGATGATATTCTTGCCGCTGCGCTCAAAAAGCTGTGCTATGCAGTTGGTGACCGATGTCTTTCCATTTGTGCCGGTTATCGCAATTATAGGGCATTCTACCTTGAACATAGAGCAGCATTTTTGCCGCGATAGATGCCACAGTATTATGCCGGGCAGGTTGCCTGCGTTGCGTTTGCAAAGCCGAAGAATTTTAACTATAATTTTGCCTATGATTATCAAAAGTCTTTTCACTTATAAAGCCTCCGAATTTCACTTCCTGCGGTATTACTACCATACATTATTATACTATATCGCGCTTTTCATGTCAACAAAAAAGTCCGCGCGAAACGGACTTTTATATGCTGCCTGAAAGTTTCAGCTTGTCTATAAAATCTTGCGCAGGTATGGGTCTTGAATAGTAAAACCCCTGCGCCGAGTCACAGCCGCAGCTGCTTAAAAACATTGCTTGTTCGCAGGTCTCAACGCCCTCAGCCACAATGCCAAGACCTATGTCACGTGTCATTGAAATAGTGTGCTCGATTATCTTCCTGCCACGGTCGGAATCCATAAATTCCTCTAAAAAGTGCCTGTCTATCTTCAGCACGTCAAACGGCGTAGATTTTAGCATATTAAGCGAAGAATACCCCGAACCGAAGTCGTCCATAAGCATAGTAAAACCTGCATCTTTCATCTTTTTTACTATGTCTTCAACGCCGCGCTGATCTACCGTTTCGGTTATCTCAAGTTCCAGCATCGGCTGCGGTATGCCGTATTTTTCTATAAACTTTTTGATCTCTCCAATAACGTCAAAAGTCTGTATGTACTCGCGCGATATATTCACCGAGATAGGCACAGGCGTGAGCCCTTGGTCTATTATCTCGCGGATCTTTTTGCACGCCTGCTCCCATATAAAGCAGTCAAGTTTAAGTATAAAACCGTTTTGCTCGAATACCGGTATGAAATCAGCAGGGGAGATCATGCCTTTTTCGGGGTGCTGCCACCGAGCCAGAGCTTCTGCGCCGATTATTTTGCCGCTGCTTATCGAGTATTTCGGCTGCAGGAACATCACAAATTCATTGTCTAAAAGAGCCTTGTTCATGTCCTCTTCAATATGCTGTTTCTTTTGCAGGTCGGACTTCATAGAGCTGTCAAAAAACAGTATATTTTCAATAGCGTTGCCCTTGATAATCTGCCGTGCCAGAGATGCATTGTCGCCGTGCCTGCGCGTGTGCAGACTTCTGTCATCAACTATCGCAACACCAAAATACAGATGATATTCCATGCCGCCAAAACCGCTGAGAAGGCTCTCTATCTTTCTTATAAAAGCCACAAGCTGATCTTTATTATCAAACGGCGTAACTATCATAAAAACATCGGCAGTAAGCCTGCAAAACGGCTGTTCATCGGTGCACACAAGCGCTAGAGAATCATTGAAAAACTGCAAAAGATCGTCGCACTTTTCAACGCCGTAAGTGTCGTTCAAAAGCTTGAATCTCTCAACATCAAACTGTATGAAAGCTATATCCTTGTCAGGGTGGGTATCAATAACATTTCTGCACTGCTGAGTGTATATCTTCGGGTTCTTGTCGGAGGAAAAATTGCGCAGCACTTCTCTGTAAAAATACTCTTTCTGCACATAAGGACGCAGGTTGTAATGAATGTCGGTGATCCTGCCGTTTTCGTCGCGCCGATAAAACGCGTGCAGATGGCACATTTCATAGCCGCCGTCAGCGGTCAGTTTTACCGCAATCTCGGTGCTGATGTTGTTATCATCGCTGCCGTTTATAATGCCCTCGTCAATGCGCTCGCAGAACACATCAAAAACGCTTAAAGACTCAGGCTCTAAAATATCAAGCTCGTGCATCATTTGGCAAAAGTCGTCAATGCCTTTTGTATCAAAGCCCTTTGTAAGGCAGTAAAGCTTGTTTTCTTTTACATTCTGATAAAAGTGCAGAGTGCAGTCGTCGCTCTCAACGATCTTTACCATATTTTCACTGTATTTTTCGGGCAGCATATTCAGCACCTCTTTTCCGCTTTAAAACATATTATACTCATATTATAACACATATTTTCCCTTTTAACAAGTAAAAAAACTTTGAGACTTTTGTGCAATTTGCATAAATCATCTTGACAGCCGCGACAGTTCGGTATATAATTCATTTATAGATGTTTTGAGGTGAAAAAATGCTGCTGAAAATACTGGTTTGCTTTCTTGCAGGAATAGGTGCAGGGCTTGGCACGGGCTTTGCAGGCATGAGCGCGGCTGCGGTGATAAGTCCCATGCTGATAACGTTTCTCGATATGCCTGCTTATCAGGCGGTTGGCATTGCCCTTGCCAGCGATGTTCTTGCAAGCGCCGTAAGTGCATATACATACGGCAAAAACAAAAATCTTGATATAAAAAACGGCATAATTATGATGCTGACTGTGCTGGTGTTCACACTGCTGGGCAGCTATGCCGCAAGCAAAGTGCCAAATGCAACAATGGGCAGTTTTTCGGTGTTTATGACGCTGCTTCTTGGCATTAAATTTATAGTAAGACCCGTCATGACGACCAAAGAAGCGATGATGTCTGCTGATGCAAAAAAGCGTGCAGTGCAGTCGGTGGCGTGCGGCGCGGTGATAGGCTCTATCTGCGGTTTTATAGGCGCAGGCGGCGGAATGATGATGCTGCTTATACTGACAAGCGTTCTGGGCTATGAGCTGAAAACGGCGGTCGGCACAAGCGTTTTTATAATGACATTCACGGCGTTTACGGGCGCGGCAGGGCACTTTGTCATAGGCGGAATGCCCGATGTTTTCTGCCTTGCGGTTTGTGTGGCATCAACGCTTTTGTGGGCGAGGGTAGCGGCGCTTTTTGCAAACAAAGCCACACCTGCGGCGCTTAACAGGGCAACGGGCGTGGTGCTTACAGTCCTTGGCGGTGCGTTACTTTTGTTCAGACTGCTGCCGAAAATTTTGTGATAGCAAAAAACATACCGATGAAAAATAATTCATCTGTATATTTTATTTAAAATTGCGCTTACGCGCAGCGCAGGAGCGCACACATTCACCGCCCCACAGTACGCAAAGGTTTTAAACCCTGTCAAGAAAGGAAAAGTTTTCGATCGACCCTTTTTCAAAAGGGTCGCAGGGTGTGGGGCAGAGCCCCACAAACACAACGTGCGCTCTGCAAAAGGTGAATTAAAAAACAGTCCTGTGGACTGTTTTTTAAGAGGAGAGGCTCTGCAAGAGAGAGCCTCTCCTTTGAAAGGTTATCGCTTTCTTTCCGCGTTCCATTCTGGAACGCCGTACAATGTAAAAAATTCGCAACAATAAAATGCGCAGACATATTTGTATACCCAAAAAGAGAAGATAACTAAAATATAGTTGGTCTGTTAGCAGCTCCGCAGGGTGCGCGTAAGCGCAAATTCAAATCAATGCAAAGTAAGAACTTTTTTATTTATCAAACTTTACCTGCACGTCCTGCTTTCCTGCTGCGTTTTCCAAGCCGTCGGCGTTCTCAATATAGCCTATCTTAGTGTACGAATACGGCGTTGAAAAGCTGTCATAAAAAAGCACTATGCAGTTATCGCCGTAAAGCATTATCTCGCCTTTTTTGATGCTGCCCACTTTTTCGGCGCTTGTCGGAAAATTAGTGTCCGTATAAATGTACTTTTCATTTCCGTTAAGCTCGCTCATTGTGAAAGACATAGGCAGCATCGACTCAAATTTCTCAGCCGCCTCGGTATTATAAAAATGCGCCGTGTAGCTTTCGCCGTTTACAGTAACAGTCATGGTTTCCTCCTTGTCATTACTTTGCTGCGTTTGCACTGCGGCAGATGAAATTTCCTGCGAAATTTCGCCTGTATCTGCACAGCCTGTTGTCAGCGCAGACGAAGCCGCAGCCATTATCAAAAGCGCAATAGCATAAAATTTCATAAACTTCACCGCCTTACACAGCGTTTTCATTACCCAGCCGTATCTGAATTTTTGTTTTGTCCACGTCCACCTTGTCGCGCTCCATAATAAGTTCGTCAATGCCGTCGCAGCGAATTATGCCGCCCGAAGGGTTTTTAACGCTGTCAATAGTTCCGCATATATCGGCATCAACGGTTGAGTATTCAAAAGCAAGCGTGGTGTTCAGCAGCCTGCAATTTATCATTTTAAGGTTTTCTACAAAGCACAGACCTTGCAAACTCTCAATAGTGCAGTTTATCAGCGTGAGGTTTTTAGCGTTCCAGCCGAGGTATTCGCCCGAAATGTAGCAGCCCTGTGCGGTAATGTTTTCGCTGTTCCAAAAAGCATCTTTGCTGATAAGGCGCGAGTTTCGTATATTTATATTTTTTGCGCCGTCAAAACAGTAGTTGCCCACCAGTTCCAGTTCGTCTATCTCCATGTTTTCGCAGTTCATAGCAAGGTAATCGCCGTTTGCAGAAACCTTTTTCATCTTAACGTTCCTGCAGTCCCACAGTGTTTCGGCAGCGTTTGTAAACGAAACATTTTCCAGTGTTATGCCGTCGCACCGCCTGAAACCTTTCGGCGCGATATACATGGTATCTTTAACGGTAATGTTGTTTGTATACCATATGCCTGCCCGACCCATTTCAAAAAAAGTGCTGCCGCTTACAAAAATGTCATGCGAATACCAGATAGGGTACTTCCATTTAAATGAGCTTTCATATATTTTTATATTGCTGCTGTGCTTCAGCGGTGACTCGCCGTCGTCAAAAGTGCATTCTCTGAAAATTGTATTCTCAGCCTGAAACATGGCGCGTTCACCTGTGTAAGTGCCGCCGATGTATTCTTTCATTTTATTCGCCTCCATTATCAGTATAGCACATTTCATTGAAAATTACAAATACTTATTGTGAATAGCGTGCTATGCTTGACAGCTATCGCAGGGAATGTTATACTTAAAATATAGGAGATGATGTTATGTATGATTTTGATAAAGTGACCGACCGCAGCGGCACATATTCGCTGAAATGGGACATAGAAAAAGGCGAACTGCCCATGTGGGTGGCGGATATGGACTTTCAGACCGCGCCCGAGATAACTGATGAGATAGTAAAGCGCGCACAGCACGGCGTTTTCGGCTACACGGTAATTCCCGATGAATGGTATGATGCATATGCTTCATGGTGGCAAACGCGCCACAATTTTAAGATAAACAAACAGCGGCTTATATTCAGCACGGGCATTGTGCCTATAATTTCAAGCTGCGTGAGAAAGCTTACCGCCACCGCCGAAAATGTTGTCATACTCACGCCGGTGTACAACATATTTTTTAACTGCATCGTCAACAATGGCAGAAATGTTTTGCAGTGCCCTCTGAGGT
Organism: uncultured Clostridia bacterium; assembly: GCA_947630555.1. Taxonomy (GTDB): domain Bacteria; phylum Bacillota; class Clostridia; order Oscillospirales; family Ruminococcaceae; genus UBA7477. The sequence goes on from CANRIA010000003.1 coordinate 52,613, forward strand.
ATGAAAACGGCAGTTACAGCATTGATTTTGCCGCTTTGGAAAAATGCCTTTCAGATACTCAGACCACGCTGATGATATTCTGTAATCCTCAAAATCCGACGGGGCGCATATGGAGCAGGGAAGAGCTTGCGAAAGTCGGCGCGCTTGCCCACAAACACGGCGTCACTGTTATTGCGGACGAGATACACTGCGACATTACTGACCCCGACTGCGACTATGTGCCGTATGCCTCTGTATCTGAAATTTGTGAGCAAAACTGCGTTGTGTGCCTTTCGCCGACCAAGGCTTTTAATATTGCAGGGCTGCAAACTGCTGCTGCGTATGTGCCAAATGAACATCTTTACAACAAGGTAAAGCGCGCGCTTAACACCGATGAAGTCGCCGAGCCAAACGCATTTGCAGTGCAGGCAGCTGTGGCAGCGTTCAGCAAGGGCGGCAGGTGGCTTGATGAACTGCGCGGATATATCTTTCAAAACAAACAGCTGGTCTCAAAGTTTCTTGAAAAGGAGCTTAGGCAGACAAAGCTTGTGCAGTCGCAGGCAACATATCTTCTCTGGCTGGATATTTCAAAAATCAGCGATAATTCTGCCACTTTTGCAGATGAAGTACGCCGCAGAACAGGGCTGTATCTTTCAAACGGCGCGCAGTACGGCAAGGGCGGCGAAAGCTTTTTGCGAATGAACATTGCCTGCCCGAGGGCATTTGTACAAGACGGTCTTGAAAGGCTGAAAAGGGCGGTTCAAGGTTAGGTTTTATACAATTTTATAGAAATTTTAATGCACGTATTTTTATTTGTTTTATACAAGAAAATTCGTGCATTATTGTTTATGCTGCCAAAGATTGTGATAGTGCGGTGAAAGTTTGGTGAAATGTGTTGCAGCGTTTTGTGAAAACCGTTATACTTTTAAGCAGTAAATTTTTGCGAGGGATATTATGCTTAAAATAGTGTACAAAAATTTGGTCGGGCAGTTTAAAAAACAGCGGCTTTTGTCGCTGCTTTTGGTGCTGAACATTGTGGTCTCATGCCTTGTTATATGCTTTTCATATGGGCTTTATCAAAACTATAATGTTTTCATATCCAAAGGCGAGCAAGAGCAGATAAACACTCTTGATATTCTTATAAGCGACGAAAACACGCACGTTTTGCAGGGTATAGGGTTTCCCACCGCAAGCGGTATTACCCCCGAAAAGATCATCGAACTTTTGCATTCTATGCCTGCAAGCTGTGAAGAAGATTTGCAGTATATTCAGTTAGGTTTTCTTACGCCGTCACCGTTTTTTGCAGGATCTTCGGAGGACGGGAGCGCAGGCTTTTCAGATGATACGATAATGTACTCTGACGAAGCAGAGGCATCATATGGCATAGTAGGGTATTCTTGCAGTATAAAAGGCGGTCAGATAGTTGATGCTCAGGGTATGTTTACCGAGCAGGAAATGAGCGGCAAAGAAAAGCTCGTTTGTGTTACCGATGCTTTGTTTGATACCAAGAAATCTTCAAGCATTACATATTTAAAATATGATTACACTATACAGATGAAAACACTGCCGTCAGATGCGGATTCTATAATTTTCGGCGGTGAAAAATACACTATAAAGAAAGTCATTGATACCGGCGGCAAGAGCCATATGTTATATATTCCGCTGACCGCCGCCCCGAAAGGCTCTGAAATTCTTTTAGACAGCACAGGCGAGCATGAATACCGTTGTTTTACTTTTCGTTTCAATAACAGCATCACCAAAGAGCAGTATAACGATATAGCCGCTGCCGTCAGAAGCGTTTTTGGCGACCTTGTATATTTGCAGCCCATTGAATTTACAGCCGCGACCGAGATATATTTCTACAAAACGATAATGCTCATATCGGTGATAATAGCCGTGCTGGCAGCAATAAATATGGCAATACTTTATCGCTACATACTTGAAAAACGCTCTGCGCAGCTGGCGATATTCAGAATATGCGGCTGCTCAAAAGGCAAGGCGATAGCTTCTTACCTGCTGGAATGCCTTATTATAAATGCGCCGTTATTTGCACTTACGCAGCTTTTATATCACAAACTTATAATGCCACATCTTTCGGGGCTTTTCACGAACATGGCAGGCGCTTACAGCTTTAAACTTTACGCCGCAGTTTTTGGTATATACATAGCCGCCTCAACGCTTGTTATGCTTATAATGATAATACACACGGTAAATTCACACAGCCTTGTGGATATGAAAAAGTCTGCAAAGTCTGCAAACAAATTTGGCATAATGAGGGTGTTTGAAGTAGTTCAGCTTGCGGCGGTAATAACGATGCTGACTTTGATAGTATCAGCGGTAATTTCAAGGTATGCGATGTTTGAGCCTTTTGAAAAATACATTGACAGAAAAGGCTATATGATAATTTTCAGCGATATGGCAACATATCCCGAAGAACTTACAGAAATAACGGGCGGAACCACATGTATCACAAATCAGTTCAGCACTACATATGACGGTGATACGGCTCTTGACGGCATATCATATTCAGATGAATTTATAGAGGCTTACTCACCGCGGATAAAAGAGGGGATATGGCTTGACGACACCGACGAAACATACGAAAAAGACGGCTATATTCCTGCGGTGGTGACTTCGTGCGGCGGAAGATACTCAGTCGGTGACGTTTTTGAGAGCGATATAATAATGAGCTTTGATAAAAACGGCGCGCCCGACAAGGTGGTTACTGCTAAATACAAAATAATCGGCGTTACCGAGGATAATGCTTTAATTGCTTCTTACATTGTGAATAACTATGTTCCGCACTCTTACAATGATATATACGCCGTGTTTAACGATGAGTACGAAACCGGTGACCTTTTGCTTACGAGAATTTCAGACACTTACGCCTGCTATGGGCATGACGGTGCGCTTTATGGTGCGCAGTTTGTGTTCTGCGATGACCTGACCGATGAAGAATATGCAAAACTTGGCGAAAAACTAAGCCGCGCAAAGGGCAGCTATGCCCCTCTTTCAGAGGTTTACAGCAACAGTATGCAGTACATTTACGAGCAGATGTACACACTTTTCCCGATAGCGGTCTGCATTTTCATACTGACGATAATTTCAACGGTATCGATCAGCGCAATATACACCAAACGCCAGCTGCGAAACTATGCTATATTCTACATCTGCGGTGCAAGGTGGCGAACCTGTGCACTTCGCAGTCTGAAAAACTCTGCAATTACCTGCGGCATAGCAAGCATACTGGCGGCGGTGGTGCTGATAATAGGCAAGCTAACACTGCTGAAAGAAACAGTAATATCTTTCGGTATATGGCATTTGGCTGTATGCGCAGGAGTGATAATTCTTTATCTCGCGCTTTCAATGATAATGCCGCTGGCTGTAATAGGATCAAACTCGCCCAAAGAGGTACTGAAAGAAGAATAAAAAAATATTGCCGCCTCGCACAAAACGGGGCGGCATTGTGTTTTTATTCGCTGAAAAGCTCTTTTAAAAGCTTCATCATCTTTGCAATATCAATAGGCTTTGCTAAGTGACCGTTCATACCCATTTCAAGGGCTTTTTTCCTGTCCTCTTCAAAGGCGTTTGCGGTCATTGCAATTATAGGAATGTTTGCAACAGCTGGGTCTTCAGCGCCGCGTATAACTTTTGTGGCTTGATAGCCGTCCATTATCGGCATCTGTATATCCATAAGAACAAGGTCGTAATGTCCTGCGGCATTTTTAAGCACCATGTCGCACGCTATCTGACCGTTTTCAGCGGTCTCAACTTTAAATCCTGCATCACCCAAAAGCTCAACTGCTATCTCGCGGTTAAGGTCATTATCCTCGGCAAGAAGTATGCATTTGCCTGTGAATCGGTCATCGCGCTTGACTGTGTTGCTAGTTTCTTTGTTCTTGTCTGTATGACCGAGGCAGCTTTCCAGTTTGCGGTGCAGATCGGAGGCGAACAGCGGCTTGCTTATAAAGCCCGTAACGCCTGCCTCGCGTGCTTCTGCCTCAATGTCAGACCAGTCATACGCCGACATGAGTATTATAGGCATTGAATCGCCGACCGTTCTGCGAATGTTGCGCACTGTTTCAACGCCGTTCATTTCAGGCATCGACCAGTCAACTATGTATACCGCAAACGGGTCTGCAAGTTCAACTGCCTCCGATGCGCGCACTATAGCCTCACGTCCCGAAAGTGTCCATTCAGCCCTCATGCCTATCTGACGAAGCATTTTTGAAACGCTCTGGCAGCTTACCATGTCGTCGTCAACAACAAGGCTGCGCACGCCGCTGAGTTCGATTATCGGCGCAATATCTTTATGCTGTGCCGTAAACCGCAGCTGCAACGAGACCGTAAACTGCGAGCCCTTGTCGGGAACGCTGCTGACGCTTATAGTGCCGCCCATCATGTCAACAATATTTTTAGTTATCGCCATACCAAGACCTGTACCTTGTATGCCGCTTACGGTAGAATTTCGCTCCCTCGTGAACGGGTCAAACACAGTTTCTATAAATTCGGGGCTCATGCCTATGCCGGTGTCGCTTACGCAAAATTCATATATGCCGCTGCCGGGGGTGTCGCACGGCTTTTGTGTTACGCGTATGGCAACACTGCCGCCCATCGGCGTGAATTTTATAGCGTTTGAAGTAAGATTGAGCAGCACTTGATTCAGCCTAAGCCTGTCGCAGAAAACTTCCTCGTCCGTTACGTCTACCGTGTCAATGAACATCTCCAGCCCTTTGGCGTGAATATCAGACTGAATAATGTTGCGAAGACCCTGTAAAATGTCGGCAAGATTTTCGGGGCGTTCTTCAATGGTAACTTTGCCCGATTCTATGCGGCTCATGTCAAGAACATCATTTATAAGGCTGAGCAGGTGATTCGATGCCTGCGCTATTTTTGCAAGATAGTCGCGCGCACGTTCTTCGTTGTCAAGGTGCGCAGTGGTAAGCGCTGTGTAGCCAATTATAGCGTTCATAGGCGTGCGTATGTCGTGTGACATATTGTTAAGAAACGTAGTTTTAGCGCGGTTTGCGGCATCTGCGGCTTTCAAAGCGTTGGAGAGCTCCTGCGCGTTTTCTTCAAGCTGCAAGGTCTTGGCCTCAAGTTCGCCCGTTGCAAGCGCGATCCTCTTTTTAAGACGTTTCTGGTTATGTGAACGCACCACGAGCATGGCTATCGTAAACACCAGCAGCAGTATCATTATCGTGCCGACAATGCCGTAAATAGGGTTGTTGTAAAGGAAAGATGTAAGCCCTATCTTGGTGTCGATGCTGTTGTCTATCTCGCGCGACTGAATAGATTCAAGCTGCGCCTCGGTAAAGCAGTCAGCACCCTTGTCCAGCAGAGAAAGCAGATATCTGCCGCCCTCTACATCGTTGCCTACAGCGAAGGATAGGGAAGTATCACCGAAAACTACCGAAAGCAAGCGCTTTTTGGTATCTTCACGAACATAGTGGTTCGCGGTGTAAGAATAAAGTATAGTCGCATCGGCTCGTTTGTCAAGCACCGCCTGAACGCACTCTTCGGTGGTTGCGCAGCGTATTATCTGATCTTCTGTATACTGCTCTTTTACAAGGTCGTTGAGCGCATCGGCTCTTTCAAGAAGTGCCACACGCTCGGGTTCGCCCTTGAAGCCTTGCAGAGTAAGCCTTGCAAAATTTGTATGGAAGTATGGCACTGTTATTTTGTAGCCTTCCTGCTCGGCAAGATAGTAATCACCTGCAAAATCAAGCACTATGTCGGCAGATTCTTCGGCACGAAGCTTGTAATATTCATTTCTGTCCAAAACGGGTATGTACTCATATTTTAAATCAAGCCGCTTTGCAACGTCGCTGAATATCTCGGGCAGAATACCTTTCGCTTCGCCCTTGTCAAAATAGCAGTAGGGCACGCGGTCGGGGTTTATCAGTACTTTCAGAGTCTTTCCCGAAGCGTGAAGATCTTCAAGAAATTTGCGCTCGCCCGCGTTCATGATTATAGAGCCCGAGTGGTCGGTAGAGTAGTACGTCTCGTGCAGCGTATCGCGCCAGTTGGGGTCGTGCAGATCCATTTCATCAATAGCCGCGTTTATCCTGTCCATAAGGTCGGTGCGGTCTTTGCGAGTGCATATGTAAAACGGGCTGGCATCTATAGATTCCAGTATCCACTCATTGTCCAAAAGCCGCAGACTTCCCGAAACTGCTGCATCTATCTTTTCATCTTGCAGCGCAGCCGAAAGCGCCTCCTGCGTATCAAAATATACAGGCTCAAAATCAAAGCCTTTTTCCTTTGCAAAGTTTTCAAACGTCGTATTTTTGGAGTTGTCTTTCAGCATACCTATTTCTATGCCGTCGTATGTTGAATAGTCGCCTGCAACAACGTTTGTATTGCCGATTTTTACAGTAAGTATAGTAGAATTTACGCCGATATTTTGCTTTGAGAACAAAAATTCTTCCTCGCGCTCGGGCGTTTTAGATACAGAAGTTACTATATCAACCTCGCCGCTGCGAAGCATATCGAGCGAATCGGCATAAGAACCCTCGTAACCTATGTATTCATACGACCAGCCTGCGTGAATAGAAAGCCTTTGCAGAAATTCATAGCCGTAGCCGCTGCGGTGACCGTCCTCGTCAATAACGTGGTAGCCCGAAAAGGCAAAAAAGCCCACTTTCAGCACTTCGTTGTTACTTTCCTCAGCAAAGGCGGCAGGGCACAAAGCCCCCACCATTATAAATAGTATAGTCAAGCATATAAGAAACCGTTTCTTCATGTTCAGCTCTCCATTATATATATTTGCCGCAAGGCGCAATTTGCTATAATACTATTATAACCTATTTACTTTCATTTTTCAATCATTATGACAAAAAAATTTATAATAATAAAAATTGCTCAAAGGGGGTTGCAAAATTCAATTGTTTGTGATATAATATCTGTGTATATATAAAAATGATAAAAATTTTCAGCGGTCGGTAAAGAGGTCAAAGCCGACAGCATAGTATATATGAGGTGATGTATTATGAAAAAGATAAGGCAGAGCAAAACGCGCATTTTAGCCGCGCTGATGAGCCTTTGTATGATAATATCGCTTTTTAACGGCATAGACCTGCCAAACTTTTTTCAGAATGAGACCATAGCCCAAGCCGAAGATGGGGGGGTAGAGCCTGACCCTGATGAGTATAAAGACGAAACACTGGAGCATATGTGGGATAGTGACGGCGACGGCGACCCAAACGATGATGCTGATAAAGATTACTGGAATGCAGCAAGACCATATTACACTTGCGCGGCTGATGATGCGAATAAAGCGAAAGCTGGTACATTTGCTCAATTTGGCGGCGTTTACAAAAGAACTATTTTCCATGTATACGCGTTTGCCGGTGATACTATCTGCATAGGTTCAAGTGTCAAAAATTCGGGTATAGGTAGTGATAATAAGCTGAAAAATCTTGAAACAGGTGAAACTGAATATCCTGATGCAGGTTCTGTCGATGTTATTATGACCGATCCTTACGGCAAAACCATACCGATAGATATAACAGATGGCAAAGGTTTTATAGCAAAACCGGGAAATGAATTTGCAGCCATAAAAATGCAAAGTCAAGATGACGGTACATTCAAGGGTGAATGCACTATCGGTGCTACGAAATATGAATACACACCATATACATACCCCGTGCAGGAAACAGGCGTTTATACTTTTGAATTTCATTCATATAATATGGTAGGCTGCCCACAAGAAGGTGCAAGAAGCGCCGATTGGCCCAAATACACGGCAATCGGGGGACTGATAGCTGCCATAAACCTTACTGTATTTGATGAAAAGGGAGATAAGCAGACGGGTCGTACCTATGCTGACTTTCTTTCCCTGCAAATGGGTAATACTGGCGGAGGAGTTAAAGATACCTACTATATACTTACAAAAGACAGCTACATCTATAAGATGCAGTTCAATGGCGTTAGCCCTTATACCTATAATTTCTTTGCCAATAATAAGGGTATTTATGATATAAATTCCAATGCTATAATATATACCTCCGTAAAGGACTACAAAAACGAGAGTAGTTTTGCACGAATGGGCGCGGCATTCAAATACCCCGGCACTAAGGATACCGACCTGCTGAAAAGTTATTATATCTTTCTGGAGTATCCCGACGACCAGCTGGAGGGAATACTGTATGAAAAGGCAGTGCAGCCCGACCCTGCAAAAAATATAAGGTTTGTAGGTGAAATTGAACAAGACGGAAAACAAGTCCCGGGTGCATATGTGGGCGTGGGCGGATACTTTGCTTTTGACGTTGAAGAAGCTACAACTGCCACATTAAGGCTTGAATTTACGGGTGATAGTTTCAAGGGAAAGGGCTATGCCCCTGTTGAGATTTCAGGCGCGGTAACGCCGCATTCTACGAACTATTTTTACTGGGACGGCAAGGACGGAAATGGTAAAGTAATTGAAGCCGATACGTATGACATAAATGATTTTGCATTTACCGTAACCGCCAAGGCAGGGGAGATACATTTCCCTATAATAGATATGGAAAATGCAAAGGGCGGCATTACCTTTACCAGATTGAGCCATATCTATGATAAGGACGGAGAGCGTCTTGATTACGATGATAATATATATGGCTTAACCAAAAATGTGATATATTATGACGAAACTGCTATATATTATGGCGAACAGGCTGCCTCTACCGGTATATCGGAAGATCAAGTAACACTTGCGCTTGATCAAACTAAATCTCCATGGTCAACATATCGTGATGTAAATGATGCGATAATAAAATATTTTGAGGAAAATCCGGGCAAATACTGGACTTATAATAATATGCGTTCAGGAGGCGGTGAATATGAAGCGCGTATCGAAAGTAATTACTTGGGTGAGACATCTACCACAGTCGGCACTAATACTTCGGTTCGCGTAGGCGACCACAGCCATACCACAAATGTTATAAATTATTTCAATACTTCAGGTGATTTGATAACGAAAGATGAGATAACTGCTGATCAGCAAAATATGATCAATTATCTTAACAGTCAAGCTCACCCTGTCGGTAAATCGGCTAATACCAGCATTTATTATATAAATTATCAAAAAGAAGATAAAGCAAATAATATCAAAACATCTCAAACTGCGCCGGAAGTAAAAGATGGTTCAGACAAAGGCTACTCGCCGGAAAACGTTGAGGCAGCACAATCTACCACTGACTATGCAATTGCGAACTATTGGACGTTTATTCCTGCAAAGCCTGCAAAGACGGAAAGCACAATACCGTCAATTACTATAGCAGATCGTGAAGGTGATTTCTTTAACCTGACAGGTCGTGTGTTCTTTGATTCCGAAGTTAATGATGATAAAGTTAAAGTGGGCAGATATGATGATATGTCTACAGCAGGCGAGTACCTGATGAGCGACGTTAAAACCGAACTGTATACAAAAACAACTGATACAAATTACCAAGAAGGTAAAACGTATGTAAGATATAATTCTGCGGCAAATTCAATAGAGACGGTAAATGCAAGCAATTTTAACAGCGGCGGCGGTGACATATACGAGCTTGTCACATCTGAAAAGACTATGGGCGACGGTATGTGCCGTTATATGGGTCTGCCATATGATAAAGATACAGGCACTGAATATCTTTATGTTGTTACAAAACCTAACTCAAGCTATACGCTGACGAGCGGCGATACTATTGCGAAACCTTTGGGTACTTCACCTAATTATTACGGTTATTACGCCGATAAGAGTTATAATAATAGTTACACAGGCACAGAAGTTCAGCATATTAAAGTAGGCGGAACAGGCGGCATTGACCCTACAACATATGGTTATAGTACAAGTACAAAAAAGCCTGAAGGCAACGTAGATGTATGCGCGGTAGACGTAGGCTATAAATATGAGTTAATGGATAAGTCGCTTGTTGTTCAAAAGAAGTGGGGCGGCAGTGTAGGAGACAACGGCAAAACCGATTCGGTAGTTTTTGAAATTTCATATAACACTGCAACAGCCAGCCATAAATACGATTATTGGACTGTTTCTCCCGGAAACTCGTGGAAACATCAAGATGATTATCTGCCGGCTAAGCAAAACAATGAGCCAGTCGAAAACTATTATGTTTCAGCTGAGTATTATATTGACAATACTGCAAAGAGACTTTACAAACATGAATTTGAATACTCAGGCGGTGATTATAAAAGTTTTGTAGGTAAATCGTATTATGTTGATCTTGAAACATTATATGCTAGTCATGAGAGTGACAAACCTGCTGACGGTATATATACTGTAACCACTCTGCCTGACCTGAACGGCGACGGCAACAGAAACGGCAAGGATATAGGTTCTATTGATATTTGGACTCCGATAGATGAAAACGAAGCGCCTTACCGTGCTGTGCTTGACAGAAACTTTGCATCTTCAAGCACTGACATTACTGTGACAAATGCTAAATCATATGGTACGATAGAGATATTTAAGTATCATGATACTATGGAAGAGGGCAACGCCTTGCAGGGCGCGACTTTCCGTGTGTATGAGGGTACAATAGCAGAAGTAAAGCCTAAGATAGAAGCCGGTAGTGCAACATGGGTAGCAAGCGGTACTACCCGAAGCAACGGTCGTATAGCTTTCCCTGATCTTAACCCTGAAAAAACTTACACCGTGTATGAAAGATATGCCCCTAATGGCTATAGAAAACTGGAAGAATATTACGAAGTAAAAGGTAAAAACGAAACTATTGAATCGGGTGAAGTGAAGTTTAGCAATGAAGATTATGCTTTGCTGAACATAGGCAACGCTATTGCCGACACCACTTTTATGATAAGAAAGGAAATAAGGGGCAGGGCATGGCAGAGTGACGACAGTTTTACTTTTAATATAGAACCTCAGTTTGCAGATTATACTACTGCCGGAAAAGGTTTTACCATAGCTGAAAATGAAAAGGCAGTTACAGGAGACTTAGAAGAATATATTGATGAAAATGTAAAGAAATTTGCTCAAGATATACAAGAAGAACTCGGAAAAAATCCTCTTATCATTAATAATGATGACGATTTTTACTCTTATTCATCAAATCGAGGAGATTCCGAATATCACATAACAAGCAGTACAGAAAAGGTAAGCGACAGCCTTATTGTTCCGGGCGATGAAGATACAAAAGCGCTGTTTTATGATATTGAATTCCCGTATGCAGGCACATATACGTTTACTATAACCGAGAAAGAAGACCCTGCAAACAACACGCTTGCTTATTCAGAACGTGAATATACTGTTGTTATAAATGTTGTCCGTGAGTTGAAAGATGGTCAAACAGGAAATATGACATCTGAAAATTCATATCTTACGGCTGCTGTAGATAAAATTACTTATAAAGACGGCACGACAGGTGAAGAGCAGGTATTTGCAGGAAACAGCCCTGTTTTCACTAACGTTTATCACCCTGCGCCGGCAGTGCAAAGCACAACATATGCCATAAGTAAAAGCTTTATCGGCAGAAAATGGGTGGACACTGACGATGTAAAAGATAACTTTACTATAAATGTTAAAGCTGTTAATGCTGCCACAACCGATGCTATTAAAGCTAGCCAGCTGACTATTTCCGGATTTAAAGATAACGCCAGAGTTTCACTAAATTCAGAGGAAAATGGCTGGGTGTGCAAGTTTAATACGACTTCTCATGAAGATATAAAGTTTACAGAGTTTGCGTTTAAAGATATTGAGTTCCCGGTACAGTATGTAGATGCTACAGGAAATGTTTGGGCGCCTGACTCCGACAATCCTGAGCAGACTTCACCTACAGAAGAAGATATAAAAAATGGAACATATACTGCAAAAACCGAACCCGTTGAATACTGGCTTGATATTTATGAAGATATTCCGACCGAGGCTGTTGGCAATAAGCATAAGGGCATTACCTATGATGCACAGCACTATTATCTGCACATAACGCTGCGCAATGCAGAGCAGACAGTTAGCAGCAGCGGTAAGACAGAAAAAGACGAGGAAGAAGACGGCATTATAGACGAGATAGACATGGAGCTTTATCATGCCGATGCAACGAATGATGTTTCGTCGTTGACAGGCGCTGTTGCTACTTGCCATACAAAAGCGGAAGTGCTTGATGACGATGCATGGACAACTAATGTGACATCATCTGACGGCACATATACTTGGTTTTATATTGATTCCTCAGGTAAACTGATCGAAGCTAAAAATCATTCTTCTGCGCCTGACGATGCCAAAATATTAGTAAGAAGATATGAAGAGCATGGGGGCGGCACCGACAGTCACACCATGACGATTAAAAACACATATGCGGCAAGTTACGTATGGAATCCGCAGGTGCAAAAGGTTCTTGACGGCAGAACATGGCGCACAGATGATAAGTTTACGTTTACTCTTACGCCTGATGAGCATAACCCTGAAGGCTGTTCGTTGAATAGCACAAGTGCTGTAGCAACAACTATCGATTCTACTAACAAAGACGCTGACGATAAGTATATCAATAGTTTTGATCCCATAACTTTCACCCAGCCGGGAACGTATAAATTTAGTATCACCGAAACCGATATAAACGGCACTGAACTTGCAACATATCCGATCACTATTGTGCTTGAAGATAATAAAGACGGAACGCTTACGGCAACTATTGACGACGAATCGATTGCAGATTATGTTATTAAATTTGTCAATGAATATGAGGGAACTTCGTTTGATCTCAGCATTTCAAAAACTATTATCGGCAGAGAGTGGAAAGACGGCGAGGAGTTCACTTTCAAGATCGAGCCCGATGAAAAAACATTAGAAGCTATCAATGACGGAGATATAACATTGCCGACGGATACGATTACTCCGGATACTTCCGACGATTATTACACGGCAACTATCAGCGGCGGAACGGGTACAGACACCCTTAAAAAATCGTTGGGTAATATCAAGATCAACAATACCAAATCGCTGAAACCGGGAGAGGAGCTGAACTACAAGTTCACCATTTCAGAAGTGACCGGTGATCTCGAAAATATGTATTGCCGTGTGCCAAGCTATGACCTGTATATAAAGGTAACGCCTGCGACTTCACCTGGAAGCAATGGCTCTGAAAATACTCTTTCTGCTGAGTATTCTTGTGTTGTTGCCGATCCTGATGCCGTTGCAAAAGCTCCTGATGATGATTTATATACGACAACAGGGGACGGCGTAACGATTGCGTTTGAGAATGTTGCGACCGGCACGCTTACGGTGGAAAAAGAAGTAGTCAGCAGTAATGAAGATACGGCTGAGTTTGATTTTACTGTAGAGTTTACGTTTGATAAGGATAGCACTAATGAATTTACATTTGCTGAGATCGGAAAGATCACTGCTGATTTGGGCGGCGAAAGTATTACGCCGACTGTATCTTCTGAAGGATATACTTACACTTACACTTTCAAACTAAAGCACGGTGAAAAAATCACATTTTCAAACATCTTGCCGAATACAACTTACACCATTACCGAGAATACAGAGCCTTCGGATTATATGTTCCTGCGGATAATGGATAAGGACGGTAATAATGTATATGATGAGAGCGAAGGACAAAAAGTAAGTGGCACGATAGATATTAAAAATTCGCCTTATGAATACACATTCATCAGCGGCAAAATACACAATTTGCCGTCGGCAGGCGGAACGGGTTCGCAGCTTATTCTGCTTGGCGGTCTGGCGCTGATAATTGCAGCAGCTTTGTTCTACACCTTATTTCACAAAAATGATAAACGCCGCGAGGCAAGATAACGAATATTGATTTGAAACACTAGAACAGGACAGCATTCCGAAAAGATCGCTACCCTGTTTGTTTATTACAAATTATTACAATTTGGAACAACTATGCAAATTTCTTGACATTGCATGGTGAAATATGATACTATTAAAGTAACAAAAATGTCAGCAGGAGGCAGTAATATGTATGAGATAAATCTGAAAATACGCGACGAGGAGGAGCTTTACAGCCCGTATGACGAGAGCCGCCGCACTTTAAGCAGTGATGTTTCCGACTACCTTGCAGGGCAGTATGGCAAGAAAGACACCGACGACGAGATAATCCTGAAAATAAAATGCGACGGCGCTGTTGACAGGGAGCGCGTCTGTGGTGCTTTTCAAGAACTTATCCGCGAGCAGAAGGTACACAACGCCAACCAAAAGCGCATAAACCGCATAAAGCAGCTGTGGCTTTTCTGCATAGGCGTGGTGTTTGTGGCGGCCGCCATACTGCTGGACGGCGTTATAGGCTCGGTGTTTGTGGAGCTTATATCTATAGTTGGTTCGTTTGCGGTGTGGGAGGCTGCAAACATATGGATAGTTGAAAATCCGCGCACACGCTTTGCAAAACGCACGCTGAGAAAGCTTAATGCCACCAAGATAGTTATCGAACAAACGCAGGTTGGCGCATAATATGAACATAAAAGTTTTGCGCAAAGGTGATGTTTCACAACAAGGATTCGACCGATGAGGTATATATTGACTGTGGATATTACGGATAGGTGTAAGGAGGTATCTGTATGGAGAATAAACTTACTGCGAAAAGTCTGATAAAAATAATAGCGCTTTCTATAGTTATCGCAATTGCGATAATTGCTTTGCTGCTGTTTATTTTTGTACAGATCGCGATCAAAAAGTACAATGAAGCCGCTGAAGCTCGTCGCAAGCCTATAAGCGACCCTGAAAGCTATGCCGAATTTGTCTATGTAAAGCCTACATATGAAAAATACAAAGAGTACATAGGCTTTCACGAGATAGCTGTCGAGGGAGGCGGCATAATATCATACAGAGTAACGATAAATGACAGCGCAGATAAGGCGTTGTGGCTCGATATTGTTTCGGGCTTTGCAGATGATATAGAAAACTCGGGACAGCTTATTGAAATGATCTTTTACGACAGCGACTATACAAAAGGTCCTTATTGTTTTAAGATATCGAACTGCACTTATATAAATGATTCCGGGCAGGTAAGGTATTTTGATGGTGACAAGGTCTGCTATCTATCTTTCGATGACGATTACGGAGAGTACAATGTTCTGGACATTATAGAGAGCCTGAATGTGGAGAATATACAAATAAATTCCGCCGCGATATCTGACAAACAGGCATTTGCAGATACTCTTAAAAAGACGGATATAAAAAGGCTGAGCGTGAGTTGCTATAATTATGTTGACGATGCCGAAGAATGGTTCGCTGAGTTTCAGCAGGAGATGAACGAGCTTTTGCCGGATAATATTCAGGTGTGGTTTTCGTTATATTCATAAGAGAGACCACGGCTATGAAAAAAGAATAGTTCTTCCTGACAGGAGTGTGAATATATGTACGAAAACCATTGGCCGGAAGAAGAGGGCGGCAAAAAATATGACAAAGAAGAAGCAGAGCGCGAGGAAAAAAGAAAGTTTGTAAAATCGGTCTATTTCTGGTTTTTTGCTGCGCTGGCTGTGGTGTCGGCTGTTGTCTGGATATTGATCTTAAAAGAAGACCCCGAGAACGCCGGCGAGGTAAATGCGCGCTCGATGTTGCTCTGGGTGCTCATAGCGCTTCTTATATTGAATTTCAGGGGCAAAGAGGTCGAAGAAAAGCGCTCGGAGATCACTATATATCTGAGAGTATGGATAGCCAACGCTTTTACAGGCTTTTTCTATACATATTTTCTCGATAACGCAGCAATATACATTGTGTCAGTGCTTTTACTGGCATGCAATACACATTCGATCATAAAAGAAAGATCGGTCGACCGCCGCCTTTTGTGGATAGTCTACGGGTGTCTGGTCGTGCCGTTTGTGATAAACTTTCTTGTGAAAGGCATATGACAACCTCACTTTTGCAAAATAAAAACGGCTCATAGCAATATGAACCGTTTTTTGTATGTTTGTTATTATGCAATACTGTCAGCTTTAAGTTTGTCGTAATACTCGTTGTATTCTATCTTGACATTTGCAAGGTAATCGTTGCAGGCTTTGTAGATGTAAGTCTGGCTGTATTCGCTTGTCATGCTGTCAACGTTTTCGTTTATATAGTCCATGTCAAGCGGCAGGCGTTTGATTATGTGGTAGCCGTAGCTTGTTTCAACAAGGTCGCTGGTCTCGCCCTCTTTAAGAGCGAACGCGCCGTCTATATATTCTTGAACGAAGCTGTAATCCTTTGTTATATAGTAGCCTGTAATGCTGGTTATGTCGTCGCTGTCGTTAAGCTTCATGCCGGGGTCAAGGTTGTATTCATCAATAAGCTTGTAGAAATCCTCTCCTGCCTTTACTTTTGCAAGCACTTCATCAGCTAGCTTCTTTGCCTTTTCCTGAGCGGCTTTTTTCTCGTCCTCAGAAAGATTGCTGTAGGCTGTGTCATACTTGCTGCTCTTTTCCGCTACCGTCAGCTCGTCCCATGCTTCTTTGTCCTCATCTGAAAGCTCAGCACCGCAGGAGTAGGGGACAAGTAAATTCAGCGTGCGGCAAAATTCACCGTCTTCTACAGCTTTAAGAAAATCATCTTTTGTTTTGGAAAACGGGCCGGTCTCAGAAAGCAGCGTGTTGCCTGCAAGGCTGTAGCACATTGAGTTGTAATAATAATCCCTTACCATTTTATCTGTCATGTGCTGAGCTTCAAGGGCTTCTTTGTAAGACTGAGCAGAATCAAAGTTGCTTATAAGGTCTTTATAGCTGTCTTCTGCTGCTGTTTTCTGATCGTCGCCGTAAGTTACGCCGTTGTCAAGTCCCATTGATATAACACCATAGGTATCCAGAAGTTGCTGTTCGACCGCATTTTTAACAGCTTGCAGTGTGTCAGCATCATTAAGATCCATTCCTGCGTTGGTATAACTGTCACAGCAGGTCAACCAGTAGAACCTGTATTCATCAAAGGGCACTTCCTGACCATTTATAGTACACATAACAAGGTCTGTGGTGTCAATTTTTTCGCCGTCAATGGTAAGGCTTGTTTCTACCTGAATTTTTTCAGCCTCTTCGGGAGTAAGAGCCACACCTGAAGAAGCTGTGACATCACTGCCCGTACTGCCTGACGAACTGCTGTTACCGCACGCAGTAAGCATACTTGCCGCCAGCGAGAGAGCTATAACACCGCACAATAATTTTTTTAACATAATTTTGCTTTCCTTTCACAAATCAAGATATGCTGTTTATATCAAGTTTATCGTAAATATCAGAATATGTTATCTCAATATCCTTGCAGTATTCCGCAAACAGAACGACCGCATTTGCAGAATTGTATTCCAATGCAAGATCAGCTATATTGCTTTCAATATACTCGCTGTCTTTCGGCAAACGCATTATTATGTGATAACCGTCGTCTTCGAGAGTTACAACATCACTTATTTCGTTGTCTTTTAGTGCAAACGCAGCTTTTTTAAATTCTTCCGCATATGCATTATAGTCATTTGTAAAGTAATATCCTGCAATATCGCTGTATGATTGATCTGCATTAGGGAACAGGGCGCTTTCATAGTTGTACTGCTCCATAAGAGTGTAAAAATCTTCACCGCTTTTGGCTTTATCACAAACCTGCTGTGCAAGTTCCAAAGACTTCTTTTTGGTATCTTCCTTGCCTGCATCGTCAAGCTTGCCATAGGCAGTATCAAGCACAATGAGTTTTCCGCCCATTGTTTTTTCGTCCCAGCCTTCTTTTTCCTCGTCAGTAAGTTCTACAGCCGCGCTGAAAGGCAAAAATATCTCAATACATCTTATCGCTTCGTCAGAATTGAGAATTTCTTTTACCGAATCGGGCGCAACGTAAAATTTGCCGCCGTCCTCGCCGAACAATGAATTATAAGCAACGTCGGAAGCAAGATATGACGACATAGTACTTTGCACAGCCGCATCTGTCAGGTTGTTGTCTTTCAAAAACTGTATATACTGCTCTTCAGTCTGATAATTCATCAGCTGTTGCATATATGCATCTTCAAGGTCTGTATCTGAAACTGTGTATGCCGCATTGTTATCACGCGCATAAGCCATTATTCCATAGGTAGAAACAAGGTCGTTTATGATCTGATATTTAAGAAGATTTACAGTTTCCTCAGGGTTCTCCTCCATATCATAACCAACAGTTTTCAGTCTTTCCATATATGTCAGCCAGTAGTATCTGAATTCATCAAACGAAATATCAAAGCCGCCGACATTACATATAACAAGCGAATCTGTATCAGTAATTTCTTCACCGTCAATAACAAGCTTTGTAGGTACTTCAACATTCTGCGTATCAGTGCCGGAAGTGCCCTGACTATCCTGCGCAGAAGTGCCGACTGATGAAGCCGATGAAGAATCACCGCTGCATGATGTAAAAGCAGTTGCTGTTAGCACAAGGCAGGCAGCCATTGCCAAAAATTTTTTTAACATAACGCATTCCTTTCTTTTTAAAACATATTCATTTATAAGATGATAACACTGTAATGTGAAAGCTGTGTGATAATTTAAATTATTGTTCTTTGTAAATAGCGTAGTTGGATTTACCGCTCTTTTTAACGGTGTACATAGCTTGGTCAGCTCTTTCAATAATTACCGACGGGTCGGAATCTTCGGGCGAGATGTACGATATACCGATACTACAGAACATTATTATATGTTTTCCGCAGTTTTCAGACTCAAAGCCGTCGCCCAGACCGGCAATAATTCTCTGTGCCAGTGCAGAAGCATCCATGTTATCAGTCTCGCGGTAGCATATTACGAATTCATCGCCGCCGAACCTGCCGACAAAGCCGTTCTTGCCGACAAGTTTCTTTGAAAGCTCAACGGTATAAACAAGCACTTCGTCGCCGACTGCATGGTTATACTCATCATTAAAATGCTTAAAGTTGTCAAGGTCAATAAACAGCACGGCATCTTTGCCTTTGCGCATTTGCGAAAGGTCTATCTCGTTATTAAGTGAAAGCTCAAACGACTCACGGTTGAACGCCTGCGTAAGCGGATCAAGAGAAGCCTTATCCATAAGCTTCTGCTCACGAGATTTGGTCTTGTCAATGTCTATCATAACGCCGACGATCTTGATAATGCTGTTGTAGCTGTCTCTTATAGCGGCGCACCTTACTATATACCAGACATAGTCGTTATAAATGGTCTTGAATCTGAATTCGTCCTGAATATTCTGTCCTTCGGTAGCAGCTTCTACAAAATTCTTATAAGCAGTCTGATCTTCCGGGAAAACAGTCGCATTTACAAAAAAGCTGTCTTCATATTTCAAAGAATTAGCCCTGTAGCTGAACTTCTTGTTGTAGTTGTCGCTGAAAACTACCTCGTTCTTTTTAACGCTGTACTCGAATATTATGTTATCCGTCATGTCCACTATATAGCGGTAGCGCTGTTCGCTTTCCGAAAGGGTATCGAGCAGTGTGTTTATCTGCCTGTTAAGCTGGTCAAGCTCGGAACTTCCGTTTACAAGTATTCGCTGTGAAGAAACGTTTATCTCGTTCACCATAAGTATGCGCATGGTGTTTGAAATGGGCTTTAAGAACATCATTACAAACATGATTATAAGCGCAATGTCTATTATGCTTATAGCAAATATTGTGCTTTGTATGCTGCTGGAAATATCTTTGTATCTGCTTACGCTGCCGCCGACTGCGGTGCTGCAAATTATGCTCCAGAACTTTCCGCCTGCATTTTTGGTATCTGTAAGATTGTAATACTGTAGTATCCTGTCCTGATTGCCGGACTCATATTCAAAGTTACGCTCAAGACCGCCTGAACACAATTTTAGTATATCGTCTTTGATGTTTTTAAGATCCTGCACATCAGAAAGCCTTTTTACACCTGATTTTTCAGATACGAATATGTTGCCGCTCCAGTCGGCTATATACATGGTGCTAAGTCCATCATCCACCGATACGATAGAAGGCGACAGCAGTTTTGTTGTATCATACACGAAAGTTATAACGCCGTCAACTGCGCCTTCGCCGTTGCGTACATATCTTGAGCAGCAAAGGACTGCCACAGAGCCGTCATGTACCGAAAATTCCAAAAGATCTGAAAAACCGGAGTTATTTTTAATGTCGTTTTCAAGCACAGCAACGTCCATGCTTTCAAATCCCAAAGCGGCGGCATCAATGCTGGTTTCTGAAATTTTGCCCTCAACGTCGCTAATCAATATAGCCATTATGCTGTTATCGGATTCAGCTATTCCTTTAAGGTACATCTGAGCGTTGTAATTCAAGCCGTGAACGCCATTCTTTACGTCCTCGTTTCCTGCGGCATAATCTACTTTAGACTTTATACTTTTAAATCTGTCGGAAAGATGTTCGGAAGATATGCTGCATATGTTTGAAATGCTGCTTAAAGACGTGTTCTTTTCGTATTTCTTCATTATCGCAGACGAAGCAGCGCCGAGAAGTATCAGCGGCAGCAGCGAAACAACAAGAAAGAACGAAAGCAGCTTTAGCTTTGTTTTATAAGCCGTGTTGTCTATCATCAGAACATCTCCTTTCATTAAAAATATCGTATTATTATATTATATCATAATTTTTCGTAAAAATCAATGCCTGCATCACTTAAAATATATTTTACAACGCAGTCACTGCCGCTAAGTATCTCGTCAGCCATGTTTTTGATGCTCTCGCAGCCGTTTTCTACCGCAAATTTTACATCGGCAGCCTGAAAAAGAGGAATATCATTTTCACTGTCGCCGAAAGCTATAAGCCTATCAAAGCCATACTTCTCTTTAAGCCGCAGCGCGCCGTTATACTTTGTTGCCTTGTCGCTGAAAACTTCAAGATACCACATATCCGAGTAAATATCATTGTAAAAAGAGCAGCTTATGCCGTCTATTTTTGAAACAGCCTCGCAGACGGGCTCTAAAGTGCTTTTGTCATAAAGCATTGTAAAATACACTATGCCGTCTGTCAGCGCGCTTTCAAGGTTTTCTGCAAACTCAAACTGCTTGCCGTAGTTTACAAGCCTCTGACGGTAAAAATCATACATATACGGCGTATCTATATTTTCATGCCTTACTATCAGCTTTTTGCCGCATATAAGATACATAAACGCTGTAATGCCAAAACCCCTTACAGTCTTAATGACCTTCGCTGCCGTATCGCAGCTTATTTCATTATATGAGATTATCTCATCTTTCGCGTTGTCATAAAACATAACGCCGTTCATAAGTATCATGGGCAGTGCAGTGTTTACACCGCTGAATATTTTTCTTACAGAGTACGGCGACCTTGCTGTTGCAGCAGTGATATTCACGCCGTGTTTTGTGAGCGTGTTCAGCGCATTTTTGGTATACTGCGTAAGCTGTGCGCTGCCGTTAAGCAAAGTGCCGTCAAGGTCGGATATGTAGCAGGTCTTCATTACTTCTTGAAAAAGTCAGAAAAATCAAACGTTGCAAAGTAATCCTCGGGGGTTTCCGCGCGCCTAATAAGCTGCGTGCTGCCGTCCTCTTTTAAAAGCACTTCTGCGCTGCGAAGCTTGCCGTTATAGTTATAGCCCATAGCAAAGCCGTGCGCACCCGTATCGTGTATCACAAGTATATCGCCTATGTCTATCTTCGGCAGTTTTCTGTCAATGGCAAACTTGTCGTTGTTTTCGCACAGTCCGCCCGTGACATCATAAACGTGGTCACAGGGCTCGTTTTCCTTGCCAAGCACCGTTATATGGTGGTATGCGCCATACATTGCAGGTCTCATAAGGTTTGCAGCGCAGGCATCAACGCCCACATACTCCTTATATATATGCTTGAAATGCAGCACCTTTGTCACAAGGTGTCCGTAAGGCGCAAGCATGAATCTGCCCATTTCAGTAAATATCGCAACATCGCCCATGCCGTTTGGCACGAGTATTTCTTCATAAGCCTTGCGCACGCCCTCGCCGATATTCATAATATCGTTGCCGCGCTGATCGGGTCTGTAAGCCACGCCAACACCGCCCGAAAGATTAACAAACTTAAACTTGCAGCCCGTTTCTTTCTGTATCTCAACAGCAAGCTCAAAGAGTATTCTTGCAAGCTGGGGGTAGTAGTCGTCGGTAACGGTATTTGAAGCTAAAAAGCTGTGCAGACCGAACTGCGTTGCGCCTTTTTGTTTAAGTATCTTAAAACCTTCGATTATCTGCGCTTTTGTAAAGCCGTATTTGGCATCACCGGGGTTATCCATTATCTGATTGTGCATTTCAAACTTACCGCCGGGGTTGTAGCGGCAGCAGATAAGCTCGGGTATTCCGCAAAGCTTGTCAAGGTGCTCAATGTGCGTAAAGTCGTCAATGTTTATTATCGCGCCAAACTCCCTGGCAAGAAGGTAGTCTTTATCGGGCGTTACGTTTGAAGAGAACATTATATCCTCGCCGCCAAAGCCGCAAGCCTTGCTCATCAGCAGCTCGGTATAGCTGGAGCAGTCAACGCCGCAGCCTTCTTCCTGCAATATTTTCAGAATGAACGGGTTAGGTGTAGCCTTTACGGCAAAATACTCTTTAAAGCCCTTGTTCCACGCAAACGCCTGCTTTACTCTGCGTGCGTTTTCGCGTATGCCTTTTTCGTCGTATATATGAAAAGGCGTGGGGTATTTTTTTATTATTTCTTCTGCTTGTTCTTTTGTGATAAATGGTGTTTTCATGATCCTCAAGTTTTGCTCCTCTCGCAAAATATACATACACATATTATAATATCACTTTTTTATTGCCTTTGTCAAGGATATAGCAAAAAATAAGCAAATTTGACAAAATAGCCGCCGCCTATGCGAATATTTTTTTGCTAAATGTAATTTTATTGCTATTGATTTTTTCTTTGTGATGTGTTATAATATCTAAGTCATGTAGATTTTGAATATTCGGAGCAGTATCGAAGTGGTCATAACGGGCTCGACTCGAAATCGAGTAATCCCTTAATCGGGACCGAGAGTTCGAATCTCTCCTGCTCCGCCATATGAGAATAAGCCCTCGAATAATCGGGGGTTTATTCTTTTGCTTACACGATTTTTACACGTTTTTGATATTATTCAGAATTTTTACCGCCCTTTCTTCCTCTCTCGGATACAAATGCGAGTAGGTGTCCCACGTCATGCTTATCTTCGCGTGACCGAGCCGACGTGCGATCTCCTGTATGTTTATGCCCTCATTGGCGAGTAGGGAAGCGTGGCTGTGCCGAAAGTCATGCACCCTTATAACTTTAACGCCTGCCGTTTCTGCGCACCTCTGCAAGGTCTTCTGCACGCTGGTGTCTCTTATGCACCGTGCTCCGCCGCAGATGTACCAGCTCTCGGCAAAGCCGTCAATGGCGCTGCACCGCTCCTTGTGCTGCTCCAGCACCGCCATAAGCGGCAGCGGTATCTGTATCGTGCGTATGCTGCTCTTGTTCTTGGGCGGCGTGATGCGGTCGGCACCTTTAAGCTTCTGCGCCACGCTCTTGGTAATGCTTATTCTGCCGTCTTTTATGTCCGTCCATTGCAGGGCGTTAATTTCGCCCTTTCTCATGCCCGTGTAAAAGGCGATGTTAAAAAATACATAAAAATTCCATTTGTACAGCTCGCCCTTGGCTTCAGCCGCTTCTGCCTCGTTTTTGACGGCAGCTATAAAGCGCTTGAACTCGTCGGCGGTGTAGTACTGCATCTCTTTTGTGGCGGTGTTATCGAGCGGCGCTTTGAAGTTGCCAGCCTGCTCCAGCACGTTTCGCGACATATACTCCATTTTAACGGCATAATTTACCATGGCGTGAAACACCCCGTAGACGTTTCGCTTGGTGGTGATGCCGACGTTCAGCCCCTCCATGTACATCTTCCACTTTTGGACGGCGGCAACGTTAAACTTCGACAGCTTTGTACTGCCGCATTCGGGTATGATGTATCGCGCAATGATGCGCACGCTCTTGTCAAGAGTGGTCTCGCGCACCTCATATCGTTTCGCGTTGATATACTCGTCGTATAAGTCGCTGATTGTCATACTGGCAGCCGGCGTTTCTTTCTTGCGCTTGATGTCGTTGGTAAGCTGATATTCAAGCATTTTTGCCTCTTCAAGACCGTAAACAGTGCGGTCGGTCTGATGCGCCTTGCCGTAGTTGTCGGTGTAGTTTATACGCACACGGTAACGCTGCTTGCCATTCTTCTTTCCGTCCATTTTGTAAATTGGCATAATTATTCCTCCTATTGACATTCAAAAATTTTTATGTTACAATAAAAGGGCAGAATTTGCCCTTTGTTGACATGGGGACATTCTCGTTTGCCGTTTCGGTGCTGCTACACCGGAGCGGCTTTTTTATTTACACTAAAACTTCAAAAAAGTTATTTTCTTCCACAATATTTATCGGGCTGCCTGCTTCACGCAGCTCTATAGCCTTCTTGATTTTCGCGCCATAATTACCTTGCTGCCATTCGGCGTTGCCGAGAGAGCCTACTATCAGATAATCAAGCTTGCCCGAAACAGCCGTCTTTATGACCGCGCCTTTCTGCCGCAGCTGTACTTCTACATCACTGCGTGCCGCTCTGGCAAAGTTGCCTGTAAGACATACATTCTTACCTTCCACGTCTATTCTTTCGGGGACGTCACCAAAGGTCGGCTCTAAGACGTCTTTAAATATAGCCAGCATCTCGTCAAGTTCGCGCTGCTCAATAACTCCGTCTTCCAGAGCCGCCTCAACAGCCTGCTTGACCTTGTCAAAAGGATAGTTGCCGCACAGATCCTCGTTAATGGCAAGCCACTGGTTCAGACGGTACACCTCGTCGTCGGTCAGAACATTGTCCTCGGTGATCCGGCATAGCAAGCTCTGCAAGTCACGCAGAGCCTTTGTGCTTTCTGATACCCTAGGCTTGGAAGCACTTTCTGTCTTTCTTTTTTGCGATAATATTCTTGGCTCTCTGACGTCAAGCAATATATCATACAGCTTTTGCGTTGCCAGCGCATCAGACAGCGCACGGTGCTCCTCGCTGTTATCTATATCAAGCTCATCACAGAGGCATTCAAGTGTGTGATGCCTATATTGTGGGTAGCATCTCCGCGCCCACGACAGTGTATCAATGTACTTGTTGTTAAACGGCATATTCAGTTTTTCGCACGCAGCGGCGAGAAAAGAAAGGTCAAAACTTGCATTGTGCGCGACTATTATGTTGTCGCCGAGAAAGTCAAGAAACCTCGGCATTACCTCGTCTATGCTCGGCGCATCTTTTACCATATCGTTGGTTATATGCGTTAAGTTGGCTATAGCCCTACTTATCGGATAAGTGGGTTTAACAAGGCTCTGAAACGTCTCTTGCTTGTTGCCGATGACTTTTACCGCGCCTATTTCTATGATCTCACATTCAGACGGTTTCAGACCTGTAGTTTCAAGGTCAACTACAACATAGTCGGCTTTACTGTCTGCGGCGGTCGGCTGCTCTTGCTTTGGCGGTGCAGCTTTGGCAATCGCTTGCTGCGCCGCTTTCTGCATTGATATTTCTTTCAAAAGCTCTTCCTTGCGTATAAGAGCCGCTCTGCATTCTTCCTCGCAAGCAGCCTTTTCGGCTCTCAGCCTGCTTATATCACTTTGCAGACCGGCAAGCTCGTTTTCTTCGGCAGTGGTATCTTTACTGTTTTTATCTATGACAAGATTTCTGATATATAGTACGATACCGAGCACTCCCGGAATTATCAGAAACCACAGTGCGAACAGTACACACAAGACTATTACAGGGCATTTTTTGTTCTTCATGGTGTTGTCCCCCCTTATAAAGCGCTCATAAAATACACGGCTTTGCCGAGTATTCTTACGCTGTCAAGTTCTTCGTTGATATAGATCAGCGGTTCGTATGCAGGGTTTTCAGGATTAAGCACCAGCTTGTTTTTATCGGGGTAGTAATACACACGTTTAAGTGTAGCCTCATTATCTATTATTACTGCCGCGATCTCGCCGTTCTGCACGAGCGGCATTTGTTTGATAAACACTATATCGCCGTTATTTATACGCGCGTTCACCATGCTGTCTCCTTTTGCCGTTAAACAAAAGTCGGCATCTATATCCATATCAGCCATGACATAATGCTCTTTGTTCTCATCTGCCCATATAGGCTCACCGCAGGCTATCTCGCCTAGCAGCGGTATCTTTTTTAGCTGTATCGGGTGGATATTATCATATTTATTAAAAAGACTGCCCTCGCTGTCTTCCCAGCCCATTAAATAAGCAGGCGTGGTATCAAGTATTTCTGACAGCTGCACTATCATCGAGCGCGGTATATCTCTGCCGTTTTCGATGTGCGCAACAGATGATTTTGACTTGTATCCCAGCTTTTCGGCAAGCGCCTCTTGTGTAAGACCCTTTTTGAGCCTTAATTCTTTAACTCTATCTCCTATAGTCATAAGTACACCTCCGATTTATATTATACGTCAGAATTACAAATCTGTCAACTAAAAATTACACACGCAAATAAAAGTTGACATTTTAGACAACGAAGCGGCTGAAAATTTGTTTATTATGCCAACGCTTAAAAGGTTGACAAATCTGTAAACACAGGTTATAATTAAGGTAGTGACAAATTCGTCAACATCAACAGGAGGTGGAACAATGAATTTGGAGTATCTTAACGACCGTATAAAGCTCAGCAGAATACCGGTGTCGGCAATTGCAGAACAGATCGGGCTTTCTCGTCAATCTTTGTATCAGAAAATGAAAGGCAAGCGCGAGTTCAAGTCTTCGGAAGTAAACAAGATATGCGCGGTGCTCAGACTGACGAACGAAGAAAAAATGCTCGTTTTTTTTGCAGATACGGTTGACAAATCAGTCAACTAGTAACAATGAGAATACCATGTCAACAAATTTTTTTGAAAGAGGGTAAAGCAGATGTATACAGTATACGATTTTTATGAGAGTCAATTCGGCGAGGCTGTCTATGCTACTGCAAGACGTGAAGATGCACAAAAATTCTGCAAGGAGTATGCGGAGCAGACGGACGGCGAGTGCTGGCTGGAAATAAGGGAGGGGCAATCAAATGAAGAATAAGCGAAGAAACCCGGATATAGAAACGGCTCTGCGGCTGTACTATTCGTCGCCGGAGCTTGGAACGAGCGATATCAAGGAGCTCTTCGGCGTGGGTGAAACGGTCGCTCAGCGCATGAAAAACGAGGTCAAAAGGGTAATGGCAGACCAGAATATAAAGGCGTTTCTGCCGCACTCTATCAACACACGGGTCGCGTATGAGGTTTGGAGAATTGACGTTGATGACTACGAAAGGCGGCTGAAAAAGCTGCGTGAGCTTGAAAGGAGTGGCGTTAATGTTAAAGGTACTGTATAGCGCGTTGTGCTTCCTCGGCGTTATTCTGGCGCTGACGGAACTTAAAGTGTACGGCACACTGTCGGGGCGGTCAGTCGGCGTGATGATCACGGTGCTAGTGCTGTGGTTTATTGACGTCATGAGACCGCCGAAAAAAGCAAAGAAAGAGCCTGCACCGCGCATAAAGGTAAGCAACATTTCTTTTGAAATCAAAGGAAAAGGGTGGGAGAAATAATGACTTTGAGAGAAAGACTTATAATATCAGCGTACACGGGCGTGATCATGTGTGATTTCGATATATTCCACAAATACATCACGGAAGTGCTTGACCGCCCTGTATTTACACCTGAGTTTGCTAATCCTGATGTTTTAGAAGAGCTCAAAGAAAAAGTTAAGCCCGAGTTTTTGAAACTGTGTGGGAATGAGGACGAGTAATGAAAGAACTAATAGTTGATAACTTTGCAGGCGGCGGTGGAGCTTCCACGGGCATATCTATGGCAACGGGTAGAAGCGTTGATATAGCTATCAACCATGACCCTGATGCAATAGCGATGCACAAGGCTAACCACCCGACCACAAAGCATTACTGCGAGAACGTCTGGGACGTTGACCCGAAAGAAGCTTGCGGTGATAAGCCGGTAGCTCTGGCGTGGTTTTCGCCGGACTGTACGCATTTTTCTCGCGCCAAAGGCGGCAAGCCAGTGGACAAAAATATACGAGGTCTTGCATGGGTAACTCTGCGTTGGGCATATATGGTACGACCGAGAGTTATAATGCTCGAAAACGTGCCCGAAATACGCACATGGGGTCCGCTGGGCGCGAATAATAGACCTATCAAAGAGCGAATGGGTGAAACGTTTAATGGCTTTATACAAGCTCTTACAAGCGGCATACAAAAAACTCACCCTGCGTTCGGCGAGATGTGTTCTACGCTCGGCATTGACCAAAGTTCCGATATGGCGCAGGCACTTGAAAGGGGTCTCGGCTATGATGTCGAGTATCGAATACTTAGATCATGTGACTACGGTGCGCCGACCACGCGAACACGCTTCTACCTTATAGCACGCTGCGATGGCAGAAAGATAGTGTGGGCAGAGCCGACACACGCCCCGAAAGACAGCAAAGCAGTAAAGAACGGTGAGAAGCTGCCGTACAGAACAGCAGCTGAATGTATTGACTGGTCTATACCTTGCAAAAGCATATTCGAGCGAGAAAAGCCACTTGCAGAAAACACGCTGCGGCGGATCGCGAAAGGTATACAGAAATTCGTTATCGAAAATCCCGAACCTTATATTATTTCGGACGATAACGACGGTGATATGGTCGCACCTATGCTGATACAGTATCATAGTGAGCAGAACGACAGCGAGGTGCGCGGTCAGAAACTGTCAGAGCCTATAATGACGGTGGACACCAACCCTCGGTATGCTCTATCCTGTGCCTACATAATGAAAAACTATGCAGGCGGATATACGGGGTCAGGCAGTGCAGCCGACAAACCTTTGGACACCGTGACGGCGGTAGATCATAACAGCCTTGTAACTACGCACATAATGACTATGCGCCGTAATATGGTCGGGCAGAAAGTTGACGAGCCGCTGTCTACGATATCATGCAGCGGAGCGCATCACGCAGAGGTGCAGGCATTTTTGGTCAAGTATTTTTCCACAGGCACAGCTAAGTCGGTAAATGAGCCGCTTGACACCATAACGACCAAAGACCGCTTTGCGGTGGTGACGATACACGGCGAGGACTATATAATCACCAACATAAAAATGCGTATGCTGCAACCGAGAGAGCTGTTCAATGCGCAGGGCTTTCCTGCGGACTACATCATTGACAAAGACGACAAAGGCAAGCCTTATCCTAAGTCAAAGCAGGTCGCGCGCTGCGGAAACGCCGTAACGCCGCCCGTACCTGCTGCACTGGTAAGGGCTAATCTGCCGGAGATGTGCGAAGAAAAGTGGTGAGAACAAATAAAAAAGATACTAAAAACTAATTTGTAAAGGAGAATGTAAAAATGTCAACAAAGATAACCACGCTTGAAATCGAGAACGTCAAGCGCATTAAGGCGGTGCAGCTCACGCCGGCAAAAAACGGGCTGACAGTGATAGGCGGCAAGAACTCACAGGGAAAGTCGTCGGTGCTTGATGCTATAAGCTGGGCGCTGGGCGGCGATAACTTCAAGCCTTCCAACCCCAAGCGTGACGGCGCTTATGCAGAGCCGTATATGCGGCTGACACTCGATAACGGCATAGTCGTTGAGCGTTCAGGCAAGAACAGCAGCTTAAAGGTCATAGACCCGAGCGGCAACAAGGGCGGTCAGAACCTGCTCAACAGCTTCGTGGAAAAGCTCGCGCTGAACCTGCCGAAGTTTCTCGGTCAGACAAACAAGGAAAAGGCTGAAACGCTGCTGAAGATCATAGGCGTAGGAGATAAGCTGTATCAGCTTGAAGTCGAGGAAAAGAGCTTGTACGACCAGCGCACGGTAGTCGGCAGAATTGCTGACCAAAAGAAAAAGTACGCCAAAGAAATGCCGGTGTACGCAGGTATGCCGCTAGAGCCTATATCGGCATCAGAACTCATACTTAGACAGCAGCAGATACTTGCCAAGAACGGCGAGAACCAACGGCTGAGGGAGCAGAAACAGGAGATAGAACAGCGGTTGAAGCAGGCACAGACCGAGATGCTGAAGCTGAAGCAGGAGATCTCTCGCCTTGAAAACGAGTATGTGACCGCCAACAAAACGGTGGCTGCTCTTAAAGATGAGAGCACCGCCGAGATAGAAAAGAGCCTTGCAGACATTGAGGAAACAAACAAAAAGATATATGCCAACCTCGAAAGAGAAAAGGCAGAAATCGATGCCGAAAAATACAGCAAGCAGTATGACGAACTTACTGCCGACATTGAGGGCACAAGGGCTGCAAAGCGCAGGCTGCTTGACAACGCGAATATGCCTCTAGAGGGACTGACAGTCGAAGAGGGAGAGCTTGTATACAAGGGGCAGAAGTGGGACTGCATGAGCGGATCGGAGCAGCTTATTGTGGCGACATCTATCGTGCGCAAGCTCAACCCTAAATGCGGCTTTGTATTGCTGGACAAGCTTGAGCAGCTCGACACCGATACGCTGCAAAGCTTCGGCGAGTGGCTGAGCGGCGAGGGCTTACAGGCTATAGCTACAAGGGTATCGACCGGCGACGAGTGCAGCATTATCATTGAGGACGGCACATCATACGTCAATGGCGGAAATACAGAAATAAAAACATGGAAGGAAGGTACATTCTGATGATCACAAACACAGCAGGGCTTGTAAGAGGCAAGCAGAAAAAGGCAAAGAAAGTCGTCATATACGGCGTAGAGGGCATAGGCAAGTCAACATTTGCGGCGCAATTCCCCGACCCGATATTTATAGACGTTGAGGGCGGCACATCAGCTCTTGACGTGGACAGGCTGCCAACACCCACCAGCTGGACTTTGCTTTGTGAAAATATCGAGCAGGAAAGGCAACTGAAACGCTGCAAAACTCTTGTCATAGACACAATTGACTGGGCAGAGAGAATGTGCATAGCCGAACTGTGCGCTAAGTACAAAAAAACAGGTATAGAGGAATTTGGTTACGGGAATGGTTGGCAGTACGAAAAGGAAAAATTCGACAAGTTTCTTGACCTTCTGCAAGAGGTCGTGGACAGCGGCATAAACGTGGTACTTATCGCTCACGCAAAAATTAAGAAGTTTGACCAGCCGGAAGAAATGGGTGCAGGTTATGACCGCTGGGAACTGAAGCTCGGCGACAAGACCACTAACAAGATCGCACCGATCGTCAAAGAATGGGCGGATATAGTTCTGTTTTTGAATTTTAAGACAGAAGTGATCGCTTTGGACAAGGACGGCAAAAAGTTAAAGGCAAATAATAACGAGTGCAAAAGAGTTATGTATACGACACGGCGAGCCTGTTGGGATGCCAAGAACCGCTTCGGGCTGCCAGATGAGCTGCCGCTTGAATACAAGTACATAGCACATCTTTTTGAAGATACACCGACCGAGACGAAAGTGCCCGAGCGTGTTATTGAGCGTACTGTAGAGCAGCCTGCGCCTGCACCGGTACAGACAGATGTGAATGTAGTCGGTGATCTATCGGACTTTGAAGACGTTACGCCGCTGAATATACCCGAAGAACTGCCGAAGGCTTTGAAAGACCTTATGCAGGAGTACAGGGTAAGCGAAGAGGACATCAGGCTTGCGGTCAGCCTTAAAGGCTACTATCCGCAGGATATGCCGGTAAGCAGGTATGACGAGCGCTTTATAAGCGGCGTGCTTATAGCCTGCTGGAACGATGTTTACAAAATGATAAAAGAAAACCAAGAAAATCCATTTGATTGAAAGGAGTAATGAACAATGAACACGGAAAATGTTGTAGCCTATGGCTGGGAAGATCAGATAAAGAATGAGGGCGGCGAGTTTGTGCTGCTGCCCGACGGCGACTACGAATACACAGTCAGAAAAGTTTTAAGAACACGATATAACGGATCAGAAAAAGTGCCGCCTTGTAACAGGGCTATGGTCACTTTTGAGGTGACTGGCAGCGAGGGCACAGTAAGCATAGAAGAGGGCTTTTTCCTGCTTTCAAACTTTGAGTGGAAGCTGTCGCAATTGTTTTTATCTCTCGGCATGAAAAAGCACGGTGAGCCGCTGAAAATGAACTGGAACATTATCGGTAAACGTGGCAAGTGCAAGGTGGTCGTAGAAACGTATGTCAAGAAAGACGGCACAGAGGGCAAGGCGAACCACATAAAGCGTTTTTACGACTATGACGAAGCAAACGCGCCTGCGGCATCAGGCTGGACGACAGGGAAGTGGTAAGAATGCAACTGCGTACATATCAGAGCGAGGCGAAAGAGGCTATCATGCGCGAGTGGGAAAGCGGACACAAGAGAACGCTGCTTGTGCTGCCGACCGGCTGCGGCAAGACGATAGTTTTTGCCAAGCTTTCCGAAGACCTTGTAAGAAACGGTGAGCGAGTGCTTATACTTGCTCACCGAGGCGAACTGCTTACACAGGCTGCCGACAAGATAATGCAGGCTACGGGGCTGGGCTGTGCGGTAGAAAAGGCTGAAGAAAGCTGCCTTGACAGTTGGTACAGAATCGTTGTCGGCTCGGTGCAGTCGCTGATGCGCGACAAGCGGCTTGCACAATTTTCAAGAAACTACTTTGATACAATAATTATAGATGAGGCACATCATGCTATTTCTGACAGCTATCAAAAAGTTACAGAGCATTTTTCTAACGCTAAGATACTGGGCGTTACAGCAACGCCAGACAGGGGCGACATGAGAAATCTCGGTCAGATATTTGACAGCCTTGCCTATGAATACACTCTGCCAAAGGCTATAAAAGAGGGCTATCTGTCGCCGATAAAAGCGCAGACTATACCGCTTAGACTTGACCTTTCGGGCGTAAGCGTGCAGGCAGGTGATTTCCGCGCGAGCGACATTGACAATGCTCTTGATCCGTATCTGTATCAGATCGCCGACGAGATGCTAAATTACTGTAAAGACCGTAAAACTGTTGTATTCCTGCCGCTTATAAAAACCTCTCAAAAATTCAAAGAGATACTCAATTCTAAAGGCTTTCGCGCGGCAGAAGTAAACGGCAACAGCGACGACAGGGCGCAGGTGCTGTCTGATTTTGAAAGCGGCAAATATAACGTGCTATGCAACTCTATGCTGCTGACAGAGGGCTGGGACTGCCCCTCGGTAGACTGCATTATAGTTCTGCGGCCGACTAAAGTCAGAAGCCTGTACTGCCAGATGGTAGGGCGCGGCACAAGGCTCTGTGAGGGCAAAGACCACCTGCTTTTGCTAGACTTTTTATGGCATACCGAACGCCATGAACTCTGCCGCCCTGCATCACTTATATGTGAGAGCGCAGAAGTAGCCGCACAAATGACCGAAAACCTTTCCGAAGCTTCCGAACCTGTGGACATCACGGAAGCGGAAGAAAAAGCCAGCGAAGACGTTGTGGCTAAGCGTGAAGAAGCTCTTGCCAATACGCTCGCTGAAATGCGTATGCGAAAACGTAAGCTTGTAGACCCTCTGCAATACGAGATGAGCATACAAGCGGAAGATCTGTCGTCATATCAGCCTGCATTCGGCTGGGAAATGTCGCCTGCATCTGATAAACAGAAAGCTGCTCTCGAAAAGTATGGAATATACCCTGACGAGATAGAGACGGCAGGCAAGGCGCAGCTTATACTTGACAGGCTTGCCAATCGCAGATCTATGGGTATGACCACCCCAAAGCAGATACGCTTTTTAGAGTCGCGCGGCTTTAAGCACGTTGGAAACTGGCAGTTTGATACAGCAAAAAAGCTTATTGACCGTATAGCCTCGAACGGCTGGCGCATACCGTATGACATAGACCCTGCGACATATATAGGAGCGTGAGCACATGAACGTTAAACTTACTGATATATTAGACCACATAGACCCTGCCGACTGTGACTATCAAGAGTGGATCAACGTCGGTATGGCGCTCAAACATGAGGGCTATTCCTGCACTGATTGGGAAAACTGGTCGAGGCGTGATGCACGGCGTTTCCATTCCGGAGAATGCCAGAACAAGTGGAACACCTTCGGCGGATCTGCCTCGCCGGTAACGGCAGGCACTATCGTACAAATGGCAAAGGACAGGGGCTTTGAATTTAAGCGACCTGCGCCGCTTGCCTATGACTGGAACGACGTTATTACAGCCGAGGAAGAAATGCTCTCCGCGCCGCTGACAGGCGAGGGCATACCCGTTAAAGAGCCTGCGGTGTGGAATCCTGCCGAGCAGATAATTACATATCTCGAAACGCTGTTTGATAAAGATGACCATGTCGGCTATGTTACAGAAACTTGGGAAAAGCAGAGCGACGACGGTACTGTAAAGCACCTGCCGAACAGAGGCAGCTACGACCGCACGGCAGGAGAGCTTATTAAAGAGCTGCGCAAGTGCGGCGGCGACATAGGCGCGGTGCTTGGCGACTACAAAAAAGAGGCAGGCGCATGGATACGCTTCAATCCTCTTGATGGCAAGGGCGTCAAGGACGAGAATGTTTCCGACTACAGATATGCGCTTGTTGAGAGCGACAGCATGGCGCTTGAAGAGCAGAACGCGCTTATAAGAGACTTAGAGCTGCCTGTCGCTATGCTTGTATATACAGGCGGCAAGAGCCTGCACGCTATAGTGCATATAGATGCGCCTGATCTCAACGAGTATCACAAGCGAGTAGATTACCTTTTCGGTGTATGCCGCAAGAACGGGCTGTATGTAGACAAAAGCTGCCGCAACCCGTCAAGGCTCTCACGTCTGCCGGGAATAGAGCGCGGCGAGCGTAAGCAGTTTATAGTCGACAGCCACATAGGCAAGCAGAGCTGGCAGGAGTGGTATGACTACATAGCGGCTATCAATGACGATCTGCCCGATACGGTGTGCCTTGCAGACGTATGGCAGCATATGCCCAAGCTTGCACCGCCGCTTATTGACGGTGTGCTAAGGCAAGGGCACAAGCTGCTTGTCGCAGGGCCTTCTAAAGCCGGCAAGTCATTTGCGCTTATATCGCTCTGCATAGCTATTGCAGAGGGTGAGAAATGGCTGGGCTTTAACTGCGCACAAGGCAAGGTGTTGTATGTAAATCTGGAGCTTGACGGCGCATCATGTATGCACCGTTTTAAGGACGTATATGATGCCCTCGGCTACAAAGTTGATAACTTTGATAAGATAGATATACTAAACTTGCGCGGTCACAGTGCGCCCATGGACAAGCTCGCGCCGAAACTGATACACCGTGCGAAAAAGCGCGGCTATATTGCAATTATCTTTGACCCAATATACAAGATACTGACGGGCGACGAAAACAGCGCGGAGCATATGTCAAAATTCTGCAATTACTTTGACAGCGTGTGCAACGAGCTTGGGTGTGCGGTCATATACTGCCACCATCACTCTAAAGGATTGCAGGGTGCTAAGAGGTCTATGGACAGAGCTTCGGGCTCGGGAGTATTCGCGCGCGATCCTGATGCGCTTCTCGACTTTGCCGAGCTCGAGATCACCGACAGCTTAAAAAAGCAGGAAGAAAACAAGCTGACTTGCCGCATATGCCGCGAATGGATATGCCGATTTGACGGCGATTCGGATCTATCGCAGGACGATATGCAGTCTGCCTCTGTAATGACGGAAAAGGCGCGAGAGATATTATCGCTTAAGTCATACAAATTGATGATCGAAGAGATAGACAGAGCCAAGCACGGTATGAGCGGTCGCACGGCGTGGAGAGTTGAAGGCACGCTGCGAGAGTTTCCGAAATTTGAGCCCATCAACTTGTGGTTTGACTACCCGATACACCGCATAGACGATACAGGCGCTCTTAAAGACCTAGGTTTTGAGGGGGCGCAGCCGAAAACAACTGCGAAAGGCTCACCTTGGGGAAAGAACTTTGACAAGCGCAAGAGTAACGAGCAGCGCCAAGAGGACAGGAAGAAATCTGTTGAGACAGCCTTTTCCGTAATCGCCGAAAACGGTCAATGCTCCATCAGCGACTTAGCCGAGTACATGGGCGTAAGCGAGAAAACAGTCCTCAATCGCATTTCAGAACATGGCGGCTTTTGGAAAGAGGGCAAAAATGTGGGAATTAAAGCTTGTTGAATATTGTTGAATACAGAAACACTTTGGAAAGAAAATATCGATTAAGTCCGATTTTTTCTTCCGGAGAATAATGTTGAAAATAGAAACGTTTTGGAAGAAAATTTCGATTAACTTCGATTTCTTCTTCCGAGAAGAAAAGAAAATTTAATCGATATTTTCTTTCTTGTGGAAGAAGAAATCGATAAAATAATTTTTTTCTTCCGAGCAATTTTGGAAGAAAATATCGATAACTTAATCGATATTTTCTCCCGGAAAAAAACCTAAATAATATTTCATATTATTTTATGGGGTATTAAACAACCCCATAAAATATGAATAGAAATATTCGCAGACACCTCAAAACCCAAAGAAAAGGAGTTGTAAAAATATGCCAAACAAAAATGATGATGTTAGATTTTTCCTGCCGATGATACCGCCGCGGATCACTAAGCAGCAAAGCAGAGTTGCTAAAAGTAAAAGCGGCAAGATGATTTTCTACGAAACGCCTGAATTAAAATCTGCGCATGATAAGTTCTTGGCACATCTCGGTCATAAGTTTAACGCATATGAAAAGCAATGCGGAATAGTAAAGCCTATGTTTGCCAATGTGCCTGTTCGGCTTATGGTCAAGTGGCTGTTTCCGCTTGATCGCACCAACAAGCATAATGACGGCGATTACAAGATAACTCGTCCCGATACCGATAATCTTCAAAAGCTTTTTAAAGACTGCCTGACCGAGGTCGGCTTTTTTGGTGATGATGCTATTGTCGCCTCTGAGATCGTCGAGAAGTTTTGGTCTGACACGCCGGGAATATTTGTAGCGATTCAGAGGTTAGACGTATGACAGAACGAGAAATAAAACACTTCCTTAACAAGCGTGTGGTGTTCAAAAATGACAGATTGCAAATAAACAGTGTGTACATACTGACTGGAGCGACGATAAGGAGAAATGACAGCGGCTTTTATTATCAAGCAGAAGTTACCAAGATGCGCGATGACGGTAAGACCGCTTATATATGCTCGCTTGACGATATATCGCCGTACAGCGAGAAAGGAGAATGAACGTGACACTGAAAGAGTTATCTCAGCTTTATTACCTGCGAAAAGAGATAGAGATGGACAAGCAGCGGCTTGAAGCGCTGCGGACAAAAGCGCAAAGTCCTGCATCGGCAAGCTCTGACGGTGCACCTCGCACGCAGAACACAGTCAGCAGGGTGGAACGGTACACAGCCGCTATTGTGGAGCTGGAAGCTGTTATAGCCGCTAAGCGAGAACAGTGCATATATGAGCGAGCACGTTTAGAGAAATATATAGCTGAGATACCCGACAGCTATATACGGCAGATATTTACATATCGCTTTGTAAACGGCTTATCGTGGGTCACGGTCTCTATAAGGCTCGGCGGCAAGAACACGGCTGACGGTGTGAAGAAAGCGTGCTACAGATATTTGAGCGCGGAGAAAAAGCAAATCCCTCACTCTTCAAAGTGAGGGAGCAGACTGCTTTATTTTGGGTCGGTAATTTTTAACTCTCTTTTCAGAGCAGCTTGCAAAGCCTGTGAAAAGTTGATATTCGCTTTTTCTGCCTCGTAGCAAAGCCAGCTTGGCAGAGTACAGTTTTTCTTCACAACTTTCATTTCGTTTTTGCGGCGATATTCCACAAAGTCAACGTCAACAAGCGAAACAATTTGCTCTATATTGTGTATTATATCATTTACGTTAGTTGCCACAGGTATCGTTTTTCCGTCATCTTCCATATCAACACCCATTATGCCTATAGCATCTCTTGCCATTTCGATAGCCTCGGTCAGATCGTCGCCTTGTGTGCCTATGTCAAAGTCCGGAATATAAACAGTATAACCTACGTCCTCTTTTGTTAAGATTATCGGATATGAATTTTTCATAATAAAGCCTCCTGATTAAGTTTTAATATTTTATGCAAGGGCAGGCAGCAGGGCTTATTTCAGCCCTCGCCTTTTTATTATTGCCTTTGCCAGATTTTCTTTTATTTCCTTGTGCCTTGGTATCGTTTCACTTTCGATACCGTTTGTATAAATATCATGTCCACCACCGTTTCTTTTTAAGTACCAACCGTTCTTTTCAAGCAGTCTTATCAAGTCTGTTCTTTTCGTTGTCCTCACCTCTTCCTTACATATATATTATACGCCTTTAATGCGTATTTGTCAAGGGGTTTTTGAAAATTTTTTAAGAAATTTTTATTTTGTCCCGTTTGTCCCGAAATGCTGTGATATAATGTTATCATAGGATATTTGATATATTTCAAGCCCGACAGTTATAAGCTGCTGGGCTTTTATACGGAGATGATACAATGCCCCGGAAGCCTAAGCGACCGTGTGCTTACCCCGGCTGCCCTAACCTTTGCGACGGGCAGTACTGCAAGGAACATGAGAAGCCTATGCGTGAGCAGTACGACAAGTACGAGCGTGCGCCCGACGTCAACAAGAAGTACGGCAGAGCATGGAAGCGCATACGCGACCGCCATGTAAGAGCGCACCCATACTGTGAGTTGTGCCTTAAAGATGGACGGATCACGCCGGTAGAAGAAGTGCATCATGTCAAGCCTGTATCACAAGGCGGCACACATGACCGCAACAACCTGATGAGCTTATGCAAATCGTGCCATACTAAGATACATCGCAACGAGCTGCACGACAGGTAAAAAAAGGGCTAGAGGGGGTCAAAATCTCTAAAAATGTTAATTTTTGGACAACGGCGCCCAGTGTCACGCGAAAAAATTCGGAAATCAAACGGGGTATATACCCCCCTGCCAAAAATGAGGTGAGAAAATGGCTAAGGACGGCACTGCAAGAGGCGGTGCAAGGGTCGGCAGCGGCAGAAAGCCGAAGACGGCAGCCAAAGAAACGCCGACCAAACCAAAGACTACCGCAAGAAAGAAAAAGAGCGTCATAGAAATGCCCGAGTATATGACCGAAAAACAGGAAAAAGAAGCCGAACTTACCGCCGTTTCCGTGTATCAAGATACAATTGCATGGATAAAAGAGCGCGGCTGTGAACAGCTTGTGCCTGCTCAGCTAGTACGTAACTATGCCATGAGCGTGGCGCGATGGATACAGTGCGAGCATGATATTTCGCAGAACGGCTTTATTGCAGAGCATCCGACGACCGGTGCGCCGATAGCCTCGCCTGTTGTTACTATGAGCCAGAACTATATGAAGCAAATAAATAACTTGTGGTATCAGATCTACCAGATCGTCAGTGAAAACAGCTCCGCAGAGATGACAGTTTCCACAGATGATCCTATGGAACAGCTGCTGCGCTCGCGGAGATGATGTTTTGAGAAAGCTGAAAAAATATACACCTACCAAGTTTATAGCTAAGGACAGCTACTACGACAAAGATGCCGCCGATTATGCCGTGGCGTTTATCGAGAGCCTTTGCCACACGAAAGGCACATGGGCGGGAAAGCCGTTTGAACTGATAGACTGGCAGGAACAGATAATCCGCGACCTGTTCGGTATTCTGAAGCCGAACGGCTATCGGCAGTTCAACACGGCATACGTTGAGATACCAAAGAAAATGGGAAAGAGCGAACTCGCTGCGGCGGTCGCTCTTTTGCTTTGCTGCGGCGATGGAGAGGAACGTGCCGAAGTGTACGGCTGCGCCGCCGACCGCCAACAGGCAAGCATCGTGTTCGAGGTGGCTGCGGACATGGTGAGAATGTGTCCCGCTCTTTCAAAGCGTGTCAAGATCCTCGCATCGCAGAAACGCATCATCTATGCGCCGACTAACAGCTTTTATCAGGTGCTTTCGGCTGAGGCATACAGCAAGCACGGTTTCAATATCCACGGTGTAGTTTTCGATGAACTTCATACCCAGCCTAACCGAAAGCTGTTTGACGTTATGACAAAAGGTTCGGGCGATGCACGAATGCAGCCGCTGTATTTTCTCATCACTACGGCAGGCACGGACACTCATTCTATCTGCTATGAAACGCACCAAAAGGCAAAGGACATCATCGAGGGCAGAAAGATAGACCCGACTTTCTATCCCGTTATATACGGCGCTGACGAAAGCGAGGACTGGACCGACCCCGAAGTCTGGAAGAAAGCAAATCCCTCTCTCGGCATAACGGTCGGCATAGACAAGGTCAGAGCGGCGTGCGAATCCGCAAGGCAGAATCCGGGCGAGGAGAACTCGTTCAGGCAACTGCGCTTGAACCAATGGGTAAAACAGGCTGTGCGGTGGATGCCGATGGAGAAATGGGATAAATGCGCTTTTGCCGTCAGCGAAGATGAACTTGAGGGACGTGTCTGCTACGGCGGTCTTGACCTTTCAAGCACTACGGACATCACCGCTTTTGTACTTGTCTTTTCTCCCCTTGATGATGAAGATAAATACACCGTTCTGCCATACTTCTGGATACCCGAAGAGCAGCTTGACCTGCGTGTGCGCCGTGACCATGTTCCGTATGATGTTTGGGAGCGGCAAGGGTATCTGCAAACTACGGAGGGAAACGTGGTTCACTATGGTTATATCGAGCAGTTCATTGAACGCCTCGGCGAAAGGTTCAACATCAGGGAGATAGCTTTCGACCGTTGGGGTGCTGTTCAGATGGTTCAGAACCTTGAGGGCATGGGATTTACAGTCGTTCCGTTCGGACAGGGGTTCAAGGACATGAGTCCTCCCACAAAGGAGTTAATGAAACTCGTTCTTGAAGAAAAGATAGCGCACGGCGGTCACCCCGTACTCCGTTGGATGATGGACAACATTTATATTCGCACAGACCCGGCGGGAAATATAAAAGCCGACAAGGAAAAATCCACCGAGAAGATAGACGGCGCAGTTGCCACTATCATGGCTCTCGACAGAGCGATACGGTGCGGAAACCAAAATACCGAAAGTGTGTACGACAGCAGAGGGATTTTGTTTATTTGAGAGGAGAGTAAGTTATGAGTATTTTCAGCAAATGGTTCAGAGGGCGTGACGCTCCCAAAAACGCCACGGCAGGCGGCGCATACCGTTTCTTTCTTGGAAACAGCACGTCCGGAAAGCGTGTGAACGAGCGTTCGGCTATGCAGATGACGGCGGTCTATTCTTGTGTGAGGATACTTTCCGAGGCGGTGGCAAGTCTGCCGCTGCACCTTTATCGCTATACAGATGAGGGTACGGAAAAGGCTGTCGACCACCCGCTGTATTTCCTCTTGCATGATGAGCCTAATCCCGAAATGACTTCATTTGTCTTTAGGGAAACTCTTATGACTCATCTGCTTTTATGGGGAAACGCCTATGCACAAATCATACGCAACGGCAAAGGCGAGATAATCGCACTCTATCCGCTTATGCCCGACCGTATGAATGTAGACCGTGACGAACACGGACGGCTGTACTACGAGTATTCGGTGAGCGCGGACGATGCTCCTATAAACAAAAACTCGACCGTCCGTCTTACCCCGTCCGATGTGCTGCATATTCCCGGCCTGGGTTTTGACGGCTTGGTGGGATACAGCCCCATCGCAATGGCTAAAAATGCGATAGGAATGGCGATAGCCTGTGAGGAGTACGGTGCGAAGTTCTTCGCTAACGGCGCTGCGCCGAGCGGAGTTTTGGAACACCCCGGCGTTATAAAAGACCCGCAGCGTGTGCGTGACTCGTGGATAAGTCAGTTCGGCGGTTCGTCAAACAGCAACAAGATAGCCGTCCTTGAAGAGGGACTGAAATACACGCCTATTTCTATCTCGCCCGAACAGGCGCAGTTCCTTGAAACAAGGAAGTTTCAGATAAACGAGATAGCGAGGATTTTCAGAGTTCCTCCGCACATGGTGGGCGATCTGGAAAAATCGTCATTCAGCAACATCGAACAGCAGAGCCTTGAATTCGTGAAGTATACTCTCGACCCGTGGGTGTCGAGGTGGGAACAGTCGATAGTGAGGACGCTGCTTACCGATGAAGAAAAGAAAAACTACTACGTCAAATTTAACCTTGACGGCTTGCTCAGAGGTGACTACCAGAGCCGTATGAACGGTTATGCCATAGGCAGACAGAACGGCTGGATGTCGGCAAACGACATAAGAGAACTCGAAAATCTCGACCGTATCCCTGCCGAGCAAGGCGGCGACCTTTATCTGGTCAACGGCAATATGCTCCCTCTTGAAAAGGCAGGAGCATTTGCAGATAAAACAACTGAAAACGGAGAGGAGGAAAATTCCGATGAAGAAGTTCTGGAATTGGAGAAATCAGACAGAAACAACAGAACGGACGCTGTTCCTGAACGGAACGATAGCCGAGGAAAGCTGGTTTGACGATGACGTCACTCCGCAGCTTTTCAAGGAAGAACTAATGAACGGCACGGGAGATATAACCGTGTGGATAAACTCACCGGGCGGCGACTGCGTGGCAGCGGCACAAATCTACAATATGCTGATGGACTATCCGCATAACGTGACCGTGAAAATTGACGGCATTGCGGCAAGCGCGGCGTCCGTTATCGCTATGGCAGGCACTAAGGTGATGATGTCGCCCGTGTCCATGATTATGATCCACAACCCCGCCACCATAGCTTTCGGCGACCACAACGAAATGCAAAAGGCTATAGATATGCTTGCCGAAGTCAAGGAGAGTATCATCAATGCGTATGAGTTTAAGACAAAACGCTCACGGGCAAAGATAGCGGCTCTTATGGAAGCTGAAACGTGGATGGATGCCCATAAGGCTGTAGAGCTGGGCTTTGCTGACGGCATATTACAGCGCGAAGAAGCGGCAGAGAACACCGAAGCGGTATCTGTATCAATGCTGTATTCAAAAGCGGCGGTAGTCAATTCTCTAATGGACAAGCTTGCCGCAAAATGTAAGACAAAACCACCCGAAAAACACGGTCGTTCCGTAGATGATCTTATGGAGCGGCTTAATTTATTGAAAAACTAGGAGGTAAAACAATGAAAATGACAATTTTAGACCTGCGCCAGAAACGCGCAAAAGTATGGGAAGACACGAAGAAGTTTCTCGATACCCACAGAGGAGAGAACGGCATACTCTCGGCTGAAGATGATGCCACATATGAGAGAATGGAAAAGGAGATCCGCGACCTTGGAAAAGAGATAGACAGACTGGAGCGGCAGGAAGCTATCGAAGAAGAGATGTCAAAGCAGGTCGGCGACGTTCTTACAACCACCCCGTCGACAACAAAAATGGACAAGAAGACCGGCAGAGCATCTGACGAGTATCGCACCAACTTTTGGAACATGATGCGTTCTAAGTCACCTGTGATATTTAACGACCTGCAGGAAGATGTAGACACCGAGGGCGGCTATCTTGTGCCCGATGAATTTGAGAGAACGCTGATCGAAAAACTCGAGGAAGAAAATGTTGTACGTAAGATAGCTACAATCGTAAGATCCAGCGGCGACAAAAAAATACCTGTTGTTGACAGTGCACCCAAAGCGGAGTGGATCGAGGAAGAGGGAGCATATCCCGAAAGCGATGAGAAATTCAAGCAGGTAGTGCTGGGCGCACATAAGCTGGGCACTATCGTTAAGGTTTCAGAAGAACTGCTCAACGACAGCGCGTTTGATCTTCAGAGCCACATTGCAAGCGTTACTGCCCGTGCTATGGGCAGCACTGAGGAAGAAGCAATGCTCACGGGTGACGGCAGCCATAAACCTCTCGGTATTCTTGCCGCAGAGGGTGGCGCAGAGGTAGGTGTTACTGCCGCAAGCGCGACCGATATCAAGGCTGACGAAATGATGGATCTGTTCTATTCGCTCAGATCACCTTACCGCCGCAATGGGGTTTGGCTGCTCAATGATGCGACAATAAAGCTTATTCGTAAGATCAAGGACGGCAACGGTCAGTACATCTGGCAGCCGTCTATCCAGATAGGTGCGCCTGATACGCTGCTCGGCAGACCTGTATACACATCACCAAGTATGCCGTTAGCCGAAGCAGGTGCAGCGAGTGTTCTGTTTGGCGACTTCTCGTACTACTGGATAGTTGACAGACAGACACGCTCATTCAAGCCTCTCTGGGAACTCTATGC
Source organism: uncultured Clostridia bacterium (assembly GCA_947630555.1). Classification (GTDB taxonomy): domain Bacteria; phylum Bacillota; class Clostridia; order Oscillospirales; family Ruminococcaceae; genus UBA7477. The sequence goes on from CANRIA010000003.1 coordinate 96,421, forward strand.
TGCTAAAGGTCAGGTAGGTTACAAGACCTTTGAGAGAGTTGACGGCAAACTTGTTCTGCCCGAGGCGATAAAAGTCCTCAAACAGAAGACCGCATAAGGGGGTCTGACCTATGAGTTATAACGTAAAAAACTACACCGAACAGGGCGGCGAAGTTACTCATATCGGCGGCAAGCTGATCATTGAGGAAGGCGCACAGGTCGAGGGGTTTGACGGCGGCGGATCTTATACGCTGCCTACTGCCTCGGCAGATACGCTCGGTGGCGTTAAGGCAAAAGTGAAAGATGCCGAGACTGTAGAAGTCGCGGTTGACGAAAGCGGCAAGCTCTATGTTCCTGCCGTGCCGAAGATAGCACATCAGGCTGCGAGCGAGGCAAGCGAGGTAGCTGACCTTGTATCGCAGTTCAATGCGCTTCTGACCGCGCTTCAGGCGGCAGGACTTATGGAAGCTGAATAGAAAAGAAAGGAGCTGTGTGTATGGTAACGGTCGAAGAGATGAAGAACTATCTCCGCGTGGACTACTACGACGACGACAAGCTGATAGAACATCTGATAAGCAGTGCGCAGAAACTCTGTATGGATATTCTGCGCACCGACGACTTAGCAGACCTTGACAAAGCCGAAAACATTAAAACGGCTGTGCTTTACTCTGTCGCCTATATGTATGAACACCGCGAAGAGGCTGACTACCATACACTCACACTTACGCTCCGTGCCATGCTCTTCGGCAGCCGAAAGGAGTGCTTTTAGTGAATATCGCACTTTTGAACCGCCGAATAACTTTGCAGAAGTCTGAAACAGTCGCGGACGATATAGGCAACCACAAGAATGTGTGGAGCGACTATTATACCTGCTCTGCGACTGTCAGCGGCGAGAGCGGCAAAGAGACCGCTGTTGCAGGAACGACCGTTGAGAATACAGATATATCTTTTACGGTTAGGTACTGCGCGGCGGTGGCAGATGTCACCGAGGACAGATACAGAGTTGTGTTTTGCGGTGATATATACGACATAGTCGGCATAGATCATCTGAGCTACAAGCACAAGTGTATCAAGCTGCGGTGTAAGAAAGCAAGGCGATAGCATGAGTAAGAACATCAGCATTGACGACCTCGCAGACGAGGTCATGAAAGGTCTGCAAGAATATGCCGACGTTGCCACAAGCGACTTGAAAAAAGCTGTGCGCAAGGCAGGCAAGACGGTGCGCCAAGAGATCCGTGACAATGCGCCGCAGAGGACAGGCGAATATGCCGAGAGCTGGAGCACAGAAAAGATCAAGGAAGATGCCAACTCGTTGCAGCTGGTGGTGCGCTCAAAAAAGCGCTACTACCTTGCACACTTGCTGGAACACGGTCATGCCAAGAGGGGCGGCGGCAGAGTTGCAGGCAAGGCACATATAGCGCCTGCCGAGAAAAAGGGCGAAGAAGTTTTGGATAAGGCGCTTAAAAAAGCATTGAAAGGATAGCTGCCTATGGAAGAGTTATTGCAAATAATGCAAGAGATCGATATTCCGTCTGCTTATGATCATTTTGCAGAGGGCGAAAGCCCTGATCCGCCGTTTATATGCTATCTCTGCCCTGGCAGTGATAACTTCGGCGCTGACGGCAAGGTGTACTACAAGATAGACGAGGTAAGTATTGAGCTTTATACAGACGAGAAAAGCCCTGCAACGGAGCAGAAAGTTGAAGCCGTGCTTGATAAACACGGTATTTTTTATGACAAAACAGAAACTTGGATCGACAGCGAAAAGCTGTACGAAGTTATATACGAATTTGAAATAGGGGGTTAAAAATATGCCTAAGTCAAAGAAAAACAAAGTCAAATATAACCTTTGCAACGTGCATTACGCGCTGCAAAAGGTAGATGAAGAGAGCGGCGAGATCACTTTTGAAAAGCCCGTACACGTTCCGGGCGGCGTATCGCTGGCACTTGATGCCAACGGTCAAATAACAATATTTTACGCTGACGGAATAGCTTACTATACCACAAGCAACAACAAGGGCTACGAGGGCGACCTTGAAATGGCTCTTATACCTGACAATTTCAGAACTGATGTGTTGAAAGAAACGCTCGATCAGAATAATGTGCTTGTTGAAAATGCGAATGTTGAAACGGTGCACTTTGCATTGCTTTTTGAATTTGACGGCGATGTAAAGAAGATACGTCATGTACTCTATAACTGCGCTGCGAGCAGACCGAGCCTTGAATCTGCGACTACGGAAGAAGAGATCGAAGTGCAGACCGAGACACTCAGCATTACTGCCACACCTCTTGCTGACGGAACAGTAAAAGCAAAAACGGGCGACAGCACGACCGATGAAGTTTACACAAAATGGTATGATAGCGTCTATATGCCCGTAGCTGTCGAGGCTGTTGCCTTGAACAGCAAAAGCCCTGTAGCCGCTGTACCTACCTCGACAAAGGAGAGTAAGTCATGACAAAGAAAAAGATCTTGATAGATGACAAAGAAGTTGAGTTTGCGGCTTCGGCGGCAGTACCGAGGCTCTACCGTATCAAGTTCCGCAAAGACCTATTCCACGACATGATGCAGCTGGAAAAGAAAGTCAGTGCGAACAACGAAGAAGAAAGCACTCTCGATATTGAAAGCCTTGAAGTGTTTGAAAACATAGCCTACATAATGGCGAAGCACGCCAACAGGTCAGTGCCCGAGTCTGTGGAAGACTGGCTTGATCAGTTCCAAACGCTCTCGATATATCAGGTGCTGCCGCAGCTCATTGAATTGTGGAATATCAACATACAGTCTGATGTTCAGTCAAAAAAAAATCTCGCCCAATTGACCGCGAGATGACGACACCGCTGTTTCTGCTGCGCTGCCTACAAGTAGGGCTATCGCTGCGCGACTTAGACCTGCTTACCATAGGCATGGTGTACGACATATATACCGAGAGCAGAAACGACGATTACAAAGGCTACAAAGAGTTAGCAACACAAGAAGATTTTGACAAATTCTAAATTTTGAAGAATGGGGGTAAGCCGCTGATGTCAAGCAGGATAAAGGGTATCACAGTTGAGATCGGCGGTGATACTACCAAATTAGAAAAGGCGTTAAAAGGCGTTAATACTGAGATAAAAAACACTCAGTCGCAGCTTAAAGACGTTAATAAGCTTTTGAAGATCGACCCCGGCAACACCGAGCTTTTGTCACAAAAACAAAAGCTGCTCACACAGGCAGTTGACGAGACAAAGAAAAAGCTCGACACCTTGAAAACTGCTGCCGAGCAGGCAAACTCTGCCCTTGCAAGCGGTGACATCACGCAAGAGCAGTATGATGCCTTGCAGCGTGAGATAGCAGAGACGGAGCAGAACCTTAAAGCCCTTGAAAAAGCCGCGAAAAACTCTGATACAGCTTTACAGAAAATGGCGGCAAACGGCGAGAAATTAAAGTCGCTGGGTGATAAGGTATCCGGCGTAGGTCAAAAGCTGCTGCCAGCTACCGCCACCGTGACTGCTCTCGGCGCGGCATCTGTAAAAACTGCTGCCGATTTTGACAGCGCGATGAGCAAGGTTGCGGCAGTCTCGGGTGCAGCCGGAGACGACCTTGAAAAGCTTAGAGATAAAGCCCGTGAAATGGGTTCAAAAACAAAGTTCAGCGCCTCGGAAGCCGCCGAAGCTATGAACTATATGGCTATGGCAGGCTGGAAGACAGAAGATATGCTCGACGGTATCGAGGGCATAATGAATCTCGCCGCGGCAAGCGGTGAAGATCTGTCTACCACCTCTGACATAGTTACCGATGCGCTCACAGCTTTCGGGCTGTCAGCAAAGGATTCGGGGCATTTTGCTGATATTCTGGCAGCGGCATCGTCAAATGCCAACACCAACGTCAGTATGATGGGCGAGACGTTTAAGTACTGCGCTCCTATAGCAGGCTCGCTCGGTTTTTCTGCCGAAGACACCGCCGAAGCTATAGGTCTTATGGCTAACTCGGGCATCAAGTCATCACAGGCAGGCACGGCGCTGCGTACCGTGATGACAAAACTTACAGGCGATATCAAGCTGTCGGGCGATGCTCTGGGCGAGGTCACTATAGCTACTACAAATGCAGACGGCTCTATGCGTGGTCTGTCTGATATTCTTGGCGATTGCCGCGAGGCTTTTGGCAAGATGACAGAGAGCGAACAGGCAAACGCAGCTCAGTCGCTTGTCGGCAAAAACGCGATGAGCGGTTTCCTCGCGCTGATGAACGCCGCCCCTGCTGATATTGAAAAGCTGTCTACAGCTATAGACGATTGCAACGGCAAGTCGGAAGAAATGGCGAACACCATGCAGGGCAACCTTGCAGGACAGTTGACTATTCTGAAATCACAGCTGCAAGAGCTTGCTATATCTGTAGGCGAACTGCTCATGCCTGCTATACGTCAGATCGTATCGTGGGTACAGAAGTTTGTCGGCAAACTCAACAGAATGGACGAGACCACGAAAAAAGTTATAGTCACTATAGCTTTGATAGCGGCGGCGGTCTCGCCTGTGCTTATCATCATAGGCAAGGTTATCACTGCCGTCGGTACTATAATGACTATAATACCCAAGCTGGCAGGCGTTATAAATGTTGTAAAGACTGCATTTTCGGCGCTCAATGCCGTGATGCTTGCAAACCCGATATTCTTGGTAATCGCCGCGATAACTGCGCTGGTCGGTATATTTATTTATCTGTGGAACACCAGCGACAGCTTCCGACAGTTTTGGATAGATCTTTGGGAAAATATCAAGGCTGCGGCATCAGCGGCTTGGGAAGCTATAAAAGCATTTTTTACTGCTGCTTGGGAAGCAATAAAATCTACTGCCGAGACTATCGGAAACGCGCTGAAAACAGGCGTGCTTGCGATATGGAACGGAATCAAAACCGGCATAACTACCGCCGTAAACGCTATAAAGAACACGGTCACTGCGGTATGGAACGCCATAAAGACGTACATTTCCACCGTACTGAATTTTATAAAAAACACAGTCTCGAGTGTTTGGAACGGCATCAAAAACACGGTATCAACAGTAGTAAATGCCATTAAAACTGCCGTAACCAATGTATGGAACAGTATTTCTACCGGCATTAAAAATACCATGAGCAAGATATTTACAACTATAAAATCGGGCTTTGATAAAGCTGTATCGTTTATCACGAGTTTACCGTCAAAGGCTCTGCAATGGGGCAAAGATATCATCATGGGTATTGTAGACGGTATTAAAAGCTGTATCTCCAAGATAGGAGATGCAGCCGAAAGTGTTGCCGGCAAGATAAAATCATTCCTGCATTTCTCCGTGCCCGATGAAGGACCGCTGACCGATTATCAAAAGTGGATGCCCGACTTTATGGCAGGTCTTGCGAGAGGAATAGAGCAGAGCAGGGGACTGATACAAAAGGCTATAGGCAAGGTATCGGGAGATATGCTTATAAGCCCGAATGTGGCGGCATCGCAGCTGGCGTTAGAGAGTGCGCCGTCAATAGATACCTCGGGCATTGTAAGCGCAGTGCGTGATGCGGCGGCAGGCGCGGCAAGCAGCGGTGATATAGTAATACCGATATACCTCGGCGGAACTATGCTTGACGAGATCATTGTTGGCGCTCAGCAGCGCGCGAACCTCAGATCGGGGGGCAGATAAATGGCATACATACAGTATCTTATCATTAACGGCGATAAGCTTCCACTGCCCGACAGCTACAGTGTATCGTCATCGGCGGTGGAAGCAGACACAAGCGGCGAGACCGAGGCAGGCACTAAGCAGCGTGATGTGATAAGGCAAGGCGTTGTTGGAATAAATGTGGCGTTTTCGGTATCTCCTGTTTGGCTCAAAAAGCTGACAGAATACTCTGAGCAGGACAAGCTGACGGTGCAGTATTTCAATACCAAAAGACTTGACCTTGAAGAGGCTGAAATGTATATTACCGATTTTAAATCAGACTTAGCACATGACACGAGCTTCAAGGGCTTGTGGACTGTAAGCTTTAAACTTAACTCGTTCTGACGGGGGGGAATGTTTGTGTTTCCGGTTTCGGAAGAATTTTTGACTGCGATAAATGCAAACAGCCGCCGCTATACTTGGACGGGCACTATTACGACTAAGGGCAACAGGACATACAACTTTACTGCAAAAGACATAGTCAAGGGGAGCGGATATATCAAGCGGCAGTGCTGCGGTAACTCTGAAATAGAGCTTGGCACGGTGTATGCCGCCGAAATGGGCATAACGCTGCTGTCTGATATAGACAGATATACCCTTGACGGAGCGGAAGTAAAGCTGTTCTTCCATTTGTCGCTGCCGAGCGGCAAAGAAGAGCAAGTGCCTATGGGCGTGTACGACATCACCGAGGCTAACAGAAATATAAAAACGCTGGAGATAAAGGCATATGACCGTATGCTGCGTTTTGATAAGACATTAAAGCTGGAAGCTTCCAGCGGCAGCCCGTATCAGTTTTTGAAGACCGCCTGCGATGCCTGCAACGTTGAAATGGCGCAGAAAGCCGCCGATATAGCCGCCCTGCCGAACGGTAAAATGTCTGTCGGCATTTATGAGGATAACGACATTGAGACGTATAGAGATCTGATATATTATGTAGCGCAGGTGCTTGGCTGTTTTTGTCAGATAGACAGAGAGGGCAGGCTTGCGGTGCAGCAGTACGGCAGCGAGCCGAACTGGACAGTAGCGCAAGAGCACCGCTACCAGAGCAGTTATTCCGATTTTGTGACAAGATACACGGCTATATCATCTACAAACCTTGTAAGCAATATATCAGAGTACATAGCCGAAGAGACGGACGATGCGCTCACCATGAACCTCGGCGTAAACCCACTTTTGCAGCTGGGCTTGAAAAGCACTCGTGAAAAGGCGCTGCGTGCGATACTTGATGCATTGCAGGCAGTAAACTATGTGCCGTTTGACTCCACGACTATAGGCAACCCTGCTATGGATCCGGGTGACATCATAAGGCTTACGGGCGGTCACGCTGACGATAAACAGATATCTTGCATTACAAGTATAGAGTATAAGATCAACGGCAAGATGACTATAAAGTGTGTTGGCAAAAATCCTCGGCTGTCAGCTGTAAAGAGCAAAAATGACAAGAACATTGCCGGGCTGCTAAGCAGCGTTGAGAGCGGCAAGCAAGTTGTTTACAATTTTATGAATGTCGCGCCTTTTGAAATAGGACAGTCGCTCACCAAAGTTATGGACATTGACTTTACGGCGACCGAAGAAACATCTGCCGCCTTTCACTGCGAAATGCTGCTTGAAGT
>CANRIA010000004.1 GCA_947630555.1 uncultured Clostridia bacterium
TAAGATATTTAATTGCTCTGCATCATTTACTGTTGCAATTCTTACCATAATTACACCTCATCAAATTCCGATTTATTTTATTGTACCACAAACAGGCGTAGTTTGTAAAGTGGGGTCTGTACAAAAGCAAAAAAATGTGCTACAATATAAGCATGGTGATATTTGCATGAAGAACATCGAAAACATATACATCGGCAACGTAATTATAAAAAAGACTGCCGCGCTTGCACCTATGGCTTCGGTGGCGGACACGGTGTACAGAACGCTTTGCAAGGAGTACGGCGCGAGCTATCTGGTAAGCGAGATGGTATCTGCAAAGGGTATGTGCTACGGTGACAGAAAGACCGATGAGCTTTGCACGATAACGCACTCCGAGCGCCCTATGGCGATACAGCTTTTTGGAGAAGACCCCGAGTTTATCGGCAGGGCGGTGCAGATGCTGGGAAAATTTTCGCCCGATATTATAGACATAAACATGGGCTGCCCCGTGCCGAAGGTGGTAAACAACGGCGGCGGCAGCGCACTTATGAAAACGCCCGAAACCGCCTTCGCAATTGCAAAAGCGGCTGTGGAAAATGCATCTTGCCCCGTTACAGCAAAAATTCGCGCAGGCTGGGACGAGGAAAACATAAACGCCGTATATATAGCGCAGGGTCTTGAAGCGGCAGGCGTAAAGGCTGTTGCAGTGCACGGCAGAACGCGAAAGCAGTTTTACAGCGGCGAGGCTGACTGGGGCATTATAAAGCAAGTCAAGAAAAGTGTGAAAATACCCGTGATAGGCAACGGCGACGTTAAAAACGCGCTTGACTGCGAAAGAATGTACAGCGAAACTGGCTGCGACCTTGTTATGATAGGCAGGGCATCTTACGGCAGACCGTGGGTGTTTAAGCAGGTGGAGCATTATTTTGAAACGGGCGAAATTTTGCCTGAACCGCCTCTTGAAGAGCGCATGAGGGTCATGCTCAGGCACGCGAGAATGCTGTGTGATACCCTTGGCGAGGAGCACGGTATGAGGGAAGCTAGAAAGCACGTTATATGGTATGTAAAGGGGCTGCCCGACAGCGCTAAGATACGCGCTAGCTGCTCTAATCTTAACGAATACACAAAGCTGGAGCAGATTGCGGCAGAGGTAATAAAAAGGGGAGAAAGACGGTAAAAATGGACAGCGAAAAGGCAAAGCTTTATATAGTCGGCACGCCGATAGGCAACCTTGGCGACATTACATACCGTGCGGTGGAAACGCTTAAAGCGGTGGACTTTGTGTGCGCCGAGGACACTAGAGTTACGGCGAAGCTATTAAATTTTCTGGAGATAAAAAAGCCGCTGGTCAGCCACCACGAGCATAACAAAAAGCCCAGCTGCGAGGCGGTCGCGAACAGGATAATTGCAGGCGAGAACTGTGCGCTTGTTACCGATGCAGGTATGCCGTGCATATCAGACCCGGGCGAAGAAATGGTGAAATACTGCGCTGATATGGGCATTGAAGTTGTGGTAGTGCCCGGCCCTAGCGCGGCGATTTCGGCTCTTGCTATAAGCGGACTTGACACCTCGCGATTTTCGTTTCAGGGGTTTTTGTCAATGAACAGACCCTCGCGGTTTGAACAGCTTGAAAACGCCGCGAACATTCCCGACACGCTTATTTTTTACGAAGCGCCGCACAAACTGAGGGCGACTCTTGACGATATGCTGAAATATTTCGGTGACAGAAAAATTTCTCTTTGCCGCGAGCTTACGAAAATTCACGAGCAGGTGATAAGAACTACGATAGCTAAGGCGGTGGAGCGTTATGAAAACGAACTGCCCAAAGGTGAGTATGTACTTATAATAGAGGGCTGCAAAGAAAGGGTGGCAGCCGAAACGCTGGAAGATGCAATAGCGCAGGCAAAAGCGCTTGTAGACAAAGGTATGAAAAAGGCAGATGCGGCTAAACATACCGCAAAAACAAGCGGCTTTTCTAAAAGCGAGATTTATGCCGCCCTGCTGGAGAATAGCGATGAGTGAATTTATAGTAAGAAAAATGACAGCCGATGACATACCGCAGGTGGCAGCTTTAGAAAAAGAGCTTTTCACTATGCCGTGGAGCGAGCAGGCTTTTGCAGACGAGCTTAATAACAGCACGGCTTCGATAGTTGTTGCGCAGGCAGGCGGAGAGATAGTCGGTTTTGCTGATATGCGAGAGATAGTGGGCGAGTGCTATATAAACAACGTCGGCGTAAAGATGAGGCATCGCAGAAAGGGCATAGGCAGGGCGCTTATGCAGGCTCTTGAAGACAGCGCGACCGACGAGGCGGAGTTTATAACTCTTGAAGTGCGGCAGAGCAATGAAGCGGCAATAAGGCTATACAAAAGCATGGGATATATAAAAGTTGGCACGCGCAGGGGCTTTTACGAGCAGCCCGCAGAAGATGCCGACCTTATGACAAAATTCTTAAAACGGGTAGTGATGAAATGAAGATACTTGCAATAGAAAGTTCTTGCGACGAGACCGCTTGCGCAGTGGTTGAGGACGGGCTTAATGTGCTTTCAAACGTTGTTGCAACGCAGATAGATGCGCACAGGCTGTATGGGGGCGTTGTGCCTGAGATAGCCTCGCGCATGCACAGTGAGAGCATTTATGCCGTTGCGCAAAAGACTCTTGAAGATGCTAACTGTACAATTAAAGACACTGATGCAGTGGCGGTGACATATGCGCCTGGGCTTATAGGTGCGCTGCTTGTCGGCATAAGTTTTGCAAAAGGGCTTGCCATGGCGGCAGGTAAACCGCTTATACCCGTTCACCACATAGCAGGGCACATAGCGGCGAATTATATCTCTCACCCTGATTTGAAGCCGCCCTACCTTTGCCTTGTCATAAGCGGCGGAAATACGAATATAGTTCATGTTGAGGACTACACAAAGTTTACCGTGTTGGGCAGAACGCGCGACGATGCGGCAGGGGAGGCTCTTGACAAGGCAGCGCGAATGATAGGTTTTGAATACCCCGGCGGAAAATATATAGACGAAGCTGCAAAAAAAGGCGACCCGACAGCATATTCTTTCCCTCACCCGAAGGTGGCAGGCAGTGAGTTTGACTTTTCTTTTTCGGGGCTAAAAACTGCGGTGGTGAATCTCGTTCATAACGCACAGCAGCGCGGCGAGGAGCTTTCGCAGTGCGATATTGCGGCATCTTATCAAAAGACAGTGTGCGATATTCTTGTGCAGAAAACCATGCTTGCCGCTGACAGATACGGTTTTAAAAAGCTTTCGGTAGTGGGCGGCGTATCTGCAAACAGCGGCGTGAGAGCAGCTATGGAAAAAGCCTGCGGCGAGCGCGGTATAAAGCTGTATCTGCCGGAGATTAAATACTGCGGCGACAATGCCGCCATGATAGGCTGCCAGGCTTATTATGACTATCTTGCAGGCAGGCGCGCAGATGAGAGCTTAAATGGCATTGCAACTCTGCCGCTTGACAGCATTTATGGAGAGTAATAAAATGGACAATATATCTTTGCTTGACAAGCTGGAAAAACAGCTTTTGGAAAAGGACGAGTTTGTATCTTTGATATCTTCACATACCGAAGAAGATGCGCAGTATGCGGCACAAAAGGCACGCGGCATTGCACAAAGCATTTACGGCAGATCGGTGTATATCAGAGGTCTTATAGAAGTTTCAAACTACTGCAAAAATGACTGTTACTACTGTGGTATACGGCGGTCAAACCTTAAATGCGAGCGCTACAGGCTTACAAAAGAAGATATTTTGGATTGCTGCGAGCACGGCAGTCAGCTTGGTCTGCACACGTTTGTTTTGCAGGGTGGGGAAGACCTTCACTACAGCTGCGGCGAGATATGCGACATTGTGAGCAGTATAAAAAAACTTCACCCCGACTGCTGCGTTACGCTTTCGATAGGTGAAAAAAGTTATGAGGAATACAAGGCGTACCGTGAGGCAGGTGCAGACAGGTATCTCTTGCGGCACGAAACGGCAAATGAATGGCACTACTCAAAGCTTCACCCACAAAGCATGAGCCTTAAAAACCGCATGAACTGCCTTTTGCAGCTGAAAGAACTGGGCTTTCAGACGGGCGCAGGAATGATGGTAGGCACGCCTTTTCAGACGGCTGAGCATTTAGCAGAGGATATGATATATCTTGGAACACTAAAGCCGCATATGGTGGGAATAGGCCCTTTCATACCGCACAAAGATACGCCGTTTGCAAATGAAAAAAGCGGCAATGTTGACCTTACCGTGTTTTTGCTTTCTCTATCAAGAATTATGCTGCCGCACGCTCTTATACCTGCCACAACGGCTCTGGGAACGGCAAGCGGCACCGGCAGAGAGCGCGGTATACTGGCAGGTGCGAACGTTATAATGCCGAACCTGTCGCCTATGTCGGTAAGAAAAAAATATATGCTTTATGACGGCAAAATTTCTACAGGCAGCGAAAGCGCAGATGCCCTTAAAGACCTTGCCAGCCGCATGGAAAGCATAGGCTATCACATAGACCTCTCACGCGGAGACCATAAATAAAAGCGACCGCCCTGCATCAAAGCAGAGCGGTATTTTATAGCTGTAAATTTATCAGTCATACTGAATTTCTTCAACGGTGTAGCCTGCATCTTCAAGACCTTTGAGAATGCCCGTTTCGCCGTAAAAATGCGCCGCGCCGACAACGTAGAACACATTCTGTCCGCCGTCTATCATATCTTTGGCTTTTTCTATCATGCCTGCGTTGCGGTCGTCGAGCAGCTGTTTGTTGTAGTTATCAATCATGGCTTGCAGCTCATCGCTTATCTCAATTTCAATGTCGTCAAACTCGTCTTCGGTCTCAATATACTCTTTCATGTCGCCTGCTTTCCAAAGCTCAAACGACTTTTTAAGTTCCTCGCACTGGTCTTCATAGTAGTAAACGTATGATTCCAGCATAAATTCGTTAAACTCGTCGGGCTGAGTATACAAAAGCTCATTTTGAAATTCCGCCGACTCTATCTCAATAATATCTTTGTTTTCTTCGTGAGCGGTGGTGAGCATCTGCATATCAAGTCCCTTGGTGCTGTCAAGACCTGCATTCATCATCATAGCCGATTCTATCAGAGATGACCACATGGTAACGTTGTACATATCATACAGCGGAAAATACAGCCCCTCGTCGATAAGTATCTGTTTGGCAGATTCATAAAGGTCTGCATCTATGTGGTCTGCAATGGTGGTGCCGTCTTGGTATATCATGCTTTCCGCAAGCTCCATCTGCGAATCAAAGTCGCCCATATATGCGTAAATATCGCACTCTACTGCAAGGCTGTCACTGGCGTTGTAAGCATCGGTTATCTCATTCGGCAGTGGATAACAGCTGTCGTCAAGCGCGTGCATTGAGCCTAAAAAGTAAACGGTGTTGCCCTTTTCGCCTTCTACCTTCCACATGGCAGGGGTAATGTCTGCTTCATCTTCCGTCGGTTCTGGCTGAGAAGAGCTTTCAGTCGTAGTTTCAGCCTGAGATGAGCTTTCGAGAGCGGCAGTTGTAACGGTAGTTTCCGCTGCCGAAGAGCTGTCAGCCTGCGATGAAGATACTACAGAAGAATTGTCTTTGTCAGAGCAGCCTGCCGCGCACAGGCACATTGTCAGCGCCACGGCGGCGCATAATATTTTTTTGTACATTAAAATTGCTTCCTTTCAGAATTATTGTTTAAAGCCGAACTTATTTTTCGCCTTTGCCTTGGCGTATTTGCTTTTTCTTTCGCCGAAGTTTAAGTTCAGCGTGAATATTTTGTCTGATGTGAACATCTTCACAGCGCAGCCCATGCAGATTATAAGCAGCACAAGCTGATAGATCAGCCCTCCGAAATATGCTGGCATATCATGCAGTATAATGTTAGTCTGCGCCATAAATGTGTGGCTATACGGAATTGCATACAGTACCCACTTGAATGGTCCGAGTGCGCTTATATCCGTAAACATAGAAATCATATAAGGTATCATTACCATGCCCATTATCGGCAGCAAAAGCGTTTGTGATGATTTCGCATCTTTTGCAAGCGCGCCCAGAATAAGCGATATTGCAAGCGTTATCAGGAGTGATAAGAACATCTGCGCCACGAGCATTATGTAACCGCCCATTGAAAGGTCAAGACCCAGCTGTGATACAACAGAGGAATCTATTGCGCCCGATATTGTGTCTGTCATGCCGCCCATCATGTCTTTAAAGCCTATCAGGAATGCCACAGCGTACAGAGCCGAAACTACAGATGCTGCCGTCATTTTTGCAAGCAGTACAGAAAGCCTGCTTATCGGCGCGGAGAGCAGCGTTTCAAGCGTTTTGTCTATCTTCTCGGTAGCAACCGCGTTCATTATCATCTGCGAAGAATATATAATAAGCAGGAAGATAACTATCGGCACGAACATTGAAGACATCATAACGTATGCAGAAAGCATGGTAGCCGAAGCCTCAGCCTGCTTGTCGCCGACTATCGTGGTTTCTTTCAGCGCAACGGGGGCTTCAAGCATTAACATCTGCTCGGGTGTAACGCCCATTTTTGTGTATACCACCGTCTTTACCGCGCTGTCTATAGCCGTTGTCGCCATCATCGAGCCGTCTTCCATATTGCCGGTAAGCGAAAGGCTCTCCAGCCGCGATACCATTTCAATATTAACGGGTTTAAGCTCTACACCTTCGCCCGAAGTTATAATATCCTGCATCTGCTTATCAAAGCCCTGCGGAATGATTACAACGCTTGTAAGATCGAGGTCTTTGAGCTGTTTTACATAGTCATCGCCGGTAAGCTCAACTTCGTTTATTTCATAATCTGCGGCTTTCATAGCCTCAATTATCGCGGCAGAAAACGTGCCTTTGTCCTGGTCGCAGATGTTTATCTTGCCCGTTTCTTCAGAGCTTTCTTCAATTTCGCTGTCCATAACAGAGCCCAGAGCCGTAAGACCGAAAACGCACAGCACCAGTATAACTATAGTAGTCGGGGTAAGAAGTTCTTTAAGCTCCTTCTTCAGAAGATACATGAATTTCATTATCCTTCACCACCCTTTCAAATACTTGTTCTAAGTTATCAACGCCGTACTGTGCTTTAAGCTGCGCAGGTGTGCCAACATTGAGCAGATGACCGTTTGCTATAATGCCCACCCTGTCGCTTACAAATTCAATTTCAAGCATATTGTGAGAACTCAGCAGGAATCCCATTTTGTAAGTTGCCGCAAGATCTCTTATCATGCGCCTTATCTCCAGCGCGTTAAGTATGTCAAGACCGCTGGTGGGCTCGTCAAGTATAGCAAGTTTTGGGTGCGACATTACCGCGCGTGACAAAAGCAGCTTTCTTATCATACCGCGCGAGTAGCTGCCTATCTTGTCTTCCAGCCTGTCGCCCAGACCGCACATATCAACAGCGCGTTTAACGTATTCATCGGCTGATTGTTTGTCGGGAGCGAATATGCCTGCCATAAATTTCAGATAGTTCATGCCGGTCATCGACTTGTAAGCGCCTGCCTCGTCCGGCAGATAAGTTATATTCTCCCTGACCTTATTAGGCTCGGTAAGAATACTGTGCCCTGCAACCAGAGCATCGCCCTCGGTGGCTTTCAGAAGCGTGGCTATCATTCTGATAGTGGTAGTTTTGCCTGCGCCGTTTGGGCCTATCAGCGCAAACACCTCGCCTGCGCGTATGTCAAACGACACCTTTTCGCTTGCGTAAACGCCCTTTTTGTACTGCTTTGAAAGTCCGCGCACTTCCAGAACGTTTTCCTCATTCGGCGGATAAGCATCTGTCATGTTAATACCTCCATTATAAAATTGTTGATAAATTATAGTTGCGCTATCAGAAGTTAGAAGTGAGAAGTTAGAAGTTAGAAGTAAGAAATGTTTACTAAGGCTTTGCGACATTTTTTCATACCTGCGATTTACCAAGAGGCAAGAAGCAAGAACGCGCTAAACAGCCACCGCTCACCGCCACACTTTTCCACGCCCACTCACCCACATAATAGCACTTTCCCCTCACACCGCTGGAAGAATATACCGCCAGTGATTTCTCTTTTTAGATGGGTATGGGTTGGTTTTTAGAAGCAAGATAACGAGAAGAAAGAAGCAAGATGAGCGTTTTGAAAAATATGCACTAAACTGTAAAAAGCAATTTCTTGCCTCTTGCTTCTATCTAAAGTGCAGAAAAGACGGATTTGCACAAACGTTAGAAAGCATTTCTAACCTCTGACCTCTCACATCTAACTTCTAACTGATAACATCAGTTTACCACAGCGGCTTGATATTTGCAATAGTATTTTACATATTCTTCGCGATTTTCGGCAATTTTATCAATTGTTACAATTGCATGGCTCTGCCGTTGTATAAAATGTCAATATAATTTACTACGAGATATTTTGCAAACTGTGTATATCTGATATATACAGTATAACATATTTATATCGTTCTGTCAATAGTTTAAACAAAATTTTTTTGAAAAATTTTTTCAATAGCTCTGTAAGCACAAAAAAGACCGCAAAAACGGTCTTTTCTGCAAGTTATATTTTTTCTGCTATAAGCCTTCCCATTTTTGAGCATGAGACCTGTTTGCAGCCTGCCGACATTATATCGGCGGTGCGGAAGTCTTCTTCAAGCGCCTGCGCAACGGCGTTTTCAATAGCCTCAGCCTCCTGCGGCATATCAAAAGAGTATTTAAGCATCATAGCCGCCGAAAGAATGGTTGCTATAGGGTTTGCAATGTCTTTTCCTGCAATATCGGGCGCAGAGCCGTGAATAGGCTCGTAAAGACCCAGCGTTCCCTCGCCTAGAGAAGCAGACGGTATCATGCCAAGGCTGCCCGTTATCATAGAAGCCTCATCTGAAAGAATATCGCCGAACAGGTTTTCGGTAACGATAACATCAAACTGCGAGGGGCAGTGAACAAGCTGCATGGCGGTGTTGTCAACAAGCATATCGCCAAGCGTGATGTCGGGGTAATCTTTCGCAACTTCATGCACTATCTTTCTCCACAGCCGCGAGGTATCCAGCACATTCGCCTTGTCGACCGAAGTCACCTTGCCGCGGCGTTTTCCTGCGAGATCAAAAGCCACGCGCGCAATGCGCTCTATCTCAAAATCGCTGTATGTCATGCAGTCGTTGGCGGTGGTTATGCCGTTTTCAGTCACCGTTGTGCGCTCGCCGAAGTACGCGCCGCCTATAAGCTCACGCACTATTATAAGGTCAAGACCGTCTTTGGTTATCTCGTCTTTCAAAGGGCAGGCATCTTTCAGCGGCGTAAAAAGTCTGGCAGGTCTTAAATTTGCAAAAAGCCCAAGAGCCTTGCGAATGCCCAGAAGCCCCGCTTCGGGGCGTTTTGAGCCCTCGCCTTTATCCCACTTCGGGCCGCCCACCGCGCCCAGCAGAACGCTGTCGCTAGCAAGGCATATGTCAACTGTCTCTTTCGGCAGAGGCTCGCCCGTTTCATCAATAGCGCAGCCGCCCATAAGTACATAAGAATATTCAAACTTGTGACCGAATTTTTCGGCGACTCTGTCAAGCACTGCTATCGCCTGCTCGGTTATCTCGGGGCCTATGCCGTCGCCTTTTATAACGGCTATTTTCTTTGTCATGATCTGCGCTCCTTTCAAAGGGTGTTCAGCAAACCGCTGCTGTTTATTATGTTTATCAGAAATTCGGGGAACGGCTGCCCCTGATATGTCTCATTCTTAGTAACGTTTGTGATAACGCCCGTGTCAAAGTCAACGGTAACGCGGTCGCCGTCTTCAATGCCGTCGGCAGCTTCTGCACATTCTATAATAGGCAGACCTATATTTATTGCGTTGCGGTAGAATATGCGTGCAAAAGTTTTTGCTATAACGCATGAAACGCCTGCCGCTTTTATAGCCATCGGCGCGTGCTCTCTTGAAGAACCGCAGCCGAAGTTTGCCTGCGCCACTATAAGGTCGCCCTCATGCATCTTCTGATGAAAATCTTTGTCTATATCCTCCATGCAGTGGGCGGCAAGCTCCTGCGGATCGGAGGTGTTGAGATATCTTGCAGGGATTATAACGTCGGTATCAACGTTGTTTCCGTATTTAATAGCTTTTCCGTCAGCTTTCATAGCCGTGCCTCCTTAAATAATATCCTGCGGACAGGAAAGTCTGCCCGTTACCGCGCTTGCGGCTGCCACGTAAGGCGATGCAAGGTATACCTCGCTTTTGGTGTGACCCATTCTGCCTACAAAGTTGCGGTTCGTAGTTGAAACGCACCGCTCGTTCTCCGCAAGTATTCCCATGTAACCGCCAAGGCATGGGCCGCACGTCGGTGTTGAAACCACGCAGCCTGCGTTTACCAAAGCCTGCGTAATGCCCTCATTTATCATTTGCAGATAAACTTTTTGCGTTGCAGGTATTACTATGCAGCGAACCCCTTCGGCTACCTGCCGACCGCTTAATATCTCGGCAGCGGCGCGCATATCTTCAATTCTGCCGTTGGTGCACGAGCCTATAACGCACTGGTCTATCTTAATATCGCCTATCTCGTCAAATGTTTTTGTGTTAGACGGCAGGTGAGGGAAAGATACCGTCGGTTTTATTTTGTCAAGCTCTATAATTATATGTTTGTCGTATGCAGCATCTTCATCTGCTGAAAATTCGGTATACTTGCGGTCGGTTCGCTCGGCTATGTATTTTCTGCAAATGTCGTCAACAGGGAATATACCGTTCTTTGCGCCTGCTTCTATAGCCATGTTGCATATGCAAAGTCTGTCCTCCATTGAAAGAGTTGCAACGCCGTCGCCGCAAAATTCAAGAGAGCGGTAAAGTGCGCCGTCAACGCCTATCATTCCTATCAGATGAAGTATTATGTCCTTCGCCGCAGACCACTTTGGCAGCCTGCCTTTTAGCTCTATCTTCAGCGCCGAGGGCACTTTGAACCACAGCTTACCGGTCGTCATGCCGTAGCACATATCGGTAGAGCCCACGCCCGTTGAGAAAGCCCCCACCGCTCCGTAAGTGCAGGTGTGAGAATCAGCGCCTATGATACATTCGCCGGGTGCGCACAGCCCTGCTTCGGGTATAAGTGCGTGCTCTATGCCCATTTTGCCTACATCATAAAAGTTGGTTATATCAAACCTTTGCGCAAACTCTCGGCACTGCTTTGCCTGCTGCGCTGCTTTTATGTCCTTATTCGGCACAAAGTGATCCATTATAAGCGCGATCTTGTCTTTGTCAAAAACGCTTTGGCAGCCTGCTTTTTCAAATGCGTTCATAGCCACGGGCGAGGTTATATCGTTGCCCATAACAAGGTCAAGCTTTGCCATAATAAGCTGCCCGGGCGTGACCTTCTCAAGCCCTGCCGCGTGGGCGAGTATTTTTTGTGTCATAGTCATTTTTGTATCTGACATAATTACCACCAAGTTTCATTGTTTGATAGGCGCATTCTTTTTTGCACCCAAATAAAATTATACCACTTTAAAACGCGTATGTCAATGTGTATTGACTTGCTGCAAACGCTGTGATATAATTATATTATATACCAAAACTTTTTAAGATAAGGTGAGATTATGACTGTAAATTTAGAGCACTGCAAAACCTTTTACTGCGTTGCAAACTGCGGCAGCATAACACTGGCGGCGCAGAAGCTTTTTATATCACAGCCTGCGGTGTCGCAGTCGGTAAAGCAGCTGGAGAGGCAGCTGGGCTGTGCGCTGTTTTTCAGAACATCAAAAGGCGTAAAGCTGACCGCCGAGGGTGAAGTTTTCTACAGCCGTGTAAAACGCGCTTTTGACGAGATAGAGCAGGGCGAGAGGGAGCTTTCCGAAATGCTTGGCATGGAAAGCGGCGAGATACGCATAGGTGCATCAGACATGACACTGCAATTTTTTCTGCTGCCTTATTTAGAGCAGTTTCACAAGCAGTACCCCAACATACGCATAAGTGTGTCAAACGGCCCTACGCCTGAAACGCTTTCTTCGCTGAGGGAGGGCAGCATTGACCTTGGCATAGTAAGCACGCCCGTTGATATGCATGACGACATAAGCATTTTTGAGTGCGGCGAGATAAGTGACATCTTCGTTGCAGGCAAGCGGTTTGAATATCTTAAAGACAAGGTGATAAGCCTTTCGCAGCTTGAGAAACTGCCAGTTATATTTCTTGAAAAAAACACTTCAACACGCCGCAGCATAGACGAATTTTTAAGAAAGTGCAAAGTTGAGATAGTGCCTGAAATAGAGCTTGCGACATCGGAACTGATAGTAAGATTTGCTGAAAGAGATTTGGGGATAGGCTTTGTGATGAGCGGCTTTGCCAAAGAGGAGATAGAATGCGGCAGGCTGTTTGAGCTCAGTCTTGACAGGCAGCTGCCGAAAAGGCAGGTTTGCATAGCCGTCAGCAGGAAAAGACCCGTGTCTGTCGCGGCGGCAAGAATAATAGGTCTGATAGACGACAAAATAAATATTAATAA
Organism: uncultured Clostridia bacterium; assembly: GCA_947630555.1. Classification (GTDB taxonomy): domain Bacteria; phylum Bacillota; class Clostridia; order Oscillospirales; family Ruminococcaceae; genus UBA7477. The sequence continues at coordinate 12,399 of CANRIA010000004.1, forward strand.
ATTGTAAATAGTCAAAAGGTTAATAATACGTTCATTGTAAGTTAATAAATTTATAGTATAATATAAAAGCGTTCTTTACTGCGCTGGCAAAGGGCTTGCAGCGTTTTGCACCGGCAGTAGTGACATATCGCAGAATAACGCCGAAAGACGGCTGAATGGGAGAGTAAAATGGAACAGCACGGAATAAGCAAACTTGACCTTAAAAGACAAAACCGTATGCATGTTTTGAAGATATTGAAACAGAGAGGCCCTACGTCAAGAATAGACATAGCCGGGGCTTTGGAGCTTACGAGAGCAGCGGTAACTATCATTACGAATGAGATGATAGAGCAGGGAATAATAGTAGAACTTGGTGAATACAAGCAGGTTGCCGAGAAAACGCCGCGCGGCAGAAAAAAGATCCTTATTGATGTAAACAGCAATTTCAGGTTCACCATAGGCATAGCGATAGAGTGTGAGAATGTAAGTGTTGGTATGTCAACGCTTTCGGGCGCTGTGCTTGACAAGAGAAATCTTGCTATAAATGATTCGTTCACATTCGGCGATATTACCGATTTTATCAAAAAGTCGGTAAATGACATAATAAACGACAACTACATAGACCCGGGTCAGCTTTTGGGTATAGGCATAGGCGTATATCCCGGTATGTTCAGACGTATGGAGATACCCATAGTAAACGGCGCGGCTGACTATTCGCCGCTGCGCAAGCTGTTTGAAAAAGAGTATTCTTTGCCTGTGGTGGTAGATAACTCGGTAAAGGGCATGGCTATGGCGAACATAGATTTTCTTAAAGTAAAAGATGCCGAGCGGAGAAACATTGCATTTTTGCAGTGTGGGGATTCTATGCACTTTGTAGTTACAAATCTTAACGACCCTATTGTTTCTTACGACAACAGAACAGACTTTGTTGACAGAATAATAATAGACCCGAAGTCATCGGAAGTGTGCGACTGCGGAAGAAAGGGCTGTTGCAGAACAGAGCTTTCACCAAGCGCGATGATAAAAAAGGTAACTAGAATATTCGGCATGGAAAAAACGCCGTTTTTGTATAAAACGCTTGGCGGCGATCCTTCAAAGATAGATATGGATTCTATCCGCGATTCCTGCCGCAACAAAGACGAGGGCACGCTGGCTTTAATGAGCGAGTCGCTTGATATGATGGCGGTGCTGCTTAATAATCTTTACTTTACCACAAATCCGCAAAAAATAGTGCTGCACAACATTTTTGCAGACGAAGAAAAGATGAATGCATATCTTATACCTGCTGTTGAGCGCATAGGCGGCAGCATTGTGGCAAGCAAGATCACACTGAGTATTATAGATGAAAAGCAGAGATTTTTGTCGGGCTGCGCACTTGCGATAAGAGAGCTGTTTTATGACAAGGGCGGCTTTGTTGCCAAAGCTTCTGTTTCAGCACAATAAGAGGGTGAAACTTCCGCCTTAAATAAAAAAATGAGCATTGTTTCCGCTTGGGGAGCAATGCTCTTTTTCTGTAGTTTGTTAGTCTGTACAAAGCAAAGGCACGGCGCATAAAACGCCGTGCCTTTTTGGTGTGTGCTGTCAGCAGCCGCAGCCGTTGTTGTTGCATCCGCAGCCATTGTCGCAGCCGCATCCGCAGCCGTTGTTGTAGCCGTTGCTGAATCCGCCGAAAGCGATGATGATTATGAGGATTATTATCCACCAGTAACCGTTGAAGCCGTTGCAGTTCATAAAGAAGTTCTCCTTTGTAATGATTTAAGCCGGCCGTTAAGCGAGGCTTATAGTATAATTTATGCTGATGTGAAAAATGTGTTACAGCGCGGCGCACTTTTGCCCAAAGTACAGGCGTTTTTGCGCACATCTCAAAAAATAAGGAAAGGAAAATTTGTCCTGCGAATATAATATTTCAGACGGCAAAGCGCTATGGCGGAATACTTTATAAATTTCTGCCAAAACTGCTTTTGTGACTTATCCAACTAAGAAAGGAGAACGCCGCCTTACGGCATTTTTGGCGGCAGAGCAAGTATGTTCAATGAATTCAATACCGACGGCTTTACTAAAAAGGCAAAGGAGATATTAAAACGCTCGCTTGCGCTTGCAGGCAGCATAGGGCACACCTATGTAGGCAGTGAGCATATACTGTGGGCGATACTGGACGAGGGCTCCAGCACCGCGTGCCTTATTTTAATAAGGTGCGGTCTTACGGCACAAAGGGTGAAAGACAAAATAACCGCTGCAATAGGCTCAGGCACGCCCTGCAAATTGACTTACGATGATATAACCCCCACAGCGGAAAAGATACTTGAAAGCGCAAAGGCTATCAGCACACAGGCAAAAAACAGGCTGGCAGGCAGCGAGCATATTCTTGCCGCAATACTAAAACAAAGCGGCTGCTGCGCCGTGAGCATAATGCGAGATGTTGGGGTGAATATGCCGCGGCTGTTTTCTGAATGTGCCTTGGGTGCGCGCGAAGATGAGTATTCATCTGCAAAGGGCGGCGCGCAGAAACTTTTGCGATACGCCAGAGAGCTTACTCGGCAGGACGTTTGCGGCGCGTTCGACCCCGTTATAGGCAGAGAAAAAGAGCTTGAAAGGGTGACTGAAATTCTCTGCCGCCGCAACAAAAACAACCCCTGCCTTGTGGGCGAGGCAGGGGTAGGCAAGACCGCAATAGTTGAAGGGCTTGCGCAGAGGATATGCGAGGGCAGAGTGCCAAAAGGGCTTTCAGACAAGCGCATTTTTTCGCTTGATATGACTCAGCTGCTTGCAGGAGCAAAATATCGCGGAGACTTTGAAGAACGCCTAAAACAGTGCGTTGAAGAAGCCATAGCCGACGGCAACATTATTCTTTTTATAGATGAACTTCATACTATAATGGGCGCAGGCGCGGCAGAGGGAGCTATTGATGCGGCAGGTATAATGAAGCCTCAGCTGGCAAGAGGTCAGCTTCAGATAATAGGCGCGACGACCTTTGACGAATATCGAAAATATATAGAAAAAGATGCGGCGCTGGAGCGGCGTTTTCAGCCTGTAAAGGTAGAAGAACCTTCCGAGCAGGCGACTGAGGAAATAATAGAAGGGCTTGTGCCTAGGTATGAAAATTTTCACGGGGTAGAGATAACCCACGAGGCGGTAAAAAGCGCTGTAAAGCTTTCGGGCAGATATGTTTTTGACAGATATTTTCCCGACAAGGCAATTGACCTTATAGACCAGGCGTGCGCGAGAGTGCGCATTCGTGAGCAGGAGCGCAGCGAGGAAAAGGCGGTTTCAAAGGCGTTTTCTGACTATATCGTCGGCAGGATAACAAAGCAGGATTATCTTGAAGCGCTTACTTTGCAGGTGGCAGGCAGCAAAATGAAGCCGCTTATAACTGCGAAGGATATAGCGCAGGTGGTGTCATCGCAAACGGGCATACCTGCTGAAAGCATGACAGAAAACGAGGGGCACAGGCTGCTGCGGCTGGAAGATGAGCTGAAAAGCGAAGTCATAGGGCAGGACAAGGCGGTATCACTGCTTGCTTCGGCTATAAGGCGGTCGCGCTCAGGACTGAGAAACGAGCAGCGACCTATAGGTTCATTTGTATTTTTAGGGCCCAGCGGCGTTGGCAAGACAAGTCTGGCAAAGGCGCTTGCAACGGCTATGTTTTCAAGCTGCGATAGCCTTATACGCTTTGATATGTCAGAATATATGGAGCGGCACAATATTTCTCGGCTGATAGGCTCGCCGCCGGGGTATGTGGGCTATGAGGAGGGCGGTCAGCTTACCGAGAGGGTAAGGCGCAAGCCGTATTCTATAGTGCTTTTTGACGAGATAGAAAAGGCTCACCCCGATGTTTTCAATATTCTTTTGCAGATTTTGGAGGAAGGTTTCGTTACCGATACGAGCGGAAGAAAAGTTTCGTTTGCAAACACCGTTATAATAATGACTTCAAACATCGGAGCGAGGGAGACAAAGAGCCATGTGGGCTTTGAAAATTCTTACGAAAAGCAGTCGCAGACCTATTTAGAAGAGATAAAAAAGTTCTTCTCGCCTGAGCTTCTCAGCCGCATTGACGAAAAAATAATCTTTCAGCCGCTGTCGCACGAGAGCCTGCGCACCATAGCAAACAACATGCTTATGCAGCTGTGCAGCCGCGCGGCGGATATGAACATCAGGCTGGAATACGGCGAAGATATAGTTGAAAAACTTGCTCAGAGCGGCAGCGGCACTTTCGGCGCAAGAGAGATACGCCACACCATCTCGGCGCAGCTTGAAAATATGCTTTCAGACTATATTTTAGTAAACGGCACATCAGAAGGCGCAGAAGAAAAAGTGCTGCTGCTCTCGGTAGGTGAAAACGGCTTTATAGTTGAAGACAAGCGCAAAAAACAAACTCTTGATGCATCATAAAAAATACCCGTCAGACTTGCAAGATCTGACGGGTAAAATTATTTGTGTGTTAGTAATATAAATAAACTGAGGGAATTCATTTCCCTCAGTTTATACATCTATCGGCGCAGCTATAATAATGAGATTATAATGCTCATTATTATAGCGTGAGGGTACCGGAGCCGATGCAGGAATGGGGTCTACTGTTTCCCCTTACGGGGAAGCAGAGGGGAAACCGGTTCGGGGTGTCCCCGTGAGTTTTATATTTCTCGGCGAGTGAAGCCGTCCCACGCTATCAGCCAGAAGACCACCATATGCACCGCTATAACAGCCAGCGCAGTGCCTACCGTCTGATACATGAAAGAAGAAGTGCCGTCTGCTATAGAAGCAAGATCAAGGTTTGCAAATATCAGATATCTTGCCCAGTTCATGCCCATACTCTGAAGCATAAGCACTATGCCGCTGCCCGAGAGCAGGCAGAACATACTGATACCGATAGCGAAAGCAGAGCTTTTCATCAGCACCGATATTGCAAACGCCATTGTTGCCATTACCACTACCGAAGTGCTTGCCAGCAGATAGCTTTTTGCCATGTACAAAATGCCGCTTACAGCGCTTACTTCTCCGCCGCTTGCAGTTATATACATTGCGCCTATGTCGTGCGCGCCGAACATTATCGCAGAAGTGATCAGCGAAAGCACGAATGTTAAAGCTATCATTATGTAGCCCATAGAGATCACGGTGAAGTATTTTGATACGAGTATCTTCCAGCGCTTAACGGGGTTTATCAGCAAGAATTTAATAGTGCCGTTTGAAAACTCCGATGCCACCGAGTGCGCCGCTATAACTACTACTAAAATACCTATGAAAGTCACCAGCGCAACAGACATCTTGAAAGGCGACCACAGAGTATCTCTTTCTTCATCGGCAACATTTGTTTCAATGTGGTTTTCTGTCATGTAGTTGTATACTGCGTATTTGTTTACAGCACTTTTGTATTCGCCCACAGATATCTGATCAGGCGAGCCTTTATCGGCGTTTTCATAAGCTATGATAGCTTTTCTTGTGTTATACAGCTCTGTAGCGTTCTGATAGTCTGCATCGTAATACTGCGGAAGATAATCTTTCAGAAAGTCATACATATAATCCTCGGCAGTGCATTTGTATACATCATTGTCGCGAAGATATGTGTAGTACCATATATCGAGATCTGCCATCTGCTTGTCATACTCTGTATTCGCTTTTGACAAACGGCTGTTTGCTTCATCAATATTAAGCTGATAATAAGCCTTCATATCGTTTGCCATTACCGCCGCCATAGGTTTGGCATACTCGTCTGTTTTCCATACGGCTTTAAAGGTCTCGTCCATTTTGCCGTTTAAGAAATCACTTGCTTTTTGCGCATCTTCGGGGTCTGTCAGCATATAATTTTCTTCGTCCCAGCTGGGCAGAGTAGCCATGTATTCGGTGTATTCTTCATACACCTGCTCGTCTGCTTTATCCCATGCCGAATAGAACAGATTTTCCGTTACAGAAAACCGCCAGTCGTATGTGCTTTCCGCGCCCGAATTTATAAGGTCGTTCATTATATCTATGTAGTATTTGTCCGATGTGCCCTCGGCGGAATACATCATAGAATCCAGATAGTCAGCTATCGTCCAGTCGTAGTCGCTGGTATCGCCGTGAGATGCTTCGGCATCAAAATAGTAAGCTATCCTTGCAAGCGCAGGCAGACCTATTGCAGCCACCGCCGTGAGTATAAGCATTACCCACGTTGAAACGAGTTTTAAGTTCTTTATGTACTCGTTTTTCACAAGTCTGAAAAATCTACGCAATTTGTCCGCCCTCCTTTGTATCGCTTGTCATTTCTATAAATACGTCTTCCAGCTTTTTCTTGGGTTTTAGCGATACGGTGTATACCGCCGCGCCGCCCTCAATAAGCAGTTTGTTTATCTTTGCTATATCTTCGCGGTGAGTATTATTATCAAGAATGACCTCTACAAGACCATCATCTGTAAGGCTCACATTTTCGGTAACGCCCTTTATTATCTCAACAGCCTTTTTGCCGCCGTCGGTGTCTATTATGTAGTCGCTCGTCGCGCCTGCCGAAGCCGCCAGCAGTTCGTTTATAGAGTATACGCCCAGCATACTGCCGTTTGCTATAACACCCACTCTGTCGCACATAAGCTCCATTTCACTCATCAGGTGGCTGGAAACTATAACGCACACGCCCTCTTCATGGGCAAGCTTTTTAAGTATGTCGCGAAGTTCCTTTATTCCGGCAGGGTCAAGGCCGTTTGTAGGCTCATCAAGTATCAAAGCTTTAGGTCTGTGCAGTATTGACTGCGCAACGCCCAGCCTCTGGCGCATACCAAGAGAATACTTCGATATTTTTTCGTTTATCCTGTTTGAAAGCCCCACCAGAGCAACAACTTCGTCAATGCGCTCTTTGGTAATGCCCTCTCTCATTCGTGCGTAGTGTTCTAAATTCTGATAACCCGTAAGATGCTTGTACATTTCGGGGTTTTCAACTATGCCGCCTATGTTTTTCAGCGCGCCCTCAAAGTCTTTCTTTATCTCCGCGCCGCACACCGATATTTCACCGCTGTCTATCGAGAGCAGACCCACTATCATTTTTATTGTGGTAGTTTTTCCTGCGCCGTTGGGCCCTAAAAAGCCGAACACCTCTCCGCTGTATGCATCAAAAGAAATATCGTGCAGTATATGCCGCTTGCCTATCGTCTTGTTAAGACCTTTTATAGAAACGGCAACTTCATTTTTTATGTTTTCCATATTGCCGCCTCCTTAATACCATGTAGAACCGACGATCTTCCACTGGCCGTCCTGTTTGTAAAGTTCTATGCGATAGCTTTCCGAAGTGCTCACCTGCGAACCGCTTCCTGCCTCTATATAGTTTACGCCTATAGGGCTTACCAGTATAGGAACGCCGCTTCCTGTGGCATCATACCTGACGGTTATTATTGCGGTAGCGCCTGCACCATTGCGCTTGATGCTTTCAATGGTCGTAGTGCAGTCTATTGCAGAATAATATGGCATCACAGCAGGCGTGTTGTCGCCGTAGTCCATGTAGTCCCTCAGAGGGGTCATCTCCTGCTCTATATCGTCTTTTGTGGTGTAGTATTCACCGAACAAGCTTGCCTCGTTGTACTTTTCCAAAGCATCAGAATGCTCCCAGTATTTGTTCAGAGCATCTTTGCAGCCTGCCTCAGCCTGCCTTTCGTAAAAAGTGAGAATAGATTCTTTGTCTTTCGCGCTGCCTGTGTAAACGCACGCCTGAGCCGCATCGCTTACAAAGCCGCTGATGACACTTTCTATCTCGTCTTTTTCTTTAGACTTAAACACGGCGTTATCGACTGCCAGGTATATTACGAACGCTATCACAACGAGTATACCCAGCACAATACCGCGGTTAAGTCTTTTGAGCCTGTGCTTCATTGTCATCTTCCTTTCAAAATTTATTGACAAACCGATCGAAATGAGTTAAACTAAATATATCGGTCATTTACACAACAATGTTATTATAACATATAAATTCTTAACTTTCAATATATCAATAACTTAAGAAAGTCTTAAAAAAGGGGGAGACACTGTTGGCAAAATACTGCAAGAGCTGCGGCGCGGAGTATAAAGGCGACTACTGCGATAAATGCGGCTACGGCAAGCCTGTAGAGCGTTCTAAAACTTTTGATAAGTATAAATCAAACAGACAAAGAAAAGAGGAGCGGCAGCAAACCGCCGCCAAGCGCGAAAAAGAACGCGCAGCCGCACCAAAGCGCGAAAAGAAAAAGATGACAACTGCGCAGATAGTTATAGTAATAGTTCTGCTTATGGGAATTATAGCGCTGGTGGTGTGGTCGCTTTTCAGGGCAGGCGTGCTGGGCGCAGGCGATAAAACAGAGCCGATAGTAAACTACTTTAACGCCATTGCAGAAAACGACTATGACAAGTATGTTTCAGCGTTCCCGAAAGGGCTGGCAGAGACTTATGAAGACTATATTTCTGCAAACTCTCTCTCAAAAGATACCTTTATAAAAGAAAGCTACAGCGATTATCACGAGATCCTGGGCGAGAATTTCACGGCAAGCGTAACCTGCGGCAGAGAAGAAAAGCTTACCACCGAAGAAATTATCCGCTCGGAAGATGAATATATGCGCAATTTCGGCGAAGATATAAGCATTAAAGAGGCTTACAGGGTATCGGCAGAGGTATCTTTCAGCGGCGAGAAGTCCTCGCAGGTGTATAATTACGACGTTTATGTGGCAAGAGTGGGCTGGCACTGGTACATTTTAAATATTGAAGATTATTATTTGTAAAAAATTTCTCTGTGCTATTGACAAGCGGCTTTAAATGTTGTATAATATCTATTTGAACAAAGGCGTTCATCAGGCTGCGTTTGTGCGCGGCTTGTGAACGCTTAGATTATGTTAAAACGGGGTGGCAATTTATGACACGGCAGCTTTTCTCGCCAAAGGCAGGCGGAATATACAGCGCATCGGGAAAAACACCGTGCTTTATTTTTGCCGATTCTTCTGTTTTACATGATATGTTATCTGCGCTTGACGCTTTTGTAAGGATAGTTATTTCTATTCCTTAAATTTGAGCGGCAGGCTTTTTTATTGTATCGGGAGGTTTGAATAATGCTTAGAAAAAAGGACAGAAAAATAGTCCTGGAGGACGGCTCTTTCTATGAGGGTTACGGCTTTGGCGACAATTGCGATGCGGTGTGCGAGATAGTTTTCAATACATCTATGGTCGGTTATCAGGAGATAATTTCAGACCCGTCGTATACATATCAGGCGGTGGTAATGACATATCCGCTTATAGGAAATTACGGCATAACGGACGAGGACTTTGAAACAAAAAGCCCCACTATAGGCGGTCTTATAGTAAGGGAATACAACGATTTTCCAAGCAATTTCAGGTATACTAAAACTCTTTCTGAAACTATGGAGGAAAACCACATTCCGGGCATAAGCGGCATAGATACCAGAAAACTTACAAGAAGCATTCGCGACCTTGGCAGCAGACGGGTGTGCATTACAAGCATTGATACCCCCAACGAAAAGGCTCTGGAGATAATAAAAAATACCCCCGTGCCCAAAGATGCCGTAAGCAGGGTGAGCTGCCGCAAAAAGTGGTATTCGAGAACTTCAAACCCAAAATTCAATGTTGTTGCTATAGACTGCGGCATAAAGCTAAATATTATAAGAAGCCTCAATCAGATAGGCTGCAATGTTACCATAGTGCCGTGGAATACATCTGCTGAGGATATACGCATGATGAAGCCCGACGGTCTGTTTATTTCAAACGGCCCCGGCGACCCGGAAGACGTTCAGCCTGTTATTGAAACGGTAAAGGAACTGAAAGGCAAGCTGCCTATATTTGGTATATGTCTGGGGCATCAGATGATCTCGCTTGCATACGGGGCGAAAACTTACAAGCTGAAGTTCGGTCACCGCGGCGGCAACCACCCGGTAAAGAACCTTGAAACAGGCAAGCTGGAAATAACATCACAAAACCACAGCTATGCGGTCGCAAGTGAATCGGTAGAGGGAACGGGGCTTAAAGTTACGCATATAAATCTGCTGGATAACACAGTTGAAGGCGTTGAATGCAAGGAAGACAAGGTCTTCTCGGTGCAGTACCACCCTGAAAGCGCGCCCGGCCCGCAGGACAGCAAATATTTGTTCGGAAAGTTTATAGATATAATGAAGGAGGCGAAAGACAATGCCTAAGCGTACTGATATAAACAAAATACTCGTCATAGGTTCGGGCCCTATAGTTATAGGTCAGGCGGCTGAGTTTGACTATTCGGGAACGCAGGCTTGCCTTGCGCTGCGCGAGGAGGGCTATCAGGTAATACTGGTAAACTCAAACCCTGCGACTATAATGACGGATACTTCCATTGCCGATAAGGTTTATATGGAACCGCTGACTCTTGAATATCTTGCAAAGATATTGAGATATGAACGCCCCGATGCCATTTTGCCCGGAATAGGCGGTCAGACGGGACTTAACCTTGCCATGCAGCTTGCGAAGAAAGGCGTACTTGATGAATGCGGCGTTGAACTTTTGGGCACCAGCTTTGAAAGTATAGATATGGCTGAGGACAGAGAGCGTTTTAAGGAGCTTTGTATATCTTTGGGCGAGCCCGTTTTGCCCTCTGAGATAGCAAACACAATAGAGCAGGGTGTTGAAGCCGCAAAGAGGATAGGCTACCCCGTGGTGCTGCGACCTGCTTTTACGCTGGGCGGCACGGGCGGCGGCTTTGCAGACAACGAAGAAGAGCTGCGCGTGATACTTAAAAATGCGCTTGCGCTCTCGCCTGTTTCGCAGTGCCTTGTTGAAAAGTCTATCAAGGGATATAAAGAGATAGAGTATGAGGTAATGCGCGATGCGAACGACACCGCGATAACTATCTGTAATATGGAAAACGTTGACCCCGTCGGCATACACACGGGCGACTCGATAGTTGTCTGCCCCAGCCAGACACTTACCAACAAAGAGTATCATATGCTGCGTGATTCGGCGCTGAAGATAATTCGCGCGCTGAAAATACAGGGCGGCTGCAATGTGCAGTTTGCGCTTGACCCACACTCTTTCAGCTATTATCTTATAGAGGTAAACCCGAGAGTTTCGCGTTCCTCTGCACTTGCTTCAAAGGCGAGCGGCTACCCGATAGCGAGAGTTTCTGCCAAGATAGCAACGGGTCTTACTCTTGACGAGATACAAATAGCCAACACCCCTGCCAGCTTTGAGCCTACTCTTGACTATGTTGTAACAAAAATGCCGCGCTTCCCGTTTGATAAGTTCACAATGGCATCAAACACTTTAAGCACGCAGATGAAAGCCACGGGCGAGGTAATGAGCATAGGCAGAACTATTGAAGAAAGCCTGCTGAAAGCGATACGATCTTTAGAGATAGGTCTTTGCCACCTGCACAGCAAGAAGTTTGACAGCTACACTATAGAGGAGCTTCTTGACTACATAAAGCTGGGCACTGATGACAGGATATATGCAATATCTCAGCTTATGTGGAAGGGCGTTGACCTTGGCATAATATGCGACATAACGCAGATTGATATGCTGTTCCTAAACAAGATAGAGAACATCGTGCTGTTTGAGCGGGATATAATAGAAAACAAGTTCGATGAAAAAGTGCTTTACGAAGCTAAGAAAATGGGCTTTTCGGATAAGTACATTGCCTCTTTGTGGGAGTGCACCGAGGAGGACGTATATGCACTGCGCAAAAAGCTGAAAATGTTCCCCGTTTATAAGATGATAGACACCTGCGCGAGTGAGTTTGAAAGTTATATACCATATTTCTATTCTACTTATGAAGACGAGAATGAGTCTATAGTTTCGGACAAGCCGAAGGTAATAGTGCTGGGCTCGGGCCCTATAAGAATAGGTCAGGGCGTTGAGTTTGACTATTCTACGGTGCACGCGGTATCTACTATAAAGAAATTCGGCTATGAGGCTATCATAATAAACAACAACCCCGAAACGGTATCTACCGACTATACCACCAGCGACAAGCTTTATTTTGAGCCGCTGACCGTCGAGGACGTTATGGACGTTATAGAGCTTGAAAAGCCGTTCGGTGTTATAGCATCACTGGGCGGTCAGACCGCCATAAACCTTGCAGAGCCTTTGATGAAAAGGGGCGTAAAGATAATCGGCACCGACTTTGCCGCTATTGAGAGAGCCGAGAATCGCAATTCTTTTGAAAAGGTGCTTGAGGAGCTTAATATCCCTCAGCCGCCGGGAGAGGCAGTAACAGACATACCGGCAGGAATTGCAGCCGCCGCAAGGATAGGCTACCCTGTTCTGGTAAGACCCAGCTATGTTCTGGGCGGCAGGGCTATGCAGATAGTTTCAAACGAAGATATGCTGAAAACATACCTTAAGACTGCCGTTGAGATAGACGAGGACAAGCCGGTACTGGTAGATAAGTACATAGAGGGCAAAGAAGTAGAGGTAGATGCAGTGTGCGACGGTAAAGACGTATTCGTGCCGGGCATAATGGAGCTTGTTGAGAGGACAGGCATACATTCGGGCGACTCGATAAGCGTGTACCCGACATTCTCTATCTCTCAAAAAGTAAAAGACACCATTCTTGACTACACCAAACGGCTGGGGCTGGGCATAGGCATTGTGGGTCTTTACAACATACAGTTTATTGTTGACAAAAACGAGGACGTTTATATAATAGAGGTAAATCCGCGCTCGTCAAGAACTGTGCCGTTTTTATCAAAGGCAACCGGCTACAGCCTTGCAGACATAGGCACGCTTGTTATACTCGGCAAGTCGCTGAAAGAGCAGGGGATAAACGTACTGTTTCCGCCCGAAAAGAAACGCTGGTATGTAAAAGCGCCTGCGTTCTCGTTCTCAAAGCTTAACGGTCTTGACGCGTATCTGTCGCCAGAAATGAAATCAACGGGCGAGGCGATAGGCTACGACAAAAAGCTGACAAGAGCGCTTTACAAGGCTCTGAAATCCTCGGGCATGAAGCTTTCAAACTACGGCACGCTGTTTGTTACCATTGCCGACAAGGACAAGGAAGAGGCTTTAGAGCTTGTGAGAAGATTTTACCACCTCGGCTTCAATATCGAGGCAACGCACGGCACGGCTGTTTTCCTGCGTGAACACGGCATACGTACGCGTGAAAAGCAGAAGATAAGTTCGGGCAGTGATGAGATACTACAGGGTATGCGCTCAGGATATATCAAGTATGTTATCAACACGCGCGATATGAGTTCGGCAGGGCATCTGACCGACGGCTACGAGATACGCCGCTGTGCGGTAGAAAACGGTGTTGCGATATTCACGGCGCTGGATACCGTAAAGGTGCTTTTAGATGTGCTTGAAGAAATGACACTCTGCATATCTACTATTGACGAAGAATAATAAAAAGGTCTGTCACCAAATCAGTGGCAGACCTTGTTTATAGTTTTTACTCAAACGACACCTTATACTCTCCGTCATAGTCCACGGTGAACACAGTATCGGGCGCGACGTCGTTTTCTATTATGCTTTTTGCTATAAGCGTTTCAACGCGGCTTTGTATCAGCCTTTTCAGCGGTCGTGCGCCGTATACGGGGTCGTAACCCTCTTCTAAGATAGCCTGCTTTGCGCGCTCAGAAACTTTAAGCGACAGCCGCCGCTCCTCCAGCCGTTTGCCAAGCTGCTCTATAATAAGGTCGATTATTGAGGTTATCTCAGCTTTCGCCAGCGGTTTGTAGAACACTATCTCGTCAAGGCGGTTTAGAAATTCGGGTCTGAACGAGCGGCGGAGAAGCTGTGTTACCTGCTCTTTTGCTTCGGGCGATATCTCGTTGTCAGCGGTTATGCCGTCAAGAATTATGTCAGAACCGAGGTTGGAGGTCAGTATGATAACGGTATTTTTAAAGTCCACCGTCCTGCCCTGCGAGTCGGTTATTCTGCCGTCGTCAAGCACTTGCAGCAGCACGTTGAAAACATCGGGGTGCGCCTTTTCTATCTCGTCAAAGAGAATAACACTGTAAGGTTTGCGCCTTACCGCCTCGGTAAGTTGTCCGCCCTCCTCGTAGCCTACATATCCCGGAGGCGCGCCTATAAGCCTGCTTACCGAGAATTTCTCCATATATTCGCTCATATCGATGCGCACAATGTTCTTCTCGTCATCAAAAAGTGCCTGCGCCAGAGTTTTTGCAAGCTCGGTCTTGCCAACACCGGTAGGCCCTAAGAACATAAACGAGCCTATAGGTCTATCAGGGTTTGCAATGCCTGCACGCGCCCTCAGTATCGCCTGCGATACCTTTGTAACAGCCTCGTCTTGCCCTATAACGCGCTGGTGCAGAATGTTTTCAAGGTTCAAAAGCTTTTCTCTCTCGCCTTCCATAAGCTTGGCAACGGGTATGCCCGTCCAGCGGCAGATAATTTTAGCTATCTCTTCTTCCGTTACCTTGTCCCTAAGCAGGCTGTCAGACTTGCCCTTGTCATTTTCAGCCTTTGCTTCGGCTTCTTCCAGCTGCTTTTTAAGGGTGGGCAGTCTGCCGTATTTAAGTTCAGCAGCCTTTTCAAGATCGTACTCACGCTGTGCCTGCTCTATCTGCGCATTAACGCTCTCTATCTCCTCGCGTATCTTCTGCAAAGATGATATGCCGCTCTTTTCGTTCTCCCAACGGGCTTTCATTTCATTAAACTGCTCGCGCATATCTGCAAGCTCTTTTTGTATCTCCTGCAAATGCTCCTGAGAGAGTTTGTCGCTTTCCTTTTTAAGAGCAGCTTCTTCTATCTCGTGCTGCATTATCTTTCTTGAAATATCGTCAAGTTCATATGGCATCGAGTCCATTTCCGTCTTGATAAGCGCGCACGCCTCGTCAATAAGGTCAATAGCCTTGTCAGGCAGAAATCTGTCGGTGATGTATCTGTTAGAAAGAGTTGCAGCTGCTATTATAGCCGCATCTTGAATTTTTACGCCGTGGAAGACTTCATATCTTTCTTTAAGACCTCTGAGTATTGATATAGTATCTTCCACCGTAGGCTCATCTACCATAACAGGCTGAAAACGCCGCTCCAAAGCCGCATCTTTTTCAATATACTGCCTGTATTCGTTAAGGGTAGTTGCGCCTATGCAGTGAAGTTCGCCGCGTGCCAGCATGGGTTTCAAAAGGTTGCCTGCGTCCATAGCACCGCTGGTTTTTCCTGCGCCCACTATCGTGTGAAGCTCATCAATAAACAGAATTATCTGACCGTCGCTTTGCTTTATTGCCTGCAGCACCGCTTTCAGACGTTCTTCAAACTCGCCCTGATATTTAGCGCCTGCAATAAGCGCGCCCATGTCCAGCGAAAATACCTTTCTGTTTTTAAGATTATCGGGCACGTCGCCGCGCACTATCCTCTGCGCCAGACCTTCTGCAATTGCAGTCTTGCCAACGCCGGGTTCGCCTATCAGCACGGGGTTGTTTTTTGTCTTTCGTGAAAGTATGCGGATAACGTTTCTGATCTCGCTGTCCCTGCCTATAACGGGGTCAAGCTTGTTGTTTTTAGCAAGCTCTACAAGTTCCTGACCGTATTTTTTCAAAACGTCATAGGTGTCCTCAGGCGTGTCGGTCGTCACCCTTGCCGAGCCGCGCACCTGTGCCAGCTTTTCAATAAATTTGTCATACGTCAGCGCATAACGCTTGAATATCTCTTTCAGCTTATCGGTAGGCTTTTCAATAGCGGCAAGCATTATGTGCTCTACTGAAACAAAGTCGTCTTTCATCTGCTTTGCAATGCTTTCCGAAAGCACAAAAATGTCATTCATCTTAGCGGAGATGTACATATTGTCAGCTTGCCTGCCCGAGCCCGTTACCTTTGGCATGGCGTTTATAACGTCAAGAACGTCTTTTGCCATGTTTTGCGGCTCAATGCCCATGCCCGAAAGCATCTGCGGTATCAGTCCGCCATCTTGAGACAGCAGCGTGTAAACGATGTGTTCGGGCTCTATGCTGTTGTTGTAATATTCGCCTGCCAGAGAATTAGCCGCCGCCAACGCCTCGCGCGATTTTTGTGTGTATTGTTGAATGTTCATAGTAAAACGCCCCTTTCGCAGTATTCAATGTATTTCTTTGTTATTTCGCCGACCGCCTTCTCACTGCCGCCGTCTGAAAGGTACAGCTTGAAGCAGTCGTTGAATGTGGTTATGTGGTCTGTTATCGCCTTTGAAATCTCTTCGGGCTCGCCGCCCTGCTTTTTCAGCAGCCTGCGGTATGTGCCGCCTTTTAACTGAGCCTGCACATCACTGTCTGTCACGCCGCGTTCTATCTCGTTCCACAGCCGCAAAAAGCTTGTGTATTCGCCCAAAAGCGCGGCATTTTGTGTTCTCAGCGTTGCCCTCAGTTCTCCTAAATACTGCCCCACCTCTCGGTAGAGTATCACGCTGTATCTTATAGTCGGGTTGTACTTGTATTTCAGCGCCGAGACTGCCGTCAGGTCGCCCTGATCGGTAAGAAACCGAAATTCATCGCTGAAACGCTGCATCTGCCCCAGCATAAGCTCATAAAGGTTTTTTATGCGCTGTTCGGGCGTTGTCATCGAAACGTACTGTGCCAGCAGCTGGTCGATAAGTCCGCTTCTGCTTTTGCCGTGCAGCTTTGCAATGCGGTCTATCCTGTCTATCACCTCGTCGGTAAGGATAAGACTATACATACTTTTGCTCAAAACTATCGCCGCCTTTATCTGTAACTTGATAAGTTTATTATATAACTTTCCTTGCAAGTTTATGATAACACACAAACAAGAGTTTGTCAAGGCTTTTTTGAAAATTTTTTTGATATTTTTTCTTTAAAACAAAAAAGACCCATAAATGAGCCTTTTTATATTTAGTTAAGAATATCACTTTTCCACTCTCGGCTTGTCATACTTATTTGAAACAAGTTTGCCGTCGCACGGGTCGTAAATAAGGTCGCCCGTTACCATATCTATATATATGCAGCGGATCTTCAAGTTATTTGGTTCGTCAAGTGATAGCCGCCACATAGGTCTGTATTCGTCAGGGTCGGTTTCATCGTTCTCTTCATCGCTGTCGGGGAAATCAGGCATGGCGTAAACAATATTTATATCTGTAACAGCGTTTGTAAAATACGGCGCAAACTCCACGCTTGCGTGGCTGAGGGCAGAATCCAGCGTTATAAATCTGTCTTCAAGCTCGGTCTTTTCTATGCCGCGATCGTATGTATGACAGTATACTTGCGTAACAACGTCGGGGTGGGTGATGACAACATCTACATAGTTTAACGTCATTTTTGCGCCGCCTACATTAGAAGTATCTGTAAGGTCAAATTCAACGCCGCCGGCGCACAAAGCAAACCTCACCAAAAACGACTGATGCTCGTTAAATTCATTATTCAGAATACAAACTATAACAGGCTTTGTTTCTTCGTAATCAGCACACAGGGGCAGCACGCTGTCAATAGTTTTCTGCGCAAAATCCAAAGCCTGTTTTGCGGTATAGTCTTCTCCTGCCAAATCGCCCACAACGTTTGCAAGATCGCTGTCTTCGGCGGTGCAAGCCTTTGCAACATTAGCTGCCAGCATTACGTCGCCTGCCTCGCCGCTTATAATATCAGGCGCCCATATAAGGCAGCCGCCGGAACTATCCAACCTTACAAGATAGTCGTCTTCAATATCGTCTTTTTCGATGTTAAATGATGAATAGGAAAAATTCCCGTTATCATATGTGTCAAGGGTAATCTCATCTTCATTTGGCTGCTCTTTGTTCATATACTTTGCGGTATCTATGCACTTTTGCTTCAGTTGTTCTTGCGTTATGTGCACTGCAGAATTGTCAACGCTCATAGTGTACAGCTTTTCAGGCGTGGGCAGAGAAACATTTTCGGGCAATGTCATGTTATCATAAGTTTTACCAAGGGCGTTCGGCGCTTCTGTCAGAACCTCTGCAAGCGTTTTGTATTCAAGCTTGCTTTGCTCTTCAGTCTTGTTCTTTTTGTTTATAGCAACGGTAAGAACTATTGCAGTTATAACGGCTGCTGTCATTACAAAAGCAGCACAGAGAATTATTACGCGCCGTGTGCGTTTGTTGAGTTTTGCCATATTACTGCCTTCTTTCTGCAAAATTTACCTGAATATATGATACTTCCTTTTTTCATACAAGTCAAGGATTTAAGACTAACATTTTGCGGTCATATGCCCTTTTTGTAGAAATTACACAAAATAAGGAAAATAATTTGTACATAAAAACCCCCCGAACTTACGTCCGAGGGTATATGTTATTCTACCGAAATAATGTAATAATACACAGGCTGACCGCCGCTGACCACATTTACCTCAATGTCGGGGTACTTGCCTTGCAGCTGTGATGCGAGCGCCTGAGCCATATCTTCGTTTACGTCCGCGCCGTAAATAACGGTGATGAACGAGCTGTCGCCCTTTACCATTCGCTTGGTTAGCCTGTAGCTTGCCTTTGCAAGGTCTTTGTCAGTAAACGCCAGCTTGCCGTTTTCAATAGCGAGTATCTCGCCTTTCTTTATGGCGTGCCCATCAAATTCCGAATCCCTTGCCGCAAAAGTGAGCTGACCAGTTGCAACATTGTTAAGAGCCTCTGTCATAGCGTTGCGGTTGGCAACAAAGTCTTCGCCGGGGTCAAATGCCAGCATTGCCGAAAGCCCCTGCGGAATTGTCCTCGTCTGCAAAACGCACACCTTTCTGTCGCTTACCAGCTTTGCAGCCTGCTCTGCCGCCATTATAATATTCTTGTTGTTGGGCATAACGAACACAGTCTTTGCCGGGGTAGAGCATATAGCGGCGTAAATATCGTCGGTAGAGGGGTTCATGGTCTGTCCGCCGCTTACAATGCAGTCAACGCCTATGTCGCGGAACATACTCTCGATACCTGCGCCTGCCGCCACCGATACAAAACCATAGTCATTCTCAGGGTTTGCAGGAACGAACTCCTGTTTAGCATCCTGCTTGCGCTGCTTGTGCTGCATTTTCATGTTCTCTATCTTCGGCAGGTTTATGCTGCCAAATTCAAGACCCTTTTGTATAGCCTTGCCGGGGTCGTTGGTGTGAACGTGCACTTTTATTATCTCGTCGTCGTCCACCACAACAACGCAGTCGCCTATCGTTTCAAGATATGCCCTCAGCTTGCTGGTATCGTCGCAGCCCTCGTCTTTGGTTATGAGCATCTCTGTGCAGTATGTGAAGTTTATAACTTCGTCAAAGTCGCCCACGGTAGAAGCAAAAGTTTCAACGGTGACGGCTTTTTTGCTGTCCTGCGAAAGCGGCTGAACGATCTCTCCGCCCTTGAATACTTGCAGCATAGCCTCGAATATTATCAAAAGTCCCTGACCGCCTGCATCAACCACCCCTGCTTTTTTAAGGGCAGCCAGCTGGTTGGGCGTGTTGTCAAGAGCTGTTTTACATTCCTTGCATATCTCTTCCCACAGCTGCACTTCATCTGTAACAATGCCGCTTAGCGACTTTGCCTTTTCATAGCCCATTCTTGCAACTGTCAGAATTGTGCCTTCTGTAGGGTTCATTACAGCTTTATATGCATTTTCAACTCCCAGACCCAAAGCCAGCGTTATGTCATCGCAGTTTGCCTCTTTCTTATCTGCAAGACCCTTTGCAAAGCCGCGGAATATAAGCGAAAGTATAACGCCCGAATTTCCTCTTGCGCCCCTCAGCAGCGCCGAAGCGGCAGACGATGCTACTTCAGATACCGTAACATCATCATGCATAATTTTCAGCTCTGAAAGTGTGTTGCCGATAGCCATAGACATATTAGTGCCTGTATCTCCGTCAGGAACGGGGAATACATTGAGCTCGTCTACCGATTTTTTCTTGTTTGCTATAGAATGTGCGCCGCTGATAATTGCGTCACGCAGAAGCTTTCCGTCTATCACGATGTTATCCTCCCAAATCACGCCTGCATAGCGTCAACAAAAACGTTTATCTTAGATACTTCTATACCGGCGCTCTCCTCAACAGTAAAGCGCACCTTGTTTATGATGCTGTCAACTATTGCGGCAATGTTCACCCCGTAAGATACCGTTATATGCAGGTCTATAGTCAGCTTGTTGCTGTCTTGACGGATCATCACACCGTTGTCAGCAGATTCGCTTCCCAGCAGCGAGCGTATGCCTTGCACAGCCGAACAGCTGTTCAGACCTACCACGCCAAAGCAGCTTGCGGCGGTCTTGGCTATAAGCTTTTTCAGATAGTTTGAAGAAAGCTCTATGCAGCCTATGTGATCGTTGATTTTTATCATAAAAGAACCACGCTCTCTTTCCGTCAAAGTTACATACAACAATTATAACACACAAAGTCTGCGTTTGCAATAGCCGAGGGATATTTTTGTAACTATTGCTTATATTCCGCCTGTGCTTATGGTCTTATTACCCAAAACGCTATACAAACTATTTGTCGGCGGCACATTCAACATCTACCGAAATAGAGCAGTTTTCAAAAATGTTATCATCATGCAGGGCGGCAACGGGGTATACGCTTCTTGCTATTCTTTCAACGCCGAGAAAATCGCCCTCGGGATACTGCGTTATCTTATAAAAAGCGTTGCAGCACATATCCTCCAGTATCTTTTCAGTAGCCATGCACACCTCGCAGCCGTTTGATATAGTCTTGAAGCTGTCGAGCAGTTTTACTTTCACGCGTATTTTGTACATCATAACGTATCTGCCGTCAATTTTGCGCACTGTAACACTGCGATGAATGAGAGTAACGTTCACATTCAGAGGGTCTTCATTGCCGGGTATGCTCATCTGCGCTTTGTCAAGCTTGCCTTCAAGCCAACAGCAGCCCATAGTTTCCTCTGCCGTGGCGGTGTATACTATTTTTCCGTCGTGAACTATCTGTGTTCCGCTGAATATAAGTTTGGTGTCCTCTTCTTCAGAGTCTCCCTGCTTTTCTTTTTCGCTTTCTTTGGGCGGCTGTAGCGCCTCAACTATAGGCAGGGCGGCGGTAGTCGAGTTTGCAATATGCAAAAGGTCGGTTTTAAGCGCGTTGCCGTTTTCAACCGCCGTGCGTATGATGTTCTCGACTGCAATGGCGGTCTCCACCTCGTTTTTCAGCTTAACGTCAAGAATATCGCGTGCGGTGGTCTTGCTGCTTATTACGGGCACGCCAAGGTATGTCTGCTCACTTCGCAGAAAGTAATCAAGGCTTTCAGAAAATGGTATGCTAAGCGCATCTTTGCCTATAACAATAAACTTGCTGTGCCCGATGTTTATATCCCTGCCAAGTTCATATGAAATATCATTCATGCACTGCGCTATGGTGTCGCCCTCGGTGGAAACTATAATAGTGTTGGTCTGGCTGCTGTCAACAGGCGTTGAAGAACCTGCACCCATCGACTGAAACACCTGCGCGCTTACCTTGAATTTTTTGCTCTCACCCTTGTCAATGCCAACAGCCGATATTATAGCCTGCTTTTCCAGCTCGACTATTGAAGAGCAGGAACACATTGCAAAAGCTGCAATTGCAGTCAAAAGCACTATAAGCAAACGTTTCATTTGCATACTCATGCTGATGCCCCCTTTCTGCTGCGCTTTTCTTTAGGCAAAATAAGCAGCAGCGCAGGTATTACAGCTGCCAGAATTATTATCACCGCAGACCATATATACACGTTTTCAGCCTTTGTAATATCGTAATACATTATTATAAATACAGAGCATATCAGCGCGGCGGCGGTCACGGGCAGGGTAGCGTAAAAAGGCTTTATCTTTGGCGATATGCATTTTATACACTCGCCTGCAAGATATATGCAAAGTGAAAGCTTCGTAACCGCGCAGAATGTCCACAGTATCAAAAACAGCGAATCAAATCGCGCTATAATAGATGTGTTTGAATAAGAGCTTAAATGGAAAAACGGCAGCGGAGAGGAGTATGCGAAATCGCCCAGTATTGCAGAGCACAAAAAAGCTATAGACCCCACCACTATATATTTAATGGTAATATAGCTGTATACCGCGCCGCACTGCTTTGAGCGCAGCTTTGGCAAAAGCAGGCAGGCTAAAATAAGCTCCGAATTTCGTGCAAACGAGCCGAGAGAACTTTTTATTATGCCGCCCAAAGGGTCTTCTATTGAGATGTTAAGGTTGTGAACATCTATCTCTCCGCTTGTGCCGAGCAGCACCGTTATCAGCATAACTACAAACAGCCCCGTAACCACTGCGGCGCTGCGTGCAATGGGTTCTAAGCCCAGTGTTGAGATATACAGAGCCGTTGCAGCCATGAATACTACGATAACTCTTTTAGCTGTAAATATCGGAAACGCAAAGGTTATAAACTGCGAAAAATCGCACATTGTCTTTACCGCAATCCATGCTAGAAATGCGGTATATATAACAGAGAGCATTATCCCCAGCGGCTTTGAGGCGCAAAAACCCAGCTGTACGGCGTTTTTATCGGGGAATTTTTTCAGCAAAAGAAGTGGGAATATCATTACCACTGCCAGCGCCGCGTTTGTTATAAGACCGCCAAGAATGGTTATAAGCGTGTTGTCGCCCCCTGCCGGAGAGTAGGTCATCATGATAAACAGCCTGCCCACCAGCAAAAGGCATATCAGCTGATAAGCCGATATTGCGTGAGGTTTTTTCATTTTTATGCCTCCTCGGTATTGTTTTCGCCTGCCTTGAAGTCGCTTACCAAAGTCTGCGTTTTTTCAAGCCTTTTAAAGCCTGCCCTGAAGAAAATATCTTTAAATCCCGACTTGAAAAACGGCGAAACGGGCGCGGTGTATGGTATGCCGTTATCTGAAAGCGCACAGGCGTTTGCAAGCACCGCGGCAGATACCAGCGTTATTCCGTAAAGCCCTGCCACGCCGCCTGCTATTATCATTATCATGCGAAGAACAGATGTCTGCTGATTGAGGTTTGGTATAACGAACGATGAAGTCGCCGTAAGACCCAGTATTATAAGAATAGGAGCGGAAATAAGTCCGCTGTTCACGGCAGCATCGCCTATTATCAGACCGCCCACGATAGATACCGCGCCGCCCACCGTTTTTGGCAGACGTATTCCTGCCTCGCGCAGTATTTCATACATAAGCGTTATTATAACAACGTCAAATACCAACGGGTATGGCGTTGATTCTTCAGAAACTACAAGGCTTAAAAGCAGCTTGTATGAAAAAGTTTCAGAATGAAAAGTTGCCAGCGCAACATAAACGCCCGGCAGCAGCACCGCCAGTATAAAAGCAATATACTTTATGCAGCGTATATAAGTGGCATAGTAGGGGCGGTTGGCATAGTCGTCAACGGTGTTGAAGTTTTCTATAAAAAATGTCGGCACAAGCAGCGTAAAAGGCGTGCCGTCTATAATGATGCCCACCTTGCCCTCGCACAGTTTTGCAGCGAACGCATCAGGTCTGTCGGTGGTCTGCACGTCGGTAAAAATGCTTTTGCTGCTTTTCATAAGGTATGGCATTACATATCCGCTGCTGAGAACCGTTTCCAGCTTTATTGAGCTTATCCTCTGCCGCACCGAGTCCACAAGCTCCGAAGAACATCTGTCAGCCATATAAACAATGCAGATGTCTGTCTTGCTTTTTGTACCTATTTTTGAAAGCTCAAAGCGCAGGCAGGGGGTCTTCAGCCGCCGCCTTACAAGAGATACGTTGGTGCGCAAAACTTCAATAAAACCGTCTCTGCCGCCAAGAACGTTGAGGTCACTGGTGGGTTCATCTATCGAGCGTTTGTCAAAGCCCTGTATGCCGAACAGATAGCCGCTTGCAAGACCGTTTACCAGAACGAGCGCAAAGCCCGAAAACAGCTGCGTCACCGCCTCGCCGTAGTCATAGCAGGTGTGCCTCTCTGAGGAAAGCAGGCTGTATTTTGTAAGCCAGTCGGCAATATCCTGCGGCTTTGAATTTTCGCCAAGCTGCAAAGAGGTCAGCGGCTGAAACAAAAGCTCGGTCATTATGTCGGTAGATGTCATGTTCTCTATAGACACCACCGCGCACTTGTGACCGCTCACCACCACTTCCATAATGTTAAGATCCATAGTTCCGCCCATTATAGAGCGAAGATCGAGCAGCGCTTTTTCAAGCGAAGAAGCTATTTTTATATTTTCGTAATTTGAATAGTCGGGAAAGCAAGGCATAATTATTCTCCTTTCGATTTGTGCTGTTAATGTATTATTTGCACCATTTGCGGAAAAATACTAATGATCTGAAAGGAGCGTTTTGATTGCTTATCGTATTTTTAAGGGCAGTGCTTTTGTATGTGCTTGTGGTGTTTGCAATACGCCTTATGGGAAAAAGGCAGCTGGGGGAACTTCAGCCCTCGGAATTTGTTATAACCATTTTAATTTCAAACATTGCAACTTTGCCTATTGAAGACCCCGGCACGCCTATGCTGCTTGGCATTGTGCCTATATTAACTCTTGTGTGCCTTGATGTTCTGATGTCGGCGGCAACGCTTAAATCGCGCAAACTGAGAAGAATGGTGTCAGGCAGCCCGAAGATAATTATTTCAGACGGCGTGCTTGACCAAAAACAGCTCGGCGATCTTCGCTACACTGCCGACGACGTTCTGGAGGCTTTGCGCTCGCAGGGGATATTTGATATATCGGAGGTTCAGTATGCAGTGATAGAAACAACCGGAGCGGTAAGCGCGTTTTTAAAATCTGCAAAACAGCCGGTAAACGGCGAAAAACCGCAGCCCTCGGGTGACCCTCCGCAGGTGGTGATAGACGACGGCGACGTTGTTAAGCGCTCACTGGCATATCTTAAACTGTCGGAAGAGTGGCTGAAAAACATTCTTAAAAACAAAAAAATATCGCCGCACGAGGTGTTTCTCATGACGGCGCGTTCAGACGGAAGTTACAAGATAATAGAAAAAGAAAAGGGGCAGTAAAATGAAAAGAGTATGGCTGTGCTGCGGCATACTGGCGGTGATATTCATATTCGGCGTAGGGTGGTCTGTCTACCTTGGCGCGTGCAGCAAACGCATGAACGAACTTATTGACCGGGCGCAGTCGCTTGCTGAAACGCGCTCGCCCGATACTGAAAAAGCTATTGAAGATCTTTGCTCATACTGGGATAGCATGGCTTCGACCGCGGCATTTTTTGAAAGTGCCGAGACGGTAAGCGGCATAGGTGATGCAGTGGCGCGCATTGAATATCTTTACAGAAAAGACAACGACGAATTTTTCTCGGAATGTGAAGTTATACGCGGCGGCGTTGACAGGATATACCGCAGCAATATGCCCCTTTTGCCCAACAGATAAAAAATCACCGACGCTTTTTACACGTCGGTGATAATATTTATGTGCTGTTATTCGGAAGCCGTGGTATCCTCTTCGGGCGTGTAAGCACCGCCGAGCGAGTAGTTTGCAAGTTTGTCGTTGAATGCAGCAAGCTCAGAATTTATGGTGTTGTTGTACATATCTCTTACAACAGCCCATGTAAGCTGAGCGCCTGATTCGTCGGTCTTGCTGACAGATGAATATACAAGCTGTATAACTGCTTCTTTAGAATCGTTGGTAGCAGAATCCTGATCGGACAGCAGAGTGGATATACCATAGCCGGGGTCGGATATAACGGTTATCTTCTCGTTAGCCATAGGATTGTAAGCAAGCTCATACATCTCGTCTGTCCAGTTGGGGTTGTTTACAAAGAACTTCTGCTTATCCTGCTCCATGTAAGCCGGATCGGTCGCGACTATCTTAGCGCACTCCAGCCATGTCTTCATAGCGCCGGACTTCGCAGAGCCCTTTATCCACATATACGCAACGGTATCAAGTTTAGCATAAAGCTTATCGGAGTTGGGGTCGCGGGGGATAGGAACGTTAGCCCAGTTTGTGCCGTCTTTTGGTGTGTGAGAGTCAATAGATGCCCACGGGCCCATTGAGTAGAACAGGTAGCCTTCATTGAAAGCGTTCTGCGCACCCTGTATCCATTTGTTGTCTATAAGGCCGTCCTTTGACATATTGTACAGCCAGTTTGCAGCTCTTTCAAGGTTTGGGCTGTCTATATTATTTATATACTTGCCTGTTGCATCATCACGCATAACTACCGTTTCACCGGTAGAAGCGAATATAAAGGTGTGGAACCAGCCGTTAAGACCTATTCTCGGCTCGTCGTCGGTAGAGGTATCTACCCACGCTCTGCATATATCTTCAAGAGCGTTCCAGTCCCATTCGTCGTTAAGATACATTTCATACGGATCGTCAACGCCAAGCTCTTCTATTCTGTCCTTGTCGTATGTAAGTATGCCCTGGAAGTTGAACTTGATAGGCGCAACAAAGTGGCTGCCGGCAATCGTATATTCTTCAGCCTTGTCCTTAACGTCGCTCCACAGCGGAGTGTTGAAGTCTACGATATCGTCAACAGGCTGGAACATATTTTGCAGACAGTTTACAGGGAAGTCCATAGCCTGCTCATACCACCACATGTCGGGGGGGTCGTTCGACATAAGACGGCTTGCGAGTTTTTCATACTTTGCATCAGAACGTACTCTTGACCATTTTATAGAACCGCCCTTTTGCTCAAACAGCTGCAGCTCCGCTCTCTTTTCAGGGTTGCCTTCCTCAGGGTTAATATCCCAGTAAGACAGCCAGTCAAGCTCTGTAGGTTCGCCTTCCGGAATGTCAGAAACGGTAAGGGTGCTCTCGTCGTTGGGGTCAACGTTTTCAGGCAGAGTTACCTGTATCTGGTCAACGTGAGAACTGCTTGAACTTGAAGAATTTCCGCAGCCGACTACGCCTGCACACAAAAGCACTGCCATAGCGCAGGCAAGAATTTTCTTTGCATTATGCATTGTAAAACCACCTCTCATTAGTTTTTTATTATTATATTCATTGTCTTCTTCGGCACACGCCGTTTACTCATAAATAGAATAACACATTTTGCTTTAAAAGTCAATCACAAGCGAAAGATTTTGTAATCGTATACAAATATCGGCTGATTTTTTGTATTATACAACTAAATCAAAGGCAGTACAGTAAAAATATTTAACACAAGCAGGGTGAAAAATATCCCGAACAGACCCAAAATCGGGCTTGTTCGGGGATATTAATATTTTTATAATTATATTTATATTTTTGCGCCTTTTTTGCGTGCCTTGACAGGGCGGTGTTCTTTTTTCTTCATAGCGTGGCGCTGCCATTTTACCCACAATGTAGGCGCTATGCAGTTTGAAGAATAAACGCCCGATATCATACCGACGATTATAGGCAGTGAGAAGCTCATTATTGAAGATATGCCCCACAGGTAGCATACTATGCATACAGTTACCATAGCCGAAACGGTGGTAACAGTCGTGTGTATCGACCTTCCGAGAGTTTCTGTAACGCTCTTGTCAACAAGCTCGCCTATCTCAGCTTTTGCGCCAAGCAGTTTTCTGTTTTCACGAATCCTGTCATAGATTATAATAGTCGCGTTGATAGAGTAGCCCAGAATAGTCAGCAAAACTGCTATAAAGTTTGAATCTATGCTGTAGCCGAATATCACGAACGCGCCGTAAACGAATATCATATCGTGCACAAGCGCGGCAACGCACATACAGCCTGCTGAAAGACCGCCGATGTTTTTAAATCTGAAACCGATATAAATTACCATGACGATAGCGGCGAATATTACAGCAACAAGGCATTTGAAGAAGAACTCCTTGCCGTTTGATGCGGCAACGTCGGTAGAGCTCAGAAGCTCTAAGTTATTATCAGCGAATGTTTCCATAAGTTTTTCTTTAATGGCAAGCTGTTTTTCAGATGAGATGCCCTCTCTTGATGAGAAGGTGAGTTTTACGGTAGTTGAGCTGTCAGCCATGTTTTCGCCCGTGGTAACGGTAACATCTTCGCCCGATACATCTTTAACAGCCTGCGCGACTGCGTTTGTATCTATCGTGCCGCTGTAGTTGTATTCTATAATAGTACCGCCCTCAAACTCAACAGCAACATTCACGCCTCTTACAATAGTAATTACTATGAATGCGGCTATCATTATGCCCGAGAATACATAGAATTTTACAGAGTGCTTGTTTACATTAAGGGTGCGCTGCTTCTTTTCGGGGGCAACGCCGTTATACAGCGCGTGCTTTCTGAACACCTTGAACTTTGAAAGTGATGCGAGCATAAGTCTTGAGCAGAATATGCCGAACACAAAGTTGAGTATTATACCGATAAGCAGCGTGTAGCCGAGCGAATATATAGTGCCTGCCGCAGATGCGCCGAACGCGAAGAACAGCGGCTTCATTATAGTGCCCATAAAGCTGTCGGTAGGCCCGAACGCGCCCATGAGTATAACAGCTACGAATACTACGGTGATATTGCTGTCAAATACCGCCGACCATGCTCTCTTGTAGCCAAGCTCTATTGCGCCGTTGAGCGATTTGCCGTTGCGAAGTTCTTCTTTTATTCTCTCGGCGGTAATGATGTTGGCATCAACGCCCATACCTACCGAAAGTATGATACCTGCAATACCGGGTATTGTGAGGGTAAAGCTGTCAAACGGTGCAAAGAAGCCTGAAATTGCCGCCAGTGAACCTGCTACCTGTCCGCAAAGTGCTATGCAGGCAACAAAGCCGGGCAGCCTGTAGATGATTATCATGTATATCGCGATTATTATCATTGCGATAATGCCTGCATATACCATGGCAGTTCTTGCGCCCGTGCCCAGAGTAGGCGAAATGGTGCTTGTGCTGGTGGCTTCCATTTTGATAGGCAGCGCGCCTGCGTTTATCTTGTCGGCAAGAGATTTTGCTTCTTCATATGTGAAATTGCCCGATATAGTGGCTCTGCCGTCGGTTATGTCTGCGCTTACCGTTGCGGTAGAGATGTTTACATCGTCCATCCATGTTGAGATGTAGCCGCCGTTTGCGTGAAGCTCGGTGGTTGCATCTGCAAATGCTTTAGTACCTGTTGAGTTAAGTGTCAGCGATACTTCCCATCTGCCGGTGTCGGGGTTCTGGTAGGCTGTCGCGTTGTCAACGGCAGTACCGGTCATTATAAGCTCGCCGTCCATTTCCGTACCCTTTACGAACTTCAGCTCTGCCATGTCGCCCAGCTCATTTACGGCTTCTTCGGCGTTAAAGTCAGTCTCGCCCGATGCCCAAGGGAAGGATACCATTATCCTGTCCTTAGCCGAGTCAACATACACCTCGCTGTCGGTAATGTTAAGGCTGACAAGCCTCTGCTCTATTACCGTCTTGGCTGCCTCCAGCTCATCAGCAGAGGCATCGACGCCGTCGGCAGGCTCAAACGTGGCGTTTACACCGCCCTGAATGTCTATGCCCCAGCGTATCTCGTCAACGCTCTTTATATATGTTTTCGGAATATCGCCGAATGTGGTATGCACGCCGAATATCGTCAGGTACGAAAAGGCTGCTATCAGCAATACGACGATAAAAAATGTTGGTTTCTTTGCGTGTCGCACTGAATTTACTCCTCCTGTTCAAGTTTTAGCTGTATATATAAATATAAAACAGTTATTCACCTTACTATTATAGATGTAATTTGTCCAAAAGTCAAGAGCAATTTTTATTAAATTGCATAATGTCACATTTTAATGTATAAAATACATGACCCTTTTGCCGATTGACTTTGCCTTTGTAAAGTGGTATAATCTATGTATACGCTGTTTACGGAGGTGTTTTTATGAATGAGAGCGGCTATCCCGTCGGGGTGTCTACCGCGTGCCTTTACCCCATGCTTACCGAGCAGGCACTTTTAGAGCTTTGCAAGCGCGGCATACAAAATGTTGAGATATTCATAAACGCCCCCAGCGAACTTGAAAAGCGTTTTCTGCGCGAGATAAAGAGTATGCTGGAGCATTACGGCGTAAATGCGGTATCTATGCACCCGTTTACCTGCGAGCTGGAAACTATGATGTTCTTCACGGGCTATTCGCGCAGGCTTAATGACGGTCTGGAATACTACAAAAAATATTTTGAAGCTATGGAATACCTCGGTTCCAAAATATTCGTTCTGCACGGCAATAACAGCCATAATCGCTGCCCCGATGAGATGTACTTCGGGCATTTTCAGCGTTTTAACGAGATAGCGGCGGATTTCGGCGTTGCCGTGGCGCAGGAAAACGTTGGCAGGTGCAGCAGCGGAGATCTGGAGTTTTTGAAAAAAATGAAAGCCGCGCTGGGTGACAGGGCAAAATTCGTGCTGGACACCAAACAGGCGGTAAGGGCAGGCTATGACCCTTATGAATTTGTAAACGCGCTGGGCGAGAGCATTTGCCACATACACATAAGCGACTATGACGACAAAAGCGACTGCAAACTTGTGGGCACGGGAAAGCTGGATTGCAGAGGATTTGTTTCCTGCCTGAGAAAAAACAGCGTAAATTCGGCTGTAATACTGGAGCTTTACTCATCGGGGTACAAAAGCGTGGAAGAGCTTAAAACTAACTGCGACTATATAAAAAGCTGTCTGTAACGGAGCATACGTGGGTATGCCCCGTTTTTTATAGCAGCGGAGAGCCGCTATAGAAACATGTCGAATTAAAAAGCTATCGCAAAGCCCTTTCCTTATGATATTATGATGATGGAGATAATAAAAGTATCACGCCGCCTATGCGGCAGGAAAGGAAGTGAACGAACTGTTATTAACATCTGCGCAGACCGAAAAAAGGCAGCTTATTTTGTGCGAGGAGCTAAAGGGAGCGAACGTGCGCTATGAACTGTTTGCCGATAACACGGAAAACAGCGAATATTCGTACTCTTACGGCATAGCGGTAAAATGCGGCGAACAGGAAGCGCGCATTGCCGACATAACCGAAAAATACGAATATGCACGGGAATTGTTTGAACGTATCATGCTGTATATGGCAATGCCGTCTGAACTTGAATACATAGCAGAAGATTACCTTTGCGAAAAGTACACTGTGTAATGCCGCAGAAAAAAACTAAAATTTTAAAAAATACTTGCATTTGACCACAATATATGCTACAATATCAATAAGAGATATACAATATTATTGATATTGACCGACATTATGGCGGATATAATATCAATTGTTTTCAAAACAAGGGGGATCATAAAATGAAATGTCCGTTTTGTGGGTGCGAGGATACAAAGGTGATAGATTCGCGCCCCAGTGATGAAAAAAAGCGCCGCAGGAGAGAGTGTCCGCAGTGCCAGAAACGTTTTACAACGTATGAGGTAGTTGAAAAGCCTACGCTTATGGTGTACAAAAAAGACGGCAGTTTTGAGCCTTTTGACAAGGGAAAGCTGATCAAGGGCATACAGAACGCCATAAAGAAGCGCCCGATAAGCGTTGAGCAGATGAACGAACTGGTGGACGACATAGAAAATACCTATGCAAACGCCATGCAGACAGAAACGTCTACTTCCGAGATAGGCGACAAGGTGCTGGCAGGGCTTAAAAGGCTAGACCACGTTGCGTATGTGAGATTTGCATCGGTCTATAAGGACTTTAACGACGTTGAAAGCTTTATACATATAATCTCAGAGCTTGGCGCGGACAGCAAGAAAAGTTAAGTTTATAGTTTTTTGAACGCATCGTGGTGGGTGCGTTCTTTTTTATGCCGCAAAATATTGCATTTTAAAAATAAGTATGCTATAATAATATGATATACAGAAAAAATACGAGGAGAGAGTATGAAACAGAGATTTACATTGTTCCAGAAGGTAATGACAGTTATCTTCATCGCGCTGGAGGCGGCTGTGCTTGCCTGCGACGTTTACAGGCTTGTTTTTGTGGACGGCGACGGGAAGTATTATTACATAGTGAA
Source organism: uncultured Clostridia bacterium (assembly GCA_947630555.1). Lineage (GTDB taxonomy): Bacteria > Bacillota > Clostridia > Oscillospirales > Ruminococcaceae > UBA7477. Next base: position 43,979 of record CANRIA010000004.1, read on the forward strand.
TTTAGTGCTCAGCGTGCTGCTGTTGGGCGTTTTTCTTATGCTTATTTTTGACCCTAAGCTTTGCATAAGTGATGACGAGACCGACGACCCAAAGCGGCTTTATCCTATAATATCTGCATCAAGAACGTATATGTGCTTTATAGCGGTAGATATAGCGGCAATATTTGCGTTTGTTATGTTTGCGGCGAAATACTTTGAAAACCCTGCGCTTATAATAGTTATAGGCGGCGTGGCGGTGTTCGTTATAGGCGCGGTGAAGTATGTTATAGATTCGGGCAGGATAGGCATAATTTCGGAAGATGAAAGTGAAGAAGATACCGAAAAGGCAGAAGAAACCGAAGCCTCTGAAAAGATAGAAGAAACATCAGAAAACGCAGAGACTGACAACAGTACAGAAGAAGTTGAAACTGCCGAAAGTACCAAAGAAGCAGAAAATACCGAAGAAACTGAAATTTCAGAAGATACAAAAGAAAATACTGACAAGCCTTTGGAAGAAGCCGAGGCAGTAAGTCAGACGGAGTAGGAATGAACGGCAATGAAAAAGCGCACCTCGGCGTATAAAAAGGATATAGCGAGAGAGATAAGACGTTCGATCGGCAGATTTATGTCGGTGTTTCTTATAGTGGCTCTCGGAACGGGATTTTTTGCAGGAATAAAGTCTACCATGCCTGATATGAAAGAATCGGCGGCAGACTTTTTTGAAGAAAACAACCTTATGGATCTGAAACTTGTTTCAAACGTGGGGTTCAGATATGAAGATCTGCAAGCCGTTGAAGATCTTGACGGTGTAAGCGGCGTGCAGGCAGGGTATTCAAGCGATGTTTACTATAACTACGATGGGCAGAATCAGGTAGTCAAGGTGATGTCTTACAGCGGCGGAGAGGATATTCTCAACAAGCCTATTCTTATAGAAGGCAGACTGCCGCAAAACAGCGGTGAGTGCGTTGTTGAAAACACCATGAAAACGCCCGATTCTTACAAAATAGGCGAAAAGCTCACACTCTCGGCGCCGGGTAAAGACGGCGATATTCACGACTATTTCAAGCATGATACTTTTGAAGTGGTGGGCATTGTGGCATCGCCGCTTTATATAGGCTTTGAAAGAGATGCGACCACGATAGGCAGCGGCAGTGTGAACAGCTTTATGCTTATACCCGAGGAGGATTTTACCCTTGGCTTTTATACCGAGCTTTATGTGCGGTTTGACGGCTTGGACAGGGAAGAACCGTTTTCAGACAAATATACAGATGAAATTGAAGAGAAAAAGCAGCCTGTTATAGCGGCGTTTGAAAATTCTGTAAATGAGAGAATGAAAGAGAGCAAGCAAGATGCCATAGAGCAGCTTGATAAGGCGCAGGAAAATATAGATGCCATAAACAGCTTGCTCGCGCTTGATGAAAACGCTCTTGCGCAGTATATAGCGCAGCTGGATAGCGATGTTGAGGCTTTGAGAGCGCAGGCTGAAAACGGCACTGCGCTTGACAGGGTATCGCTTGCACAGCAGGAAACTAAGTTGCAGACGGCGCAGGGGCTTTATGCATCTCGCCTTGCAGGAGATACGAGCGTTGATGAGCATCTTTCTGCTCAGGCGGCGCAGGGGCAGGCACAGGCTGATGAGATACAAGCGCAGATAGATTCAATACCTGATACTAAAATATACGATTACACGCGGTTTTCAAGCAACGATTACGCCTCGTTTGCAGGCGACAGCGAGAAGATAGATGCCATAGCAAAGGTGTTTCCTGTGTTCTTTGTGTTTATAGCCGCTCTTGTGTGCCTTACCACAATGACCAGAATGGTAGACGAAAAGCGTACCGAGATAGGCACTTACAAGGCTTTGGGGTATTCATCTGCAAAAATAATGGCTAAGTATCTTATATACGCGCTCGTGCCCACGGTGACGGGAACGCTTTTCGGCACTGCGATAGGCTTTAAACTTTTCCCTTACATTATATATAACAGCTATAAAATACTGTATAACATACCCTCGATAGATACGCCTTTCCGCGTTGACTATGCGCTTTGGTGCATGGCGGTGGCAGTAATAGCGGTGGGAGCGACTGTGGTAGCCTCCTGCTATGCTTCAATGTCTGCAAAGCCTGCACAGCTAATGCGCCCGAAAGCTCCGCCGGCAGGAAAGAGAGTTTTTCTTGAAAAGATAACACCGCTGTGGAAAAGGCTGGGCTTTCTTACAAAGGTAACGCTGAGAAATCTGCTTCGGTATAAAAAGCGCTTTGCAATGACACTTATCGGTGTTGCAGGGTGCACCGCGCTGATAATGACCGCGTTCGGCATAAAACACAGCATAAGCAAGATAGTTGACCTGCAATTTGGTAAGATACTGCAATATGATGCTGTAACGGTTCTTAATAAAGACAGCGGCGCGACGGACGACGATATAAACGCTCTTTTAGATGAAAATGAAGATGTTGAAGATCATCTGCTGATAAGCGAGACCGACTGCACACTTAACGCCAACGACCTTTCATACGGTGTGAGCCTTATGGTGCCGCAGCAGCCGCAGAAGCTGAATGATTTTATACGCCTTGACGACTGCAAGAGCGGCGACAAGCTTACGGTGGCAGACGGTGAGGTAGTCATTACCGAAAAGATAACGCAGCTTATGGGGCTGAAAGTCGGCGACGAGATAGAAATTGAGATACCCGAAAAAGAAACTGTAAAACTGAAAATAAGCAGCATTGCCGAAAACTATTCTATGCACTATATTTATATTTCGCCGCAGGACTATGAAAGACTTTACGGCGAAGAGCCGCAGTTCAATCAGGCGTATCTCAGTATTGCTGACGGCACTGTTACGGCTGATTTTTCACAGCAGCTTATCTCAAAAGACGAGTTTTTAGGCATAGTTTTTCTTGATGAAAAGGCTGAAACGTTCTTTTCGTCTATCGAGAGTTTAAATGCAATAGTGTGGCTGCTGATAATATGCGCCGCGCTGCTGGCTTTCATAGTGCTTTATGACCTTGCAAACATAAACATAACCGAGCGCGTAAGAGAGATAGCAACTCTTAAAGTGCTGGGATTTTACGACAGTGAAACTTCTGCTTATATATACCGCGAGAACATTTATACCACTGTTATAGGTATAATTCTCGGCTGGGGAATGGGGCTTGTGCTGCACAGGTTCGTGGTGCTTACAGCAGAGGTAGACCTTGTTATGTTCGCGAGGGAAATGGTGTGGTACGCGTATATTCTGTCGGCATTGCTGACGGCGCTGTTTGCGGTTATGGTGAACGTGGTGCTGCACTTTAAGCTGAAGAAAATTGACATGGTAGAGTCACTTAAATCTATCGAATAAGATATGAAAGGAAACCGAAAAAATGAAACTTGGTATGGTAGGTCTGCCGAATGTAGGCAAAAGTACGCTTTTTAACGCCCTTACTAATGCAGGGGCTGAATCTGCAAACTACCCGTTTTGCACGATAGAAAAAAATGTGGGTATAGTATCTGTGCCAGATGCAAGGCTTGATAAGCTGGCAGAAATGTATGACCCCGAAAAGTTCACGCCTGCAACGCTTGAATTTGTTGACATTGCAGGACTTGTAAAAGGCGCATCAAAGGGCGAGGGGCTTGGCAATAAATTTCTTGCTGATATAAGAGAAGTTGACGCCATTGTTCACGTGGTGCGCTGCTTTGAGGACGTGAACATAATACACGTTGACGGCAGCATTGACCCCAAAAGAGATATAGAAACAATTGATCTGGAGCTTATACTTTCAGACCTTGAAATGGTCGAAAGACGTATTGACAGAACTAAAAAGCTTATAAAAGGCGACAAGAAATATCAGGCAGAGCTTGAAATGCTCGAGGCTTTGAAAGAACATCTTGAAAGCGGCAAGTCGGCGCGCTCTTTCCCGTTTGACGAGGACGGGCTGGAAGCTATAAAAACCACTCCGCTGCTATCGCAAAAGCCTGTTATATACGCCGCGAACCTCTCGGAGGAGGACTTCACGGGGGATATAAACAACAGCGTGCATTACAAGACCGTCTGCGAGATAGCAAAGGCAGAAGGTTCTGTGGTGCTGCCCATTTGCGCGCAGATAGAAGCCGAAATATCGGACATGAGCGACGAGGACAAGGCTATGTTCCTCAGCGACTTGGGTCTTGAAGAATCGGGGCTGAACAGAATTATACAGGTCGGCTATGACCTGCTGGGGCTTATGTCGTTTTTGACGGCAGGCCCGCAGGAAGTTAGAGCGTGGACTATACGCAAGGGAACAAAAGCACCGCAGGCGGCAGGAAAAATACACACCGACTTTGAAAAAGGCTTCATACGCGCAGAAGTGGTGAATTTTGACGACCTTGTAAACTGCGGCAATATGGCGGCGGCAAAGGAAAAAGGTCTTGTGCGTTCGGAGGGAAAAGAGTATGTTATGCAGGACGGCGATGTAGTTCTGTTCCGCTTTAACGTGTAGGAGGACAAAATGGCTTCATACAAAGAGTTTGATGCTAACAAAGTTCCGCGCTATCTGGGAATAGCATTCACGGGTATAGGCGCGATAATGCTGATAGTTTTCATAGGTGTGGTGATACGTACACTTACGGTGATAGGCAGCTACGAAAAAATAAGTTCTACCATTAGCGATATAACATATACCAAAAATAACGACGGCGGCTCGCAAACAAAAGTAACCGTTGAGTATGAGTTTGACGGCACTGCATATCAGCAAGTTTTGCCAAGTGCCGACAGCTCAATGAGGGTAGGGCAGAGCGTTGCAATATATGTTGACCCCGACGACCCAGCAAACATACAGACCACGGAGTTTTATGTGGTAATGCTGGCGATATTCGGCGGACTGGGGGCGGTATTCGGCACGATAGGCGTTATAATATCTATAAAATCAAAAGACTATCGCAAACAGCTTATAGATGAGGGCAAGGGCGAGCCCGTGTATGCAACGGTTACATATGTGGGAAAATCAAGCGTTGAAGTAAACAGCAATATAACATACCACGTAAAAGCAAACTGGACGGACGAATACGGCATGGCGCATGAGTTTAAATCAAAGCTGACTTTTACCGACCCTAGTCTGTATATTGCAGTCGGCGACGAGATACAAGCATATGTAGACCCCAAAAATTATAAGCATTACCACGTTTGTCTGGAAGAATTAGAAGAAAAGTTTGTGCAGGAGGCAGGTAACGAGCAGTGAGTTTTGTAAGCTTTAAAAACGTGTATAAGCGTTACCATATGGGAGAAGTTACCATAACCGCGTCGGACGGGGTGACGTTTGATATAGAAAAAGGCGAGTTTGCCGTGATAGTCGGCGCAAGCGGAGCAGGAAAGACCACCGTGCTGAATATGCTGGGCGGCATGGATAACTGCGACGAGGGCGAAATTTTGGTGGACGGCAAGAACATAGCCGCCTATAACAATAAACAGCTTACCGCGTATAGAAGATTTGATATAGGCTTTGTGTTTCAGTTTTATAATCTTGTCAACAACCTGACAGCGCTGGAGAACGTTGAGCTTGCATCGCAGATAAGCCGCGACAGCATAGCGGCGGACGAAATGCTTAAAAAAGTGGGGCTGGAGGAGCGAATGAACAATTTTCCGTCGCAGCTATCGGGCGGCGAGCAGCAGAGGGTGTCGATAGCGAGGGCGCTGGCGAAGAAGCCGAAACTGCTGCTGTGCGACGAACCGACGGGCGCGCTGGACTATAACACGGGCAAGAACATATTGAAGCTGTTGCAGGACACCTGCCGCGAGGACGGCATGACGGTGATAGTTATAACGCACAACCTTGCGATAGCGCCCATGGCGGACAGGGTGATAAGGCTGAAGAACAGCAAGATAGAGAGCGTGACGTTAAATCCCACGCCGCAGGACGTGAATACGATAGAATGGTGAGAGTACCCCAAGAGCGAAATGCTTTTGGGGTTTTTAATTGCGCTTACGCGCGGCGCAGGAGCGCACACGTTGACCGCCATAACGCGCAAACGTTTCAAATCATGTCAAGAAACCAAAAGTTTTCGATTGACCCTTTTTCAAAAGGGTCACGGGGTCGAGGGGCGGCGCCCCCGTCGCCGTCCGCAGACGGCGAAAGCCCCTACCGGCAGGCGCTCCGCAAAGGGTGAATTGAAAAACAATCCGGTGGATTGTTTTTCAAGAGGGAACGCCCTGCAAGAGAGGGCGTTCCCTAGTTGTAGCGCCTAGCTTTTTTGCCTGCGCGCGCTTGCGTGCGCAATAGCTATTTGAATTTTTGCTGCTTTCGCAGCACCTGCGGAGCCGTTCACCGCTAAACTTTAACTTGGTTATCTTCTCATTTTGAGCGTGCTATTTCTTTCGTGCGGCTCTCTGCGAGGGGAAAACCATAGGGATATAGGGAGTGTACATGTAAGGAAGGGTGCGCGCTCCACTCCCTACCCTAAGGTTTCCCCCTCGCGCTCCCTCTTCCTTACCCACACCCACGACCACGCACTGTGCCTTGGTGGAATGTCGTGACCTTTTCGCTCGGAACTTTGTGCTTACGTGCAGACTGGCGAGCGAGTTCAATACGCATAGGTTTTGTTTTGGCAACAACAGAGGTCAGTAGTGCAGAAAATTGAATGGCAACGTACTGCGGAAGAATATTTTATAACCGTGAGGGCGGCAAGTTTTCAACCTGCAAACGATTACTTGTTCAAAATTGTGCAATTTCCACAAAAAAAAAAAAAGATTTATGTACAATGTGCCTTGAAAAACTTTTCGCATTCATGTAAAATATAAGTATAAACTTTATTTTGAAAGGAATGTTCAATTATGAAATTGAGAAGAATTTTTGCTGCAATAGCTGCTTGCGCTATCGCTGCAACATCTGTTATCTCGGCTAGTGCTGCTGGCTCAATAACTGTTAAGGGACAGCCTGATATGACTTTAGGCGATTATGTAGGCAAAATAGATCCCAAAAGCCCCTATGCAGTTAAAGATGATACACAATCTAAAAATGCCGGAGTAGATCTATACAACGCTGTAATTCCTCTTACAGAATTTGGCGTTGATCTTACCAAAATTGATGCAAAGAGCGTTGCTAAGATCCAACTGACTGTTCAGACAGACTCTAATTATTGCAACGGTGGAATAGGCGGACTTTTCGGTGGTGCAAACTGGGATCAGACGCTTCAGATTGAAAACGAAGATAATAAAGCTGCTACATGGGAATGGGATATAACCAAGGTAGATGCCGCCAAGGGTGACATTGATCTTGCTTCTTGCCAAATTCAAATTTGGGGTGTAAGTCCTATTGATGGCAAAACACCGGGTACTGTAACAATATCCGACCTCAAGTTCTTTGACAAGGGCGGCAAAGAAATAGTTCCTGCTACTGAGAATGGTGGCAACAACGGCGGCAACAACGGTGGAAATAACGGCGGCAACAATGGCGGCAATAATGGCGGCAATAACGGCGGCAACAATGGCGGCAAGGACGACAGCAACAAGCCTACCGGTTCAACTGCCGGTCTGGCACTTGCAGGTCTTGCAATAGCAGGCGCTGCTGTAGTAGCTGCTAAGAAGAGCAAGTAATCAACGCTTATTCGGTTTCTTCCAAACCCGAATAATATAAGATCGAGAGGAAAGTCATCTTTTGGTGGCTTTTCTCTTTTTATGCAGAAAAGGAAAATTTTTCGTCACATTATACATATGTGCAATCGTTTTCTTGTGCAATATGGCTAAATAAGTGCGTGTAATTTCGTCACCCACAGCGCGCAAAATAGGTTGACAAATCAGCCAAAACAGAGTAAAATTAAATTAGTACAGTGGTACGGAAAAACCGTGCCGCGTATGAAGATCTTATATTATTTGGAATTTGGAGGAAAAAACAATGAAATTGAGAAGAATTTTTGCGGCTATAGCTGCGTGTGCTATTGCTGCAACATCTGTCATCTCTGCTAGCGCAGCTGACAATTTCAAGGGCAAAGTAACTATGGACAACTCCGCTAATACTTGGTGGACTGAAATTGCATTCGACGACGACGAGAAGACTAAGAGTTATGCGTTGTCTGACCTGATTGGTGATACCCCGGTTGATCAGATCGATTACATTCTTTTTACTGCTGATACCCCGTTTAAAATTGGCTATAAGGGTACCGGAAGCTATGATCAGGTAGATGAAGATGGTAAGCCTACCGGCGAAAAGGGTGACTGGTGCAACTTCCCTGTCGAAGCACAGAAAGAATACAAGATTTCTGACATGAGTTTTGGCGAAGGTTTTACCGTTAAATTTGCTGTAAGCATGGCAGATGCCGTTAAGTTTGATATTTCTTGGGAAGTCGTAACCAAGAATGCTGGTGGCGACACTGGTTCATCTTCAACCACTTCTACCACCGGTAGTTCTTCAACCGCTCCTTCTGGCGGCACAACCAACCCGACCACCGGCGCAACCGCTGGTTTGGCACTTGCAGGTCTTGCAATAGCAGGCGCTGCTGTAGTAGCTTCTAAGAAGAGCAAGTAATTTACACAAATTAAAAGACCTCACTTTGGTGGGGTCTTTTTTATTGCACATCGTCAACTATCCGCGACATATATAGATTAAGCATTGAAAATTTTTCACCGTTGTATGTGTCCGTCGGAGAAAACATGTCGTTCGTTATTCCCTCGGTTTCAGGCAGCCGCAGCGTTACCGTTGTGCCCTCATCAACTTTAGAAACAATGTTGGCACTGCCGCCATAAGTTTTAGCAAAAATATTCGCAAGCGGCAAGCCCAGACAGCCATAAGTTTCGGCAAGGTCGCACAGCGCATATGGTATAAATGCCTTTTCTATCTTGTCAAGGCTCATTCCCACGCCGTTATCCGTCACCGCAACGCGCACCTCGCCGTCTTTTTTCTCAACGGTAACGCGCACATGCTTTTTCTCTGAAATGTTATATGAAAGCCCGTTTTCTATAAGGTTAAGCAGCGCCGCCGCAAATCTCTCGCCTTTGCACACCGCTTTGCAGTCACTCTCAATTTCCCAGTCTATCTTCCATCTGCTGCCAAACTTTGATAGATCTATTGCATACATCGCGCATATCTCATAAGTCAGATTGCTTATGTTCACCGTTCTGCGCTCAGGTTCTTCCGCCGTATAGTATAGCAGCTCTGTCGGGTTCGCTAAGGCGCGCACTATTATGTTGCAGCTTTTGTCGCACAGGGCGTTTGGTATCCTCATATCGTTTCTGTATACATTTTCCCTTATTAGCAGCTGGCTGGCATGCACGCCTGCAACACCCCGTCTTATCTCAGCGCTGACAAGCGAATCAGCAATATATGTCTGCATTGCCGCGCCAAGCCTTAAATAGTCTGTGGTGTCTGCCAGCTCAATGCAATAATAAGTCCTCCGCCCCAGGCTGACGGGCGTAACTATCGCAGCATAGCACACGCCGTTCAGCCAAAGCGAAAGCGCTTTTCTTTTCGTTATCGGAAAAAGCCCCTTGTTGTCGTTGGGCGCAACGCTGCTGCGGCTGAACATCTTTCTGTCAAGCTTCTCCACCAGTGAAGGGCAGCTTGAATATCTTATCGTCAGCTTGCTGTTGGTAACTATTATCTTTGCTTCGTCGCCGTAAAGCTTTTTTACGGTCTCAATAAATGTTTTATTCATATATAACACCTCACGGAAAAATATCTCTATGTCTAATTATAACATTTTATGTCGCATAATATATGAACATTTTATAAATTTTGCTGTCGCAAACCCTGCGGAGCCGCTGTGGCTTATAAATTTTGCGGCAATATATATTACTTCCCCAAATATGCCAAAAAATACATATATAATTTTACTGAAATATATCAGAAATTTTTCTGAAAACACTTGAAAATGTAAAGCAAATGTTGTATAATATTTATATAACAATTTCTCTAGGAGGTAAACTATATATGTCAGTTAAAGTTGCAATCAATGGCTTTGGCCGTATCGGCCGTCTCGCATTCAGACAGATGTTCGGCGCTGAGGGTTATGAGGTAGTCGCTATCAACGACCTTACCAAGCCTTCAATGCTCGCTAACCTGCTCAAGTATGATACCGCTCAGGGCGGCTACTGCGGCAAAATAGGTGATAATCTTCACACTGTTTCCGCTGATGACGAGGCAGGCACTATCACTGTTGACGGCAAGACCCTTACCATTTACGCAAAGGCTAACGCTGCCGAGCTCCCTTGGGGCGAAATAGGCGTTGACGTTGTTCTCGAGTGCACAGGTTTCTACTGCTCTAAGGACAAGTCTATGGCGCACATCAATGCAGGCGCTAAGAAAGTCGTTATTTCTGCTCCCGCAGGCAACGACCTCAAGACTATCGTTTATTCCGTAAACGAAAAGACCCTTACCGCTGATGATCAGATCATTTCTGCTGCATCATGCACCACTAACTGCCTCGCTCCTATGGCTAAGGCTCTTAACGATTATGCTCCTATCCAGAGCGGTATAATGAGCACTATCCACGCCTACACCGGCGACCAGATGATCCTCGACGGCCCTCACCGCAAGGGCGATATGAGAAGAGCAAGAGCAGGCGCTGCTAATATTGTTCCTAACTCTACCGGCGCTGCTAAGGCTATCGGTCTTGTTATCCCCGAGCTGAACGGCAAGCTTATCGGTTCTGCCCAGAGAGTTCCTGTTCCTACAGGTTCTACCACTATCCTTACCGCTGTTGTTAAGGGTACCGATGTTACCAAAGAGGGCATCAACGCTGCTATGAAGGCTGCTGCTTCTGAGTCTTACGGCTATAACGAAGATCCTATCGTTTCTTCCGATGTTATCGGCATGAAGTACGGTTCTCTCTTTGATGCTACTCAGACTATGGTAGCTAAGGTCGCTGACGATCTGTATGAAGTACAGGTAGTTTCTTGGTACGACAACGAGAACTCCTACACTTCTCAGATGGTAAGAACTATCAAGTATTTCGCAGAACTTAACTAAACAAAAACGCGAATAATAACGCTCCGATGATAAATTCATCGGAGCGTTTTTGTATCATAAATTGAAATTTGCCCGCTGTGCCTGCCTTGCTGTTGGGGGAGACCCTTTTGGAAAAGGGTCTTCCCCCAAGCCCCCTCACTAAAACTTCTATATTTTTGGCGAGGGGTAATTGTGCTGTATAATACACGCAAAATTTACGGTCTGCAGCAGATTTAAAAAAATGAATTACCCCTCGCCAAAAACAATATAAAAGTCTTTGGAAAGGGGTATGGGGAATAACCTTTCTTCAGAAAGGTTTTCCCCAAAAGAAAAACAGGTACAACGGACAAATTCCCGTTTATATTACATATCAGGCAGGTCGTATTTCACAAGCAGTTTCGAGGCTTTTATTATCGTTGAATTTGCCTTGTCAAGCGTTTCTGAGATAGTCTTGTTATCAAAACTGCCCATCATTTCTTTTGCCTGAACGAACGTGTTCCTGCCAAGCTCTATCTGGTGGTTGCAAATGCCCTCCAGCCGAGCCACCGCCTTCGCCTCAAGATCCTGATACGCGGCTTTTATGTCTTTAACCGTGTTGTTGCGAATGTCGTCATAGTTTTCAAGCGCAATGTCTATAATGTCGGTGCGCTTTTTCTTTTTCAGAATGTTCTTGAACGACGACATTGTGCCCGACGGGAAGGTCTCGCTTGTGCCCGTCTGCGCAACGTTCATTACCGAGTGCGCAACTTTTTTCTTTACATCGCTCAGTATCCTGTCAACAGAATTTGCGTGCGATACTTCGGCAAGCTCTGAAATTCCCAGTTTGTCGGCAAGCTGTTCGCTTATCCTCTCAATAAGGTCGTTCATGCGCGAGCTGTGTATTTCAAGGCAGGTGCGGTAAGCCTCGCCCACCTTGTCCATAAGGTACGAGTAAAAATACTTTTCAACATCCTCAGCCGCAATATCGTCCTCCGATTCGGTAGGTCTGCACTCCAGCACGCTTTCACGCAGCTTCGCAAAGAACTCATACATCCAAAGCTCGGCTTCCTGCTGCATTTCAAGAATGTTCAGATGAATGTCGGGCTTTTTCGTATCAAGAAAAGCCGAAATGGTGCTGCACTGCTGCTCAAAATCCTGAGTCATCTGCTCAAACTTTTTCTGATCGAGCGCCGACATATCCGAGAATATATGTATTTTGGCGTGCGTTTCGCGCAGCATCTGATCAAGCATTGCCAGCACTCTCTTTTTGCGGATAATGTCTTTTTGCAAGATTATATCCCGTTTCAGCGATACCTCAAATTTCAGAAACTCCGCTTCGTAATAGTCCGAAAAATCGTTCTGCACGTTAGACTTTATACCGCACTTGCGACGAAATTCTTCCTCAGCGCTTATGCCATACACAAATGCATTCGGCACAATTGCCTCGCTCTTTTGCGAGATACGCGCCATTATCTTTTCAACGTCTTCACGAGAGCTAAGCGCATCAAGCATATTTACAAGCACATACAGCATACCGAACCTTTGCGGCTGAATGTGGCTTGCAAGGTAAAGCTGCTCACTCTCAGAGAAGGGCAGAAGCGCGCTTGCCACATAAATTATAGCGTCGGCGTTCATAAGATAATTTGTTACCTGTTCGTCAAGGTCTTCAATATCCGAAAGCCCCGGCGTATCAACAATGCGTATCTCTTTCAGAATCTCAGCGTTGTCGCGAATGTCAAGGTGGTCTATCGGCGACTCTAGCGTGGGTATCAGCTTTTCAAGAGATTCCCTTGTTATCTCATACTTTTGCAGCATCATTCTTTCGCCGTTTTTAAGTACCGCGTTTATGCTGGGGCTGCCGTATGAAATCTCATTTATAGTGTATGTTTCGGGGGCAACGTTCACGGGGGCAAGCGGTCTGCCCAAAAGTGCGTTTATAATGGTGCTTTTGCCCCTCTTGAAATCGCCCAGAATAACCAGTGTGAACGGCTCGTCGCAGCGCCTGCTTATAAGTTCTTTCCATACGTTGAGACCCTCTGCAAAGTCGCTGCCAAGAATATCGCTGAGCTCTTTGTTTGCAATAAGCTCGTCAAGGTGATTTCTTACGGCGGTTATGTCACCGTCGGCGGTCTTGTAAATAGTATTATTTATAGCCATATCCCATTACACCCCCGCACTTGAAGTTCCCAAGATGATATTGCAGCGCACATCGCAGAGCTGACCGTTTATTACATTCAGACCCTCGCTTGAAAGCTCGCTGCGCCAGTTGTAAAGCAGGTCGCAGTTAAGAAATTCCACCGCCGCAAGTATGCGTTTTTCTTCGTCGGTAACGTCTTTGTCAACGTATATATCCCTAGCCGCCGTGTAGTGTATCACCTGCGCCATATTAACTATATGCTCAAAGTCAAGGTCTTTCATCGTCCTGCCGTAAAAGTCAACATAGCCTTTTTGGTAAAGCCCTGCGATTATCTCCGCATAGCGTTCGGGCTCGTCGCAGCAAATCATTCCTGCCCTGTCGGCGGTAATGTCTGCCAGCTTTACCCACTGCGAAAGCGTATACACAAGCTGATTGCTTACCGGCTGCTGATACGACTGCTCCACCGGCATAAAGCCGTTTTCATCGGCGTTAAAATATTTATATGCCAGATTGTATGTGCAGTGGTGGTTTTGTATTCTGCCGCATTCGCTTCCTATAAGAACCTGTATCTCCTCGGCGGTGCACATTTGTATAAGAGCCTTTGTTATTACTATGCACGGCTCAATAATGTCGCTTGCTATCGAGTAGATTATTTTCTTGTTGATGTCATCTCTTACAAACACCGTCGGCAGATTGAGTTCCAGTCTTTCGGCACATTTTTTGGCTATTTCATAAACTTCGGGGTATTTTAGCGACCCTGCCTGATTAGTCTTTAAAAACAGCAGTTTCGCTTCTTCTGTGACGTCCTGAGAATTTATAGCTTTTGAAAGCTTAGCCCAGCCCGAAAGTCCCGTTATCTTCTGCCGCAGAGAAAAATCCGCGTCAAACGCATAGTCAAGCACACCGTCCACAACGTGATTGCTGAACGAACGTGTATATGCCAGCAGATAAGAACGGAAGCTGGTGTCTATTTTAAGCAGCGGATTTTCGCTTTGGTTTTCTGTTTCAACAGCAAGTTTGCTGAAACGTTCGTCATTGATATTCACACCTGTTCCTCCTAACAAAGTAAACTGAGCGTTTTATTACGCCTGCGCGGTTTCGGCATTTTCGGCAGCTTCGGTATTTTCACCGTCTGCCATTTCGCCTTCGCTTGCCTCGTCACTCAGCGCTTTGTGAAGGATATAAGCATCAGAAAGTATATTGCTGGTGTGCGCCACAACGCTTTGCAGTCTTTCAGCCTCTTTTTCTGAGACCATCTTCTTCTCCTGCTTCAGCTGATTCAGATTGTTAAGAGTTTTCTGCGTGTCTTTAAGTATGATCTCAGTTTCTTCCTCGATCTTGTCTTTCAGCGTTTCAAATGCATTGAATACCTGCTTACGGACAGACTCGGAGAAGTCGGTGTTCAGCTTCATTTCGTGAAGCTGTTTTCTTACCTGAGTTTTGAAATCAGACTTATATTTTTCTATCTTTTCGTTCGCGAGGAATTTATCAACGGCAAACTTGCCTGTAAAGGTGCTTGCCAGACCTGCAAACGCCACGATACACAGCGTTATAGGTGATAACAGAGTAAGTCCGCCTGCGATAGCGCTTGCTGCAAAACAGGTCGTCCAGAAGCTTGCCGCGCCCGTGCCGAAGCCTAAAAGTGCGCCTTTTATTCCTGCTTCCCTGAAACCTATGAACAGCGCGCCGATGCCCGAAGCGCCTATTGCAGAACCTATTACTTGGTCTACAGCCCTGCCGCTGTTGTTTACTCTGTCGTTTATATCGAACATCTGCTGAATTTTCTCAACGTTGCGGAAGAACTCGTCTTCAAACGACTGCAATCTTTCAGCCTCGTCAGAGAGGGCAACGTTTATAGAATTCTGTATCTGCTCACATATAAGCTGAGCCCTTGTTTCAATGTTCTCTCTTATCTTGTCTATTATCTTTCCGTGAACGACTTTCAGCTTATCTTTCTTCAAATCATTCGGGAATATCTGATATGTCTCTATTACCTGCATAGCGCAGTTTTCTATCTGTGTCCAGTAGTCATCAAGCAGAGGGCGCAGTCCGTCGTAAACGGTGTTGGCGGCATCGTTTATCTTAACAAACTCGGCACGCTTTTTGTTGCGTATCTCCTCTATTTCCTCAATAGCGCCCTTGTAACGCACCATAAATTCGTCGTTTTCCATCATCAGGGCGTTTTTGCGCAGCGCCACAGAGTTCAGCACTTCGGTGCCGCTGTTGATTATCTTGTTGGCGAGAATTTGCAGCGAGATAGTACCTCTCTCTTTAGTGAGCATATTTTCAAGCACTGCCTCAAACTGCGGGAAATTACTTTCCTCCAGCGCTTGCTTGTCGCCGTTCATTTTGGCAATAAGAGCTTTCTTGGCATAAACACCTATAACTCTCGGCTTGCCTATCTTGCGCTGATATACCTGAAACTCCTTGGAGTTTTCTCCCATTACCTTCTTAGCCTTATCCATAACGTACTTTTCAATACGAGTACGCACGGTATCGACTATCCTGTCTTCGTCCTCTTTACTGAAAGTACCGAAGCAGTTTACTATAAAGATAATTCTTCCCACATCGCTCGAGAGCATTTTCTTTTCAAGAAACTCCTTCTCAAACTGAGAGAACGGCGAATTTGCGCTTATTACAAACACTGCGGCATCTATCTCAGGCAAAATAGAGAGGGTAACGTTGGTCATCTGCTCGTCGTCGTTAAGACCCGGGGTGTCTATAATATCTACATTATTCTTACAAAATTCGGTATCGTAATAAACGGTAGCCTCTTTTACCGTCTCTGCCTTCTGCTCCGATTCAAACGTCAGCTTGGTAACATAGTCCTGAAGATTGTCTATCGGAACTTTCTCGGTACTGCCGTCTTTATACTCTACCGAAACATACGGAGTATCGTTATATGTAACTCTGTTGAGCGTTGCCGTTGCAGGCAAAACGTCGGCAGGCAGTATCTCCTGACCGAGCAGAGCGTTTATAAGCGTACTCTTGCCGCGCTTGAACTCGCCGACTATAGCGACCTCGAAATGCTCGTCAGCCACCTTGTCAATGGTATCTCTTATAGACACGGCGGTGTTTGTGAGCGAAAGGTCATAGCTGTACTCAAGCAGCTCATGCAGATGTTTAGAGAGCGTTTCGACTGTTTCTCTGTATGCCGAATAGCTTCCGTAATTTAGGATATTTTCTTCCATGATCCATCCAGCCCCCTGAACTTAAAATAATACAATAAAATGGCGTATGCACATAATTTCTCATTGTAATTATACAATATATAGTATATTTATTATAACACATTTAACATTCATTCGTCAATAACGTTTTTAGCGGTTTTTCATATCGCTCTATAGAAATATCGTGCCAAATTTTGTGCAACTTGCAAAAAGAACGCCTCTCCTTAGTGGAAAAGCGTTCTTAAAACTATCTGCAAATATCAGAAAATGTCTTTTTTGCTTTTTATATACCGCCTTACAAGCACGAAGATTATGATAAGCAGGCAAAGTATCAAAAATATCGGCACGAGCCACTTATTCACGCCGTCTTCCTCGGCAGATTTCATCTCCGTCCACAAAGTCTGCATTGTCATATTCGCCTCATCAGAGAGGTTTATAAAAACGGTCATGTTCTTTTTTACCTCATCGCTGGGGTAATAGGCAGGGTCGTTTTGTATCTCGGGGTCTAGCATTTCAAACGCGGCAGAGTGCGGCGTTGAATAGCAGATGTAGTCGATGTTCGCATATGCAATATCGGGCTCGCACATAAAGTTTATAAACATCTCAGCGGCTTCCTTGTTCTGCGAAGAATTTGGAATGCACATGGCATCTATAAACAAATTCGTGCCGCTGTCGGGAACAACAAAATTCAGCGAGTCGTTGCTTTCCATAATGGTCATGGCATCGCCTGCGTAATAAGGCGCGATAAGTGCCTCGCCTGCGCCCATTTTGTCAAAGATCTCGTCCATTACATAGCCCTGAACTATCTTTTTCTGCTCCGTCAGCTTGTCGGCAGCCATTTTAAGCTCCTGTGGGTCTTCGGTATTAAGCGAAAGACCGCACACTATCTCGGCTATTGCGAAAGCATCACGGGGGTTATCAAACATAAGTATCTGGTCTGCATAGTCCTCGTTCCACAGAATATCCCAGTCTATATCCTCCTCGGGAATGTCTACTACAGTTTCGTCGTAAATTATGCCGACCGTGCCCCAAGTATACGGCACAGAATATTCATTCGTGGGGTCATAAGCCTGATTGCGGAAATCCTCCATGATATACTTGAAGTTGGGAATGTTATTATAATCCAGCTTTTGAATCATGTTTTCCTTGATCATTTTGCTTATCATATAGTCTGAGGGGATTATTACATCATATGTAACTCCGCCGCCTTTGAGTTTAGCATACAATTCCTCGTTGGTGGCAAATGTGGTGTAATTTACGCTTATGCCGGTAAGGTTTTCAAACTCAGTAATAACGTCAAGCGTTCCCTCGTCCTCGCCTGTGCAGATATATTCGCCCCAGTTATATACGTTTATTGAAACGTCCTTGCCCTTGAATCTTGTATAATACGCCTCGTCTTCAACGGTAAGTGTCTGATACTCGGTCTCTTCGGTATCTTCTTCATCGGCAGTATCGCCAGAAGAACATGATGTCATAAGCGACACGCCCAGAACGCCGGCAGCCAGCACCGAGAAGACCTTTTTTGAAATACGTCTCATCAGATCTTCTCCCCCTTATACGAGTTATTTTTGGCAGCCTTGTTTTCAAATACGTTCTTCACTATAAGTATAACGAACACCACAATAAATATTATGGTAGACAGCGCGTTTATCTCAGGGGAGATCTTGCGCCTTGTCATAGAGTATATAGTTATAGGCAAAGTCTGCGTGGTAGGGCCGCTGGTAAAATAGCTTATTACAAAGTCATCAAGCGAGTAGGTGAAAGCCATTAAAAAACCGCTTATAACGCCGGGCATTATCTCGGGCAGTATTACTTTCCGAAAAGCCTGCATAGGGCTGCAGCCGAGATCCTGCGCCGCCTCAAACAAATTTGGATCCATCTGCTTGAACTTTGGCATAATGTTCAGTATGACATACGGAACATCAAACGTTATGTGCGCTATCAGCAGTGTTACAAAGCCGAACTCAAAATTCATTCTTGCGGTAAAGAACACGAACAGCAGCATGAGCGATACGCCCGTTACTATTTCGGGGTTGATTATAGGCATATTTGTAACGTTCATTACAAAGGCTTTCGGTACTTTTTTCATGCTGTTTATGCCTATGGCAGCGAATGTTCCCAGCACTGTTGAAACTATACTTGCAAGCGTTGCTATAATTATAGTCTTCATCAGCGATGATATGATTATTTTGTTGTGGAACAGCTTTACATACCATTCAAGGGTAAAGCCGCTGAGCACGCTCCTGCTCTTTGTTTCGTTGAAAGAAAATACTATCAGCACGAATATGGGAACATACAAAAAGAGCAGTATAAGAGCGAAATATATTTTTCCGAACTTTTTCATATATCTCACCCTCCCTTATATAAGCACCTGGTCGTCGGGACTGAACTGGTTCATAACGGTCATGATAACGAGTATTATCACCATAAGCACCAGCGATATAGCCGCGCCCAGCTGCGGATTGTAGGAGTTGCCCAGAAACTGCATTTCGATAAGGTCGCCGATAAGCAGGTTAGAGCCGCCGCCCAGCATACGCGAGATTATAAACGTTGATATTGCAGGCACGAACACCATGGTGATGCCGGATGTTATGCCCGGCAGACTGAGCGGTACTATAACGCGCCACATAATAGAAGCAGAGTTGCAGCCCAGATCAGATGCTGCCTCAATAACGCTTTTGTCTATCTTCTCCATTACCGAGTAGAGCGGCAGTATCATGAACGGCAGGTAGTTATACACCATGCCGAGCACCACCGCGCCCGATGTGTTTATAAGTTTATAAGGACCTAAGCCGAATATGCCGAGAATGTGATTTATAACGCCGTTGTTTCCCAGCAGGGTCATCCATGCATATGTGCGAAGAAGAAAGTTCATCCACATGGGCAGCATGACTATTAAAAGCATAGTGCCCTGCTTGTGTTTTTCCATTCTTGAAAGAAGATATGCCACGGGGTATGCAAGCAATAGGCACACTGCCGTTGCAACAAGCGCCAGCCAGATAGAGCGCACAAAAATGTTTGCATACTGACCTACGTTTGAGATATTTCTTATAGTAAATTTGCCGCTGTCAGTTGTGAAAGCGAAGTATGCCACCATAAGAAGCGGCACAAGTATGAACACTATCATCCAGACGAGATACGGCGCAGAAAATACTTTCAGTTTTTTCAATTTGCCTTATCCCTCCTGTACCTTTTTCATTATATGTATGTCATACGGGTCGAAGGTCATGCCTATCATAGCGCCGACAGGTTCAGCCTTTGTAGAGTGTATTATCCACTTGTGGTCAACGCCGTCAACAACCATTTCGTAGTGTACCCCCTTAAACACTACAGACTCAACTATTCCCGTCAGTTTGGCGTTTTCCGCGGGAATTATCTTTACGTCTTCGGGTCTTATAACAACGTCTACCGTTTCATCAGGGTCAAAGCCCTTGTCAACACATTCAAACTGCCTGCCTGTAAACTCAACAAGGCAGTCTCTTGGCATACAGCCGTTTACAATGTTGCTCTCTCCTATAAAGTCGGCAACAAATGCGTTCACGGGTTCGTTATAAATATCTATCGGCGAGCCTATCTGCTGTATAACGCCGTTGTTCATAACAACTACCGTGTCCGACATCGTAAGCGCTTCTTCCTGGTCGTGCGTTACATACACGAACGTAAGCTCCAGCGCCTGCTGTATTTTTCTAAGCTCTACCTGCATTTCCTTTCTAAGTTTCAGGTCGAGTGCGCCCAGAGGCTCGTCAAGCAGCAGCACCTTAGGGTGATTTACCAGAGCCCTTGCTATAGCAACTCTCTGCTGCTGACCGCCTGAAAGACGGTTTACAGTGCGCTTTTCAAAGCCCTTGAGGTTCACCATTTCAAGCATTTCGCCCACTCGGTGAAGTATCTCCTTTTCGGGCAGTTTCTTTACCCTAAGCCCGAACGCTATGTTTTCATACACGTTCAGATGGGGAAAAAGCGCGTATCTTTGAAATACAGTATTGACATTTCTCTTATGCGGGGGAACATCGTTTATCCGCTGTCCCTCAAACAGAACATCGCCGCTGGTAGGTTCCAGAAAACCGGCGATAATGCGCAAAGTGGTCGTTTTTCCGCAGCCAGAGGGCCCTAGGAAAGTGACGAACTCTTTGTCCTTGATGTCAAGACTGATGTTTTTGAGGATCTGGTCGCCGTCCTCAAATTCAACAACAATGTTTTTCAAACTTACTATGTTGTCCATATCCCAACAATCCTTTCCTGTTTCATTTTTAGCAGCAGTTCGCTTTTGACTCTCCACTGCTAAACAGACCCATACACCCACTGCCGATCGCCATATCGGCTGTTGATATACAAGTCCGTAAATTTTGAGGAATATTCCTCGAAATGTAAATGATTTTGCAGGCGTTCCGTTTCAGAGCGTGACTTTCGCCGCTTACTGCGTCATAGCTATAGCTATCCACTGTTAGGTTGGGGGTCAATGTTTCCGCATTTGCATTTGCACGCATTAAATTAAATAATAAAGTAAAATACACCGTTTGTCAATAGTTTTTTGTGCGCCAAAAAAATTTTGTACAATATATATAAATTCGGCTTTTGTATCTGTATATTTTGCAATTATAGAACATAAAAAAACAAGGTCTCACGGTAAAATTTACCGCAAGACCTCAAAAACTTATCACTGCACTATTTGTCATATTTTTCAAACATTCTGTAATACTGCACTATGTTGTATTCCAAAAGCACTTTTTCATACTGCGAGCTGTCGGTAATTCTGTACCATTTGTCGTCATCGCCTTTGTAGCCGAACGCGCTTATAGACGGCAGTTTTTTCATAACATCGTCAAGATACAGCTGAAAGTCTGTTTTCGGCATACAGCACGCCTCAACAAGCTTGTTTGAAAGATAGTTAAGGCTCATGTGCACATCAGTCTGCTCGTCAATATCGTAATTTGCCCATATGAAAAACGGCGTAGAATGTATTTTAGCGTTGTCTTCTATAGACATTGTGCCCAGCGTTTTGCCCAGCAGGTTTTCTGAAAACTCTGGTATATGAGGGAAGTGGTCGCCAAAAAATACTATAACAACATCTTCATCGACCTGTGAAAAATACTCTACCAGATTTTTTATAGCCTTGTCCGTCTCATACGCCGCCGAGAGATAAAGCTCTGCCTCGCTGCTTTCAAAGCTGCCAAGCGTTATTTCGTGCGTTTTTTCGCTGTTCTCATAATACGGCGAATGGTTCTGCATGGTCGTCAGAAAGGCAAACATAGGCTTGTCTTCCGGCTTATTTTCATACTCCTCTTTAAGCACCCCGAACATAGTTTCGTCAGAAAGCCTGCCGTTCACGACCTTCATTTTGCCCTCGCTGTGTTTTGAAACGGCTTCGGAATACATGGTCTTGTCAAATCCCAGATAGCCGTAAGCCTCGCTTATATCCCAAAGATTCGGCGCGCAGCCTGCTATAGCCTCGGTAAAATAGCCATAGTTTTCAAAGTAATTTACCAAAGAATCCTGCGGCGTTTTTACATACTGCGTGTAAGCGGCGCTTCCCATAGGGAAAAATCCCATGCTGTTGCCCGAAAGAAATTCAAACTCTGAATTGCACGAATAGCCGCCGTATGCCGATACTGTAACATAGCCTTTTATGGTGTTTTCGCTCATGCTGTGGTAAAAAGGCATATAGTCTTTGTTTATGTCAAGGTCGCCCAGCAGCGAAAAATCAGCGAAAGACTCGTCCATTACCGCTATTACGGTAGGCGTTCTCTGCGGCGTTTCGTCAGATGTTTCATACCGCGAGAGTATCTGCAGCGCCTTTTCATCGGAATACCCCGAGGGCTTTGCAGAGCCGCTGTTTAGCATATCAAGATAGAACATCAATGCGTTGCCCGTTACCTGAAAAGAGCTTAGATCTTCTCCTCCCGAAAAATTCAGCCTGATAATGCGGTTTTCAACGCCGTATCTGTACATACTCATGCCAAAGCCGCCGAACATTATAACAAGCGCCGCAAACACGGGCAGAGTGCAAAGCCTTATTTTAAGGCGAAAAGGCGTTATTTTCGTAAATGCGGTAAGAGTTATGCACATACCGAGGCTGAATACCATAAGGCAAAGCAGAGCTATGGCAAGCGGCTCGAAAAACGAGTAGTCTTTTGCAATGGTCGCCGACTTTATGCTGCTCAGGTCAGATACCCTGAGGGGTGAGCCGCGGAACTGATACAGATAAAACTGCGCCATCCCGTAAAGGTGAAATATCACGGTGATCACTATGAAATATATCTTAGGCTTTTTGAATATTATGCTTCCCGGAAGATAGAAAGCATACACAAAAAGCGGCGCTGCAAAAAGCATTATAATGTCATCTTTAAAAGGAAATGCGCCCGTGCAGACCTCGGTGAAAATATAGCTGCAAAGTGCAAGTGTCAAGCCAAGCAAAAAGCCGCGCGAGTGCGGTCTTTTCTTATTTACTATGCCTATTATGGCAAGCACTATGCTGAAAATTACTAAAGCGGCGCATACAGCGAGGAATACTATAAGCGGTTTTGTAAGGTGCAGCCCCTTTGAATCGCAGGCATCGTTTATATATGCAATGGCAAAGCATATGCACAGCATTGCCAGCACCATGGGAGCACAGTAAAATATCAATGTATCACTTATTTTAGGATCGCGCAGCTTTTGTATTATGCGTGACATTTTTATCTACTTCCTTTTTAGTGGTTATTGTCATTCAGCGGTCAATAATTTTGTCATAATATTTCATTAAAAATCTATTGACAAACTGCACAAAAAGAGTTACAATATAAGTAGGATTATTGTAGACTTATCAAGAGGGAGGAATGCTGCATGAACAGAAAAGCTATAGCAGCCTTGGTTTTATCTGCCGCCGCGTGCCTGTGTTTTACAGCCTGCGGGCCGAAAATAGAGATAGGCAATGTCAGCAAAAATTCCTCGGTTGTTGATAACAAAAAGACGGACGATAAGTCGGAAGGCTTTTTTGCTGAGATACTTGACAAGGGCTACACCGCCGATGATGACGGCGAGAAATACACTATTGACGGCGATTTTGCCATGAAAGATCTGTATGAACTTGATGAAATGTATGCAGATAGCTGGACTGCGGCAAGTGATGAGCAAAAGCGCGAAATATCGCTGAATTTTCTGAACTTCTGGGCGTTTTACGGCGACGATGCGAGCATACGTTTCAAGCCGAATGAACTTATAGATGCCATAACTTCCGCGATAGAGGACACCGAGCTTTCGGTGCTTGATGCCGCTCTGCAAACCGCCGTTCCCGAAAATGCCGATAAATATCTTGCTATAATAGGTATTGAAGAAATACCTGAAATTACAGATGACAGCAGCGAAACGGACGGAGAAACTTCTCAGCCCGAAGCCGGCGATACAGATGATAGCAGAGAGTCTGAAACATCTGACGAAAATACATAAGCAACGTTTAAAATTATCTGACAAATATTAAGGAGGACACTTTAAAATGAACGTATTGATTGTTTACTGCCACCCCTCAAAGAAAAGCTTTACCTGCAAGCTGAAAGATGCCTTTATAAAGGGTCTTGCAAAGGGCGGTCACGACTATGAGATCTCGGATCTGTATGACATGGGCTTTCACCCTGCAATGACAGAGAGCGAGTATCTTTTTGACAGCATGGGAGACCGCGAAACATACCGCATGAGCGGCGATATTGCAAAAGAGCAGATAAAGATACAGACGAGTGATGCCGTTGTATTTATCTTCCCGATGTTCTGGTCGGCATCGCCTGCAATGCTGGTGGGCTGGTTCCAGCGCGTTATGACCAAAGACTTTGCATACGGCACCGATGCGCAGATGGATAAGCTGAAAAAGGCAAGCTGTCTGGTTACCATGGCAGACGACAAGACCACCGCGCAGGGCAGTGCGCACATCAATGCGCTCAAAGCTACGATGATAAACTCAAAGATATTCACAAACGCCGAACAGACCGAAATAAATGTGTTCGATAAACTGGCGTGCGAGAAGCTCTCTGAGCAGGAGAGGGAAGCGCTTATGGAAGAATATCTGAAAAAGGCGTTTGAACTTGGCGAAAATCTCTGATATTCAGATAATACATAATGCAGTCGGCAGGCTATTAGTGCTTGCCGACGTGTTTTTTTATTGCCTGAAATGTTTCGTCGCTGATATCGTGCTCTATCTTGCAGGCATCTTCGGCGGCGGTCTTCTCGCTCACACCAAGGTCAATAAGCAGGCTTGTCAGCAGCTTGTGGCGCTCGTAAATTTTGTTTGCAACTTCGCTGCCTGCCTCGGTAAGCAAAAGGTGTCCCTCGCTGTCAAGCGTGACAAAGCCGCCGCTTCTCAGTATGCTCATGGCGCGGCTCACGCTGGGTTTTGAAAAGCCCATGTATTCGCCGACGTCTATAGCCCTTACCTTGCCTATTTTCTCGGAAAGTATAAGTATCGTTTCAAGATACATCTCGCCTGATTCCTGCAAAGCCATAATGATGTCCTCCCTTTTTGTCTAATTGACTAATTGTCTAATTGTCTAATTGTCTAAAAGATATTGTAGCACATTTGTTTTTAATTTGCAAGACAATTAACTTATTTTTAAGAATTTTGTTTGAAACTGGTTATTCTCCCAGCCACATAAACTTTGACATTATAACTCTGCCGTTTTCGTCAAATTCTACGCCCTCTGCTTCGAGCATCTGCCGCTGAATATCACAGCCGCCGAAGGCAAAAGCCTTTGCCGTCTCGCCAAAGCGGTTTACCACCCTGTGGCAGGGGATAACAGAATTATCGGGGTTTACGTGCAAAGCGTAGCCCACCACCTGCGACCACCTCGGGTTGCCTGCCAAAGCGGCAATCTGCCCGTAGGTGCACACCTTGCCTTTGGGTATTCGCTTTACTGCTTCGTATATTTTTTCAAAAGTATTCATTTTTATCACCAAAAGTATTATACCATATTAAAGAAAATATATCAATAACAAAAGACCGTTGGCACGCCGTGCGGCGAAGCTTTGCGGTCTTTATATGTCACTTTTTGTAAACTGCCTCCAGCCGATAAATAGGCATACCCTGCGATGAAAAACGCTGCTCATATTCGGTAACGATATTGCCTTCAAAATCGCTGTGGTGCAGATCAAGAAATACATTCTTTATAATAAAGCCTTCCTGCGAAAGCTGCTCTATAGAAAACTCAAAAAAGTGCATATTATCGGTCTTCTGGTGTATCTCTGCACCGCTTTGCAGCAGCTTTTTGTATATTTGCAGAAACTTGTGGTGCGTAAGCCTGTGCGAGGCATAGCTTTTCTTCGGGAACGGGCAGCTGAAGTTCAGATACAGCCTGCCTATGCTGCTGTGCGGTATGTAACATTCAAGATATTCAGCCGCGCCGCGCAGAAAGATGAGGTTTTTTATATCCTGCTCAATGGCGGCTTCGCAGGCGGTAACAAGCACATTGCTGCTTTTTTCCACCGCGAGGTAGTTTATATCGGGGTTTTGCTTTGCTATCTCACAGGCAAACTGACCTTTGCCGCAGCCTATCTCCATATGCACGGGGTTATCGTTTCCGAAAAGCTCATGCAAATTCAGCAGAGAGTCGGTGTCAATACTTTGAAAATTCCTGTCCTCTCTATCCATATATATTATCTTGCCGCCGCAGTTTTTAAGGCGTTCTTCAAGACCTTTTTTTCTTCTCATCCGCATAAATTCAGCCTGCCTTAAAGGTATTTTGTAAGAGATGAAGCATCGCTGCAAGCGTATATCCACTTGCTGGCAGCGCCCTCTAAAATGTTGTCATAGGGGTAGACGGTAAGCATTATTTCGGTATCTTCCGGCAGGGTGTAGCACGGCACAAAGCTGAATTTCAGCTGACTGCGCATTTTGTGGTCAAACGCCTGCGCTTCGTCCTTGCTGTCGGTAATGCCGCTTTCAAGATGCAGCCCCTTGAATTTTGCCTGCAATATTTTCTTGCCGTCGTTTTTTGAAGCCGCCGTCAGCTTTTTGGTAAGCTTTGTCTGCTTGCCGTTTATAAAGCAGTCAAGCTCTATTTGAGATGATACCGTAAAACTGCCGTTTGCGACCGCATCGCCCGAAAGCGAAACGCAAAGCCCCTCGTCGGTGCTGGCACCCACATTATCTATAACAAACGAAAATTTCAGCCCGTTTATCATAGCCGCGCCGCTTGTGCAGAACCTCAGGTGCGACATATCGCCTTTTATGCCGTACTGCTTTTTTATCTCTGCGGCAGTTTTCTTAAAAAAATTATTCAGTGTTTCTTTCAATTTCCGCACCGCCTATAGGTCTTACCGACAGAACATAGCAGCTTCCCTTGCCAAAGGCATTTTCCATAGCCGCTGTAAAGCTGTCAAGTTTGTTTTCGGGAACGAACGCTTGTATAGTGCCTGCAAAGCCGCCGCCGTGAACTCTGTATGCGCCATCGTCGCCAAGAATGTTTTCGGCAAGGTACAAAGCGACCGAAAGCCCCTGCTGAGTCGGCTGTGAGGCAGCATATATATTTTGCAGATATTTATAAGAACTTGCGCCTGAGCGCTTTATAAGTCTGAAAAATTCGTTCAGATTACCTTCGCTTAAAGCTTTTGCAAGCTGCGGCACTCGTTCGTTTTCGTCAAAGTAGTGCAGTGCACGCAACACAGCCCTGTCGCCGCAGTCAGCACGCACTTTTGCAAGATTCGCTATAAGCTGTTCTTTGGTTATCTCTCGCAGCACTTTCTTGCCAAAAAACTCTGCAACGCTTTTCATCTCTTTCGGAATAGCGGCGTATTCGGGGGTAAGGTCGGCATGGCTGCCCTTTGTATCTACTATGCAAAGCGAGTAGCCGCTTTTTGCAAGGTCAAAGTGTATCTCGTTAATTATAGGCGCGGCGGTGTCTTTAAAATCAATGGTTATAAATCCGCCCACCGATGATGCCATCTGATCCATAAGTCCCGAAGGCTTGCCGAAATACTCATTTTCTGCAAACTGGGCTATCTGAGCTATCTTCACGGGCGAAACGCTGCCTTCATTGTAAAGACCGCTGAGTATAGTGCCTATAAGCACCTCAAAAGCAGCTGACGACGAAAGCCCCGAGCCTTTCAGAACGTTTGAAGTGGTGTATGCCTTAAAGCCGCCCACTTTCAGGTTGTTTTTAAGAAAGCCTGCCGCCACGCCGCGTATCAAAGCCGCAGAAGTGTTGTATTCGTCTTTGTTTACATCAAGCTGCGCGAGCGAAACGCTGTCGGCATCATAACCTTCCGACTTTACGGTAATAATGCCGTCATCGGTCTGCTTTACCACGGCTATAACGTCAAGAGATACGCCTGCCGCAAGCACCAGACCGTTATTGTGGTCGGTGTGGTTGCCGCCGACTTCACTTCTGCCGGGCGCGGAAAAATATCTGTAGTCGCTGTCTTCCTCGCCAAAGAAATCGCAGTAGCCCTTTTCAGCCTTTGCAAAGCGCTTTGCCTGAGCCTTAGCCGCCTCGCCGTATATTTGTTTTAATGAATATCCTGCCATGTTGGTCGTCCTTTCAAAAAATGCGGAGAATAAGTCTCCGCATTTGTTTGGTTTTCATACTTTCAAATATCAGAATGTGCCGCGTGAAGCGCCTGTGAATGTTTTGCGGCAAAATCGTCATACTGCCCCTTAAGCCACTCTATCATATCCTCGCGCCCCTGCTCATCAAGAGAAAATTCCTCTACAGCCACAATGTCTGCTTCGTCAAGGCAGTCTATGGCAATATCTTTGTGCCACACGGTGCAAACAAGCTTTTCGCTCGGCACTGCCTTGTAGCGGAATATTTTATCGCGCGAGCCCGAGAACTTGTTGCCCTCTTCAAAATAGTGAAAGGGCGGTATGCCGAAAATATTTCTTTCTGCTTCTTTTATCTCCATAATTTATCAGAATCCCAGTATGCGCTTAAAGTCTTCCGAAAGCTTTTCTTCTAAAGCCATGGCAGCCTCGCGGGTGTCGCCTATAGTGGTGTAGTATGCCTTTATCTTAGGCTCAGTGCCCGAAGGTCTGATTATTACAGACTCGCCGCCCTCAAGGAAGAATGAAAGCACATCAGACTTAGGCAGAGTGATAGCCGTTTTTTCGCCCGTGGCAATATCGGTCTTTTCGCTTGCTATATAGTCGGCAGTGGCAGTTACTTTCAGTCCGCCTATCTCCTTGGGAGGGTTGTTGCGCAGGTCTGTCATTATCTCCTTCATGCGCTCCATGCCGCTTGCGCCCTCGCACTGGAATGACTTCTGCGTGTGAACATAGTTGCCGTACTTTTTGTAAAGAGCTTCTCTCGCATCGAGCAGCGAAATGCCCTTTGTGCGGTAAAATGCTGCCATTTCGCAAATAAGCATGGAAGCTACAACGGCATCTTTGTCTCTTACATAAGAACCTGCAAGGTAGCCGTAGCTTTCCTCAAAGCCGAAGATATATCTGTTTTCTTCGCCCTTCTTTTCAAGCAGACCTATCTGTTCGCCTATGAACTTGAAGCCTGTGAGGACTTCTATCATCTGAACACCATATTCTTCGCATATTTTTCTTACTATGTCGGTAGTAACTATAGTCTTTACGGCTATCGGGTCTTTGGGCATAGTGCCGTTGGCAGTGCGCTCGGCGCAGATGTATTCAAGCAAAAGCGCGCCTACTTCATTGCCCGTAAACAGAACATAATCGCCGTTTTTGTCGGGAACTGCAATGCCCACTCTGTCGCAGTCGGGATCGGTGGCAAGCAAAAGGTCGGGCTTAACGGTCTTGCAAAGCTCTAAGCCCTTCGCAAGAGCCTCTTTTATCTCGGGGTTCGGGAACGGGCAGGTAGGGAAGTTGCCGTCGGGGTTCTCCTGCTCGGGAACAACGGTGACTTCTGAGATGCCTATCTTTTTAAGTATGGCTCTTACAGGCTTGTTGCCCGTGCCGTTGAGCGGCGTATAAACTACTTTAAGACCGCTGTCGGCTACAAGCTCGGTATGAACGCCGTGCTTTGAAACCTCGTCAAGATACGCATCTATAACTTTCTGGTCTATGTATTCTATCATGCCGCTTTTAACGCCGTCTTCAAACGGTATTTTCTTTGCGCTGTATTCGCCGAACATGGGAACGTCGTTTATCTTGCCTATAACGGTGTTGGCAACGTCGAGGGTTATCTGGCAGCCGTCCTCGCCGTATACCTTATAGCCGTTGTATTTGGCAGGGTTGTGCGAAGCGGTTATAACTATGCCTGCACTGCACTTAAAGTACCTTACAGCCCATGAAAGCATAGGTGTAGGCATAAGCTCTTTATAAATATAAACTTTTATACCGTTTGCGGCAAGAACGCTGGCTGCCTCTTTTGCAAAAACGTCAGACTTTATGCGGCTGTCGTATGCAATAGCTGCGCTGCCCTTTTCAAAAGAGCCTTTTATATAGTCTGCAAGACCCTGCGTAGCTCTCCTTATCGTGTAAACGTTCAGTCTGTAAGAGCCTGCGCCTATAACGCCTCTCAGACCGCCCGTGCCGAATTCAAGATCGCGGTAAAATCTGTCTTCAATAGCATCTTTGTCGCCGTTTACAGACAAAAGCTCCTTGCGGAGATCGGGGTCGTCCACCGCTTTTTTGCACCACAGTTCGTAAAGTTCCATAGAATCCATAAAATTAGCCTCCCTGTTATTATTACGGCTAAGCCGTTTTGAAATTTCAGTATAAAAACACCTACTTACATTATAACAGCAATCTTCAAAACTTGCAAGAGGATTTTTAAATTTTAGGTGATATTTTTGCATAACTCTTGTAATATACCAAAAAATGCGCTACAATATATATGTATGGAGGTACGCTTATGGAAAAATGTTACAAAAAGACTGTGGGCAGCTTTAAAAGCGCGAACGGCATATCGGATATTGCCTATTATATATACACACCGCCTAAAAGAGCGAGGGCGGCTTTGCAGATAGTTCACGGCATGAGCGAATTTATTGAAAGGTACGAAGAATTTGCTGACTTTCTGTGCGCAAACGGTATAGCGGTTTTCGGCTGCGACCATATAGGGCACGGCAATTCTGTAAAAAGCAGCGAGGACAAAGGCTACTTTTACACCCCGAACGGCTGGCGCGATATGATAACCGACTGCCGCACCATGATGAACATAGGCAAAAGTAGTTTTCCTCACCTGCCGTATATTATGCTGGGGCACAGCATGGGAAGTTTTGTTGCAAGGGCGGCGGCGGTCAAGTTCGGCTCTAAAATTGATGCGGCGATATTTTCGGGCACAGGCACGGGCATGCCTGCACTTACGGCGCAGCTTGCGTTTTTAGAAACAATGGCTGCCGCAAAGGGTGACAGATACCGCAGCAAACTTGCGGACGACTTAGCTTTTGGCAAGTATAATTCGCATATTGCGCAGCCTAAAACGCAGTCGGACTGGCTTACGCGCGACCACGATAAAATAATAGAATTTCTATCTGATGAGAAATATGTTGATATGTTCACGCTGAACGGCTTTTTAAACCTTGCTAAACTTAGCGGCTATGTGAACAGAGATGAGTGGTATGTTGCACTTCGCAAGGATATGCCGATATTTATGTTTTCGGGCAGCGAAGACCCCGTCGGCGGCTGGGGAGAGGGCGTTAAAGAGGTGTATGAAAAACTTCTGGCGTGCGGCTGCAATGTTTCTTTGAAACTATACGAGGGCGGCAGGCACGAGATGCTGAACGAAATAAACCGCCTTGAAGTATTTAAAGATGTGCTTATATGGATAAACACCATAGCTGAAACGGAGTGAGTGACAATGTTTGCAAAAATAAACAGCATAGGGCTTCTGGGGCTTAACGCATACCCCGTGTATGTTGAGATAGAAGCTAGCAGGGGACTTGAAAGCCTTGATATTGTAGGTCTTGCGGACGTGGCTGTAAAAGAGAGCCGCGAGAGGATAAAAAGCGCGTTTCGCTCAACGCAGATACCTTTCCCGAAGCAGAGGATAATGATAAATCTTGCGCCTGCCGATGTGAAAAAATCGGGCTCGGTGCATGACCTTTCCATTGCGGCGGCGATAATGACCGCGCAGGGGCTTTTTTCAGAGAGCAGGGTGGAAAAATCGGCGTTTATAGGAGAAGTATCGCTGGGCGGCGAGATAAGGGGCGTAAACGGCGTTCTGCCGATGACCATTCTTGCCAAAAGCATAGGCATGACGGAAATTTATGTTCCTGCCGCAAACGCATTTGAAGCATCTGTAGTTGAAGATATAAAGGTATACGGCGTGAGCTCTTTAGGCGAGCTGGTCATGCACCTTTGCGGTAAAGTATCGCTGAAGCCTATGGATAAGTATGAGGCGAATGATACCGACTATTATTCAGACCTTGATTTTGCAGATGTAAAGGGTCAGCAGACGGCAAAAAAGGCTTTGGAGATAGCAGCGTGCGGCGGTCACAACGTGCTTATGGTGGGCGCGCCCGGCGCAGGCAAAAGTATGCTGGCAAAGAGAATGCCTTCGATACTGCCGAAGATGACATTTGAAGAAAGCATAGAAACCACTAATATTCACAGCATTTCGGGAATACTAGACCCCAAAACGCCGCTGATAACCAAAAGACCGTTCCGTTCGCCGCACCACACAATTTCGCCTGCCGGCTTAAGCGGAGGGGGCTCTGTGCCGCGCCCGGGGGAGATCTCGCTTGCGCACAACGGACTGCTGTTTTTAGATGAACTTGCGGAATTTTCACGCGCAACGCTGGAGATACTCCGCCAGCCGCTTGAAGATCAGAAAGTTACCATTTCAAGAGTGTCTGGCAGCATAACCTACCCGTGCTCTATAATGCTGATAGCCGCCATGAACCCCTGCCCCTGCGGTTATTACGGGCACCCGACGAAAAAGTGCATATGCACGCAAAAACAGGTGGCGAACTATCTTTCAAAGGTCAGCGGCCCTGTGCTTGACAGATTTGACATACATATTGAAGTTGCACCTGTAGACTATGACGACCTTTCATCATCGGCAAAAGAAGAAAGCTCGGCTGCGATTCGCGAACGTGTACAGAAGGCGCGCGAGATACAAAACAGACGTTACAAGGGCACTAGCATAACCTGCAATGCGAGGATAACTTCGGATATTCTGCATGAGGTTTGCCCTGTTACGGAAGACGGCAGTGAACTGCTCAAAAATGTGTTTGACAAGCTGGGGCTTTCGGCAAGGGCTTATGACAGAATACTGAAAGTTGCGCGCACCATTGCGGACATGGAGGGCAGAGATGTTATTGAAAAAGATCACATAGCACAGGCTGTTCAGTACAGAAGCCTTGACCGAAAATACTGGAATTAAGAAAATCATATAATCAATTTACGAAAATTTTACAAAATTGTGATTGTGCAAAATTTCTATGCGGCCATACTTTCCGAGAGGGAAATATGGTCGTTTTGCTAATTCGGCGAAAAATCATCTCTTTATTGCTTGACTTGAAATGGGTATTATTATATAATTGTACAATGTATCATAATGGAAAATTAGCACCTTGCGGTGAAAATATGCCGCGGTCTAAACCATAAATCTAATGTAAGGAGTGATCAGCCTATGGTGAATGTCAAGGACGTAACACTTGGCAAGAATGTGCGAAAAAGCTTCGCTAAGATCAACGAGGTACTTGAAATGCCCAACCTTATCGAAGTGCAGAAAAATTCGTACAATTGGTTTATTACGGAAGGTCTGAGGGAGGTATTCCGCGATATGCCCGTTATATCGGACTATAACGGCACTTTTGAGCTTACCTTTACAGGATTCCGTTTTGATGACAAGCTGAAGTATACCATAGCAGAGTGCAAGGAGCGCGACGTTACCTATGCCGCAAAACTTATGGTGGAAACACAGCTGAGAAACACCGAAACGGGCAGCCTTATCAAGTCGGAAGTATTCATGGGAGATTTCCCTCTGATGACCGACAGCGGCACGTTCGTTATAAACGGTGCGGAGCGTGTTGTGGTATCGCAGCTGGTGCGTTCGCCGGGCGTGTATTTTTCGTGCGACAAGGATAAGTCGGGAACGGATTTGTTCAAGTCGCAGATAATACCTAACAGAGGCGCATGGCTTGAATATGAAATGGATGCCAACCGCTGCACCTGGGTGCGTATAGACAAAAACAGAAAGATACCCCTTACCGTATTTATAAGAGCGCTGGGTTACGGTTCTAATGAAGAGATAGCAGAGCTTTTCGGCAACGATGAAAGGCTGGAGCAGACCATTTTGCAGCGTGATGCTGAGATATATCCCGATTCTGAAACTTTCCGCAACGAGGCTTTGCTGGAGATATACAGAAAGCTTCGTCCGGGTGAACCGCCTACGGTCGAAAGCGCTCAGACACACCTTAACAATCTGTTCTTTGATGCCAAGAGATATGACCTTTGCAGGTTCGGAAGATATAAGTACAACAAAAAACTCGGCATTGCGCAAAGGCTTGCAGGCAAAAAGCTTTCAAGACCCGTTGTAAACAGCATGACGGGCGAACTTATGGCTGATGCAGGCGATACCGTTGACAAAAAGCTCGCGCAGGAGATAGAGCAGGCAGGCGTTATGGAGGCGTATGTAAACGTTGAAGTAAAGGAATACTACCCCAACGCCGCAGGTGAGCTTGTACTGAAAACAGAAACCAAGGAAGTAAAGATAATAGGCAACGGCATGGTCGATATAAACGGCTATGTTGAGGGCGACCTTGAACCTTACGGAATAAATGAAAAGGTATCATTCCCGGTGCTGAAAGAGATACTTGAAAACACCGAGGCGGACGAGCTTATAGATGAGATAAAGAAACGTGCCGATGACCTTGTTCCTAAGCACATAACCGTTGATGATATTATTGCTTCTATCTCTTATTATCTCAATCTTATCGACGGCGTGGGAGATGTTGACGACATAGACCACCTTGGCAACAGACGTATAAGATGCGTGGGCGAGCTTTTGCAGAACCAGTTCAGGATAGGCTTTACCAGAATGGAAAAGGTAGTGCGCGAAAGAATGAACATTCAGGCGCAGGATGCTGTTTCTCTGACACCGGCTTCTCTTATAAACATCAAGCCGATAACCGCCGCTATAAAGGAATTTTTCGGATCTTCGCCGCTTTCGCAGTTTATGGATCAGACAAACCCCCTTGCGGAGCTTACGCATAAGAGAAGACTTTCGGCACTTGGCCCCGGCGGTCTCTCGCGCGATAGAGCAGGATTTGAGGTTCGTGACGTACACTATTCTCACTATGGAAGAATGTGCCCGATAGAAACACCGGAAGGCCCTAACATAGGACTTATATCTTATCTTGCTTCGTTTGCAAGGATAAACAAGTACGGCTTTATTGAAGCGCCTTACCGCCGTGTTGACAAGGATACGGGCGTAGTTACCGACGAAGTTGTCTATATGACAGCCGATACCGAAGATAACTACATGATAGCGCAGGCTAACGAACCGCTTACCGAGGACGGCAAATTTGCAAACGACAAGGTAAAGGGTCGTTTCCGTGACCAGATACTTGAAATAGACAAAAACAAGATAGACTTCATGGACGTATCGCCGAAGATGGTCGTTTCAGTTGCTACTGCTATGATACCGTTTTTGGAAAACGACGATGCTAACCGTGCTCTTATGGGCTCTAACATGCAAAGGCAGGCAGTGCCTCTGCTGAAGACCGAAGCGCCTATAGTAGGCACAGGCATGGAGTATAAAGCGTGCCTCGATTCGGGCGTTGCAGTGGTTTCTACCGCGGCAGGCATTGTTGAGAGCGTAAGCGCTGACAAGATAGTAGTACGCGAGGACAGCGGCGAACAGCACACCTATGACCTTATCAAGTTCAAAAGGTCTAACGCAGGCACCTGCACCAACCAGAGACCTATTGTTGACAAGGGCGAGAGGATAGAGGCTCATCAGGTAATAGCCGACGGCCCTGCGACCTGCAACGGCGAAATATCCCTTGGAAAGAATGCTCTTATAGGCTTTATGACATGGGAAGGCTATAACTACGAAGATGCTGTTCTGCTGAACGAGAACCTTGTAAAGCAGGATAAGTATACATCTATTCATATTGAAGAATATGAGATAGAGTGCCGCGATACAAAGCTTGGCGCGGAAGAAATAACAAGAGATATACCGAATGTTGGCGCAGAAGCGCTGAAAGACCTTGACGAGAACGGTATAATAAGAATAGGCGCTGAGGTAAGAGCAGGTGATATTCTTGTAGGCAAGGTAACGCCTAAGGGCGAAACAGAGCTTACCGCTGAAGAAAGACTGCTGCGAGCGGTGTTCGGCGAGAAGGCAAGAGAAGTAAGAGACAGCTCTCTTAAAGTGCCGCACGGCGAGGCAGGCGTTATAATTGATGTTAAGATATTTACAAGAGATAACTGCGACGAGCTTGCACCCGGCGTTAACAAGCTGGTAAGATGCTATATAGCGCAGAAGCGTAAAATATCTGTCGGCGACAAAATGGCAGGCCGCCACGGCAACAAGGGCGTTGTTTCACGCATACTGCCGCAGGAGGATATGCCTTTCCTTGAAGATGGCACACCGCTTGATATATGCCTTAACCCCCTCGGCGTTCCTTCGCGTATGAATATCGGTCAGGTGCTTGAAGTACATCTCGGCATGGCTGCAAAGAAACTTGGCTGGAACATCATGACACCTGTATTTGACGGCGCGCATGAGGCTGATATAAGAGAATGCTTCCGCGAAGCAGGTCTGCCCGAAGACGGCAAGACGGTGCTTTATGACGGAAGAACGGGTGAGAAGTTCGATAACCGCATAACTGTAGGTTATATGTACTATCTTAAACTCCACCACCTTGTTGATGATAAGATACACGCGCGTTCTGTAGGCCCTTATTCGCTGGTAACTCAGCAGCCGCTCGGCGGTAAAGCGCAGTTCGGCGGACAAAGATTCGGTGAAATGGAAGTTTGGGCTCTGGAAGCTTACGGCGCGGCTTACACGCTTCAGGAGATACTGACGGTGAAGTCGGACGACACCGTGGGCAGAGTAAAGACCTATGAAGCTATAGTCAAGGGTCAGAATGTGCCTAAGGCTGGCATACCCGAATCGTTTAAGGTACTGATAAAGGAAATGCAGTCGCTTTGCCTTAATATGAAGGTGCTTGACGAGAACAACGAGGAGATCGACATAAAGCAGAGCTTTGACGACGATGATATTCCTCCGCGTGAGTCGGTGATAAGCGACGAGGTATCGTTTGTAGATGACGGCACCGGCGATCAGTATGTTGATGCCGACGATCTTGAAGATCTCGACGACGACGAACTTGAAGAATACGACGTTGCCGACGACGATTATGATGACGACGAGGACGACGAAGACGAGGACGATTTCCTTTCGGACGAGGACGACGATATTGACGAGGAATAATATCATAAGCACGACGTTATGTCGATGATCAGATCAGAAAGAGGGTTCGCAATTTGGAGTTTAAAGCATTTGATTCAATAAGAATAGGTCTTGCTTCACCTGAGATGATAAGAGATTGGTCTTATGGAGAGGTAACGAGACCGGAAACGATAAATTACCGTTCGCAGAAGCCTGAGAAGGACGGACTTTTCTGCGAGAAGATATTCGGACCGACAAAGGACTGGGAGTGCCACTGCGGAAAGTATAAGAAGATACGCTTTAAGGGCATGGTCTGCGAGCGCTGCGGCGTTGAAGTTACCAAGGCAAAGGTGCGCCGTGAGAGAATGGGTCACATAGAGCTTGCTGCACCTGTATCTCATATATGGTACTTTAAGGGTACTCCTTCAAGAATAGGTCAGATACTTGAAGTATCACAGAAAAGACTTGAAGAAGTTCTGTATTTTACAAAGTATATAGTTATAGACCCGGGTTCTACACCGCTTGAAAAATGCTCGCTGCTGAGCGAGACAGAGTATAGGGCTGCCGTTGAAAAGTATGACGAGAGCAGCTTCCGCGTGGGCATGGGCGCTGAGGCTATTCAGGAACTTCTGAGAGAATACAGCAGCGACAGATATGATATGTTCCGCGAAAGGCTGGAAAATGACGGAAGGCTGTCGTTCACAGAAGAGCAGAGAAAAAAGTGCGAACTTTGTGCAAGATGCTCTAACGAGGAAAGAGCTATGTGCGCAGGCTGCACCAAGCCCGACAGCGAAGAGGGCTGCGACGACTGCGAGTTTACAGCCCTGCGTGACAGCGACCTGCTTGACATAAGACAGTGTGACTGCAAAAACTGCCCTATGTGCGAGGAAATCCCCGAAGAGGAATGGAAAGATAACCTTGAGGTAGTTGCTGACGACCTTAAAGAAGAACTGAGAGATCTTTCTTCCGGGCAGAAGAGGCTTAAACTGCTTAAAAGACTGGAGATAGTTGAGGCATTCAGACTTTCGGGCAACAAGCCGGAGTGGATGATACTAAACGCTATACCCGTAATACCGCCGGAACTGAGGCCTATGGTACTGCTTGACGGCGGAAGATACGCTACCAGCGACCTTAACGACCTTTACAGACGTGTTATAAACAGAAATAACCGTCTGAAAAGAATGAAAGAACTGGAAGCGCCCGAAATAATAGTAAGAAATGAAAAGAGAATGTTGCAGGAAGCCGTAGATGCCCTTATAGACAACGGCAGACACAGCAGACCTGTAACAGGCCCTAACGGAAGGGCGTTCAAGTCGCTTTCGGATATGCTGAAGGGCAAGCAGGGCCGTTTCCGTCAGAACCTGCTGGGTAAGCGTGTTGACTATTCGGGACGTTCGGTTATAGTTGTAGGGCCGGAACTGAGAATGTATCAGTGCGGTCTGCCTAAGGAAATGGCACTGGAGCTTTTCAAGCCTTTTGTTATGAAAAGACTTGCAGATACAAATCCGAATATAAATATAAAATCTGCCCGTAAAAAGGTAGAAAGAGCAGACCCCGAAGTGTGGGATGCTCTTGAAAATGTTATACAGAGCCACCCCGTAATGCTCAACCGTGCGCCTACTCTGCACAGACTGGGCATTCAGGCGTTTGAACCTGTGCTTGTTGAGGGCAGAGCAATAAAGCTGCACCCGCTGGTATGTACGGCGTTCAACGCGGACTTTGACGGCGACCAGATGGCAGTGCACGTTCCGCTTTCGGCAGAGGCGCAGGCAGAGGCAAGATTTTTAATGCTTGCCGCGAACAACCTGCTAAAGCCTTCGGACGGCAAGCCTGTTGCGGTGCCTTCGCAGGATATGCTGCTGGGTTCTTATTACCTTACGCTTCTCAGACCTCTCGATAGCCAGCTTGACAAAGAAATGGAGAACATGAGAGACGAGTACAACGCTATAAAGGAAAGCCTGGATTCTCTTAAAAAGAAAAAGCAGCCTACCGATGAGGACTTGCAGGAGATAGCCAAACTTAAAGACGAAGCAGAGGAACTTTCCGCAAAGCTTGTCAGAAAAGACGGCTTCTCAAAGAATGACCCGTATATAAAGATGTTAGACGAGAACGGTCAGCTTACCGTAAAGGTGTTCCGCGATGTTAATGAGGCAAGAATGGCATATGATGCAAAAGCCGTTACACTGCAAGAACCTATCAAGGTAAGAATAAGCAA
This sequence comes from uncultured Clostridia bacterium, assembly GCA_947630555.1. GTDB lineage: Bacteria > Bacillota > Clostridia > Oscillospirales > Ruminococcaceae > UBA7477. The sequence continues at coordinate 82,624 of CANRIA010000004.1, forward strand.
AAAAGCAGGCGAAAAGCAGGTATCAAAGCTTATTGATGCGACCGTCGGCAGACTTATCTTCAACGAGATAATACCGCAGAACCTTGGCTATGTTGACAGAACGATAAGCGAGAAAGAGCTTGACCTTGAAATATCGTTCCTTGTTAAAAAGAGCGAACTTTCAAGCATTATCGAAAAGTGCATAAAGATACACGGCACGACTACCACTTCCGAAGTGCTTGACAAGATAAAGGCGCTTGGTTATAAGTATTCTACAAGGTCGGGTCTTACCGTTGCGGTTTGCGATGCCGTTATACCTCCTCAGAAGCAGGCCATCATTGCCGAGGCTGATGAAAAGGTGGCAAAGATGTACAAAAACTACAACAGAGGTCTTATCTCTGACGAGGAGAAGTCAAAGCAGTTTGCAAACATCTGGAACAAGGCTACCGACGATGTTACCGATGCTTTGAAGAAGAATCTTGACAAGTACAATCCTATCAATATGATGGCTGACTCGGGCGCGCGTGGTTCTATAAACCAGATGAGACAGCTTGCAGGCATGAGAGGACTTATAGCAAATACTTCGGGTTCGACCATAGAAATGCCTATCAGAGCTAACTACCGTGAGGGTCTTAACATTCTGGAATACTTCATTTCTTCCAGAGGCGCCAGAAAGGGTCTGGCAGATACCGCTCTGCGTACCGCTGACTCAGGCTACCTGACAAGACGTCTTGTTGACGTTTCGCAGGACGTTATAATACGCGAGGACGACTGCGGTTCGGAATCGGGCATTGAAGTGTTCGATATAAAGAGCGGCAACGCTGTTATAGAGCCGCTGACCGAAAGACTTATAGGCAGATACCTTGTTGAGGACATCAAAGATGCCAAGACGGGCGAGATGATAGTTTCTCACAACAAGCTGATGGACGACAAAGATGCCAAGAAAGTTGTTGCCATTCTTGAAGAACAGGGCAAGAACAGCATTGAGATAAGAAGCGTGCTTCAGTGCAAGGCTAAACACGGCGTTTGCGCTAAGTGCTATGGTGCTAACCTTGCTCACGGCAAGACCGTTACGGTCGGCGAGGCTGTTGGTATTATAGCAGCGCAGTCTATAGGCGAACCCGGCACACAGCTTACCATGAGAACGTTCCATACGGGCGGTATAGCCAACGCGGAAGATATTACACAAGGTCTGCCGCGTGTTGAAGAACTTTTTGAAAGCAGAAGACCCAAGGGCGCGGCTACTATTACAAGAATAGCGGGCGTGTGCAAGGTAGAAGAGATCAAGAAGATAAATCAGATAACCGTTACCAGCGAAGAACTTGACGTTGACAGCGACGAGCCGAGGAAAGAAGTATACACCATTCCTTACGGTCAGAAGCTTAAAGTTATCGACGGTCAGAGAGTCTCTGCCGGTGAACCGCTTACCGAAGGTTCTATCTATCCGGGCGATATACTGGCTGTAAACGGCATAATGGCTGTTCAGAATTATATCATCACCGAGATACAGAAGACATACCGTTCACAGGGCGTTGATATCAACGACAAGCACGTTGAGGTCATAGTCCGCCAGATGATGAAGAAGGTAAAGGTAGAGGACAGCGGAAGCAGTTACCTGCTGCCGGGCTCGCTGGTTGACAAGAACGAGATAGCCGAGATAAACGCGCAGATTCAGGAAGAAATAGATGCAGGCGTTGAAGGCGCGGCTCTTGTTACGACTGTGCCGGTGCTTCAGGGTATCACAAAGGCTTCGTCCAACTCCGACAGCTTCATGTCGGCAGCTTCGTTCCAAGAAACGACGAAAGCCCTTACCGATGCCGCTATCAGGGGCAAGACGGATAAACTTTCGGGTCTTAAAGAGAACGTTATTATCGGTAATCTTATTCCTGCCGGTACGGGAATGGATATCTACAACGACGTTGAGATAAGAAAGAGCGAAAGCTATATTGACCACGCAGCACAGTTCAATAACTAAAAACTAAGGCTAGGGGGCGTTCATCATGCGGTGAGCGCCCCGTTTTTTACATATTTGTGCAAGGTGAGGGCTATAAAATTTGCATTTTTATGCAGGTTTTCGAGAATAAATATATTGACAAAAGCCCAAAACTATTATATAATAATAGGGTATGCTGACGTATTGTCTGCTTTTGCAGGCAAGGTGCGCATAAATTTTTTAGGAAAGGAGAGAAATTATGCCGACCTTTAATCAGTTGGTTCGTAAGGGAAGAGACGTACTCGCAGTAAAGTCTACCGCACCTGCACTCCAGAAGGGCTATAACTCAAAGAAGAAGATAGCTATCGACCAGAGCTGCCCCCAAAAGAGAGGCGTTTGCACAGCGGTAAGAACTGCTACGCCGAAGAAGCCTAACTCTGCTATGCGTAAAATTGCCAGAGTAAGACTTACCAACGGCAACGAGGTGACGGCGTATATCCCGGGTATAGGTCATAACCTTCAGGAGCACTCTGTTGTTCTTATCAGAGGCGGACGTGTAAAGGACCTCCCCGGTGTGCGTTATCACATCATAAGAGGAACGCTTGATGCTCAGGGCGTTGCCAAGAGAATGCAGGCACGTTCCAAGTACGGTGCAAAGAGACCCAAGGCAGGAGCAGCCAAGTAAAAAGCTCAAAGAAAAATCATGAGAAACTCATTGCCGCGTTAAAAGCGCGGAGACCACAGTGAATGTGGAGTGTTGATATATATTGACCTCTGCAAGCGCTGACGGGGCGGCTATAAGCAGAAAAGGGCTGTGAGGAGCCGAGCGAGTACCTATGAATTCATCATTTAATGAAGGAGGGAATTATAGTGCCTAGAAGAGGTAAAGTTGCAAAGAGAGACGTTCTGCTCGATCCTGTATACAATTCAAAGCTCGTTACAAGACTTGTAAACAACATAATGCTCGACGGCAAGAAGGGCGTTGCACAAAAGATAGTTTACGGCGCATTCGAGATAGTTGAGGAAAAGTCGGGCAAGCCTGCTCTTGAAATGTTTGAGGCAGCTATGGAAAACATCATGCCCAGCCTTGAAGTAAAGGCACGCCGTGTAGGCGGTGCAACATATCAGGTACCTATGGAGGTGCGTCCCGAAAGACGTCAGACCTTGGGACTGAGATGGATAACCAAGTATGCGCGTCTGAGAAACGAGCAGACAATGAAAGAAAGACTGGCAAACGAGATACTCGATGCCGTTAACGGTGTCGGCGGCTCAGTCAAGAAACGTGAGGATACTCACAAAATGGCAGAAGCCAACAAGGCTTTCGCACACTACAGATGGTAATAACAGGAGGAAACTATGGCAAGAGAGTGTTCATTGCAGAATACCAGAAATATCGGTATTATGGCGCACATCGATGCCGGTAAGACTACTACTACCGAACGTATCCTGTTTTATACCGGTATCAATCATAAAATAGGTGAAACACACGACGGCGCTGCCACCATGGACTGGATGGAGCAGGAGCAGGAAAGAGGTATAACAATTACTTCGGCTGCTACCACCTGCTACTGGAAAGGTCACAGACTGAACATAATAGATACTCCGGGTCACGTTGACTTTACTGTTGAAGTTGAACGTTCGCTCAGAGTTCTTGACGGTTCGGTAACGGTGCTTTGCGCTAAGGGCGGTGTTGAACCGCAGACTGAAACGGTTTGGCGTCAGGCTGATAACTATAAAGTCCCCAGACTTGTCTATGTAAACAAAATGGACATTATGGGCGCTGACTTTTACAGAGTTCTTGAAATGCTTCACACCAGACTGAAATGCAACGCTGTTCCCATACAGCTCCCTATCGGCTCGGAAGATACTTTTAAGGGTATCATAGACCTGGTTGAGATGAAAGCGTATGTTTATTACGATGACCTCGGCAAGGATATAAGAGTTGAAGAGATACCCGAGGATATGAAAGAGCTTGCTGAGAAATATCACGGCGAAATGGTAGAGCACGTTGCAGAGCAGGACGAGGCTCTTATGGAAAAATACTTTGAAGAAGGTACGCTTTCTATAGACGAGATAAAGACCTGCATAAGAAAATCTACTATTGCTAATACAATGGTACCCGTTACCTGCGGTACTTCGTACAGAAACAAGGGCGTGCAGAAGCTGCTCGATGCTATAATCGACTATATGCCTGCTCCTACCGATGTACCCGATATAAAGGGCGTAAACCCCGAAACAGGCGAGGAGTGCACAAGACCGTCTTCCGACGATGCACCGTTTGCAGCTTTGGCATTCAAGATAGCTACAGACCCGTTTGTTGGTAAACTGTGCTTCTTCAGAGTTTATTCGGGCGTGCTTGATGCAGGCAGCGGCGTTTATAACGCTACTAAAGATAAAGAGGAAAGAATAGGACGTATAGTTCAGATGCACTCAAACCACAGAAAGGATATCGAAAGAGTTTATTCGGGAGATATTGCTGCTGCGGTAGGTCTGAAAAATACCACCACCGGCGATACGCTGTGTGATGAGAAAAATCCCGTTATCCTCGAATCTATGGAGTTCCCCGAGCCTGTTATCCAGCTGGCTATCGAGCCTAAGACCAAAGCAGGTCAGGAGAAGATGGGCATCGCGCTTTCAAAGCTTGCAGAAGAAGACCCGACCTTCAGAACATGGACAGACGAAGAAACAGGTCAGACCATTATTGCAGGTATGGGCGAACTTCACCTTGAAATAATCGTTGACAGAATGCTGCGTGAGTTCAAGGTAGAGGCAAACGTAGGCGCACCGCAGGTAGCTTATAAGGAAACTATCACAAAAATGGCTGACGTTGACCACAAGTACGCCAGACAGTCAGGCGGTAAAGGTCAGTACGGTCATGTTAAGATCAAGGTAGAGCCTAACGAATCCGGCAAGGGCTATGAGTTTATAAACTCGGTTGTCGGCGGCGCTATCCCCAAGGAATATATCCCTGCTGTTGACAAGGGTATTCAGGGAGCTATGAAAGCAGGCGTTCTGGCAGGCTATCAGGTAGTTGACGTAAAGGTAACTCTTTACGACGGCTCTTACCACGAAGTTGACTCGTCCGAAATGGCATTCTCTATCGCAGGTTCTATGGCGTTCAAAGAGGCCATGAGAAAGGGCGCGGCAGTTATACTCGAGCCTATAATGAAAGTTTCGGTATTCGTTCCCGAAGACTTTATGGGCACGGTAATAGGCGACCTTAACTCAAGGCGCGGTCAGATCCTCGGTCAGGAAGTAAACAACGGTACAGCGCAGGTAGACTCGCTCGTTCCGCTTTCCGAAATGTTCGGTTACTCAAACGACCTCAGATCCAAAACGCAGGGCAGAGGCAACTATACTATGGAGCCGCACAGCTATACGCAGGTTCCTAAGAACATCGCGGAGAAGATAATCTCTACGAGAAATAAGGGCGACGAAGAATAATTTTCAATTCGGACTTGCTTTTTGTAAATCAATCTGTTATAATGTAGATAATGTATTTTATCGACAGAGATCATAAACTTGAAATTTAAGGAGGAAAATCCAATGGCAAAGGCAAAATTTGAACGTACCAAGCCGCACGTTAATATTGGTACTATCGGTCACGTTGACCACGGCAAGACTACTCTTACCGCAGCTATCACAAAGGTTCTCGCTATGCAGGGCCTTGCAGAGAAGAAGGACTATGCCAACATCGACTCTGCTCCCGAAGAGAGAGAAAGAGGTATAACGATCAACACCGCTCACGTTGAGTATGAGACCAAGAACCGTCACTATGCTCACGTTGACTGCCCGGGTCACGCCGACTATGTAAAGAACATGATCACCGGTGCTGCTCAGATGGACGGCGCAATACTTGTTGTTGCTGCTTCTGACGGCCCTATGGCTCAGACAAGAGAGCACATACTGCTCGCTCGTCAGGTTGGCGTTCCTGCAATCGTTGTATTTATGAACAAGGCTGACCAGGTTGACGACGACGAACTTCTCGAACTCGTTGAAATGGACATCAGAGAACTGCTTGACAAGTATGAATTCCCCGGCGATGATACTCCTATCATCAAGGGTTCTGCTCTCCAGGCTCTTGAATCCGATTCCAACGATCCTACCGATCCCGTATATGCTCCTATCGTTGAGCTTATGGATGCTGTTGACAGCTTCATTCCTACCCCCGACCGTAAGTCCGACCTTCCGTTCCTTATGCCTGTTGAGGAAGTATTCACCATCACAGGCCGTGGTACTGTTGCTACCGGCAGAGTTGAGAGAGGTCAGCTCAACAACGGCGACGAAGTTGAGATAATCGGTCTTACCGACGAGAGAAAGAAGACCGTTGTTACAGGTATCGAAATGTTCAGAAAGATACTCGACTACGCTGAAGCAGGCGACAACATAGGCGCACTTCTCCGTGGTATCCAGAGAACCGAGATCGAAAGAGGTCAGGTACTCTGCAAGCCGGGTTCTATTCACCCCCACACCAAGTTCAGAGGTCAGGTTTACGTTCTGAAGAAGGAAGAGGGCGGACGTCATACTCCTTTCTTCAACAATTACAGACCGCAGTTCTATTTCAGAACTACCGACGTTACCGGCGTTATCACTCTTCCTGCTGACAAGGAAATGTGCATGCCCGGCGACAACGTTGAAATGGACGTTGAGCTTATCCAGCCGATAGCTATCGAAGAGGGACTTCGTTTCGCTATCCGTGAGGGCGGCAGAACAGTTGGTTCAGGCGTTGTTATCGCTATCAACGAATAATTTTGCTGATTGATCTAAACGCAGTGTGATGAAAGTCGCACTGCGTTTTTATTTTCCTCTTGAAAATATTCAACGAATATGATATAATGATATAAATTGAGAGTTATCAACACTGACGTCATTTCACTTTGCGCAAAAGTTTTAGTCCTTGTCAAGAAAAGAAAAGTTTTCGGTCAAGCCTTTTTCAAAAGGCTTGCAGGGTGTGGGGCAGAGCCCCACAAAACACAGCGTGCGCTCTGCAAGAGGTGAATTAGAAAACAGTTCGGTGAACTGTTTTCTAAGAGGAGAGGCTCTGCAAGAGAGAG